>PLBE01000038.1 GCA_003134435.1 Acidobacteriaceae bacterium
TGACCATGGCACGCAAGGCTCGGCACACGGAATCAACGGTCCTGTCTTTCCACGACAACATCAAAGAAGCCGCAAAGAAGAACCGGGCATTCCTCCAGACGGTCTGTAAGGGAGCCTTCAGCGAACTAGTCGTGATTAGTGTTCCCCCTGCGGGAGAGCTTGGTCAAGGAGCACACGACGACACCGATGTGATCATGTTTATTGTCGAAGGCAAAGGAGAAGTGACTCTTGGGGATCGGAAAGAAATTGCCAACAAGCACGATGCGATCCTGGTCACGGCGGGACGACTCCACAATCTGAGAAACATCGGTCGTCACGACCTGAAGCTCTTTGCTGTGTTCTCTCCTCCGTCCTCCGGCGCGAGTGCCATCGTGCACAAGGCCGGCGCCGAGGCTGCGGAAGAACAACTTAGGTACGCGTGGGAACAGTAGTAATACGCACAAGGCGAACACGAACCTCGACATGCGCCCCGAAGGAGTCATTTCTGCGCTGCGTTGCCAGTTTCTGCGGACTCCCCGGTGGCGCAAAGTCCGGTCATGGAATCAACGTGGATGCGGAAGAAGAGCGTGGCAATCGAGTCATCGCCCAATTTGAGCTGACGCTCCGCCAATGCGTTCAGGCACCAGCTGTGGCGCTTCGCTAACAGCGTGCGTGCATGGTCCCGCTCCGACGTAAATTGGGGCTCGGGCAATTCCTCGTAGCGGCCCTTGGCAATCACGCTCATCCACTGAGACTGGTTCGTGATCTCGTCAACTTCGAGACAGACGTTCGGATTCCTCCGCATCCATTCGGTCTTTTGCCCGAAGGTCGAGAGGATGTAAATATAGTCAGGCTCGTACACAAAGTATATCGGCACTACGTACGGTTGGTTATCCAGCGAGCAGCCAAGTCTTCCGAGCGAAGCGTTCGCCAGAAATGCACCAGATTCTGTCTCAGTCATTTCATTGATCGCCATAGTCTTACTCTCCGTTCTACCCAACAAACACTCACCTAACTCGACGAGCACGCCAGCCGGGGTGTCGGCCAGCAGTCATCTTCATCCCTGCCTGCTTTTTCCTCACGGCCGCCGAACTGTGCCGATGGGAGTCGGGAGCTTTCTCGTATGGATCTAGACGTCTCGAATGGAACCTTCATGCCCCAACTTCCTGGTTCTCGAGCGCCTGCACTTTAGCGACTCGTCGCCGGTGGCGTGGCGCGCCGCTGAACTGAGAGGTCAGAAAGGTTTCGATCAGTTCCCAAGCGAGCGCAGGCCCGATCACTTTTCCGCCCAGACAGAAAACATTCATATCATCATCTTCGACACCCTGATGAGCGGAGAAAACATCATGGATGAGCCCGGCACGCACCCCGGCGACTTTGTTCGCGGCAATAGACGCACCCACACCGCTGCCACACAGCGCAAGTCCGCGTTCAACGTCCTTGGCGGCGACGGCTCTGGCCATAGGGATGATGAAATCCGGGTAGTCATCTCCGGGTTCCAATTGATGTGCGCCAAAGTCCTCGACCTCGTACCCCGCGCCACGGAGCTTGTCCGCCACTTGTTCTTTCAAGGCAAAGCCTCCATGGTCCGATGCGATTCCTACGCGCATCATGGTTTCGCCTTGGCCTGCTCGATCAGCTGATGAGTTGTCCAAAGAACGAAGGTTCGCTCGGACCCAAAAGAGAACTCGTCGACTACCACTTGAGTTGTTTACTTTGGCAGTCCTGATGCTGGCATTGGCATGTTAGCCGCGAAAGTCCTGTTGCATCGGCACAGGCGGCGCTGCAGTGCTTGGTTCCGTCAGCAGGTACACAGTTGCAAGCGGGATGTGCGCATTTCGTCGTCGATTTCATGTGATCTCCTTTGGTCGACCGGGCATTCTGTTAGAAGAGTCTGTGGTAGTGAGGCCTCGTCCATTGAGGTGTCGGGCGGCAGATTTGCATTCGAACACACTGAGGACAGCATTGCACCGGCGGCGACCGCAATCTGTTCCGTTTTGCTCATTTGCTGATATCTATCCGCGAGCCAGTCTTGAACACGCGTCGCCGTATCGTTGCTGCTTGGCGATCGCTCTCCAGCGTTCAAAGGGAAGAGTGAGCGGCTCCACAGTGATCGCTCCTTGATAGTCACGGACGTGGTCAGTTCGAGATAGTTGAGCTGTCATCTTGGTTTCCCGGCTGGGTCAGTCCGATCCGGCGCCGTTCCCCAGGTCCTCCTGTGTCTTGTTGAGCAAAATTGCACAGATTCGGCAGCACCACGGAAAGATACTGTCTGCAGGACTCCCGCAGTGTGGCGGCCGCTATGACATCTACCAGATATGTATCTGCCCAAGCGCGGCCTAGCACTAAGCACCCATGGGAGTTAGCGCCATGCCAGAACATTGGGCAGCGATTTGGCCAAGATTCCCGAGCCGGTGGTGGCGAACGTGTCCGGATGGAAGAGAGTTCAACGGCGTGAACGAGTCCTATCCGGTACAACGGCTGACCTTCTGAAGTGTGGGGGACGTGAAGCGCGGCCGGCATGGACCTGCAGATGAGAAATGAATCACCTTCTTCGCATCATGGCACCGTCGTTTCCGTGCGCGGCAGCGTGGTCGATGTGCGGTTTGAGCGGCACTTGCCACCAATCTTCTCGGTGCTGCGCGCGGGAGCGGAGCGAGAGATCGTGGTCGAAGTCATGACCCAGCTTGATGCGCGTCGGATACGGGGAATTGCCTTGACGCCCACACAAGGTTTGGCCCGAGGAATGCCGGTCGAGGACACGGGCACTCCCCTGCAAGCGCCGGTTGGCAAGAAGATCATTTCGCGGATGTTCGACGTATTCGGTCATGCGATCGACCGACAGCCGGAGCCCGCTGATGTGCAATGGAGAACCGTACATCGAGCACCACCGCCATTGTCCGAGCGTTCCACAAAATCCGAGATTTTCGAGACAGGCATCAAGGCCATCGATGTACTCGTGCCGTTGGAACGCGGCGGTAAGGCGGGCTTATTCGGTGGCGCGGGCGTGGGCAAGACGGTGCTGCTTACGGAGATGATCCACAACATGATCGGGCATCAGAAAGGGATGAGCATCTTTTGCGGGATTGGGGAGCGCTGCCGCGAAGGCGAAGAACTCTATAGCGCCATGAAAGCAGCTGGCGTTCTTCAGAACATGGTAATGGTCTACGGCCAGATGAATGAACCGCCGGGCAGCCGGTTTCGGGTCGGGGATGTAGCGCTGACTATGGCCGAGTATTTCCGCGATGACGAGCATCGGGACGTTCTCTTGCTGATCGATAATATTTTCCGCTTTATTCAGGCTGGCATGGAAGTATCCGGCTTGATGGGCCAGATGCCATCGCGCCTTGGGTATCAACCAACGATGAGTACAGAGTTGTCAGGGCTGGAGGAGCGCATTGCCAATACCAACGCGGGAGCCATCACGTCGATCCAGGCGGTGTATGTACCGGCGGACGATCTAACCGACCCGGCGGCGGTGCATGTGTTTTCGCATCTCTCGGCTTCGATCGTGCTCTCGCGCAAGCGGGCGAGCGAAGGACTTTATCCGGCCATCGACCTACTCCAATCCAGCTCAAAAATGGCGACGCCTGGCATCGTCGGCGATCGGCACTACAAATTGGCACAAGAAATCCGAAAGACCCTGGCGCAGTACGAGGCCCTCAAGGATATCGTCGCCATGCTCGGCCTGGAACAGCTTTCTCCGGAAGACCGTAACGCCGTTGCTCGCGCCCGGCGGCTGGAGCGCTTTCTCACACAGCCGTTTTTCACTACTGAACAGTTTAGTGGGATCAAGGGGAAGCTTGTCAGTCTTAAAGACTCGCTCGATGGCTGCGAACGGATTCTGCGAGACGAGTTCAAGGACTATCCGGAGAGCGCGCTCTACATGATCGGGGCGATTGACGAAGCGAAAAAAACGAGCCCGAAAACCGACACAGATACGGAACCGAAGACGGAACCGAAAACGCCGAGAGTCGAAACGAAACCTGAGACGACAACAGGACCGATATCAGAACCGGTAACAGAGCCAGTGAAGGCCCATGCATCTTAAGATCCTGCTTCCGTTCGAGATTTTCGCAGCGAAAACAGGCGTATTGCGCATCGTTGCCGAAACCCGCGAGGGCTCGTTCGGAATCCTGCCTCACCGCCTCGACTGCGTTGCGGCGCTTGCGCCCGGGATCTTGACTTACGAAACAAAAGAAGACGGAACGGTTTACCTGGCCGTCGATGAAGGCGTGTTGGTCAAGGCCGGCGCGAATGTGCTCGTGTCGGTGCGCCACGCCATCGGTGGAACGGATCTCGGCCAGCTCCATGAAGCGGTGAAACGTGAGTTTCTGACGCTCGACCAAAGCGAGCGCGACGTTCGCGCCGCGATCTCCAAAATGGAAAGTGGCCTTATCGGCCGGTTCGCAGAGTTTCAACATGAGCGATGAGCTGAAAGGTCAATCCGCGAACGAGGAGACGGAATTCGAGCGGCAGGTGACCGCGAAGGCTGCTCGCAAGCTCAGGGTGCAACGGGAGGGTAAGCAGGGAGTCTGGTTTGGTCTCGGCATGTCNNCGTTCCTGGACGCTCATGTTGCTGATCGCTGGGTTGTGCATCGGATGCGCCAATGCCTGGCATTGGGTGGCGCAGCAGGACAAGGCCATGCACGACGAACCAGAGGCATACAAATCGGAGGACAAGAAAGAGGATAAGAAAGATGAGTGAAACGTTGGCTCTCGTCTCCGCTCTTGTACTGCCGCTGCTCGCAGGCGTTTTGCTCGGTATGTTTTTCTTTGGCGGCCTTTGGTGGACGATTCGGAGGGGCGTCTCGTCCAAACAGCCGGCGGCATTGTTCTTCTTCAGCCTTTTACTTCGGACCGGCATTGCGCTGGCTGGTTTCTACTTTGTCGCACGTGGCGATTGGCGCAGAGTTCTCTCTTGTCTGGTTGGATTTATCCTAGCGCGCATCCTGGTGACTTGGCTTACCCGCGTGCCGAGTACAAAGGCGAAGAGTGCGCAGATTGTCGGTGAAGTATGCCGGTGAATCTAACTTCCGACCAGCAGGTTTTGTGGCAGCACGGCTTTGTGAAACTCAACGGAACAATCGTCATGACATGGGCGACGATGATCGTGATGTCGTTGGGCGCAAAGCTGATCACACGCAAGCTTAAGACTGAAGGCGATATCTCACGCTGGCAAGGCGGGCTTGAAATCATCGTCACTGCAATGGAGGAACAGATTAAGGAAGTGGGCCTGAGCGAACCAGCAAAGTACCTCTCCTTTCTGGGCACGCTCTTTCTGTTCGTTGCGACGGCCAGCCTCGCTACGGTGATTCCGGGTTATAAGCCACCGACGGGTTCACTTTCGACCACAGCGGCACTGGCCCTGTGTGTGTTTGTTGCCGTACCTCTGTTTGGCATCCGGGAGCAAGGGTTCGTTGCCTACCTCAAGACCTACACGAAGCCGACGTTCATCATGCTGCCATTCAATATCATCAGTGAACTGTCCCGCACGCTGGCCTTGGCGGTTCGTTTGTTCGGCAACATGATGAGCGGGGTGATGATTATCGGCATTTTGCTCACGATCACGCCTTTTATCTTTCCGATTTTCATGACCGTACTCGGTCTGCTCACGGGCATGGTGCAAGCCTATATCTTCAGCATTTTGGCTACGGTTTACATTGCAGCCGCCACCCGCATACCGAAACTGAAGGCGGCCGTCGTCCAAGCCAGGCCAGAACCGGAAACTTTGAAAGCGCAACATTAGCGATAAGAAGGACTCCTTATGGATAGCGTTACCGTCGTTGCAGTCGTATCAATCGCCACTGCCGGCATTACCACCGGCATCGGTTGTATGTGTCCGGCGCTCGGCGAGGGCCGGGCAGTTGCCACCGCCCTGACTTCTCTGGCACAGCAACCCGACGCCTCGGCCACGATCACTCGGACGTTGTTCGTGGGTCTGGCGATGATCGAATCGTTGGCCATTTACTGTTTTGTGGTCTCGATGATTCTCATCTTCGCAAATCCGTTTTGGAGTCACGTCATCGCTCAAACCGGAGGGAAATGAGCCATGCTCATCGACTGGTTCACCGTCGGGGCACAGTTACTGAACTTCCTCATCCTGGTGTGGTTGTTGAAGCATTTCCTCTACAAGCCCATCCTCAACGCCATCGACGCGCGCGAAAAGCGCATCGCTTCTGAACTCGCGGATGCCGATGCGAAGAAGAGCGAGGCACAAAAAGAACGCGATGACTTTCAAAACAAGAACAAAGTGTTCGATCAACAGCGCAGCGCTCTACTCGGCAAGGCCGCGGACGAGGCGAAAGTCGAGCGTGAGCGTCTTCTCGGCGAGGCGCACAAAGATGCGGATAATTTACGCGCTGTGCAAGCGGCCGCATTGCGAAATGACCAAAAGAGGCTGGGCAGTGCCATCACTAACCTAGCAAAGCAAGAAGTCTTTGGAATCGCGCGAAAGACGCTCGCTGATCTGGCTACGGTCAGTCTCGAAGAACGCATGGGAGAGGTGTTCACGCGCCGCTTGCGCGAAATGGACGGGAAGGCCAAGGCATTGCTCGGCGCAGCCCTCAAGTCATCGTCTGAACCGGCCGTCGTGCGGAGCACCTTTGATCTGGGTGCCACTCAGAGGGCCGCCATTCAAAATGCGCTCAACGAAAGCTTCTCGGCGGAAATCCGTATCCGGTTCGAAACCTCGCCAGATTTAATCAGCGGCATTGAACTCACCACGAATGGACAAAAGCTGGCGTGGAGCATCGCGGACTATCTGGCCTCGCTGGGAAAGGGCGTCGATGAACTCCTGAAGAAGAAGGACGAGGCTGCAGCGGCAGAAGCTAAAGCTAAGACCACGCCGGAAGTGAGAGCCGAGCCTAAGGCCGAGCCAAAGACAGAACCGAAGCCTGAGGCGAAAATCGAGCCAAAGCCGGGAGCGAAGACCGAACCGAAGCCTGATGCGAACGCTGAGACCAAGCCAGAGGCAAAAACGGAGCCGAAGCCAGAAGTGAAAGCTGAGCCAAAACCTGAAGCAAAAGCTGAAACCAAGCCGGAAGTGAAACCCAAGCCTAAGGTAGAGGCAACAACGGAACCAAAGCCAGAAGCGAAAACCGAGCCGAAGCCCGAAGCACCTAAGCCCGAAACCGTGAGCGCATGAACATGGAACCTGAGACCCTCCAGCACGAGTTCGACAGCGTGTTCGCTGGAATAAGGCAAGTGCGCGAAGCCTTCACGCCGCGACTCACGCTGCGCGAAGTGGGCATCGTCACCAATGTCTCTACCGGAATCGCCACGCTTTCAGGCCTTCCCTGCGTGGGGTATGAGGAGTTGGTGAAGTTCCGTGGCGATCTGTTGGGCATCGCGTTCAACGTGGATGAGGACGAAATCGGCGTGATCCTGCTCGGCGAATATCAGGATCTGCACGCGGGCGACGAAGTCGAACGTACCGGGCGGGTCATGGACATAGCGGTGGGAGACGGTTTGCTGGGACGGGTGATCAACCCGTTGGGCAAACCGCTCGACGGCAAGGGCCCGGTAGCGGGGGACCAGCGCCTGCCGGTCGAGCGCCCGGCGCCGGCCATCATGGACCGCGCGCCCGTAGTCGTGCCTTTGCAGACGGGACTGAAGGTTGTCGATGCGCTCATTCCTATCGGACGTGGGCAGCGCGAATTGATTCTCGGCGATCGACAGACGGGTAAAACGGCCATCGCGATCGACACCATCTTGAACCAGCGCGGTCAAAATGTGGTCTGCGTATATTGTGCGATCGGTCAGCGCGCTTCTGCCGTCGCCAAGGTCGTGGCCAACCTCCGCGAAAAGGGCGCAATGGATTACACCGTGGTGGTCGTCGCTGAAGGCAATGACGCGCCCGGCCTGGTCTATATCACGCCCTACGCCGCGACGAGCATCGCCGAATACTTCATGGAAAAGGGCCGCGATGTGCTCATCGTTTACGACGATCTGACGCAGCACGCCCGCGCCTATCGCGAGCTTTCCCTCCTGCTCCGTCGTCCGCCCGGGCGCGAAGCGTTTCCCGGCGACATCTTCTACATTCATTCGCG
>PLBE01000082.1 GCA_003134435.1 Acidobacteriaceae bacterium
ACCTCGGTGGCTCCAGCTATGAAAATCTGCTTTGCTCCTAATTTGTAGGTTGGCGTGAGGCTTTCCTCCGCTCGCCTTATACTCTAGCTTTGCAGGACTTAGTCGTTTACCGGATCCCAAAACGGCCCTGCATAGGAGAACGCAGTCGTGCTCGAAAAGCAGATCATTCAAAGCGACCAGATTCCACGCAGTGTTGTATCCAGTCTCGAAAGGCGCGATGTCGCACTCTGGATTGGCGCGCTTCCGCAGGATCTGAATCGCCAAACTCTCCTACGTTTCCTCGGTTTGCCTTGGAAACTCGTGCTTTCGGAAGCCTACGACGCAGCTCTTTTTGCCGATCTTCAATCCGCGAGCAGCATCGACGATCCGCTTACGCGGAGGCGCGGATATATTCAACTGATTGATTCCGATCCGGCTCGGATTGAACTTCCCGATCGCTCACTGCCTGTTTATCTCATTGGTGGACGCTCTTCCGCGCCCGGCCAGTCGGAATTTGCGGACCAATTGCGACGGATGACCATGCTCGACTCTTTGAGCCGCTCGGCTCCTAGGGAACTGCTCATCCTCGCTGGGGCGGGCGATCCGATCCCGAAGGATTTCCAGCTCATTTGGAATTCTGGGTTCCGTTGCAACGTCACGGTCGTCTCCGCCGAACCGGATTCTCGCCTCATTCTTCAGGGCTGGGTAGATGCGAGCGATGGATTTGCAGCTGCAACGTTGGTGAGACTCTCTCCTGCAGCCGCCAGCGCTCAAATTGTCGAGGAATACGACTCTATTTATCCTGAAGAGCGGCATGTCATCCGGCTTCGGGATGTGAGAGGGGAACTCCACAAGGTCGATGTCACTACGCTGGATGAACCTGAGCGTCCCGTTCTCGGAAACTACTCCCTCATTGAGGAGCGCGATCTTCGCGTTCTAACTCCTGAGGAGCTCGGTCGCGATGACTTTATGGGTTTCTTCAGGGATCCGACCTATTCTTGGAGACCATATGCGGCTGGACTGCCATGGATCCGCAATCCAGACATGGAGAAGGACCTGCTGAGATTCCTCCGGCGGATCGATATTACTGGCCCCGATGAGAACGTTGTCACATTCATTGCATCGCAATCAGGGGCGGGCGGAACTACGCTTGCGCGGGCTCTTGCCTGGAAGTGCGCGGAACTGGGATACCCAACGCTAGTGGCCAAGCCTGCCCCCTTTGTTCCGGACGCCCTTCAAGTTCGCAATTTCCTAAGCAGAGTCCGTGCGCGAGCCGAGTCCGACCTGAACAGTCGGTCCGCGTCGCCAGAAGAAGCAGACGGGGCAGCCGATCCGCCAAGACGTTACGAAACTCCGTGGCTGATCGTTTTTGATGTACTACACTCGCAGTCTCACGAGGACGTACTTACTAAGTTCCGGAATGACCTACGAAAGAGTGGGCGGCCTTGCTGCGTTCTTGCTGTCACTGGCCCCAATCCTATAGGTCTCCTCAGCAACAAAGTACCAATGTTGGGCGAACTCAAGCACCAGATTGAAATGCAGGAGGCACAGGATCTTGGAGTACATCTCAACAGATTCTTGAGAGTCCACGGAATAGAACGCACGGTTCTGGAGTGGGAGAGTTTCTACAGCGCGCATACCGTCCGCTGGGTAGAGGGTGTTGCTGCGTTTTGGATCGCGCTTTCGTTCTGGATCCAGGGCCAATTCGACATCAGCGAATCGATCCAGGAGTGGATATACCGCTGTTTCAAGCAGAATGTCGACAATCCCGAGGTACAGCTGGCAATCGCGCAAATCGCGGCATTGAGTTCAGAGCGCGCACCAATGCCGGAGGCGCTTCTTGCGAAATCTAACAACAAATGGCCTATCTCGCAGCTGCTTTCAGATCTCCAGACCAGTTTGGCTGCTCTCGGCCTTGTCAGGATTGAGAGAGACAGCGACAAATACTGGAGCCTCGTCCATGACATCTTGGGTCGCCTCTTTGTCAATGCGCTCTTCTACGATTATCCCCTGCGAGAGCAACTTGGCTTTTCGGACGCAGCCAGTGCCGAGCATCTCCGGTTCATGCTGCTTCGGCAGGTCTCCCTGCAGCCTGCTCTGGGTGAAGTCGCTTACCGAAAAGTCGGCGAGGATTTTGCCACAACGATCTTCAAAATCGACCCAACCCAGGGGCGCGTCAGCTTCGCCACGTTCTGGCGTCAGGTTCTTCAGGCACTTGACGAAATGCCTCGGGGCTTACGAGACGGAAGCAGGCTCTTCCGCCATCACTGCGCCATTTCGCGGCGACGCGTAGGCTTTCTCGACCAGTTCGTTTATGGGGTATCGGTCCAAGACCGTGTTGATCTGCTGCGCAAAGCGATTGACGACCTGAGGTACGCCCTGGAGTTCATCGAGTACACTCCCGGGGCGGAATCGAATCTCAATCTTTATAACTCCCTTGCCAATGCCTACTTCGATCTCGCGAGAGCAGAAGCCGCTGCGGGAGCGACCAAGGAACGTCTGGTTGAGCTTCGGGGTCTCGGAAACGACGCTACGAGAAGAGCGTACACAGAAGACCCGTCCAACTCGTTCACCATTGAGACCTATGTCAAGAACCTGATACAGAACGCGCAGATAGACCCGGAGCATGCGGTGGAACTCTGCGTCGAGGGTCTTGGAATCCTCTTCTCTGCGCTGTCTACCAACGAGGCCGGCTATCGTGCCATGCAATTAGGCACGCACGCTGACAGTCTGCTGAAGATTCTGTTCGAGCATACTCCGCAGGATATTGATCGAGCTGAACCGAGGAACGCAGTTGAGGTTCTCACACATGCTTGGAGGGCATTGGCATCCAGTCCTGGCATACCCGACGCCGGAGTCATTGATTTCTCACAAGAGGCGCGCCAAAAAGCGTTGGATTGTCTCCAACATCCGGCAGGGCGGGGGAACATGCTAGTCATGCGGCTGACCTATGACTTGCTCTGCGCCCAGGAGCCGCATGCATTCGATCGCCAGGTGGACTTGCTCCAGCAGTTGAACGCGACGAACTACCGGCTGCCAGCTCAGTTAAAGCTGGAATATGCGATATTGCTCTTCCAGAACAGCCGTTATGCGGAGGGTGATCGAGAATTCCGCAATCTGCGCAACCTCTGGAGGGAAAGCGAGCAGCTCGTCTACGTTCCGGAGCGCCTACGTTGGCTCCGCGGTCCAGACCATGAATCCCTGAAGCCGGTCAGCGCCACAGTCGGCCCCGACTCAGTATTCCGGCCGTTTGCGAAAGTGGGAGATCTCGGCAACATCTCCGCACCTTTCCGGTCTGAGGAATTCGGCTTGCGGGAGCCAAGGGGAGGTACTCGATTCACGGCCTACGTAACCTTCGGTCACAATGGCCCCTTCCTGCGTCCGACGACTGCTGGCCCACAGTTACCCCAGCGAGGAAGCCGTGGTTGAGGTTCTTGATCCACTGGCGGCCTACGCGAGGTCCAAGGGATATCCTGTCCGTTCTCGGATGATCCTCGTCGAAGGTACGAGCGACGCCGACCTTTTCCTGCTTGCGTCCCACTTACTTCGGAAAAAGACTGGTGCGAATCTTATGGAGGATATCGCCTTCGTTCCAGCGGGTGAAAAAGATAATGGTGGAGTTCGGGGAGTGATTCGGGAGCTTCTCGTTCTTCATGCTGTAGCAACAACTGTGTTTGATTCATCTGGCCGTCCCCGGTATCGAATAGCTGCCCTTTTTGACAATGACAATGCCGGTCGCTACGCGGTCAGATCGACGCCGCAATTCGACATCCGGCTAACCGAGTTCAAGGAGATGTTCTTGCTCCGGCCGCTGATGCCGCTAACGAACAATTGTGACCCCAATGCGATCCGCAGCCTGGTTGAGAATGCAAATGCCCCTTACAGAAACCTGGACTGGGAGTTGGAGGATTTGTTTCCTGTGTCGTTTCTAAACGCATTTGACGAGGAGCACGGAAGCGCCGTTAAGCGCACTGCAGTTGTGGGAGATAGGACCCACAGGGATCTGACTCCCGACGGGAAGGCGCGGTTTCACCACTTTGTGAAACAGAACGCTCTTCTCAGCGACCTCAACGGAGTGGTTGAGACTATGCGCGCAATGCGAAGCTATGTCGGCTTGTCTACCCCAATCCCGTATTAGTCCTCAGCGATCACCCAAAACC
>PLBE01000062.1 GCA_003134435.1 Acidobacteriaceae bacterium
CACGGTCGCCAATCTTTCTGGTTTTGACTCCATCGCCCAGGCCGACGACTTCACCCGCAAGATCACGACCCAGAATTGCCGGGAACTGCAAAGGCATGAACGCCTTCAGATCTCCACGACGGAGTTTCCAGTCGATGGGGTTGATGCTCGTCGCCGCCATTCTGACCAACACCTCTCCCGGTCCCGGGTTAAGGTCAGGTGTATCCCCGTAAGCCAACTGATTCACGTCACCGTAGCCACGCACTAGAACTGCTTTCATCGGTAGAATTCCTTTTCTCGGAGTTGGTGTCTCGTGCAGGTTGCGTTACGGATTGCGGGGAGATCTCCGCTTGTTCGTTCCGCTAGTACGCGCCAAGTTCTTCGCGTCTGCATCTGCAGTGATCTCTTTGGTTCTGGACACCAGCTTCTTGGACTGCTGGACCATTTCTGCTTCCTTTGCGTTCACTCGCTTGGTGATTTCTCGTCTCTCGCCGGTGTTAGGCATGTGTCCCCCTTATGAAATAGATGTCGAGCAATACGATCTTCGGGCGGCGAATGCTATTCCCAGTGCTCCAGAAGGTCGACTTGCTTTCTGATAGACGCGGCTCTGTCATCGATGAGCTCGGCGTCCGGCTTGAGATCGACAGAAAGGTCAGCCGAGATTCGTCTGAGCTTTTGGGCATGATGTTCCAGCTGATTTGCGTCTCTGCTGAGTATTTCGATGATCGATTTCAGATGTTCTTTCATAATCGCTACTCCAAAGAAACCAGTCCAGCCGCCGAGACACGCGCGGCTGGGTGATACGGATGTAGTGGCTGGGTATTGCCAGCGTGCCTTTGATGGCAGTACTCTTGCCCCTGGTTCAGGCAACGAGAGCAGGTTCGCCAGCTACTGGGTGATGTACGTTAATCTGCTCGGCGCCTGAATTTTGCAGGATATTCCGCGCATGCTGGACTTCATCCGCGGTGCCGTGGGCAATCAGCAGGAACTTGCCGGCTTTAACCGACTCTTCATACTTCAAAATGCTGTCCTTCGGAATACCCAGACTGAACAACCCGGCTCCCAACGCGCTCAATCCGCCAACCACAACTGCGCCTTCCAGGGCGGCAACAATCCAGGTTACGACCGGACCGGCCGCGAGGATAGGACCTAAACCGGGGATCAGGAAGAACGCCGACCCAAACAGTAGGCCCCAGAGTCCACCCCAAAAAGCTCCCGTCTTGCCCCAATACATCATCCGGTCGCCCGTGTTGTAGAAACCGACTACATTTTCTTCCGAATGGTAATCGCTGCCGATGATGGAGAGCTTCTTGACGTCGAAGCCGCCGTCTTTCAATTCCTTTACCGCCTTTTCCGCACCAGAATGCTGCGCGAATACTGCCGCTACGGAATTACTCGGATTGCTTGGCGCTGTCGCACGAATCATGATTAGTTTCCTTTCAAATGTTAGGCATGAAGGTCGCGACCGCTGAGGGACAGAGATCGTTGAGCGTGCCTCCACCAAAGATAGGCAGTGCCAAGCTAGCCGTCTGATCAATAACGCTCATCTCGGGCGCAGGTACAGTCTCGCGGATCGCTTCGCCGCAGAGATCGCGCCGCTAGCGTCTAGTAGTGATCTCTATTGACCAGACATCGACCTATGTGTTGGCTAGAGTCAGACTTGCGGTGCCCTGTGAAAGCGACTTCCAAACGAATTCGCTCTTACCCTTACCGGCCACAGCATCAATGAAGCGGCGACAACATAAAGCAACACTCTTAACAGGCTATAAAGAAAGGTCACAATGAGCTTACTGATGAAGGACGATGAACAATTGCAATCCGACGTCGAGCAGGAATTACGTTGGGATCCCAGTATTCGTGCCGAACGGATTGGCGTTTCGGTCAAAAGCGGTGTTGTGGAGCTCGATGGTCATGTCGAGAGCTTTTATGAAAAGTGGGCTGCCGAACGCGCGGCAATGCGAGTTACAAACGCGAAAGCTATCGCGAGCGAGATCAAGGTCGATTTACCTTCGTCGGCAACCCGAACGGACGAAGACATCGCACGAACTGCCATGAATCAATTGGAAAGTAATCTTTCAGTACCCGACACTGTAAAGGTTCAGGTGACCGACGGTTGCGTAACGCTGCAGGGTACCACCGAATGGCAATATCAGAAAGAAGAGGCAGAGAGCACAGTTCGGCCTCTTAGGGGAGTGAAGTGGGTTTGCGACGAGATCACGGTAACGCCAAAGGTTAGTGCCGTTGACCTGAAGATCAGAATCGAAAGTGCGCTGAAACGCAACGCAGAGGTCGATGCCAAACACATCACCGTCGAGGCGACACAGGGTCATGTCACGCTTCGAGGGAGTGTCCGCTCCTGGGCGGAAAAGCAGGAAGCCGAACAGGCTGCATGGGCAGCTCCGGGCGTCACGAAGGTCGAAGATCTCATCTCGATCAGCTAGTTCGCAGACTCCGATAGCAGTGGTGCCCTCATACCGACAAGCCAACAGGGCTACCCAAGGCGGCCGCTCTTAGCCGCTTTGGGGCCCGCGCAAAGACCAGTAGTCCGGGCTTTTTGCCAATTCCACAGAGCAATCAATGAGTCTTTCAATGTCAGGCCTGAGGTTGGCTGATCAATTCTGATCAGTATTGCGAACGCGGTTCGACGACTCTTATGAAAGGCGCAATGAAAGGAGACAGTATGGCAAAAACCGCAGTAGGTCTGTTTGAGAATTCAGGATCGGCCGACGGGGTCGTTCGCGATCTTACGGCCAAAGGCTTTCTCCAGAAGGACATCCGTGTCTTTGGAGAGCCAGTCGAGATGCCGGGCAGCGGCCTCATGAGTACTCCACACGCCGATTTCGAGGTCGATCTGATTCGCGATCTGACGGCGTTCGGAGTCGTCGAAGGTGATGCGGAAGCATATATCCAAGGCCTGCGTCGGGGAGGTGTCATGGTTTTCGCAACCGGTACCGGCAAGAACGCGGACCAAGCCGCCGAGATTATGAACTGCCACGGCGCCTTAGAGATTGAAGAGATCAGCGCACCACGCCCAGCTCTCCCGAACGCGGAGATCGGTGACGAGATTCCAGTTCGCGATCCTTCGACCCAAACTGGCAGGGTGCGTTCCGGCGGGTCCGGTGCTCGGCTGTTTGTTTGGTAGTTTGTCGCGCAATCGATGTTTGTGAAATCGCGCCCTGAATAGCAGAGGGGATCAAGAATCATGAAAACCGTCGAAACGTCTGCTCCGGTCAAGGAGTCTCGATTGAGCCAACAGATTTCAATAAACGACGATGCCACGGCTAATGAAGAAGAGGTTGAGGAGCAGATTGAGGAAGATAGAGTTGAAAAGGCAGCACGTGAAAATAGAGCAGGCGACTCGGTCCCAATCATGAGAGGCAACCAAGAGATCGAAAGCGCCGACGATGCGGTGGCCTCCAGGGAAGAGGTCGAAGAGCAAGCCGGGGAAAATCGCATCGATAAAGTAGCCTTTAACGAAGGAATCGGCGCGGCTTCAGCCAAAGAGTACATCGGGCGCGGACGCAACCATGATTAACGAAACCCTGGAGCATGCGCGAGAAACACTATTGAGGCCTTCGGTGCCTGACAAGATACAAGCCGTTACCTCCAGCACGTTTACTCGGCTCGTTCTAGAAGCAGAGGGACCAATCGTGGTTGAGTTCATGTCTTACGGATGTGAACATTGCCGAGCGATCGAGCCAGTCCTGGAGAAGGTGGCAGAAATGGTGAAACCCCGGGAGAGTATCTTCAGGGTCAATATCGCAGTCGAACAGGAACTCGCCAGCAGCTACCAGATCGAGGGGACGCCAACTCTGGTCATGTTTCTTAACCAGAACGAAGTTGGACGAGTCGAAGGTCCATCTCCGACAGTATCGAGCGTCCTGACAGCGGTGACGCAACCGTTTGAGTCACGAGCGGAGGCCTATTGACGACGATCCAGAAGCAGACTAAGCCGATTCTCCTCTTCAATGACGAATGCGCTGTCTGCCGCCACATTGGGCATTGGGTGCAAAAGTCGGCGCGGAGCAAATCGGGTGAGACGAGCATCCTCGTACAACCCATTGGTGACGACCCGGAGAGGCTTCGGTCGCTCAATCCCGATCTCGACATCTGGGATGCCTATGAAACAATCCACGTCCTGATGCCCGATGGCTCGATGAAACTGGGAGGGGGAGCCGTCGCGGAGACTCTGAGGAATTTGCCTAACACCAGATGGTTCGCGTGGACTTTCGCCACTAGCATATTCGGATTCCGGCCATTTCAAATCATGCTCAATGTTGCCTACGCCATCCTGGCAGATGTGCGACCGCTATTCGGCTGTGAGAGTTGCGGTAAGTCGAAGGTTTTCAAGCCGATTCAGAGGGTATTCAAATGGGCGAAGACCTTGTTTGGCGGACGTCCTAACCCAAGCCCAACCCCGCATTTCAGTTCGCTTTCGGCCGTGCGGCGTCGACCTGTAGCGGTCCCGGTAGAGCCATTTCCGCAATCAAGAGCCTCCTGAGGTTTCGAAAGTTCAGCCCGCCTCCGCAGTTGCTTTCTTAGTCTGCGTGAATGAGTGAATGAAGAAGCGGGAGGCCTGTTTATGACGACGACAGCTCTCAATCCTGCATCGGCCAAAACTCGAAATTCTCCCGGCAATCCCGAATTCACACTCGCCGATAAATCTGGACTAACGACGCAGGAGGCTCAGAGCCGCCTGGAAACGATTGGGCCAAATTCCATGCCCAACGCTGCGCCCCATCCATTGCGCAGAATGATCGACAAACTATGGGCTCCCGTTCCATGGATGCTTGAGGCGGCGATCGTCTTGCAGTTAGTACTGCACAAGGTCACCGAAGCAGCGGTGATTGCGTTCCTGCTGATTTTCAATGCTGCCTTGGGGCTCTTTCAGGAAGGAAAAGCGCAAGCAACACTCGCGGCCCTGAAGTCGCGTCTTGCCTTGAATGCATCGGTACAGAGGGATGGCGTATGGAAAATCGTACCGTCTGCGGAGTTGGTGCCGGGTGACTTGGTCAAGCTATCTCTCGGCGCGGTGGTAGCCGCGGATGTGAAGATCGTGGACGGGTCCGTTCTCCTCGATCAATCGATGCTTACAGGTGAATCTGTGGCGGTCGAGTCTGCCGCGGGCGTAGAGACCTATGCAGGTGCACTCGTGCGGCGAGGCGAGGCTACCGCGAAGGTAATCCAGACTGGGCCACGAACCAAATTCGGGCACACCGCGGAATTGGTACGCACGGCGCATGTCGTGAGCTCGCAACAGAAGGCTGTTCTCCGTGTCGTGCGCAACCTCGCGATTTTCAACGGCGTGATCATCGTAGGGCTGATTTCGTATGCGACCTTCCGGGGGCTGCCTTGGAGCGAAACGATTCCACTTCTGCTCACGGCAGTACTCGCAGCCATTCCTGTAGCTTTGCCGGCGACGTTTACGCTTGCCACTGCGCTTGGGGCTCGGTCCCTTGCAAAAATGGGAGTTCTTTCGACTCGGCTTTCCGCGGTCGATGAAGCGGCAACCATGGATCTACTCTGCTCCGATAAGACGGGTACGCTGACCCAGAACCAATTGTCCGTGAACAGCGTCCATCCGATGCCCGGCTTCAGTGAAGCGTACGTCCTGGCATTGGCCTCGCTGGCAAGTGCCGATGGTGGCCAGGATCCGGTCGATGTGGCTATTCGAGGCGCCGCTAAACAGAAGAGCGAGCGAAATCCCCCGCAGCTCGTCAAATTCATACCGTTCGACCCGGCCAAGAAGATGTCGGAAGCGATGGCCACCGCAGGAAACGGTCAGAGTTTACGGATCGTAAAGGGGGCGTATGGCACGGTGATAGCACTGTCCCAAGCTTCTGCGAAAGGGGAGAGTTCCACAGGAGCGACGGAGGCCGATGAACTTGAGAAGCAAGGTTACAGAGTCCTCGCGGTTGTTGCCGGCCCTCCAAATGCTGTGCAACTCATCGGACTCGTCGCGCTTAGTGATCCACCTCGATCCGATGCCGCTGCTCTAATCACCGAGTTAAAAGATCTGGGCGTGCGCATGGTTATGGTGACCGGCGATGCGCCGGCTACAGCCAGTATCGTGGCTCATGCAGTAGGACTGGACGGGCCGATCTGCCCGCCCGGCCCGCTTCCGAAGGATGTGCGTCCGGAGCAGTTCGTAGTATTCGCCGGCGTCTTTCCGGAGGGAAAGTATGACCTTGTGAAGGCGTTCGAGAAGAGTGGCCACACGGTTGGGATGTGTGGGGATGGTGCGAACGATGCTCCCGCTCTACGCCAGGCACAGATTGGAGTTGCAGTATCCACGGCAACGGACGTAGCGAAGTCCGCCGCAGGAATCGTGTTGACGACTGCCGGACTCGGTGGCATTGTTTTCGCCGTGAAGGAGGGCCGGTCGGCATTCCAGCGGATCCTTACCTACACGCTTAACTCAGTCACCAAGAAGATAGTCAATGTGCTATTCCTCGCCATCGGGCTGATCGTCACCGGTCACGCGATCCTCACGCCCTTACTCATGGTGATCATCATGATCACCGGTGATTTTCTTGGCATGTCTGTCACCGCAGACAACGTCCGGCCGTCGGCAAAGCCCAATCAGTGGCAAATCGGCAAGTTGGTGTCTGCATGCTCCGTTTTAGGAATCTGCTTTCTTGGGTTCTGCACGGGCGTGCTGTTTATGGGCAGGTACCAGCTAGGGCTCGATATCGGCGCGCTCCAGACCCTCTCAGCGACCGCGCTGGTGTTCGGAGGCGAGGCTACCCTCTATGCCATTCGCGAACGCCAACATCTGTGGAACTCCCGCCCATGTATATGGCTCATCGTTTCGTCGATCGGGGACATCTTGATCATCTCCGCATTGGCAACGCGTGGTATCGCGATGCGCCCTCTGCCGATTGCGATCGTCGCTTCTACACTGTTGGCAGCGGTGCTTTTTGCATTCCTATTGGATCTGATCAAGGTGCCCGTCTTCCGGCGATTCCAGATCGCGTGAGTCCGGAATGTTCGCCGCAAAGGTTCGCGTCGTGAGCGTTATTGATCAGACTGCGAGCACTCATTCCCTTAGGCTTGCATCGATGGCGATGTGTTTGTTTCCTTTCGAAACAGCTGCAGCCGTCACCAAGGAGAACGCACATGCTACGACTAGCGAGAGATCTAAAGGGTTATAAACTGAGCGCCCGGGACGGAGACATCGGCAAGGCTGAAGAGTTTTACTTCGATGACCGAAGCTGGGCGGTTCGATATCTCATTGCCGATACTGGTGGCTGGCTGGGCGGCAGACAGGTTCTGATTTCGCCTTACGCACTCGACCCGGCTCGCACGGATGACCAGGTCATTCCCGTCGACCTGACCAAGAAGCAAATTGAGAATAGCCCATCCTTGCTCACAGACAAACCTGTCTCCCGACAGTACGAGATTCAGTACTACTCGTTTTATGGCTGGCCAGCATACTGGGGCGGGCCTTATATGTGGGGCGATTCCGCTTACCCTGAGCGGCAAGGAGGATGGTCGGCAGTTGCTCGTCACAAGAAGGATGACGACCCGCATCTGCGCAGCACGAACGCTGTAACCGGCCGCACGATTCAGGCCCAGGACGGAGAGATCGGTCACGTTTCGGATTTTGTTGTGGATGACGAGGATTGGGCGATTCGCTACTTGATTGTGGACACGCGTAACTGGTGGCCGGGTAAAAAGGTTCTGATTGCAACTCAATGGATTGAACGAATCAGCTGGGAAGAATCAAAGGTCTTCATTAACCTCACTCGGGAAGCCGTCAAAGGATCTCCGGAATACACCGAAACAGCTCTCATCACTCGCGACTACGAAGAGGAATTGCATCGTCACTATCTTCGCGAAAGGTACTGGCATACCGAGAAGCCAGGCCGGGAGCGGAAGGAACTCGTTGGCCATCATTGATTCGGCTTCCGAAATCCTAGGATAGTTGATGGTTCTTGATGACCCCTGCGGATGCCCTACGATCAACGTAACGTCGTGGGGCCCTGGTAGTAGTCGTTTCTCAGAATAGCCATTCAGGACCACTCGTTGATCGCGTGTCCGGCTTCCCTGAGCGGACGAGGAATGTCGCGAGATCACCCTACGGCCTCGACATCCTCGACAACTGAACAACCTGCCCCATGGAGCATCTCTTTTTGCAATCTTTCCTAGACTGAATGACATCACCTCCCCTGCGATCTATCCCGGTGTCCTTGGCAAGCGGCTGACGGCCAGCGTCAAGAAACTGCCGACGCTCAGAAAACTAAATAACGGGCATCCTGGCGTAACCGGCTTTCGCTAGAGAGGGTGCAAAAGAAGGTGAAAACTTGGGCAAGGCTTGGGAAAAGAATAGACCCCGAATAGGGTCAAAATTCGGGTATTGAGGGGTGTAAGAGTCGTTGAATCCACAACAAGTTAGATTGACCGGCTGGGCTCATAACCCATAAGGTCCGCGGTTCAAATCCAGCCCACGCGACAATTTAGTCACTGGCAAGAAAGTCCGTTACCGGCGTTTTTCTATATCGAACTGGGGGCATGATCGGTGCTCAACTTCTGGGTAGTTGAAAGCTACTGCGGGCGCTTACAGCGTTCGACCTGACCACCTGAAAGAGAAGAAAAAAAGAGGGCTGATCCGCCACTATCAACCCCGGCCCAATTTGGTGTCAGACTTGGTGTCAAAACCGGCGATTTTACCGGTTTTTTCCGACTCAGTCGATTTTTTGACCTTTTGCCGTCAACAACTTACACTTTTTGTAGTTCCATGGCATGGAAGAGGTCGTCGGTTCGATCCCGACCAGGTCCACCAATTCTCAAGTACTTACCGATACCTTCAGTTTGTCTCCCCTCTGCCCGATCAAATTCTGGAACTCGCGGTGCAGCCGGACTCGTGGGGCGATCAGCGCACCAGCGGGCGCTGATCCCTGAAGTCTTTGCCGGCCTGAGGANNTGTCGTTGGAGCCCTTGCGCCGGTCAGGCTTGGTGTTTTGGCCGGTTCCAGCCCTGCCCGAGCCGATAACCCCGGCATTCGTCAAAAGGTTCGTCCTATCCCGAATCGCACCTGAAACGGTTCGACAGGATGGAAAACGTCCGTGAATGCCGGCATGGCTGTTGGCGTTACTCGCGACGTATAGGCGTAGTCAATGTCGTGATCGCGGCGGTTAAGCAAGTTCAAGAATTCGACCGAAACACGCCATCTCTCCTTAAAGTGATAGCCGGCCTCCGCATTGAGCAATGCCGTTGCCTTTGAGCGATAAATTCCGTCGGACGTCAAATCCCGCGGTCCAAAGTAGCGCAGGCGCAAACTCCCTGAAAACCCTTTGTCATCGTGCAGCGTGATACCCGAGGCAATCACCAACCCAACCGCTTCGGGCACACGCTTGCCACCCGCCCCGTTGGGAGCAGCATCACCTCCGTCGATTGTCGTAAACAGAGCTCTCGAGTCCGCCAGGTCAACATCAAAAGCCAAATGTTCCAGTGGCGTGTAGTAGTTCGCCCATTCGACGCCATAGCGGTTGCTCGACTGTTCTGATGCAACCGTCCCTCCAGTGTCGCCATCCTGCTGCAGTTCGGAATTACTGTGGAGATACCAGAGCGAAATCGTGCTTTGCAGATGTCGGACGGCCACGGTGCGCATCCCCATTTCCCCGCCTTTGGTTTGGACCAGAAGTGGAATTTTTGAGCTCGGCGTATTGGGGTAAGGGTTGTCCGCAGAAACCGGTTCCACCGTTTGCGTTGCGCCACGCGCGTCGTTGCTGTGAAAACTGAATCCGCCTTGAGCATAGAACTCGGTATCCGACCACGGACCGAAAATCAAACTTAATTTTGGGCTGGGCAGCACCTTGGTGGCCGTGCCGGAATTGGCCGCGGTAACCAGGCTGGTGACGTCAACGTGCCCAGCCTCACCGCGCACCGCCGCGACCGTGCGGAATTTGTCCGCCCACTGGATTTTATTTTCCACATAGAAACCTGCTTGCGTGTCCGTAAAGCGATCCGCTTCCGTGGTCGCTGGCAGAATGGTGCCGGTAGAGGCATCAACTTTGTCCGCGCGCACGCGATCCTCCGTCTGGTAAAGGCCGTTGTGGATCCAATCGTTGCGGACCTGCAGCCCCAGCGTATTTTCAACCTTGCGGCCTAACCATTGGCTGAATGTCGTGTGGTGTGCATCCACACCCGCCACCCACCGCCTGTCCTGCTGTTCAAACTGATCGCCGCGAATGGGGTCGGTCAGGAAGTAAGTGAAATCGGAAAATAAATCGAGATCATAATAGAATCCATAGCCCGTAACTTTCGTCTCGGAATTTGCGTCTTGGCGATGCCATTCTGCCTGCAAGCTGTAACGCTGTGAACTGCCGCCGTCAGTCGGGTTCAGTGCGCCGAAGAGCCCAACCAGGGGNNCAGGCCGTTGAATTTGTAGTAATTATCCGGATGCGTCCATGGGCCGTCATCGTGATACGCTTCCCCGCCATACAACAAACTGCCTGAACCGAGCTTTTGCGATACTCCGAAAACGGCCCGCCCATAGCCATACATGCCGCCTTCCACCGTGAAGAAGTTCTGGGGCAGTGTCTTGAAAAACACCAGATGGGCCGATCCAGCCGACCCATAGTTGCCGACATCAGCAAAATAAGGACCTTTCTCGAAATCCACCCGCTCCACAAACTCCGGCATGACCGTGTTCATATCCGAGTACCCTTCGCCATGCGCGTGCGACGGCAGATTAAGGGGCATACCGTCGATGAAAATGGCGAAATCTGTGCCGTGGTCGAGATTGAAGCCGCGCAGAAAATATTGGTTGGCCTTGCCGCCACCCGCGTGTTGCGTGATGATGACACCCGGAACCGTCTCCAAAACCTCTCCCGCACGAAGAATCGGACGATCCTGGATTTCCTTTGCGCCCACCGTTCCCTGGGCGCCGGATTCGGCAATCCCGATGAGGTCATCCTCCCGGCCCCGCACGTTGATGGTAGTGTTCACGACGCTCACAGCCAGTGAGATGCGCAGCGGGGACGGCGTCGCCTCAGTCGTCCCGATGGTGACGGCGATTTCTTTGGTTTCAAAACCGGGATTCGATACCACAAGTCGATAATTACCAGCCGCCAGCCCGGAAATGACGAAGGAACCGTTCGTGTCCGACTGTGTCGTCCTTTGTACCGTACCGTTCGCACCTCGAACCTGCACGGTAGCCCCTGCACTCACCGCGCCCGACGTGTCCACCACAGTTCCCGATAGCTGATGCGGAGAAGCCTCTTCGCTTGTGGCGGCCGCTGTCTTCTCCTGCGCGATCGCCGGAAGCGAAGACGAGAGTATAAGCATCAAGAACAGCCATGGAGTTACAGCGCCGGCGGCCCTGCGTGTCGCGTGCCACTTTCCATAAACCTTTCGCATAACACGTTCCCTCAGTTCGTGTTACTGAGTGACACGAAACCAATAATCGTGCTACACCACGGGCCAAATGTAAAGGCGATCGCCACTTTATCGAGATGGAGTTGGGCCATTTGGAACTCTCCCCGCATCTTCCGGGCGATTCCCCGTGTTTGTCTCAACGGTGTCGATGGGGATGATGCGACACGGTCTCCGGAGAACTCATGACCAGGCGGCCATGCTGCACTCCCTTGGTGCTGATGAGGCGGTCAGCAAGCTTTTGAACCTCTCTCGACTTGCCGCGAAGTACCACTACCTCCAGGCAGTTTTCGTGATCGAGATGCGCATGCAGCGTAGAAATGACAATTGCGTGAGACCCGTGCTGCAGATCGGTAAGCTTTTCCGGCAATAGGCGGGTGTGATGATTGTAAATGAGGGTGACCGTGCCCACTACAAGCGCACTTCCAGAGACAACTACCGATCCAACCAGCCGATCACGAATCAAATCGCGAAACGCCTCGGACCGATTGTCGTACCCCTGGTCCGCGATGAACGAATCGAACCGCTGTAGCAATTCCGAATCGATCGATACTCCGATACGACTGAGGTCTCCCATGGGCGCCTTATCAAACTTCAACTGCCGGTTAGCGTAGCACATGGTTCGAAAGATGCAGCACAGTTGGAGCAATGTCTGCCACGTCCGACGACCCCTTCGTTGCGCTCGTATCCTGCTCTGTGTAAGCTGCCGTGAACCTATCGTGGGGTAACGGGCATATGGCGGAGATTGGCCTGAATACGCTCCTGAGCAGCACCCGCCTGCGGTCGCTCTTCTCAAAGATGATTCTTCGTCTTCTTTTTCCTCTTCTTACTGAGGTCTTCCAACAGGTACTTCAGGGACGCGCACTCCTGAATCACGGCTTCGAGCTTGGGAATGGTTGTCCGCAACTCGCTTTCTTCGACCACCCCGTCGGCCAGGGTTTCCGCAACGCTTTCCAGTGCTTCCCCCACCTCCCTGATCAGATGCGAAACCGCCACCAGCTCCCGTTCCAGCGTGATGTCCGGCTCCGGCAGTTTGAACGCCACTCGCCCAGCCTGGCTCTCCAGAAAATCAAGCGCTTCATAGTTCTTGAGCAGCAGGCACATCCGGGGCAATAGCTCCGCCGGCAACTGCCGCTCGCCTCGCAGCCAATACATCAGCGAGCGATAGTTCGTCCCTAACTGTTGCGCGAGCAATCGCGTGTCATAGTCGGCCTTGATCTCTACTACCCGGCTCAATATCGACGAAAGTTCGTTCGCAGCCACGCGCGCTCCTCGTCTCAGCCCGTTCGTTCAACCAACCGGTTCATTTTGAACGGTGAGAGCGATCATTCTAGCTGAATTGAACCGGGGCAATATGTGCGCTTCAATAGCTTGCGCGTCAACTTCTCGTCGTATCTGCCCGCTGCGAGCGGCCAAAATGGGCAGACTGCGATTGCAAGACAGTCGGAACTATATGGAAACATTTGACAAAGGCCCCAGTGGGAATTAGCTTTCTGGGTCACCGGGTTTGACTCTATTTCTGCGCGGCTGTTAGTCCAGCGGGAGGCCGAATGTCCAAGAAGTGGTACAACTACATCGTTTCCGTTGATGACGCGGCCGACGCCGGGCAAGAATCGCAAAACGCCAAGCCGAACTCCACTACCGCTCCCGCAGGTGCCAAGAGCGCCGCCCAGAGCGTGGCTGAAATCGCATCCAGCATCGCCTCCGAACCCAAATTTACGACTCCCATCTCCGATCCCACTTCGTTTGACGAGATTTACAAGGCGGCTGAAATTCCGCCCGCTCCCCAAGGCTATTCCATCCTCAAAGTCTCCCAGATGCTGGAGAGCGAGCATATTCGGAATTTACCATCGGACGTAAAGCGGTCTTCCGTCCTGGTCGCGCTCGACGCCGCGGGTGTCGACATCAAAGAAGTTATTCAGGATGCGATTCGCCGCGACCGCGCCCTCGACACCTACGAACGAGTGCAACAACGTGCCGCCGAAGAACTCGAAGCGCGCAAGAACAAAGAGAACAGCGAGTTTCAGGCGCAGATCGATAAGTATGTGACCGAACAGCGTGCCAAGATCCAAAGTAATAACGAAGAAGTCTCCCGGGAGAAACAACGTTTTACCGGCTGGCGATTGAAAAAACAGCAGGAAGAAAAGAAGATCGCCGAAGCGGTCGGCTACTTTGTCACCGAAAATCCAATTACGACGGGCGATGTGAATGCGCCTCCGCCCCCATCGAAGACAGCGCAGCGTTCCTGAACAGGAGGATCTATGTGGCAACGGTTGACGAGGGTGGTTCGGTCATTCGTGGGTTTTTTCATCTCCGTGGCCGAAGATCCGGAGATGATCCTGCAACAGAATATCCGCGACATGAATGACCAGGTGCCGCGCATGAATGAAAGCATCGCCATGGTCAAGGCCAACGTCACCCTCCTCGAAAGAGAAGAGGCCAAATACAAGGACGACGTGGCTAGCCTGACGGCCCGCGTGAAGTCCGCGATTCAGGCCAATCGCGACGACATCGCCGGCACCTATGCCGCCCAACTCGAGCAGACCAAGGGCGCTCTGGCCAGAAATCAGGGTCAACTCACCACCGCCCGCGCCGCCTTCGACAAAGCCATGGCGGTCAAGCAGGCCTTTATGCGCGAGAAAGAGCGGAAGACGCAGGAAGCTCTGGGCGCCATCGCCGATTACCGCCGCTCCCAGTGGCAGAAAAAAGTCGCCGATGCGATGGAGCAGTTCCAGGTCGCGGGAATCAGCCAGACCCATGATGAGATGGTGCGCAAGATTGAGGAGACGACCGCGGTCAACGAAGCCCGCATGGATATGGCCATGAGCAATGTCGATCAGCAAAAGATCAAGATCGATGACGAAGCCGAGAAACTCCAGGCCGCCGAACTGGTGAAGCAATTCAAAATCGAGATGGGCCTGGCATCGCCTTCACCAGCCGCGCCCGGAAGCGCGGAAAAAACCATCGCGGCCAAGGAACAGCAGAGGACTTCTTAACTTCGATGGTGGGAGCGTAGGGCCTCTCACCCGTCCTGCTGGACGCGGGCGCCCGGCGCTCCACCTCGAAGCGACTCGATTTCAGCAACTCCTGATACACGGAGATCAGCGGCAGGGGAGGACAACATTATGGCGGTGAAAATTGAACGCGGTGGGTGGGTACTTATTTTCCTGGTTGGCGTGGCCTTGGTTGGCTACAGCCTGAATCGATACGGAGTCATCGATCTTGGCAAGTGGACGGGCAGCCCTGGTAAGAGCGCCTCCAGCAGCGGGCAAACCGTGGATGCCACCAAACCTTTACTGCTGCCCGCATCTTCCACCAGCAGCGACGCCGAAGTCCGCGTGCGGGTTAACGTCTGGGTCGGATGCGTCGGCGGCCTCGTCGCCAATGGCGGCCTCGACACTCAGCCCGATTCCATCTACGGCAAAAAAGGCCTCAAGGTCTCATTCAAAATCATCGACGATTGGACCGAGGGTTCATCCGCTCTCGCCACCGACAATGTCGACGTGATGCTGACTACCGCCGACGTCTATGCCAAAGACTATGCCCAGTTCAAAGAGAAGGGATTCGGCTCGCATGCCTTCCTGATGGTCGACTGGTCGCGCGGCGCCGATGGCGTCATCGGCAAGCAAGGAATCAACAGCATCGAAGACCTGGCTGGCAAGAAAGTCGCGTTCGCTCCTTACACTCCGTCCCATTTCCTGCTGTGGAATGGACTCAAGACCTCCGGACTCAGCACCGCCCAGCGCAATGAAATCTTCAACCAGGCGATCCATACCAAGGACGGTATCGAACCGGCGACCCTTTTCGCGCAAGACAAAGTCGATGCAGCCGTCGCCTGGGACCCCGATATGAGCGATGCCGTCGCCAAGCGGCCCGGATCCAAAAAAATCTACGACACTAAAATTGCCAACCGCCTGATCGCCGACATTCTGGTCGTGAGTGACAGCTTTTCCGCCCAGCATCCGCAAACCCTGCTCAAGTTCGCCCAGGGCTGGCTCGAAGGCGTCGAGTTCATCAAGACCCAACCGGAGCGCGCCTACAACCTCATCGGGACCGTCAAAGACTTCAATATCCCCTCCGACCTGGCCAAGACCATGCTCGGCGGCGTCAAGCTCGCCGATTATGCCGACAACCGTTCCTTCATGGGTACCGCCGGATCCAATTCCGATTATGCCAATATCCTCGGCATGGCTCAGGACATGTATCGCGAACTGATCGTCATTAAGCACACCTTCAATCCGGAAGAGAGCCTCGATCGCCGTTATGTCGAAAAACTGGCCGACAATTTCTCCATGGCCTCCAGCGAAGCTCCCATCGAATACAAGGAGCCTCCCAAGGGAGCGACTCCGATCGCGACCCAGCACCGGTCCATTTATTTCGATCCTAATTCTTCCGCCATGAGTCTCGATTCGCGCGCCATCGTCGATGAACTCGCAGGCACCATGCGCGCTTACGAAAACACTGTTGTCGATATCGATGGCAACACCGATTCGACCGGTTCCCGCGCTTACAACATTCAGCTTTCCCACGCGCGCGCCGACGAAGTCAAGAACTACCTGATGCAAAAGTATGGTTTCCCGGCGGCCCGTCTGCGCACCGCCGGCAACGGCCCCGACAAGCCAATTGACAGCAACGCAACCCCCGAAGGACGCGAGAAGAATCGGCGCACCGACATCAAGGTCTACGCCAACCCTTCCAGCTAACTTTTCCAACTGGCACTTGGCACGAACAGTAGGTCACGACCGCAGGTCAAAATGAACGATTGGTTCACCATTCGAAAGGACGTCGCACCCTGGGTCCGATGGGCTGCTCCGTTCATCACCTGGGGCATGATCGTATTGCTCTGGATCGCCTTGCCCTATTGGGAGGGGCCCCATTTTTCCTTGCTGCCCCGGCCCCTTGGAGTAATCCGTTCGTTTGGCATGCTGTGGTCGGAATACGACCTCCTCGGCAACGTCGCCATGAGCTGGTGGCGCATCGCCCAGGCCTTCTTCTGGTGTGCCGTAGTCGCCATCCCGCTCGGCATCCTCATGTCCAGCTACCGCTGGCTGTTTGAATTCATCAACCCCGTCGCGGCTCCCATGCGCGCCATGCCGCTCACTGCCTTCCTTCCCGCATTCATCGCTCTGTTTGGCATCGACGAAACCGAGAAGATCGCCTTCCTGTGGTTCGGAATGTTCTTTTACCTGCTGGCCGTGGTCGTCGAAGAAGTCAACCGCGTGGATAACTCCCTGCTGGAAACCGCCTACACGCTCGGCGCCAATCAGGCGCAAGTGCTATGGCTCGTCTTCCGCGCGTCGTTTCCCGCTATTTTTTCGTCCTTCCGCATCCTCTATGACATCGGCTGGACCTACGTCATCCTCGCGGAAATGTTGAACGCCCGTAAGGGTGTCGGCTACATGGTCGAGGCGGCTCGCAAGGTCCTCGATTTCGACCGCGTATACGCCGGAATCATTGCCATCGGCATCGCTGCATTCCTGTTCCGCTTCCTGTTGACGTTTCTCGAAGGCCGCCTCTTTCCCTGGCGCAAAGCGAGCGCTACCCTGGCCGGAGCCGGTGCCTCGGTTCCGAGCGCCACCGCTCACCTGAAGGCGGCCAAGCACCGAGCTTGAAAATACCGAGCCTGAGAATACCGAGCTTAAGAATATGGACCCTAAGAAATCAAAAATCACCGTGCGCCAGGTCAGCCGGTCGTTTGTCTCCCCCGACGGTTCCAAAGTCGACGCCCTCGAGAACATCAATTTCGACATCGAGGATGCCTACTCCCGCGAAGGTCGCGATATCGGAGAATTCCGCGTCCTCCTCGGCCCTTCCGGTTGCGGCAAGTCCACTCTCCTCCGTTTGATCGCTGGCTTGGATAAAGCCGATACGGGTGAGATCCTGGTCAACGAAAAGCCCATCCAGGGCCCCGGGAAAGACCGTGGCATGGTCTTTCAGAAATACACTTCGTTTCCCTGGCTTACGGTCGCTGGTAACATAGCTTACGGTTTGAAGATCAACGGCGTCCCCGAAGCCAGGCGCAAGGAAACGGTGGCACAATTAGTACAAGACATCGGGCTCAGCGGTTTTGAGAACGCTTATCCCGAGACGCTTTCCGGAGGCATGCAACAGCGAGTGGCGATCGCGCGCACTCTGGCGCTTCGTCCCGCGGTGATCCTCATGGACGAACCTTTCGGCGCGCTCGACGCGCAAACCCGCAGCGAGATGCAGCAACTGCTGCTGAAAGTCTGGGACGAAACCGCCAGCACCATCTTGTTCGTCACCCATGACGTCGAAGAGGCCGTTTACCTGGCCGACAGAATTTTTATTATGAGCGCGCATCCCGGTACCATCGTCGAAGATGTTCAGGTGCCCTTCGATCGTCCGCGCGAACTCAGCTTGAAAGAGCGCAATGAATTTCACGAACTGTCGAACTATGTTCTCAGCCGTTTGCGCAAGGCTCCCGGCAGCGGACAGGTGCGGGTGAGTGTCTAAATGGCTCCCGCCGACTTCCAGGGCATGCGACCGCGCAACGACGATCCGACCGGTCCCGGTGCTTCGCAGGACAACCTTAACTACGTGAAAGAGGCGTTCCACCTGCAATATAACTGGATCGCCATGGTGAGCGCTGGTGCCTTTGCCCTCGTGAGCGGCAGCTTTCTGCCCATCATCCTGGCCGGTGGTCTCGAACTCATGTACCTCGCTATCGTCCCCCAGAACTGGCGCTTTCAGCGGCTCGTCCGCTCCTGGAAGTTTGCCGAAGACCAGCGAAATCACCAGCAGAAGCTGAGCGAAATGCTCGCCACCCTGCCCCCCGAGATGCAGAGTCGTTACATCCACGCCGCCCAGGTCTGCGGTTCGATTCGCAGTAATTTTGCCCAGTTTTCTTCGACCTCGCAGATCTTTTTAGATCAGATCGATTCCCGTCTCCAAGGCTTGCTCAATGGCTTTGCGCGGCTCTTGCTGGCCGCCACCCAGCAGCAGCAATACGTGAAGAGCACCGAGTCGGATGGCATCAAACGCGAGATCGCCTCCCTGCAAAAGGCCCTCGCCAGCGACCCGCCGAAAGTTCAGGAGATCAACAAAAAACGCATCGAGATTCTCACCAAGCGTCTGGAAAAATTCGATAAGATTTCCGAGAACCGCAAAGTGGTCGACGCCCAATGCTCCGCGGTGGAAGACGTGCTCATGCTGGTTCGCGATCAATCCGTGACCATGCGCGATCCCCAGCAGGTCAGCGACCGCCTCGACGGTCTCGTGCGCGACGTCGAGCAGACCGAGCAGACCGTGCAGCAGGTGGAAGCGATCTTCAGCGATATGTCGCCCGACTTGGACGGACTGATGTCGCTCGACGGTTCGTCATCCTCTACCCCCTCCGGACCGAACCGGGTGCGAATGTCGAACTAGCGCAGTCACTGACAAGTAGTGGGCCAGTTTTCGTTCGGTGAGTCGGGGACGGTAGGGTTCTCGCGCCATCGAAAGTCCGCGATCCGCCCTTCCGTCCCTCGTTCCGTTACGCCGTCCCTACCCCTGGCGTCGGAGTCTCTTGGCTTTCCTTCAACTCCGGCGGCGCATCGTTTTATCGTTCAGTCGTGGCTCGACGGAAGATTCAACAGGCTCGAAGTACAACTCTCCGGTAGCGCATCCCCGCCGAAGGCTCCCATATCAGAGCCACTGGTGAACGGTCCGCTCGGCTTGCTCCGCGACAACTGGATGTAATCCGATTCGTAGTTGGTGCCGAAAAAACTCGGGTCTTGGCTGGAAACCGCCACTGTGAGTACCGTCCCGTCGGTCGAAAGGCAGCCTTGGCCCGAAGACATCAGGACGACAGTGCTGGCAGTCTTTGTAAAACCTACCCACACAGCGCATTTGCCGGCCGCCGGTATGGCAAAGCTCGGTTCGATGAAGGTTGTGCCGAAGCTTGGCGGGCCAAATCCGCCATTGGTTGCGATGCAGTAGTTCGATGCAAAACCACATACCGGGGTGAGCAGCACGACTAGCAAGCAGAGTTGTGACTTTAGTCGAAACATTAAGGATTCCTCCTCCAGAGAGTCAGGTTTGCGAACGGAACAATTTCCTGCTCCTACTGAATAAAGCGCAAACGGTCGGCAAAAGACATCATCTCAGGAAAAAAAATCTTTAATAGCTGCGGGCAGAACTGGCCGTCTCTCGACGGGAAACCATGGCAAGTCATTGGACAAAAAAGGACTTGACGACGCCATGAGAGTCAATTGGCGATAGATCCGGTTACGTCAGCTACCTCATCGGGCGGATGCCTATAGCTGCAATTTGCTTCACTGCACCAGGAATCTGTCAAACACGTTGCCGGTGTCCAAATACAAGATCGTGAATGGTTGCAGTGCCGTTGTTGGCGGTAGGTCGCCCTTAGCCTCTTCGACCCGGATCGTGAATCAAAACGCTAATCGTCCATCTTTCACGACCGTCTTGCCATCCACCTCAACCGTAGCCTTCACGACCGGAGCGCTCCAGCCAAATTCTGTCTTGTTGCTTCCTCCCAGCAGTTGGTTATTCCCCAAGCCGATATAGACCATCCCCGCCGCTTCTCCGGGCCGATACTCGCTGCCGTCCTCTATAACCTTCGAAGCCGGGTTCAGTCCTATTTGAACTGAAGCAATTCTATCTTTGTCGCCGGTGTAAGCCGCGAAGTCCTGTTCAAAACATTCTGGGTTGCCCTTCGCATTAAACGAAACCATCTGGCCATCCTTGAACACATACGTCGCTCCCGTCAGATATTCATACGGACGGCATGTGTCCTTCGGTGCCACCACTTTTCCGTTCGCTGAGCTCTCGATCGGTGCAATTACTACGGTACCTCCCGGAAGTGAAGCCTGCCGACCTAGGAACGCACCACTTTCCTTGGCTCGCTCTCCCAGAATGCCGGCATCAACGAACGCTTTGCGATGTCCCGACGCCATTGTGATGTCCGTTCCGGCCGGCGAACTTATCCTGATGCTCGTGGCGTCCTCCAGCATCTTGGCGAGCTGATTCCCTTTTTTCGTCATTTCCTGGTAGTCGGCATTAATCGCGTCCCACTGCATATTCTGGTATGTCGACCAGTCTACCCGGTTGTATTCGGCAGCCTTCTTGTTCGGTACACCGATATACAAGCCACGCATCTTGGAATTGTTAAGTGCCGTGCGCACTGCCCCAGCTGAGCGGGCCGCCTTAGACAGTTTCGTCTCCGGGATACCCTCCAAGACCGCCTTTGCATCCTCACGGTCAGCCGTCGAGATCCATACATCAATCGTCTTGAACCACGTCTCTAGGGTCGGATTGGGCTGGCCCAGATACTCCTCCGGTACATCCGCGAGAAAGGCGCGCTGAAGCCGGTCTGTTGTCACGAAGAGCGGTTACACCAATGCACCAGCCTTCGCTGCCTCGATTGCCAGAGCCTCCATCAGCGGTAGCTTCTGAACGCCTCCATAAATGACCACCACTTCTCCCGGTTTCACTGCTGCCGAAATGTTCACGGCCTTATGAGCAATTTCTGCTAGCCGTGGGTCCGTTTGTGTTTGTGGTTGTGCTTGCGGCCACGCGGCCAAAACAAAACAGGTGAAAAGAATCAACGCCAGAATACTGATGCGTCTCATGGTTGCCTCCATGCGATAAAGCGGTAGAACTGCGTGATTTGAAAAGAAGTGTGTAGATACTCTCGCCTGAGGGGGTGCTGCGTTCCGTCGTGGCTACCGCTCTTCGGAGAGGCGGGAGGAATTACGACAGCACCATTAACACACGCACGAGAAACCGTCAGTGATGGCAATCACACTAGCTTGAGTGGAGCGACCAATTCGGTGGCGCCTGGTTGCGTCAATTTACATCGCCATGAATGAAGCTGGACTTTCCAGAGAGGTCAGCGATAATCTCTGTCCAATGTCAAGAGCCTCCCAACTCGAGCAAGAGCACTGGCAAGAAACGAAGGCGGCGGGCAAAGGCCGATTCGTGAGACGAGGGATGCTCGGTAGTTTCGTGAGCGGGCTTATTATCCTGCTCGCTCTTGCGTTGCTGGATCGCTCACTAACGACGGCCCGTGGTCAATGAGGTGCTATCGCCTTGGTTAAGTCGACTATCAAAGTAAGCAACCAAAATAGGTGCTGGAGAGCAGCATTTGTGACAGTGCAAAAGCGAGAACCGCACAAAAAGCGCATGACGTGGTTCAGGAGTCAGTACGTTCCAATTCTGTACGATACTAGTGGCCCGTACCGCGGCTTTGGATCAAGGGATTGGGTGCCGACGAGCTATTTACAAAGAGTGGTCGCGTTCATGTTCGGGGCCATTTTAGTAGCCGGGGGTGCCGGTGCTATGGCATGTACGGTTCTCATTAAAGCCGATTTGATCGCTACGCTTCATTCGGAAGCAGCGGCTATGATTTTCGGATTTTTTCTCGTGTGTGTTGTTTTGACAGGCGGCGTAATTGCCATTGCGCTGGGAATCCGCTTACTGAAAGGCGTTTTTCGCTCGAACCACCAGAGCGCTTAACTGTCGCAAAATCGCGATTACACTAATCCACCCGTAGAGAGTCGTCCGCAACCCGGATACCGCCCATAGACGGGCCTATCCCAATCCGACCCACGAGCTGGGCTCTGATCGAATTTGGATTTCAGAGAGCCCCCGCCAGCGTAAGAATCACCCGGCTAGTTGACATCGGGACTATAATACAAATTTGCTCGCACTCTAACATCGCTGTAGCATGCTCGAAGCTAAGCTCTTTGCAATCTATACTTTGCCAGACTTAGTAAGTTGTAACTCATTGATCCTAAAGGAAAACAAAGGTTTGACTCACTTCCAACTCCTTTGTTTTGAATACTTTGTAAGTTAAACCCTTTAGAGTCATAGACCTGGTGGACATTTCTCTCTAACTCGATGGTTTCAATAGACCCAGGGGGGGGAGGGGGGGTACCCCCACAGTACCAACCAGTAACTATGGTCAAAACGGGAAAATTTCCGGCCTGACAGGCGCGATTGAAACGCGCTTCTTCCCCACCGGAATTGGCCCACAAAAAATCTGACTCGCACACTAGTGCCCTCGAAAGTGCCCTCGAACGATGCCCTCGAATCCAGCGACAACCGCAACAACCTTAGGCAAATATCTCGACGGACTTCCCGCCTGGGCGCGCGAACTCTCCGAGAAGTATTACTCGCGCTCATTCGCGATGTTCGTCCTCTACGGAAATGTGCGCGACCTGGTACCGCTCCGCACTCAGGACTCGACAACCTTCGTTCCGCTCGATGAATTCCTTTCCGGCGCGCTCTTCGGCCAGCGCGACGTCGTTCTGCATTACGATCGTGGCGGGTTGAACTTCGGATCGGCCGATAGCCAAGCCGACTTCCGCCGCGCCCTCGAAGGCTACGACAGCTTTCACGGCACTGCTTATTCACAAGGGGGATTGCCGCGCAATCCGGACGCGGTCTTGAACCTGCTCGACAACTATCTGCGCCTCCGCATCGCCGACGGCAAGAAGATCGGGTTGGTGATCGACTTTGCCGAGACCATCGCCCCCGCGGGCGATGTTTCCAGCATGTCAGCCGATGACCGCAACGCCCTCGTCATTCTCAAACGCTGGGCGCGCAATTCCGCCTTTCTGAACGCCGATGTCACCATCTGCCTCATCTCCGAGAATCAGATCGAACTCAACCCGGGCATCGTTCAGCATCCGGGCGTTTCTTCGATCGGAATTCCGTTGCCGGACTATGCTGAGCGCCTCGAATTTATCCGCTCGCAATTGAAAACCCAGCAACTGCCCGCCGGTTCCGAAGTGAACGATGAGACCTTGGCCAGGCTCGGAGCGGGCTTGAAGCGAGTCCAGTTGCAGAGCCTCATCTCCCATGCGGTCCAGAACCGTCAACCCCTCACCCTCAAGTTTCTCTCGGACCGCAAAAAGGACTTGATTGAAGCCGAGTCCGGAGGTTTGCTGGAGTTCGTCCAGAGCCGCTTTGATCTGTCATTTGTCGCCGGAAATGACCAGGCAAAAAAGAAATTGCAGGACGCCGCCAAAGCCATTCATGCCGGCAACACCGACGTCTTGCCCATGGGCTATGTCATCTGCGGACCCGTCGGCACCGGGAAAACTTTCATCACTACTTGCTTTGCCGGTGAAGTCGGGATTCCAGCCGTCGTCTTGAAAAACTTTCGCAGCATGTGGCAAGGCGTGACCGAAGGCAATCTGGAGAGAGTCTTGACCCTGCTCCAGGCCATGAGCCCGATCGCCGTCATCGTCGACGAAGCCGACGCCCAACTCGGAGACCGCTCCAGTTCCGGCGATAGTGGCGTTGGCAATCGCGTCTTTGCCCAGATCGCGCAGTTCATGGGAAATACCGAACTCCGCGGCAAGGTCATCTGGTTTCTACTCACTTGCCGTCCCGATCTGTTGCCCGTCGACCTCAAACGTCAAGGTCGCGCCGAAGAACATATTGCCCTGTTTTATCCCGACACTCCGGAAGAACGCCTCGCGCTCTTGCGCGCCATGCAGAGGAAAGTCGGCATGAAGCCCTTCCCCGAGGACGTGGAAAAGTTCTTTCTGGCGCGCGCCGCCAGCCTCTCCGGAGCCGACATCGAGGCGGTCCTGGTGCGCAGTCACATGAGGAGCAGCCTGCAAAATAAGCCCACTGTAGATACAGATGACCTGAAAGCGGCCCTCGAGGATTTCATTCCGCCGTACTACCCGACCGAAATCGATCTGCAGAATCTGGTTGCCGTGTTGGAGTGCACCAGCAAGAGCCTTTTACCCATGAAATATCGCGATATGGACCGTAGCGATCTGATCCGTCAGACTAACCAGTTGCTCGCGTTGTCACGAAAGACCTCCGACTAGACCACCACCGAATCTCTTCAGATCACAATCCCGTCCATGCGGAAGACGCGGGAAGTCGGAGTAAAACTCGGAATCGCCTTCGGAATGATTGGCGCCGCATTTCCCGCCCAGAAGCTCCGGAAATCGCGTTTTTCTCCCGTGCGATAGAAGTGCAGCAAATAGGCCTGGTCACAAGCGGAATAGTCACAAAACCATTGCTCAACCTCGCCGCCCGTTATCCCGACTCGATGGAAAAGCGCGAGACCGTAACACGCTGCTTCTCGTTCGTAAGCGATGATGGCGGGAATCAGGTCTTCGTCCACCGGAGGTTGATACCGCCTGCCAATTTCAAACGCAGCGGGATCGACGTTCCATTGCACCGTATGCCCAAAAAGATGCCCCAGCAGAAACAGACGCTGTTCGGGAGTGACCGCATAGTCGATATCGATTTCCGATCCGTCCAGATCCCCGGTGAGCGGATCTGGAATATCGCGAGTCACGACGCGGATTCCGCAAACATTCTCCAGATACGTCTGTACCCGGGCGGAATACTCGCCGAACGGAATTTCCATGAGTCCATTGTATGAATATCACCTCGATTTGTCCCCCAAACCCACTCGCCCTGCTTCCAAGAGAAAAATCGGCGACCTCGCCCGATCGCCACGATTCGACCCACAAAAAACAGAAGCGCCCCAGGCTCTTTCGAGCCTCGGGACGCTCGTTGAGCAGCTTTCCCCGAAGCCTGCTCGCACCCAGCCTAAAGCCGAGGCCATGAGATGGGAATGGCCCTAATGGACTATCCTCGAAACACCTCAGCGCTAATTCGTTTGTTGGTCAAACTAAGTGATCGCCTTGATGAAATGTGTTTCATCCCGCGACAAGCTGTAGCAAGTAGCAGTTCTCTTGATGGCTAAAATGAACAATTACATCTCTGATCAAGTTTGGCGCGACACTCTTGTCCGCGAAAGGCCCGCGCGCTGATACTGCTGCTCCATCAGGCGAGTACTTGTTCAGAGGTTCCTTGTGAAGGAGCAGAAATGGCCTGGAGTTCGAATGGATGCTAATGACTTAGTGGCGCGAGAACAGAAAAAACGCCCCAGACTCAAAGAGTCGTGGGACGTTAGTCGAACAGCCCTCCCCCGAAGTCTGCTCACCACCACCTTAACCGCAAGGCAGACGCATGGGAATGGCTCGAATAGGCTACTGTGGAAATCCCTCTTCTGGCGCGCACTTCATCAGCCTTGCCGGTCTGTCCAGGAAGTTTAGCCCGGCAAAATCTCCTTCAGTGCCCATTCGATCTTATCGACTTCTTCGCGGATTACCCTGATCGACTGCTGGTTCTTCAAGGGATGGGCCAACGGAGTAATACCTTCCAGCGCGCCTCGAATCTGATGATTCCGCGCCCAAATGAAGTCGAGCCTGGCCTTCCGCTCTTTCCGATTCCGGTAAACGCCGCCGACAAACTTGGTAGCAAACCACGCAAACACGATGCCAAATAACACCTCGACCGGAATGCGATCCGTGGCGCCGTCAAACTCGGAAAACAGGAGGCGATAGACCGTTTCACCCATCCCAAACGACGCAAACAACACCGTCACCCCGAACAGATATACTTTCAGCCGCTCAACCGGCTGAAAGCTTATGGAATCGTCACTTTCTTTACGCGTCCGCATAAAATTGATCGCCATCATTCCCCCCACATGATGTCACCATTCCCGAGGCTGCATCCTTGGCGCCGGGACCAGCGTTCCAGAAATGATAACTTGAAATTGCAAGTAGCGCCGGGAATCTCTCCCCGGAATCTCCATACGACCAGCCGCAATAAACAGAGCCCGTTCCCGCTCTCTACTTTGGCGACATCAAGAGATTCGTGGCGCACTCCATCGTTTTGTGGAAGCGCGCGTAAGTCTCGTACATTCGGTCAAAGATCTCTTCCCCCGAGTTCGAAAGAGCGCGCTCGCGAGCCGCGGAACTCATCCTCTGCAGCAGCCCCCTCCGGTTCACCAGGAGCTCGCTGCAGGTAACAATGTCATCGAAAAACCATTCGCACCACCATCATTTGAGTCGGCGACTGGCTTACTCGCAGGCTATAATTGCGCGCACATATGGCCCTGACCTCTGGCACAAAACTTGGTCCCTACGAAATCATCGCTTCGATTGGCGCAGGTGGAATGGGTGAGGTCTATCGGGCTCGCGACTCCCGCCTTAACCGTGAAGTCGCCATTAAGATCCTCCCTGCGTCTTTTTCTTCCGATCCCGACCGCTTGCAGCGCTTCGCGCAGGAAGCGCGCGCCGTCGCCGCGCTCAATCACCCCAACATTCTTTCGATCTTCGACATTGGCGACGATCACGGCGCACCCTACGTAGTTTCCGAACTACTGGAAGGCGAAACCTTCCGCGATCGCCTGCGCGAAGGCCCGCTCTCCGCGCGCAAAGCCTCCGACTGTGCACAACAGGTTGCTCGCGGCCTCGCCGCCGCCCACGACAAAGGTATCGTCCATCGCGACCTGAAGCCGGAGAACCTCTTTCTCACCAGCGACGGCCGCGTGAAGATCCTCGATTTCGGCCTCGCCAAGCTGATTCGTCCAGAGACCGGAGATAGTTCCTCCAGTAGTTCGCACGATGCGCCCACACAGCAGGTGGGCACCGAAGCCGGCACCGTCATGGGCACGGTCGGCTACATGGCGCCCGAACAGGTTCGCGGCAAAGCCGCCGATCCACGCTCCGATATCTTTGCTTTCGGGGCGATTCTCTACGAGATGTTATCCGGCAAACGCGCTTTCCATGGCGACTCCCCCGCCGACACCATGAGCGCGATCCTCAAAGAGGACCCGCCCGAACTTATCGAGACCAACCGCAACGTCTCGCCCGCGCTGGAGCGTATCGTCCGCCACTGCCTGGAGAAAAATCCCGCCGAGCGCTTCCAGTCGGCTCGCGACGTGGCCTTCAATCTCGAGGCCCTCACCGATATTTCCACCTCCACACGAGGCGGAGTCCGCGCCATACCGGAAGAACCGTCCACGCGCCGCTGGCTGCTGCCCTTGCTCGGCGGCCTGCTGTTACTTGGGTCGTGGGCAGCCATCTATCGCTTCGCGCACCGCGACGCCACCGCTAACCCCACCTTCCACGAGGTAACCTTCCGCAGCGGCACCATTTGGGCCGCTCGCTTTGCTCCGGATGGCCAGACCATCATCTACGGTGCTGCGTGGGATGGCCAGCCCCAGGAGATTTTCTCTACCCGCTTCGATAGCAGCGATTCCCGGCCCGTAGGCTTGCCCGCCGCCCAGATTCTCTCCATCTCCTCGAAGGGCGAGATGGCGATCTCCCTGCACCCCACCGACACAGCGGCCTTCCTTCAGACCGGAACCCTGGCCCGCGTCCCGCTCGCCGGAGGCGCCCCGCGCGAGGTGCTCGACGGCGTATTCTGGGCAGACTGGGCACCGGACGGCCAGTCCTTGGCAGTCATTCGCTCCAGCCCCGCGGGAGTCCCTCATCTGGAATTCCCGCTTGGCAAGTCGATCTATGAGCCGCAGGGCTGGGTCAGCCACGTTCGTTTTTCCCCGCAGGGCGATTGGCTAGCCATCGCGGACCACGTCCCGGGCGGTGACGACGGCCGCGTTGTCATCATTGACCCGCACGGAAATCGCAAGTCCAGTTCTTCCTTTTACTCCAGCGTCGAGGGACTCGCTTGGACTCCCAATGGCAAGGAAGTCTGGTTCTCCGCTGTCCCCGCCGGAGCCGCGCGCTCCATCTATGCGCTCGATCTCTCCGGCAAGGAACGGCTCATCTATCGTGCACCCGGCGGCCTGACCATCCACGACATTGGCCGCACCGGTCTGGTCCTGTTGACTGCGGACAAATCCCGCATCGGCATCTCCGCCCTGCCACCCGGCGAAACGCACGAACGCAGCCTGTCGTGGTTTGACTGGTCGCTGGTGAGCGACATGTCCCCCGATGGCAAGAACATCGTTTTCTCCGAGACCGGGGAAGCCGTGGGCGCGAACTATAGCGTGTTCCTCAGGAAGACGGACGGCTCCCCTGCGATTCGTCTCGGCGAGGGGGGCCAAGCTGCGCTTTCTCCCGACGGTCAATGGGTGCTCTCCGACGCTGGCTCTCCGCGCAGGCTCGTGCTTCTTCCCACTGGCGTCGGCGAGACCAGGCAGCTCACCGACGACAAGACCGACCACTTCGGAGCGGCCTGGTTGCCCGACGGCAAATCGGTCGTCTTCTCGACCGCGGAGGTGGGTCACCAGACCCGCACGTATCTGCTCGATCTACAAGGTGGCGCACCCCGCGCTCTGACTCCCGAAGGGACGGCGGGAGGCCTCGTTACTCCCGACGGCAAATATCTTGTCGCGGTGGACGCCAAACGTCAGCGTTGGCTTTTCCCCGTTGCTGGCGGGGAACCGCAAAAGTTCACCGTCGCCACCGATCCCGACGAACGCATCCTCGGTTTTTTCGATAGTGGCAAGAGTTTGCTGGTGCGCACTCGCACCATTCCCATCAATGTCACGCGCATCGATCTCGCGACCGGCCGCCGTGATCCCTGGAAGGAAATTGTTCCCGCCGATCCGGCTGGCGTGCAAAGCATTCCCGTGCTCCGCTTTAGCGCCGACGGCAAGGCATATGCCTACTCTACCCTGCGCGTGCTTTCCGATCTCTACGTAGTCGATGGCTTGAGGTAGGGGAATACTCACCCGCCGGCCGTTACGCAAGCGCTGATTCCGCTGGATCGCACATCAGCAGCTATGGCAACTTGGCATACTCTGCCTTGGCTGCCTTCAAAATGGGGATATCGCTGTCCGCGTCTTTCCACAGCGTGAAGAATTCCCCATAGACAGCCTTCGCCCGCTCTTTATCTCCTGCAAGCGCCCATGCCCGAGCCAAGCCCAAACGAGCCAGCGCGCCACTGGAACAATTCCACACGATGCCTTTGTGGTCGAGAATCTTTTGAAATTCGACGGCGGCTGAGTTCCCTTGTCCGGCCGCAAGATACGCCTGTCCACGTATGTACGGCGAGTACATACATGAGACATTCGGAAGGAACGGGATCGCGCCCAGTTCAAGGCGCTCAGCGCGCGTGCCCGATGGCAGAAGAGAAATCGCAGCCGCCGGATTCCGTCGATCGAGTGCCAATTGCGCCTGGATCGCCGGCAGCCAGAGTGACTGCATGTGGGTATCCAGCGGAAACCGCTTGGCCAGGTCTTGCCCAAGGCTCTCCGCTGGCACGGCGTCGCCAATCATCGCCAGCGCCAGCGCCGCCTCAATCTGAACTCCCCGGCTCGCCGGGGCCAACTTCAAGGCGTCACTCGCATCCTGTCGAGCCTCGGAAGCATTGCCGAAGGTCGCTTCCCGCAGCGCCGCTATCCCTTCCAACAACGCGCCGCCTTCTTTGTTATCGTTACGGACCGCGGAATCGACCGCCCGTTTGGTTAACTCCCGCGCTTTTCGAAGGCGACCGGAATACGCCTCAGTATCCGCTTCCAACCCCAGCCCCTCGTTTTCAAAGTCAGACTTGCTCTCGAGCCAGGTGCTTTGCTCCTCCATCGCTTGCCTGTCGCCCCGGCTGAACGCGATGCCGTAAAGGCTGAGGTGGAGCGCATCGGAGTCCAGCTTTCTGGTCAGCGCGTCCTGAATGGTCCGCTGTGCCTCCTCATAACGCTGCAATGCAATCAGCCAACTGCCGAGGTTCGAGTACACGGCCACATTCCCGGGCGCCAGGCGCACACTCTCCAGTTCCTGTTCCACCGCCTTCTCATATTCCCCCTCCTGCCCATAGACCCCGCTCAGATCGTTGTACACCAGTCCATCTCGGGGATAGCTCTCCAGGCTCTGCTGATAGATCTGCGCCGCCTTGTCCAGTTCTCCCGTGACCGTGCGATAGTAAGAAGACGCGATTGCCAATTTTTCTCGCTCGCTGGCGTGATCTCTCAGCTCGAATGCCTTGGTCAGATATTCGCTGGCCCGGCCCAATTCCCCCAAATCGGCATACTGCAGGCCGACCCCTTCATAAGCCGTGGCAAATTGCGGATCAAGTTCGATGGCCCGTTGTTCGTAGGGCAACGCCGCCACCGGTCCTTTTTCATGCAGTGCCTTCATTCCCAGGCTGTACGCCTTCAACGCGTCGATGGAAGAAGTCGTGGCTTGTTGCAGCGGAACATCGAATTTCTGTACCGCGGCTAGCGATTCGCCAAGTTCCCGGCGAAGTTTCGCAACCGCGCCGCCGAGCGTATCGAGCACTTTCTCTTTGGAAGAAGCAGTGGCCTGTTCCTGCGCCAGCGTCTCTCCGTTCTGGCAATTCGTCGCCCGTAATCCCAGAACATATTCGCTGCCCAGGAGCGCAATCGCGCCCACGATGTAAGCCTTGCTCCCGGAGCGCAGGCAAACCTCCCGCGCGATCTCCGGCGTCAGCGGAGTATTCCTCTCCCGAGTCATCATTTTCAGGGAGGCTCCCACTTGATCATCCGAGAGCACATTGATTAATGCGGACTGTCGCAGGGCGACGGCGAGAGCTTGCTTTAGCGTGTCATCGAAGACCGTATCGCCAGTGGAATTGGAAAAATCGGCGAGAACGATCGTGTCCTTCTCGGTAAGCCTGGCCGCGGACCGCGAATGCCAATATAAGCCGGCTCCAACCAGCGCAATGAGAACCACCAGGGCAGCCGCGATCGAGCGCCTCCATCGCCTCCAGTTCGCGGCCGGGAAAACCGGGACCGTCCCTTGAAGCGGCACCTCGGCGGCGTAGTTCACTGCGCCACCGCTGTCGATTCGGTCCGTGCCGGATTCAAATGTTGATGTTACTGCTAGTGTTTCGTCTGAACCAGCTCTAGCCGTTTCACTTTTCCTGCCCAACTGAAGCGGCGGGATTTCGCCCCCGGATCGCTCTGATGAACCCGGCGGAGCCACATCCACGCTGAACCGGCGGCCAGATTCCGTGTCGCGCTTCAGTCGTTGCAGGTCGGCCCTCATTTCGGCTGCACTCTGATAGCGAAGATTTCGGTCTTTCTCCAGCGCCTTCGTGATTACGTCTTCCAGCTTCGGCGGCAAGTCGGGATTAAGCCGTACCGGAGGAAGCGGATCGCGATCCAGAATCGCATGGAAAATCACGCCCGAACTCTCACCGCGAAATGGCAAAGAGCCCGTCGCCATCTCATACAACACTGCCCCAAACGAAAATAAATCCGTGCGCGCATCCAGTTCACGAGCCCGCACCTGCTCCGGCGACATATACGCTACGGTTCCCAGCGCCGCCCCCGGACTGGTGAGGTGGTCATCGCTTCCCGTCACCGTCACCTCCGCCCGGGCGTCACTCGTCTTAGAAACCCGGTTGCCCGTCCACCCCACTTTGGCCAGGCCGAAATCGAGGACCTTGGCGCGCCCGCGCTTAGTCACAAAGATGTTCGCGGGCTTGATATCCCGATGAACGATGCCTTCGGAGTGCGCGGCATCGAGCGCATCGGCGATCTCGATCGCCAGGCTGAGCAGGACTTCCGTCTCCAAAGGCCTGCCGGCGATTCGATACTTCAGTGTCACCCCGTCCAGAAACTCCATGGCGATGAATGCCCGCCCGTCCTGCTCACCAATGTCGTGGATAGTGCAGATATTGGGATGATTGAGCGCGGACGCCGCCTGGGCTTCGAGTTGAAATCGGGCCAGTGCCTTCGCATCTTGGGAAACTACGTCGGGAAGGAACTTCAGGGCGACGAAGCGGTGCAAGCGTGTATCCTCGGCCTTGTAAACCACACCCATCCCTCCGCCACCGAGCTTCTCCACAATCCGGTAATGCGAGATGGTTTGGCCGATCATTAGCGCACCATGTTACGAGTGTGGAACTGACAGGTCAATGAAGCCTTGCAAGGCGGCGCTTCCACGCCCGAGGCAGCCCATCCCTCGCCGCTTTTTCGGTAACATGGTGTCTCAGAGCGACTCCGGCCATGATCGAGCGATTCGACTTCTCCGATCTCCGCGAACTTTTCGCCAAGGCGAACGAAGAAAAGTCCGGCGATCAACTGGCCGGCATCGCCGCCCGATCGGAGCGCGAGCGGGTTGCGGCGAAACACAAACTGGCAGACCTGACGCTCGACGAAATTGTCCGCCGCCCCCTGATCGATCCTTCGGAAGACGATGTCACCCGCCTCACTCTCGACGCATGCGATCAGAAAGCTTTCCGGGGCATCGCCAGCATGACGGTCGGCGAGTACCGCGAATTTATCCTCGATGACGGAACCACCGACGCTCAACTGCAGCCACTGCAGCGGGCCATCATTCCGGAAGTTGCCGCTGCCGTCACCAAGCTGATGAGCAACAAGGATCTCGTGCTCGCGGCCGCCAAGATTCGGAATGTCACCCGCTGCCGCAACACCATGGGAGAACGTGGAGTGCTGGGCATCCGCCTCCAACCCAATCATCCGGCTGACAACATCGGAGGAATTCTGCTGGCTGCCTTTGAGGGCCTGCTTTACGGATGCGGAGACGCGGTCCTCGGCGTGAATCCCGCTACCGATTCAGTCGATACCGTCAGCGCGATTCTCGTGGCGTTGACCCGACTGGTAGATGCCTACGAAATCCCCACCCAGGTCTGTTGCCTGGCCCACATCACCACTCAACTCGCAGCGTTAAATCGCGGAACGCCGGTTGACCTTCTTTTCCAGTCCATCGCAGGTACGGAAGCGGCCAACCGCAGTTTCGGAATCACCCTCAATATGCTGCGCGAGGGCCGCGAACAGGTTCTCGAACAGCATCGCCAGCGCGACGTCCGTTGGGTTGGGGACCACGCCATGTACTTCGAAACCGGCCAGGGCAGCGCTCTCTCGGCCGAAGCGCATCATGGCGTCGATCAACTGACGCTCGAAGCCCGGGCTTACGGAGTCGCGCGCGCCTTCGAGCCTTTTCTGGTGAACAGCGTCGTCGGCTTCATCGGCCCCGAGTACCTGTATGACGAAAGACAGATTATCCGCGCCGGACTCGAGGACCATTTCATGGCGAAGTTGCTCGGCCTGCCGATGGGCTGCGACGTCTGCTACACCAATCACGCCGCCGCCGACCAGAACTCCGCCGACAACCTGCTGCTTCTTCTGTCGGCCGCGGGTTGCAACTACTTCATGGGCGTTCCCTGTTCCGATGACGTGATGCTGAATTACCAGTCCACCAGCTATCACGACGCCTTAGCCGCGCGACGCCTGTTCCAGTTGCGCCCCGCGCCAGAGTTTCTTGCGTGGCTGCAAGTTATGGGGATCTATCGCGGCACCGAACCGGCCTCCCTCGATTCATCAGCGCGACGGCAACTAATGCGCGGGCTGGAGGCAACACTGGAAAGGACTTTTTGAATGGCGAGCTGCGACGACGAACTCCCACAGCGCCGGGATGCGCTCGAATCCGATTTATCCGAGCTCGTGAAAAAAGTGCGCGCCCAGACTCCCGCGCGTCTCCTCGCCGGCCGGAGCGGCGCCGCCTATCGCACCCATACGCAACTGGAACTGCGCCAAGCGCATGCCGCCGCCCGCGATGCCGTGCGCACGGAGTTGAATCTTCTCCCGAATTCGACCAATGATCTTGGCGAAGAGTTCGCGCGACAGTGGAATCTATTTGAAGTCTGCTCCCAGGCTGCCAGCAAAGATGAATACCTCTTGCGCCCCGACCTGGGCCGTCACTTGAATGACGCATCCCGCGCGGAGTTGAGCCGCCGCTGCACTACCGGGCGCGATTTGCAAATCGCGATCGGCGACGGTCTCTCAGTGACCGCCGTAGCCCGGCAGGTTCCACAATTATTGCCCTTGCTCTGTGACGGAGCCCACACTCGAGGCTGGAGTGTCGGCGAGATATTTGTAATTCGCTACTGCCGGGTCGGCATCCTCAACCAGATCGGCGAATTGCTGACTCCCAAAGTCGCCGTCCTCCTTATCGGAGAACGACCCGGCTTGGCAACCGCCGAAAGCCTCTCCGCCTACATGGCCTATCAGCCGAAAACCCTCGACACCGACGCCAATCGCAATCTCATCTCGAACATCCACGCCCGTGGCGTCAGCTCAGAACAAGCCGCCAGAAGGATCCTGGACCTGGCAGACTCGATGATCAAAACTCGCGCCAGCGGCTGCCAACTTCGTGAAGAACTGACCCCCTCGACGCAAAACGCTCATGTCCCAACAATCTCACGCACGGCGCGATAGGCCTGATCGATCGCTGTATTGGTGTAGGCGTGGCCGTCAGCGTCAGAGTTCGCGATCTTGATTCTCCCGAAGGGCTGGCGTCCAATCACACAGGGCCGTTCCGCCGCCGGCCGGTCAAGCGGCTCGAACAATGCGTTGTACTCGTAAGCGTATCCGTGAGGCCAGCGGTTGACCGTGATGGCTTGAATGTCGCGAGCCGGATCGAAACCGCCAGCCCCAAGGATGCGGCCAAGTTCATCCCGCACATTACGCTCGAAGGTTTCAAATTTCGTATTGACCAGCTCCCACCGTCCCGCCCGGTACTGGTCTTTGCAATCGAGGCCGGGCTCGCAAGGTGTGCGCAGCAGGTGCAGCAGGCAAGAATCCTCCGGCGAACTGGGAAAATGATAGTCGCCCATGGAGACCGGAAAATCCAGGGTCACGTTGGTGAAATAAGATCCCGGAGCGTAGATCGCGCTAATACCCAGCTTCTGAAACGCTTTCCAATTGCTGATCTGTACGTTCGTGTAAACCAGAGGCATCTTCACCGCGTACGCCAGAGCTTCTTTTTGTTTCTCCGGCATCTCCGGACACAAATAAGGAATCATCATGTTGTAGCACGCCAGAATGCATTGCGCGCCGCGCACCCGCCTTGCCTTTCCCCCGCGCACGTAAGTCACCTCGACTTCTTTCCCGGTCTCTTTCACGTTCTTTGGATCGGAGTCTGCGTTTCCAGCGTGTTTCACGTTCACTGCGGTACTGTTCAGGCGGATGCGAATGCCTGAGGATGCATCGTCCAGTCGGCCGTAGTCGGCACGGGCCGTCACGATATCTTCCATGGTGTGACCAGGAAGAACGCCGGGCACCAGCGATCGCACCAGCATTCTCGCGATCGAAGCATTGCCATCCGGAAAATGAAAAATATAAGGTTCGTCCAGCTCGGGATTCTCCTCATGGCTCTTCGGCAGATTGATGCCCTTGAAACCCGGAAACCCTTCCCGGGCACAGTCATAGGCCGAAACTGCATCAATGCCGACGGCAAATAAATCGTGGGTCGAACTCTGAAACACTTTCACCACATCGGGATCAACCTTGACGTATTGCAGCAAGAAATCCCTGTAGCTCGTCTTGACCAGTTTCTTTCTCTTCTGCTCTGCCGTGAGCCCCAGCATGTAATCGACGTGAGCATGTTGCAAGCGGACAAGATCTTTGCGCGCGGATTCGGAGATGGGGATCTGGCTCACATTCTCCATGCCAAAGTTAAGGCCGAAATAGTGGAGTCCTTTCTGGTGTACCAACCGGTCTTCGCCAAATGTTTCTTTATCGAAGAAAACGGCTTCGGTCAGATTCATCGAGCTGAACAACTTCTGATCGTAGTACTTGTAAAAGCGCCGAACGTTGATGCCCAGCTCCTGCAAAAGACCAATTGACACCTTGCTATAGTTTCCGGGCGCCTCGATGGATTGTGTCCCGCCATAACCGAGCAGCGATCGCTTCCCCGCCTGGAATTCGTTGCGCGTGGCGTGACCGCCAAAATCTTCGGTGTTGTCGAGGATCAGAATCCGGGATTGCTTTCCGGCGAACTTGCGGTAGAAATAGGCCGCCGCCAGGCCGCTGATACCGGCGCCAACCACGATCAGATCGTACGACTCACCGTCGTCGATCGCCTCGCCCCACTCTTTATCGGCTTTTCTGTCGACTTTGCCCTTCCGGTCCCGCAACTCGTGCGCAACTTCCCATGAGCCATCATGGCTGCCGCGCATTCCGTTCTTGCCAGGTGGGTAGTAAGCGGGATCCTTCTCGGGGGCGAACTCCACTCCCAAGGGCGATTGCTTGAGATCAAAGGCGCGCAGCCATCTTGCATCCGCCACCAGTGAAGTCCCGACAGCGATACTGACTCCGTTAAGAAAATCGCGACGCGTGATCTTGCGCCCCATTCCTAATTCGCGATCTTGTTTGTTTTTGCTCATTGTCGCTGCCCCCCAGATTCACCACTCACAATGCGCAGACGCAACTTGCCGCGCAGCCATTGTGCGCTCAAATTGTAACCAATGGCGATCCAAGATTGGTCCCATGTCGACGCCGGGAGTCGACCACGACCCGTCGCCTGTGATTACCGGCACATGCCCTGGTGCTTTACATCACGACATCGCGGACCAGTTGTGCTAGCCTCCCAGCCAAAGATGTCTTTTTCAGAGCGTGTTGATAACGGATCGCTGTCGCTTCTCCCGGCAGGACAGGAACATAAGAAGTGCTTCGTCACCGCAACATCCGAAGCAAGCTGTTATGAAATCTCCAAAGAAGGCAGTGGACGAATTTGCAGCCGGGAGCTTCCAGTTCGAACTCCAGAAGTTGCCCGCGGAACGTCGAGTCCGCAGCGGATGCGGATTTATTGGCTAACAACTCTCAGGCGCCGCCGGTAGTCCGAGCCGCGCTAAGAAATTCAGACACAACGCGGAGATCCCGATGGAACCCTTTCGTTTTCATCTTTTCGTCTGCAGCCAGCAAAAACCGGAAGGTGTCCCCTCCTGCCCGGCCAGCGGTGCGTTCGCTTTGCTCAGTGCGTTTGATCGCGAGCTAGAAGCGCGTGGCCTGACCAGGCAAGTGCAGCTCACGACCTGCGGGTGCATGGGACTATGCGACGAGGGCCCGGTGATGGTCGTCTATCCAGCGGGAGTCTGGTACCGGCGAGTGCGACCGTCGGACGTATCCGAAATCGTCACTTCCCATCTGCGTGACGGCCAGCCTGTCGATCGTCTGATATGGAACGATGCTTCCGCGATGAAGGCCATGTCGATCGAGCATGGGGAAAAATTCCGCCAAGCCATGGCGGCCCGCGACCGATCAGGGACGCTTCCCGATCGCCTCGATCAGATGATCCGCGGCTACATGCCGAGTCGCTGCCTTCTTACCGCGCTTGAACTCGACATCTTTACTGCTGTCGGCGAGGGCGCCAAAGCCGATGAGATCGGCAAACGAATCCACGCCAATGCCCGCGCCGTCGAGATGTTGCTCAATGCCCTCGTCGCGCTCGGATTGCTTTCCAAGAGCGGCGACGTTTTTGAGAATACGCCCGAGTCAGCCCGCTTCTTTGCCGAAAGCTCCAAAGATAACCACCGCCATGGTCTGCTCCATCTTGCCAACATCTGGCATCAGTGGAGCACTCTGACCCACGCCGTGCGCAGCGGTACCCGCACCCCTGTCGAACCTGACAACGATCGCGAGGCCGCCGCCGGTCGGACGCGCAACTTCATCACTGCCATGCAACGCCACGCCAAAGATCGCGCCCCGCTGGTCGTGAAAACGGTGGGCACGGATGCCGTTCGCCGCATCCTGGATCTCGGCGGCGGCTCCGGCGCCTACTCCATCGCCTTCGCCAAAGCCTATCCTAGTGTGCACTGTGAGATCCTTGATGTCCCGGAGGTGGTCCCGCTCGCCGCCGAATACGTCAACCAGGCCGGCGTCTCCGCGCAAGTCAGCCTTCGCCCTGGAAACATGCTCCAGGACGACCTTGGCTCCGGCTACGACGTCATCATGCTCAACGCCATCTGCCACATGTTCTCCGAGGCCCAGAACCAGGAACTTCTTCGCCGCGCATACCATGCGCTCCGGCCCAACGGACGTATCGTGGTGCAGGACTTCCTTCTCAACGCCGACAAAGCCAGCCCGCAACACGCCGCATTATTCTCGCTGAACATGCTGGTCAACACCGACGCCGGAGCCAGCTACAGCGAAGCCGAATACACGCGCTGGATGAAGGCCGCGGGCTTTATCGCGGTAAGCCGGATCAATCTGCCCGGGCCTAGCGACCTGATGTTAGGTCTGGTGGGGTAGGGGCGTGGGTTTCAGCCGCGCCGTAAAAGCGTCCGCTCAAGACCTCGGCGCTAGCCTCTTCGGTGCATGACGTTCGCTTCATCGCTCCCGGCCAAATGAATCAAGACACAATCAGGAAAATGCCACTCTTCCGTATATGGCTCACAGCAATCAGTGACTGAAATCACAGACGCAAATTATCGATTCGCGAGATAACCGTTACCGTTACATCCCGGGTTACTGCCGGTTGGAAGGAACCTTGGAGCCTTCAGGGACACAGGCGAAGCGGGAGAAATGACAGGTATCGCGCGCTTTAGGTTTTAGCTTTCTTAGTCTTAATTATTATTAACCGCGCGTCACTGTCGGCTGCGTTCTCGGTTCGTTACATTCCCTGCAACTCTACTCGGACTCTCCACGATATCCAGGTCTACCGGCACTGGGCAATGCCTATACGCAGGAAGACGCTCATGTCCAAGCATCCAACGATTGCCGAACACCTGGAGGCTAGCGGAGTCTCCCGGAGAAGCTTTATCCAGTTATGTGGCGTACTGATGGCCACGGCGCCGGCGGGATTGGCGCTCACCAGCAATCAATCGGTGCTGCAGGTGGCGCAAGCGATCGGCAAGACCAAACGGCCCTCGGTAATCTGGCTGCATTTCCAGGACTGCACGGGGTGCACCGAGACCCTGCTGCGGACTTCGGCTCCGGATGTGGCGCACCTGATTCTTGACGTGATTTCGCTCGATTATCACGAAACTTTGATGGCGGCCTCCGGGGCGCAGGCGGAAGCGGCGCTGCGTACGGCGATCGCCGACAATGCGGGCAAGTATGTGCTGGTGGTGGAAGGCTCGATTCCGACGCGCGATGAAGGCGTCTACATGGAACTGGGCGGGAAGCCGGCGGTTCAGGTGGTGCGGGAAGTGGCCGCGCAGGCGGCAGCGGTGATCGCGATCGGTTCGTGCGCGTCCTGGGGCGGAGTCCCATCGGCGGACCCGAATCCTACCGGCGCCATGGGCGTGAGTTCGGTGATCTCGGGCAAGCCGATCGTCAGCCTGCCGGGCTGCCCGCCGAATCCTTATAACCTGCTGGCGGTGGTACTGGAATACGTGACCATGGGCAAGCTGCCGGCGCTGGACGAATTTGGGCGGCCGAAGTTCGCCTACGAGCGGGTGATTCACGAAAATTGCCCGCGGCGGGCACACTTTGACGCAGGACGTTTTGCGGCTGCCTTCGGCGACGAAGGACACCGCAAGGGCTGGTGCCTCTACAAACTTGGCTGCAAGGGTCCAATCACGCACGCGGCGTGTTCGACGCGGCATTTCAATGAGATTCCAGGCGTGTGGCCGATCGGGCTCGGAATCCCGTGCGTGGGATGCACCGAAAAAGGTGTGGTCTGGCAGATGGGAACGTTCGAAACCGTGCCGATTCATCTGGCCACGCCACCGGATACGTATCCGCCGATCTACAGCGGCACGGGAGGAATCAAAGCGGGCGCAGCCGCCCTGGTAGGCGCCGTGGCCGGAGCCGTGGGCGGCGCCGCCTGGGTGGCATCGCAGCGCTTCCAGAGCAGCCAGGAAGCGGGCGTGGAACGAGTAACCACGGATCGCGCCTACGCCGAGAAGCTGAAAAGCGGCAAACCGACGGCTCAACCAACCGACAAGAAAGAGGACTGACGTGGACATCACTCGCCGAGAACTGATCTCCACTATCGCGAAAACGGGCGTCCCAGCCGCAGTAGCGGTCTCGGTCGGCGCCCCTTCCTTGCACGCGGAGACGGAGAACATCCCGGTCCCGAGCGCCGCGGTCGGACTACTTTATGACGCCAGCATCTGCATCGGCTGCAAAGCCTGCGTTTCGGCTTGTGCCGAAGCCAACGACACGCCAGCCGATACCCGCAGTGACGCGCTGCATCAGGCGCCGAACGACCTCAACGATCTCACCCGCAATATCATCAAGCTCTACAAACCCGAAGATGGTTCAATTTCGTCTTTCGTGAAGCGGCAGTGCATGCAATGTCTCGATCCCGCTTGCGCCGCCGGCTGTCCTTTTCAGGCTCTGCACAAGGACCCGGAGACGGGCATCGTGGGCTGGACGGCCGAACAATGCATCGGTTGCCGCTATTGCACGATTACCTGTCCTTATCACGTGCCGCGGTTTCAGTGGCAGGGTTACAACCCGCGCGTGACCAAGTGCGAATTATGCAGCACGCGGCTGGAAAAAGGCTTGCGGCCGGGGTGCACCACGGTTTGTCCAACGGGCGCAGTCATCTTTGGTCCACGAACTGTGTTGCTGGATGAGGCGCATCAGCGTATTCGGAAAAACCCTGGCCGCTATTACCAGGAGCGCGTCTACGGAGAGCGCGATAACGGAGGCACGCAATGCCTCTATCTGTCGCGCGTCCCCTTCGAAAAACTGGGTTTGCCTGAGCTGGGAGTGGAATCGGTGCCCGCGAAAACTTTGCGCTGGCAGAGACGCCTCTATCAGTACTTCGCGCTGCCGGCGCTGCTCTATGTCGGGCTGGTGCAGGTGATTCGCAAGAGCCTGAAAGGCCATGAGCACGAAGCCCACGAACGCGAAAAAGAGACCGGCTTGAGAGCCCAGCTATGAGGTCACGATTATGAGCACGGCAACCATCAACAACCCGGCGGACACGAGCGGCAAAACGCGCTGGGAGCGGGCAGTTCCGGTGTATGGGTTCCCCGTGGTGAACCGGACTTTCATCGTGCTGGTGGGCATGACTCTGCTGGCGTTTCTGCTGACGGCTTACCGCGAACTGGCGGGCCTCGGTCCGGTCAGCGGCATGAATGACGCCTATGGCTGGGGAATCTGGAAGACTTTCAACGTGATGGTGCTGACGGCGCTGGGCTCGGGCGCATTCGCGGTCGGGATTGCGGCGTGGGTGTTCCGGCGCAAGCGCCTGCACGCGCTGATGCGCATGGCCCTGCTGACGAGTTTTCTGGCGTATGCCTGCGGTCTGCTCTTGCTGGGCATCGATGCCGGCCGGCCCTGGAATTTCTATTGGATCGTTTTCCCGTGGAGATGGAATTTCCACTCGCCTTTGGCGGAAGTTGCGATCTGCATGTCGATCTACGCCATGATTCCCCTGGCCGTCGAAAATATTCCGCCGGTGCTGGAGCGGCTCTGGTACTTCGATTCGCGGCTGCGCCCGGGAGTGGAGCGATTGGAGCGCGGGCTGCACAAGTTCTTTCCCTGGATCATCGCGGCCGCTTACCTGTTACCGGGCATGCACCAATCATCGCTAGGGGCGTTGATGCTGCTGGCGGGCGAACGAGTTCACCCCTTGTGGCAGACCCCATGGCTGCCTCTGCTATACCTGGGCGCGGCCACATTTATGTCGTTCGGGTGCGTCGCCGGCACCACCATGTTGTGCTGTGTGGTGTGGAAGCGGGCAATGGACATGGAAGTTCTCGACGAAGCCGCCCGCATCACATCGTGGTTGATTTTCGGCTGGCTGGGATTTCGCCTCCTCGACATCCTGTTCCGCGGCGCACTGGGTACGGCTTTCCACTTCGATCGCTTCGCGGGCGTGTTCTGGCTGGAGATGTTCACGGTTGCGATGGGTGGCTGGATGCTCCGGCGCTCGCTGCGGACCCACGAAACGCGATACATGTTTCTGGGCTACGTGCTTAGCTCCCTGGGCGGCATGGTGTATCGCTTCAGTCCGACAACGCTGGCGTTCCGGCCGAACCCCGAGTCGCTGTATTTTCCGAGCGCGATCGAAGTTCTGGTGTCGCTGGGCTTCATCTGCATGGGTATCGCGGGATTTCTTCTGATTGTAAAGCGCTTCGGCATTCTCCCCGCGCCGCTGCAGGAATGGCACGACATGGCGAGCTACTTCCGGTTCCGCAGGCCGTACATTCGCTGGACCGGATATTTCAAGTATGGATATTTCGGCGACAACGAAGAAACAGAATCCGACTAACAGCAGGCACTCATGGCAAAACGAATTACGATCGATCCTATCACCAGAATTGAAGGTCACCTTCGCATCGACGTTGAAGTCGACAACTATGCGGTGAGCAATGCATGGGCTTCTTGTACGATGTGGCGCGGTATCGAGAACATACTGCGCGGGCGCGATCCGCGCGATGCCTGGCTTTTCACCCAGCGCTTTTGCGGTGTTTGCACGACGGTGCACGCCATGGCCAGCGTGCGCGCGGTGGAAGATGCGTTAAAGCTCGAGGTGCCGCTGAACGCCCAATACATCCGCAATCTGATCCTGATTGCGCACGCATTGCACGACCACATCGTTCACTTCTATCAACTCTCGGCGCTGGATTGGGTCGATATTCTGCAGATACCCAAGGCTGATCCGGCGGCAACGGCGAAGTTGGCCGAGAGTCTTTCGCCGTGGACGCGCAACTCCCGCGAGGAGTTCAAGGCGGCGCAGGGCCGGGTTAACGCCGTCGCAGCCAGCGGACAACTCGGAATTTTCATGAACGGGTACTGGGGCCATCCGGCGATGCGGCTCTCTCCCGACGTGAACCTGCTGGCATTCACGCATTACGTGCAGGCGCTGGAGTATCAGCGCAAGGCTTTGCAGGTGGTAGGAATCCTGGGATCAAAGACGCCGCATATTCAGAACCTGACGGTCGGCGGCGTGGCCAACGCCATCGATTTGGATGCGGCGAGTTCGCTGAACATGGAACGCCTGGAGATGATTCGGGTGCTGCTGGAAGATGTGGTGCGGTTCATCAACGAGGTCTATGTCGTCGATGTCTGCGCTGTAGCTTCAATGTATCCCGAGTGGTTCAAGATTGGCAGCGGCGTAAAGAACTATCTGGCCGTGCCCGATCTGCCCCTGGACAGCGCGGGAAGCTCTTATGAACTGCCCGGCGGCACCATCATGAATGGCAACATTGCCGGAGTGCATGGGTTCAAGACCGCGTCCGACAAGGATTTCCGCGATGGTGTCAGCGAAGATGTAGCGCACGCTTACTACCAGGGCGACAAGCCGCTGCACCCGTGGAACGGCAGAACCGATCCCGACTTCACGGGCTGGAATGGCGACCAGAAGTATTCGTGGGTCAAAGCTCCGCGCTTCAATGGCGCACCCATGCAGGTGGGCCCGCTGGCGCAAGTGCTGATTGGCTTCGCTCAGGGACACCCACTGACGGTAAAACACGCGACTCTGGCCATCGCCAAGGTGCAGGCCATCGCCGGCATTAAAGTGACGCCTGACATGTTGCACTCTACCCTGGGACGGCACGCCGCGCGCGCGATTCGCGCCAGCATGCTCGCGGAACTGGCGCAGAAGCATTTGCAATTGCTGACTGACAACATCGCCAAGGGCGACTACTCGGTCCACAATCAGCCGGTGTTTCCAAGCCATGAGATCGAGGGCGTCGGAACGCATGAGGCGCCGCGCGGAACCTTGTCGCACTGGGTCGTGATCAAAGACGGGAAGATCAAGAATTATCAGGCGGTTGTGCCTTCGACGTGGAATGCCAGTCCGCGTGACGCTTCGGGCGCTCACGGACCCTACGAAGCCTCGCTGCTGCACACGCCGCTGGCGCGGCCAGAGGAGCCGTTGGAAGTTTTGCGCACGGTGCATTCCTTCGATCCTTGCATGGCTTGCGCGTGTCATACGTTCGATCCATCCGGCCGGCAGATCGCGAAAGTGAAAGTGCTGTGAAGATAAAGAGAGTGCTATGAACGTGCTGATTGGCGGGATAGGAAACGTCTTGCTGGGGGATGACGGCGTTGGACCCTACGTGGCGAGGCTTCTGGCCGCCCGCTACGAATTCGACGGAGCCGTCGAAGTCACCGACCTGGGGACCCCGGCCCTGGACTTGATCGATCAGCTCAGCACACGAGATGCCGTGATCCTGATCGATTCCATCAGTAACGATGACACCGAAGTGGCTGCGGGGACGGTTGTGCTTTACCGCAAGGCGGACATAATGCGCCATCGCCCCGCAGTGCGCATGGATCCGCACTCTCCGGCGCTGGTTGATGCGATGCTTAGCGCCGAACTCTTCGGAGTCGCACCCGCCGATGTTCTGCTGGTGGGGATCAAAGCGGAATCTTTTGAGCCCGGTTGCAGCTTGAGCGGGCCCGTGCAGACGTCGGTGGATCCCGCCATCGCCGAAGTGCTGATTGAACTGGGGCGCTTGGGTGTCGGGTACCGGAGCGTCGAAAATCCCGGCGAAATCGACATCTGGTGGGCAACGGACCAGAAGATGGCAGCTCGGCTGGCTCTGTAGACCTGTTCGCGTAGGGACGGTCCAGATCGGCAGCCACGGCAACTGTGGCTTTAGCCTCTGCTCACGTCTTCAGCCATGCGACAGGAAAACCGTGACCGAGCTTGCGGAAATCAGAATCGCTGGTCACCAGCGTAGCCCGGTGTTCGATGGCCAGTGCCGCGGCGAAGCTATCAGCGTAATACAGTTTATGTTTAGATTTTAGGTCGGCCGCTTGGCATGCCCTCTGCGGCGTGGCTTCGAGCACCTCGATCGATAGCGGGCTCACCGCCTGGATTGCCGCCCATGCTCGTTCTTGACCGTTTTGGCGAAGGATCAGGCCATACACTTCCCCGTAATTCACTGCCGACATCAGCACCCGGGCGCGACCCCGCATGGCTTCCCGAAGAAGGTCACCGACCCTGGGAGCCCCCGGCTGATCCCGCAGAAACACGATCAGGGCGCTGGCATCGAGTACGTATATCTTCATTTATCGCGCTCGTCTTCCAGGCGATGTTCCTTTTCCCAAATGGCTAACAGATCCGGTCCCTCCGCCAGAAAGCCCCGGACGCGGTCAATGTAGTCCTCGGTCACGGGTAGCAACACGATCCGGCCGAACTGGTCTTCCAAGAATTTAACCTTGGTGCCCGCTTCAATTTTGTGTTTCCGGCGAAGCTCCGCCGGAATCACAAGTTGGCCTTTCGATGTAAAAGTAGAATATCTGTCTTTCATGTCTTACATGATACCAAGAGTAAGTTAATGGTGAATTTTCTTCTACTCCCGCATTTTGGCTGCCGCCACGACCGCCTGTCCCAGGCTCAAACCGCCGTCTCCGGCTGGCACTTCTTTCTGCGCGAACACTTCGAACCCTACTTGGGATAACCGCGCTTCGAGCTGTTGCGACAGGTGGACATTGTGAAAGGTCCCACCGCTCAGGCAAACGCGGTTGAGATTCGTTTTGGTTCGCAGAAGGGTTGCCAATTGGACAAAGGTTTCGACTAATCCGTTGTGAAATCGTCGCGCTATCGTCGCCTCGGGGACATTGCGGCTGAGATCCTGCAGCAGGGCTTCGAATAGTGGACGCGTGCTGATGATCGACGGCTCGTTTCCTGCCCCAGGTTCGGGGACGAGTTTCATGGGATAGGCAGTCGTTTCGGGCGTTTCCTTCTCCGAGGAGTCAATGGCCATCTCCAGTTCGATGGCGGCCTGAGCTTCGTAACTGACTGTTTGACGGATTCCGATTAACGCAGCTACGGCGTCGAACAGGCGGCCACAACTGGAGGTGAGCGGGGAATTCACGCCTTGTTCCATCATGCGCAGCAGGAGATCGACCTTGGGCCGATTGAGTTGGCGCACGAACGGAATCTTCAAGCTCGTAAATTCAGGCGGCATGAAATCGCGTCCGAAATGATGGGCCAGGTAGCTTACCGCCATCCGCCAGGGCTCGCGGATGGCGGCAGCTCCGCCGGGCAGAGGGACATATTCGAAATGAGCGGCGCGTTCGAAATCCTCATAGCCGGCGATGAGCACTTCTCCGCCCCATATCTTTCCGTCGGTGCCGAAGCCGGTGCCATCGAGGGCAAAGCCAATCACGCGGCCTTCGAGATGGTTCTCGACCATGCAGCTGGCGATGTGAGCGTGATGGTGCTGCACGCCGATCAACTTCACTCCACTCTGCCGCAGAGCCCATTTGGTCGAAAAGTAATCCGGGTGCAGATCATAGGCGATGATCTCCGGCTGGATTTCAAGAACGCGTTTGAGGTGCTCGATGGCCTCGTGGAAGAAAGCATAACCTTCCACATTTTCCAGATCGCCGACGTGCTGGCTCAGGAACGCATGCTTGCCCTTAGTGAGGCAGATGGTGTTCTTAAGTTCGCCTCCCACGGCCAGCACCGAAGGGAGCTCGTTTTTGAGGAAGACTGGAACCGGGACAAACCCGCGCGAACGCCGCAACTGTCGAGAGACCCCGCCCGCAACCCGCACCACCGAATCATCGCAGCGGAGCAGGATGTCGCGATTGTGGACGAGGAAGCAATCGGCAAGAGTGTTCAACCGATGGAGTGCTTCAAGATTATCGATGGCAATGGGTTCCTCGCTCAGGTTGCCGCTGGTCATCACCAGAGCTTTAAATCTGCCCTCCGCCAACAGCAGGTAGTGCAGCGGAGTGTAGGGAAGAAAAACGCCCAGGTAACGATTGCAGGGCGCAACTGCTTCGGGGATTGCGCCCGGCCTTTTTTTCAGAAGCAGAACAATCGGCCTTGGCATCGATTGCAGAATCGCGGTTGCCGCATGGTTCAATTCGCAGATTTCCGCGGCGGCCGCCAGATCGGGAACCATCACCGCGAACGGCTTCTCCACCCGACGCTTCCTCTGACGCAGTCGATTCACGGCAGCCGGGATGGTGGCATCGACGGCGAGATGGAAACCGCCCAGACCCTTGACTGCGACAACCTCCGCGGCAAGAAGCCGGGAAGCGGCATCTGCGATAGGGTTGGCACCTTCGATGATCTGTCCAGACCTATCCCAGAGTTCGACGCGAGGGCCGCACTGCCAGCAAGCGTTGGGCTGGGCGTGAAAACGCCGGTCGAGCGGATTTTCGTATTCCGCCAGACATGCCGGGCACATAGGAAAAGACGCCATCGAGGTGCTCGGCCGGTCATAGGGGATATCGCGAATGATGGTAAAGCGCGGTCCGCAGTTGGTGCAATTGATGAAGGGATAGCGGTAGCGACGGTCGCGCGGGTCGAACATTTCACGCATGCAATCCGGGCAGATCGCGACGTCCGGCGAAATGAGGGTGCGAACTTCTTCGCCCTCGCGGCTAGGCACAATGCGAAAGTGGTGATCGAGGTTGGCGGGCAAGTCACGGCAAGGCAAATCGAGCACGGAGACACTGGTGATGCGGGCCAGGGCCGGAGCTTCGGCGGGCAGGCGATCGACGAAATCCTGCACCGTCTCCGCCGCGCCCTGGATCTCGATGGTGACTCCGGCGGAGGTATTGCGAATCGTACCGCTCAGGCGGCGCTGGGTGGCGAGACGATAGACGTAAGGGCGGAATCCGACTCCCTGCACGATGCCGGAGACGTCGATCTGGCGCCGAATTTCCATACCGCGTCAGCTTGCCGTCTGCTGCGCCAGTCGGTTGTGCGCTTGGCGTCGCTCGGCCAGCCACATCATCCACTCGTGGAGACCATTGCCCATGAGGCATGACACTTTCACAATCTCCATGCCGGGGTGCACTCTGCGGGCATTTTCGGCGGCGATGTCAATGTCAAACGGAACATACGGAAGCAGATCGATTTTGCTCAGCACCAGCAGATCGGACTTGAAAAATATGGAAGGATATTTCAGCGGCTTGTCTTCGCCTTCGGTCACGCTTAAAACCACGACCTTGGCCGCTTCGCCGAGATCATAGCTGGATGGGCAAACCAGATTGCCCACATTTTCAATCAGCAGAAGATCGAGGTCTTCCAGTTTCCAATCCGCCAAGTGGCGCTCGATCATGCGAGCGTCGAGGTGGCAGGTGCCGCCGGTCGTGATCTGTTTTACCGGGAAATGAAACCGTTTCAGGCGGTTGGCATCGTTCTCGGTCTGAATATCTCCGGTCAATACGGCGACGCGATCATGGCGGGGCAGCGTTTCCAAAGTGCGTTCCAGCAGACTAGTCTTACCCGAACCGGGAGAGCTGATGAGGTTCAGGCACAGGACGCCGTGCTCCTGAAATCGGGCACGCAACTCAGCGGCGATCCGGTCGTTCTCACTGAGTACTTTTTGTTCCAGCGGTACTCGGTTCATACTCTTCCACCTCCAGGTAGGCCAACTCTAATTCATCTCCACTGATGCAAGTGGATGCGAGGCTGTCGCATTGCGGACAGCGCGAATCGTAATCGCGCACCACGAACTCGTGGGCGCAGGCTTGACAGCGATGGCGGCGGGGACAGACTTCCACTGCCAGTTCAAGCGCGGCGAGATCGGTTTCGAGAATCATCGCTTCAAAACAAAAGCGCAGCGCATCCTGATCGATAGCCGCCATTTCCCCGATACGCACTCCAACTTTGCAGGGATAGGTTCCGGGATGACGGCGCATCTCGGTTCGCACCGCTTCCAGGACCGAATTCGCGATTCCCATCTCGTGCATGAGTCCCCAGCAAACCCTCAGCAAATTCGCGGTAATTGGTCGCCCGCCAGCATGTCCACAATACGCGTCGTGCCAAAGGGCGTTCGCATCGTCACTAGGCCCGGGTTTTCCTTTTTTACGGTGCCAATAATCCGTGCCTCCGCACCCAGGGGATGTTTTCTCATCGACTGCAACACCTGGTCGGCAGCCTCGGGCGCGACGATTGCGATCAGCTTCCCCTCGTTGGCGACATACAAAGGATCGAGGCCGAGCAATTCACACGCTCCTTGGACCTGTTCGTGAATGGGCAGCGAGCTTTCATCGAGTTCAATGCCCACCTGAGACCGTTCGGCGATTTCGTTAAGGGTGCTGGAAACGCCACCTCGCGTAGGGTCGCGCATGACCCGAATGCCACCGCTTGCAGGCGAATTCACGCTCAGCATCGCCGCCACCAGAGTGTGCAGGGCGGCGCTGTCACTTTGGATCTGAGTCTCGAATTCGAGCCCCTCGCGCTGCGCCAGAATCGCGATGCCGTGATCTCCGATCGATCCACTGAGCAGGACTTGGTCGCCGGGCCGAGCGCGGTCGGCGGAAAGCTCGAGTCGGTCGGGCACCAGGCCAATGCCTGTTGTGTTGATGAACAGGCCATCGCCCTTACCTTTTTCGACGACCTTGGTGTCTCCCGTCACGACCGCAACGCCCGCTTCGGCAGCAGCCTGGCGCAGCGAATTCACTACGCGCCGGAGTTCCTGCATCGAGAAACCCTCTTCGATAATGAACGCCGCACTCAAGAAGAGCGGGGTGGCGCCGCCCATGGCCAAGTCGTTGACCGTGCCGTGAACCGCCAGCGATCCGATGTCCCCTCCGGGAAAAAAGAGCGGCTTTACCACGAAAGAGTCGGTGGTGAAGGCGAGACGCTGGCCATTGACGTTCACGATGGCCTGATCATCCAGACGTGAGAGTACAGGATTCCGGAAGGCGGGCAGAAAAACGTCGCGAATCAACTCGGCACTCAACTTGCCGCCGCTGCCGTGGCCAAGCAGAATCGTATCTTTGGAAGAGAGCGCCGTGGGGCAACTGAGTTCGAAATTTATTTCGGCCGTGGTTTTTGTCGACACGCGTTCTCCTAACTCGCAACCGAATGGCGGCGGTAGTGATAGTACGCCGCGCACGCCCCTTCCGTGGAGACCATGGGCGCTCCCAACGGATTCTCGGGGGTACACCGCATCCCGAACGCGGGACAATCCGTGGGCTTCTTCAGTCCCTGCAAGACCATGGCGCTGATGCACTCGGCGGGCTCGTCCACGGTAATTTCGTCCAAATCAAAGGCGCGGTCCGCGTCAAAAGCGGTGTATTCCTCGCGCAGGCGCAAACCACTTTTTGGAATCGGGCCGATGCCCCGCCATTTTTGATCGGCAACTTCAAACACCTCGGCCATTATCTGTTGTGCCGGAAGATTTCCCTGGTAGCTCACCGATCTGACATACTGGTTTTCGAGCCGCGCTTCCCGCGCTTCGAGTTGCCGGATCAGCATGAGGATTGCTTCCAGAATGTCGACGGGTTCAAATCCACCGACCACAATCGGTATGCGGAAATCGCGCACAAGATGCTCGTAGTCCCTGCAACCGACGACGGTGCAGACATGTCCCGGAGCAATGAAACCCTGCACCCGGTTCGAGCTGGTAGTCATGAGGGCGCGGATCGCCGGGGGGACGAGGACGTGCGAAACCAGCATGGAAAAATTGGTGAGGCCTTCGCGGCGGGCTTGCCATGCGGCCATCGCATTCGCGGGAGCGGTGGTCTCGAAACCAATGGCCAGAAACACGACTTTACGGTCGGGATTCGCGCGCGCAATCTTGACCGCCTCGGTGGGCGAGTAGGCGATGCGAACGTCCGCCCCCTGGGCTTTGGCGCGCAAGAGATCTGAACGCGATCCGGGCACGCGCAGCATGTCTCCATAAGACACGAGAATGACCTCGGGCCGCAGGGCGAGCACGATGGCTCTGTCCACGGTTTCGAGCGGCGTAACGCAGACCGGGCATCCCGGCCCATGGACCAGTTCGATTCCGCGCGGCAGGAGTTCGTCGATACCGTAGCGCATGATGGTGTGGGTTTGACCACCGCAGATCTCCATCAGCACCCAGGGCTGGGTTGTGCACTCAGCGATTTCAGAGGCAAGCGCTGCAGCGATGCGATGGTCACGGTATTCGTCGAGATATTTCATACGCAGCAAGGCCCGCGAGGTTACGGTTCGGCAGGCGGCAACTCGGCTTCCAAGGCTCCCATTTCTTCCAGAAGCTGGTACGTGCGTTCGGCCTCGGCCGCGTCCACAACGCTGATGGCGAAGCCCACATGAACCATGACATAGTCGCTGATCCTTGCCTCGGGAACGAAGTTCAGCGATACCTGTCGGACAATGCCGCCGAACTGTACGCGGGCGGCACGCAGGGGCCCCTGTTCCTGAATTTCGAGGATCTTCCCCGGTATGGCAAGGCACATCGCAGTTCTCCCCCAGTCAGTACAATACTAGCCTTTACCGCGATCTGTGACGTGAGACACAGCGCAGAGTGATATGCGCACGATAACCATCACGATAACTATGAAGTCCGGCCGTCGACCGGCAATCCGGCAATGAAGAGATCCCGGGCGCGCTTATCTGGGCATTCTGGCTGTAGGGCAGGGCGCCCGATCCATTCAAACAAAAAAGCAGTGAGGCGCTTGCACGCCTCACTGCTGGGGTAGAGTGATGCTAAGTTTCTACGCTGGGAAGAAACCCGGCGCAGTATTACCTTCCATGCCTGCCGCCACCGTGGGACCCGCCACCATGGGACCCGCCACCATGCGACGAACCACCACCGTGCGAAGAACCGCCACCATGGCTGCTGGGTGCAGAATGGCCGCCGCCGTAGCTCGGAGCCGACGAGCGTCCCCCACCGCCGTAACCGCCGCGGCCGCCATAAGGACTGCTACCGTAGGACCGCGGAGCAACGATTGGCTGCCGCATGTTCAGAGGCGGACGAGACCCACCGTAGCTGCGTCCTCCCAAACCATATCCGCCGAAGCCATACCCGCGGGAAGAGCCGTAGGAACCGCGCTCTTCTGACCGGCCCATCGAATTGCCGCCTATCGATGACGAGGAGCGACCCTCCGACTCGCCGCGCCCGGCAGACTCACGATTCGACTCCGCTGAGGAACGCGGGGCCATGGGCGAAAACTTCTGCCAGCCTCCGCTATTGCCACTTTCGCGAGCGGATGTTGAACCGGAGTTACCGGGCCTGGGCACGGAACCCCAATTCGAATTGCCTCGAGCTTCCGCAGCTCTTTCCGAGTTCGAGTTGGCCGAGTTCTGGCGTCCCGAGCTCTGGTTCGAGCGCTCGAAACCGTTGTTCGAGCTGCCGTTTCCAGGGCGCACAGCCTGGCGGCTGCTTCCGTTGAAACTGCCAGTCTGCTGCCGAGTGTTCGAGACTCCCGACTGTCCGCGCTCCATCGTTCGCGAAGCGGTTGCCGCAGTGCCTCGAGCCGAGAAAAAGTGCTGGTTCTGCGACACGTTTCGAGTGGTTGAAGCAGCCGCCGCGCGTCCGCTGGCCGAGTAGCTCTCGCGGCTCGGAGTCACGGGCAGTTTGCCCGTGGCGAAGCGCGCATTCTGTAACTGCTCGTGGCTGGCCGCCTGCGCGTGCATGTACCCGGTGCCAAACTCTTTACCGGAGACGGTGGTAGCGCCCCGGAAGTTCCGGTCATGCATGGCCAGGTTTACGTTTGAGAATCGCGAGCCGGCGCGGAGCGGAGCAAAACCGCCCCGGTTGAACTCGCCAAATCGGGCGTAGCCGTAGCCTCCGCCCCACCGGCCCCACCAGGGATGAAAGAAGTCTCCAGGCCCCAGCGGCAACCAGCCGATCGAACCGAAGCCGAAACCAAAGCCGATTCCGAAGCCAGGACCGAAGAACGATACGTAAGCCGGAGCCCAGATCGGACGGTAGAACGGATACCCATATGCGGGACCAGGCCACCAGCCCCAACCTCCATCGATGAACATCCAGCGACCGTAGTGATACGGAGCCCAGCCCCAGTCATCGTAGGAGACCCAGGTCCATCCCCAATAAGGTTCATAGACCCAGCGCCCATCGCGATAGGGAGCCCAGCCGGCGGGCTCGTTGGGCCGCCAGACTGGACCGTAGTCGGGAACTTCGGACCAGGTACCGTGTGAGTCGAGGTCCTGGGTTCCGACGTAGTAGTCGTTGGTGTTCCGTCGCGAGATCGAATTGCGGATCATGTTGTCGCGATCGGTGTTCCACTGGTCAAAATCGTCGCGCGACGGCGCTTCGCCGATCTTATATTGCGCGTCCGCGCCGCTGCCTTGAATGGTGATGAACTGGTTCTGACCTACGCGCGTGCCGCCTTGCGGAGTCGTAACTTCGATTTCGCCTCGCCGCACCAGCACTTCAGTGTGATCGTCGGCAGTTACCAGAATCCGGAAGCTCGATTCGCGGCGCTCGGTGCGAATGGCCACGTTGGGCGTATCGATCTCGGCGTCTGCGTCGCTGTTTTTGTACACGGTATAGTTCGCCATGCCATGCCCAAGTTGAATCTGAATTTGCGAGCGCGTAAGTTGCGTGATGTTGGCTTGGGAGTGCTCAGCCAGACGGAGCGTATTGGCATAGTCGAGCTGAAGTTCCGCTCGGGCCTTGTCGCCGGTGGAGACGCGATCGCCCGCCAGCACGGGTGCATTCAGCGCCGCCGCCGACCAACTGCTGGTATCGCCGCGCTGAGTGGAAACGTCGCCATGAATCAGACTGATGCGCGCGACGCCGTTGTTTTCGACGGGAGCAGGCGCATTTGAACTGGGCACGCCGGAGCCGCCGTTCGGGCCGGGATCCATCGGACCTTGATTCGTGGGGCCCTGATTGATAGAACCTTGATTGTTGGGACCTTGATTGTTGGAACCTTGATTCGAACCCTGATTCATCGAATCTTGATTCATCGAGTCCTGGTCCATCGAATCCTGATCGACCGAGCCCTGGTCGCTCGGACCAGGTGCTGGCGCCTGAATGATCGGTGAGGGTTTCGACATTGGATCGGTTCCCTGGTCGTCCGCATTCTGAGCGAACACGACGCCGGGAATCGCGATCATCAATCCTAAGAGTGCGGTGATGAGCTTGAACTTCATAAAAACCTCCACGTTGCTAGGGACATAAACAGCTGCCTGGGAGAGTGCAGGCCGAGTGCCAATGTTGAGTCGATCGTTGCGACCGTATTAACTTATGTATTTACTGCAAGTTATGAAAGACATAACGACTCGGCTGGATACCGATTGGACGGATCCCGGTGGCCCGGATCAACCAGGTGGTGGTTTTCGGCCAGTGACAGAAACCCCGGCCCAGAGTGGAGCTTGGATGGAGCACCCATGCAGCCCGGCAATCACTTCAGAGTCCAAAAGGGTGCTCCGGCCGTATGACTATGCAGGCCGAAGGGGGCCTGCTTCCGGTTCCGGGATGGCCTCGATTCGACCCAACAGGAAGACGTAGCCGGCGATGCCGAGCAGCAAAATTGCGGTCGCGGTCACAAAGGCCGCAGCGAAGGAGTGGGTGCCGGAGACAATGTATCCGGTAACAATGGGCGCGGAGATGGCGGCGATCTGGCCCGAGAAATTTACGGCGCTGGCCAGAGTGCCGACGCTTTCCCGCGGAGAGATTAGCGAGGGCACGGTCCAGGCCACCGGCGCCGCGGCAGCCAGGCCACCCAGGGCGAGGCTGATCCAAACCAGCGCGACAGCGGGGGTGTGAGCGCGGGCCGCGCCGAAGATGGCCAGACCGAAAGCCATGCCCCCGACCATCACAGTCTTGCGCACCAGGTTCGAATCGTAACCACGCTGGATGAGAGCGTCCACCAGCCATCCTCCAACCAGCAAGTCGGTGAGAGTAGCAAAGAGCCAGGGAACGCTGGTATAAAAAACGGAGTGCAGCAAGTCAATATGCAGGGCAACCGAAAGATAGCTGGGCAGCCAGGTCAGCAGAAGAAAGAAAGTATAGTTATAAGCGCCCCACCCGAGGGCGAGTCCGTAAACTTTGCGCTGCTTTAAGAGGTATCCCAGCGAGCTACGACGTCGAGCCGTGAGGCGATCCTCCAATTGGGCGCCGCCGCAAAGCACGAAATCTCGTTCGTTGTCCGAAAGTCCGTCGTCTTCGCTGGGATTGCGGTAGGCGAGGTAAAACAGCACGAAGTAGAGAAAGCTGATGAAGCCGGTGGCGGCGAAACTCCAGCGCCAGCCAAAATAAAAGAGCAGCAAGCCGATGAATGGAACTCCGATGGCGCTGGCGAATTTTGCGGCGGCATCGGTGATCGCGGTGGCCAAACTTCTTTCCGCGCGCGGGAACCAGTATCCCAGCGCCTTGGCATTCGCGGGAAACGTGGGAGACTCGGCAACGCCGAGCAGGAGCCGGGCTCCAAAGAACCAGGAAATTCCGGGAGCGAGGGCGGCGGCGAAGGACGCGACGCTCCACAAGAATGCGCTCATGCGGCCCATGCGCCGCACTCCCCAGCGGTCGAGCAATACTCCAGCGGGCATTTGCATAGCAGCATAGGTCCAGCTGAAGGCGCTGGAGAGATAGCCGAAGGCGACCAGCGATAATCCGAACGAGGCGTGCAGCGCGTCGCGTGAAACCGACAGATTAATCCGGTCGAAAAAATTGACCATCACCCCGAGCGCCAGCAGCCAGGCAATGCGCCATCGCCTGCGGGGGAGGCTCGAAGCGGCTTCGTATTCGCGGTTCATAACAACGCTTCCCATGGGGAGACAATGGTGGCGCAGCTCATTCGGCTTCATTGTCGTCGATGCCGATTTTGGAGAGACGATAGCGCAGGGCGTTGCGCGATAGGCCAAGCAGGCGCGCCGCTTGCGATTTATTGCCGTTGGCGCGCTTCAGGGCTTCGCGAATCATCTCGTCTTCCCACTGGTCGAGGGTCATGCCGTCCGGCAGAAAGCGGTCGGGCGCGGCGCCGGAAGAAGAAAAACTGCGATTGCGCGGCGAGTCGAGCTGAATGTCGCTGGCCTGCAGTTGGCTGCCGGTGGCGAGAGCGCAGGCGCGTTCGATGACGTTCTGCAGTTCGCGCACGTTGCCAGGCCAATAATGAGTCACCAGGATTTGGAGGGCGGCCGGCGAAATTCCGGTTATCTTTTCTTCTCTGCCCGAATCTTTGGCGAAGCGCGCCAGGAACAGATTGGCTAATTCGGGGATGTCTTCTTTGTGCTCGCGCAGCGGCGGAATATCGATGGGGACCACGTTGAGCCGGTAGTAGAGGTCTTCGCGAAAGGTTCCATCTTCGAGCGCGGCGCGCAGGTCGCGGTTGGTCGCGGCGAGCAGGCGGACATCGACCTTGATGGTACGCGTGCCACCCAGACGTTCGAACTCGCGCTCCTGTAAAACGCGGAGGAGCTTGACCTGGATGGCCGGGGGCACGTCTCCGATCTCATCGAGGAACAGTGTGCCTTTGTCGGCGAGTTCGAACTTCCCCGGCTTGCTGTTGGCGGCTCCGGTGAAGGCTCCCTTTTCGTAGCCGAAGAGTTCGCTCTCCAGGAGATTTTCGGGGATGGCGGTGCTGTTGATCTTGATGAACGGCCCGGAAGCGCGCCGCGATTTTTCATGGATGGCGCGCGCAATGAGGTCTTTGCCAACCCCGCTTTCCCCACCCAGCAGGACAGTGGAATTCGTAGGCGCAACCCGTTCGACGGTGGCCAGTACTTCCTGCATTTTTGCACTGATGGCAACAATATTGGGATGGCTGTATTTCTGGCCCAGGGCTTCGCGCAGCGAGCGATTCTCTTCGCGCAGGCGGGAGTTATCGAGTTCTTTGTGCACCACCATCCGCATCTCGGCAAGAGCGAAGGGTTTGAGAACGTAGTCGCTGGCGCCCGCTTTCATCGCTTCAACCGCGGTTTCAACCGAGCCGAAGGCAGTCATGACCACGATGGGCAGCGCCGGATTCTGCTGCTTGGCGGTTTGCAGAAACTCGAGCCCGCTGATGCCGGGAAGTTTGAGATCGGTGAGCACGAGGTGAACCGGTTCTGAGGCCAGCAGCTTCAATCCAGTTTCCGCGTCCCCGGCGGAGAGCGTTTTGAAACCGTCGTCGCCCAGATTCAGTTCCAGCAGGCGGCGCATTTTGGCTTCGTCTTCGATGATGAGAATCGTCGGCATGGGGTCAGTTCGGGTGGCTAGTGGAAGAACGGATGCCCTCGCCCGTCCAATCCGAGCGCGGTTCGGCAGTTGTCTGTAGCTCGACGGTTTCCACGAGCGGAAAGAAAATTGTAAACACCGCTCCACCCTCGGGGGCGTTTTCTACTGTGATGGAACCGTGATGCCCGTCCACGATCTTGGAAACGATGGAGAGGCCCAGCCCCACGCCGGTTTTCTTGGTCGTCACGAAGGGGTTGAAGATTTCTTCGCGCAGTTCTTCGGGAACTCCGGGGCCGGTGTCGGCAAGGCGAAGTTCAACTCCCTCGCGCTCGTCTTTAGTTGCTCGCTGAACCTCGACCCGCAACGTGCCGGGGCGGTCCTGATCCTGCATGGCTTCATAGGCATTCTGCACCAGGTTGAGAAGAGCTTGCTCACAGAGACTTTCATCGAGTGGAACCAGGGGCAGTCCGCTGGCATAGTGGCGTTCGACGCGCACGGGTTGGCGTCTCTCATGAGTGCCGGAATTGGCTGAGGCGGGTTTGCCGGCAAAGCGCGCCGCGACGACTTGCAGAACGCGATCCAGCAGGGCGATCAGATCGGCGGGGTACGGCTGGGCATGGAGCGGACGAGCGAAATCCAGGAACTCCGTCACCAGCGCGCTGAGCCGATTGACCTCTGTCGAAATGTATCCGGCCAACTCTCGAGAAAGCTCGTCGGAGGCTTGTAATTTCTGAGTCAACATTTCGGCGGAACCCTTGATGACTCCGAGAGGATTGCGAATTTCATGCGCCAATCCAGCGGAAAGTTGACCGAGAGCGGCCAGGCGTTCCGAGCGGCGCGCTTCCGCCTGAGCCTGTTCGAGACGGCGATTGGTTTCAGCAAGGCGTTCGGCGAGCTCACGGTATAGCTGGGTTTGATGCTTGCTTTGCTGTGCAAAGCGGTTGACAACCATGGCGGCGAGAAAGAAAAACAGTATGCGCAGCGCGAGGTAGGGGAAAGCCTCGGCGGTCAGTTCGTATTCCTGCATCGCCGGATAGAGGTAGGAACAGTAAGCGGCAGACGCAATGAGAGTCCAGACGAGGGTCAGAAGCGGGCCGCAGTAAAGCGCGGCGGTAACGACTGGCAGATAATAAATAGGATAGTAACTGCTGTTGATTCCGACTTCGCCGGTGTGGTCGATCAGGACCGTCGCCAGCAAAATCTTAAGCAGGATTACATAGAAGATTCCCCGCTTGGGGAAGTGGGAAATCAACTTGGTCTCCAACACCTGGACGACGCCAATCGCGAGCAGGATCAACTGCTTGTGCCATTCGAGGAGTGGCGGGAGAACCGCCAGAATTACGAGAAAGAGCAGCCAGATGGTGAGCCAGACGGCATCGAGACGATTAAACCGCCTGGAATCTCGATCGAGAATGGGAGGGGCAGAGGCCACGCAGCATCCATCCAACAGCAGAATGGCCTTCCGCGTCAATTGGAGGGCAGCTTCACGGGTAGCACGTACGGATTACCTTTACGCCGCCTGCGGGCCCGGAGACATAAGGATTTCCAATGGCGAACATAAATAGTTTCAATTTCCGCAAACCGCAAGGCAGCGACTATTGTTATGATGCGAGTTTGGGTTGCGTTAAGCGATTGCAGGCGAGAAAGTAACAGGCGGACGATGCGGTCTGGGAACGGACAACAATGACAAAGGTCGAAGCAATTATTCAGGTTTCAAAGCTCGATGCCGTGAAAGACGCATTGCACGAAGTGGGCGTCGAGGGCATGACGGTTTTTGAAGCCAGAGGACATGGCCGGCAAAAAGGGCACACCGAGTTTTACCGCGGACGCGAGTACACCGTGGACTTGATACCAAAGGTGAAACTCGAGATTGTGGTGGCCGATGATCTGGTCGAGAAAGTTGTGCAGGCGATCGCGACCGCCGCGCGTACGGGCAAAATCGGCGACGGAAAGATTTTTCTTTCGCGCATCGACGAAGCGATTCGGATTCGCAACGACGAACGTGGCGAGAGCGTTCTGTAATAGGACGCGGGTTCGAAACGGCAGATCCACAATAAAGATGGACATCCCCCTTATCGGCAGATTTGTGAGCCGAGCGGAATAAAGCTGAAGCAACTGCTGCACAGTTCGGGGAGAGTATCATCGCAATGACCACCGTGGCTGACGTTCGCCGGGAATTGTCGGACCTGTATGCCGGCGAATCCGCCGCCATCGAGCAGGAATTTTCTGTCACCGGAGAAGGTCGGGTGGCGCTGGCGCGGCGGACGGCGCTGGTGGATACCATCGTTCAGCGGTTATGGCGCGAAATCATTATTCCCTCTCAAACAGCATCCTTTTCCCCACTTTCGACTACCCTTGGTTCCAGTGCTGCCGAGGGCGAAGGCCCTAAGAATTTCGCGCTAGTGGCCACCGGTGGATTCGGGCGCGGATGGCTTTTCCCCCACTCCGATATCGATCTGCTGTTTTTGCACGGCGACAGTAATTCCGAGAGCACATTCAAAGATGCTATCCGGCGTTTTTCGCAGGAACTGTGGGATCTTCGCCTGAAGCTGAGTCCGGCCACGCGAAATCTGGCGGAATGCGAAAAGCTCGATCCCGATAACGTGGAATTTGCCATCGCGTTGCTCGACTGCCGTTACCTGGCGGGCGATTCCGAACTCTTCTCCAAGCTGCGTGAAAAAGCGGTGCCCCGCATGGTGGGACGGGAGTGCCACAACCTGATCCAGAATCTGGGTGAGATCACCCGAGCGCGTCATCATAAATTCGGCAATACCGTATTTCATCTGGAACCCAACGTAAAGGACGGGCCAGGCGGTCTGCGCGATTACAACGTGGCGAACTGGCTGGCGCTGATTTCCGCCATGGAAAAGTTGAAGGTGTGGCCAGAGGCGCACACGCTGCTGCCGGTTTCTTCCAGAAGAGCGTTCGACGCAGCGCTCGATTTCCAGATGTCGGTGCGATGTTTTCTCCACTTCCGCCACGGACGCCACGACAACACCTTGACCTGGGAGGCGCAGGACGAGGCGGCGGCGCGAAAGATTGGCGCCAGCGATCTGGAAATTGCCAACGCGGCGGACTGGATGCGCCTCTACTTCGGCCACGTTCGCGGCGTACACCGGGTCTGCAACCAGTTATTAGAGGAAATTCCGGCAGCCTGGTCGTCGTTACACCGGCAATTCCAGGGCTGGCGGTCAAAAGTGGCCAACGAAGATTTTTCGGTGGTCGATGGACTGATCTTTCTGAAGCAATCACAGCCGATGAAACCATCGGATGGCCTGCGCGATCCGGAAATGCTTTTGCGGCTTTTCCATTTCATGGCCGAACACGGGCTGAAGCTGAGCACCACCACCGAATATAAAGTCGAGCAAGCCCTGCCGGCGCTGGCGGCAACGCCTCCGCGGGGCGCTGAGTTGTGGCTTTACCTGCAGGAAACCCTGATCCAGCCTCATGCCGCCGACGCCCTGCGCGCGATGAACTCGCTTCGCCTGCTGACCCTTCTGTTGCCGGAACTGAAGGGAATTGAGGCGCTGGTGGTGCGCGATTTTTATCACCGTTACACCGTGGATGAACACTCGTTTCTGGCCATCGAAAATCTGCATCGTTTGAAGGAATCGAAATCGGAATGGGACAAGCGTTTTGGAGAGTTGCTGAGCGAACTGGAGCAACCCGAACTGCTCTACCTGGCCTTGCTGCTGCATGATTCCGGAAAAGCGGCGCCGGGCGAAAATCACGTCGAGGTCAGCCTGCAACTAACCGACACTTGCGTAGACCGTCTCGATCTCGATCCAGTGGACCGCGACACGGTGCGCTATCTGGTGGGTAGTCATCTGGAAATGTCGGCCGCGATGCGGCGCGACGTTTTCGATCCGGCGAACGTGAAGTTGTTCGCGGAAAAGGTGGGAGCGCCGGAACGGCTGAAAATGCTTTGCCTGATGACCTATGCCGACATCAAAGCCGTGAACCCCGAGGCCATGACGCCGTGGAAAGCGGACAATTTGTGGCAGCTTTACATTGCGTGCGCGAATTACTTGAGCCGCAGCGCGGATGAGCGGGTTCACACCAGCGACGATGGCTCCAGCCTGGCCCATCTGCATTCGCTGGCGCCGGTCGCGGGAAAGAAGATCAACGTCTTTCTCGAAGGACTGCCGCAACGCTATCTCCGAATCCACGGCGCGACCGACGTTCTGGCCCATGCCGAAATGGCCACCCGTGTAGGACAGGACGGCGTGCAGTTGAATTTGAAGCAGGTTCGACACTGGTATGAGCTGACCTTAATTACCACCGACCGCCCCTTCCTGTTCGCTTCGGTTTCGGGAGCCCTGGCCGCGTGGGGCATGAACATCGTGAAGGCCAATGCCTTTTCGAACGCCGCCGGAATGGTGGTCGACACGTTTTATTTCACCGATCGCTTTCGCACGCTGGAAATGAATTTGCAGGAATGGGAGCGTCTAAAACAGAGTATCGCCGCCGTAATTAAAGGACAGACCGACCTCGCTCGCATGCTGCGCGACCGTCTGAAAGCGGAGAAGGCGGACAGCACGAAAGTCAAGATCGCGACCCAGATCGAGTTCGACGATAATTCTTCGACGCACAGCACGCTCGTGCAGGTGCTGACTCAGGATCGTCCGGGACTGCTTTACCGAATGTGCTCGCTGGTGTCGAAGCATAATTGCAACATCGAAATCGCGCTGATCGAGACCGAGGGGCAGATGGCGATCGACGTACTGTATCTAACGTCAGAGGGAGCTAAACTCACGGCCGACCGTCAGGCGGCGCTCGGCAAGGCTCTGCGCGAAGAACTGGCCGCTAAGTAGTTCGTCCTTTGCCCGGCGACAAAATCAAGGTCAGTTGTTGCTGCGATCCGCGTAGTAGCCGTCTCGGGTCTGTACGGTCAGGTCTTTTTTCTTCACCGCCAGCTGAATGTGGTGATAGCCGCTCGACGTGCTGTCTTTGTCGGGCGTATAGCCCATGCTGTACTGGGTTCGTAGCTCCTCGACAATGCCGCTGTAGATGTCACCGACCGTTTGCTTCTTCGTGACTTCGAAGAAACGACCGCCAGTTTCTTTAGAAACACGCTCCAGAATTTTCTTGCCATCGACGCGCGGCTCTTCAGGATGACGCTGGCCGCCGCGGCCGCCGCCGCCCGGAGAACCACCTCCGCCACCGGGCCAGCCCCCACCTCCTCCGCCCGGCCAGCCGCCGCGGCCCATTCCGCCGCCGTGCCTTTGGCCTTCGTCGCGGTCGCGATGAGAGTCGGCGAAGTAAATCGAGTAGATCACCGTGTCGGCGCGTTGAGCGGACTCGATCGCGCTATCCAAGTTAGTCTTGCTGCCGCGGTCGACGCCATCCGAGAGAAGGATGAGAGCTTTGCGGCCCGATTGCTTTTTCATCAACTCGTTGGACGCCAGAAACACGGCATCGTAAAGCTGAGTGCCAGCGCCATGATGCGAGCCGGAGCGGGAGTCGTCGGGATCGTTGGATCGCTCCCGGTCGGATGGCGTCTTGAGCAAATCGAGCGCGGCTTGCAGCTTCTCGCGCGATGAAGTCATGTCCTGCAGCAGTTCCACCTCTTTATCGAAGTGAATGAGGAAAGCCCTGTCTTTAGGCTGCACCAGCATCTGATCGAGAAAGCTGCGGCTGGCGCTGCGCTCGGCATCGAGAACATTGGTCTGGCTGCGGCTGGTGTCAACCAGAAGCCCGAGCGTGAGCTGTAGATTTGTTTCCTGAGAGAAGTACTTTATGGTCTGCGGGCGGCCATCTTCCTGCAGCGTGAAATCGTCTTTGGTGAGGTCGCGCACGATGGCGCCATGTTTGTCGCGAACGGTGACCGGCAATGTAACCACGTTGACGTCGACCGCGATGGTGGCGGCGGTATCCTGCGCCTGCATCAGGCGGCTGACTCCGTGAAAGGCGAACAGCGCGGCAACCAGGGCAGTGGCAACCGTCATCGACAGAATCGAACGGGGCGCGAACTTCTGAACCGCAGGCCGCCGGATATGCGACCGGAATTCAATCACCTGGCATCCTCCATTGATCGTTCATTCATTGACCCTTCATTAATTAATTTTTTCATTGCGAGCTATCTCCTTCTCTCAAACGAATCATTTCAGACGAACCTTAAGAACGCCGACGCTGCACCAGAGAACGGAGTACACAGCCAGTATCGCGGCTGCCCAACTGGGAAAAACAATCATCATTTCGGCATATGACGCTACTGGCAACCGGATGAAGGCGTACTTCGGGGCTGAATCTGTCAGACCGACGGGCAATGCAAGCATGACTGGTTATTTGTTTGGTCGTTTTGTCGTTCGCCAGGAGACACGACAGTCCTTAAGAGTGGATGCGCGGCAACGGAGTCGAAGTTGCCACGTGTCCTGTAAAAGCAACGTCAATACTGGGTAAAACTTCGTAAAGGGAAGAAATGCCGGGGTTCGGCGATGATAAAGTACAGTTCAGATATGGCGATACGCGAGGGTGATCGACGGCAGCACGCGGCGCGGCCGCGGTTTGCAATATTGGCGGCGGTGGCCCTCATCTTGACAGGGATGGGAAGGGTTGGTGCACAGGAAAAAGCGCCGGCTACGACAAACGCACAAGTCGCCAAGACAGTGGGAGCAATCAAGAGCATTCAGACGGATTCGATCACGGTTACGACGGAATCCGGCGGCGAGGTGACCGCAAAGCTCACCGAATCGACCAAGATCCTGCGCGTGCCACCGGGCGAAAAGGATCTCAAGAACGCGACGCCGCTGCAGACCCAAGACCTACAGCCGGGGGACCGCGTGCTGGTTCGAGGCCAACGCGTCGATGTCGACGGACACACTATCAGTGCGCTGGCCGTGATTGTGATGAAGCAGGCGGATGTAGCCGCCAAACAGCAGGCCGAACGCGACGACTGGCAAAAACGGGGAGTGGGCGGGCTGGTGACGAAAGTGGACGCGGCCAAGGACACAATCACGATTTCCTCGGCGCCTGCGCCCGGGTCGGGCGCGTCGGGATCGGGCGGGGCCGCGGCGAACCGGAGCATCGCGGTTCACATTGCGAAAGAAACAATCTTGCGACGCTACGCGCCGGACTCGGTCAAGTTCGACGATGCCAAGCCATCGCATCTCGATCAAATCAAGGCGGGAGACCAATTGCGCGCACGGGGAGTTCGCAGCGCGGATGGCAGCGAACTGAAGGCCGAGGAGATTGTTACCGGGGCATTTCGGAACATTGCGGGCACCATTAAGACAATCGACGCCGCCAACAATACCATGACGGTGCAGGACGCGATCGGCAAGAGCACTGTGGTGGTGAAGGTTTCTCCGGACTCACAAATGAAGAAGCTACCGCCGGAGATGGCGCAACGCATCGCGATGCGATTGAAAGGATCAGCGGGAGGCGCAAGTGGAGATCAGCCGGGAGCGAATGGTCAAGGCCAAAGCCAACGAATGCCCGCCGGGGCCGGGGCAAACGGGGCGCGAGGGGAGACATCAACCGAGGCGCAAACCGGGCGTGGGCAGGGAGGCGGGCCGGGTGGAAACGGTCCTCCAGATTTTCAGCGCATGCTGAGCCGCCTGCCGAACCATACTTTGGCCGACCTGCAAAAGGGGGATGCAGTGATGATCGTATCGACGGAAGGAACAGATTCAGGCGCGGTAACTGCGATTACGCTGCTGGCCGGAGTGGAAGCGATTCTAACCGCGGCGCCCAATCGAAGCGCCTCTTCACTGCTGTCGCCGTGGTCGCTGAGCGCGGCTGGCGGAGAAGGTGAAGCCGGACAGCAATAAATCAATTTCAATCCATTTGATCTGCCTGGAAAGAATAAGGTGCGTGTTGAAGTATTTATCAGTTTTGATCGTGGCAATTCTAATTGTGTCGGCTGCGGGATGGGGGCAGTCCATGGGACAGTCAACAACGACCGGGGCAACGACAGGGACCTTGCGCGGCCAGGTGACGGACCCATCGGGCGCGGTAGTCGCGAACGCGACCGTGGCCGTGCTGGTTTCCGGAGGGGCAACACACTCAGCCAACACCGGCAAAACCGGCAATTACGAGATCGGAAATCTGCCGCCCGGTAGATACACGGTCACGGCAAATGCACAGGGGTTCGCGATTTTTGTACAGAACGACGTTGACGTGGCCGCGGGCCAGGTTGCGCAATTCAACATTGCCCTCGACATCAATGTGAAACAGGAAAAAGTCAACGTGGAGGCGGAAGGGCCAACCCTCGACACCAACCCCGCGAGTAACGCGAGTGCGATCGTGCTCAGCGGCAAGGATCTGGAAGCGCTTCCCGACGATCCCGATGAATTGCAGTCTGACCTGGAGGCGCTGGCTGGACCTTCGGCCGGCCCCAATGGCGGCCAGATTTATATTGATGGATTTACTGCGGGACAATTGCCGCCGAAGTCCTCGATCCGCGAGATTCGCATCAATCAGAATCCGTTCTCGGCGGAATACGACAAGCTGGGCTATGGCCGGATTGAAGTCTTCACCAAGCCCGGCACCGACAAATACCACGGACAGTTCTCAGTCGAGGGCAACAATTCGGGGCTGAACACCCGCAATCCTTTTCTCGCGGCGGATGCGACGCAGCCTTACGATTCCGTGATCTACATGGGCAACATCGGGGGCCCGATCAACAAGAAGGCCTCATTCTTCTTCAACGTGCAGCGCCGCAACATCGATGAAATTGCAGTCGTGAATACGCCCGCGCTGGATCCGAACACGCTGCTGCCGGTTCAACTGAGCGAAAGCGTTCCCAACCCCCACACCCGCACCAACATCAGCCCGCGCATCGACTATCAAATCAGCACTAACAACACGTTGACGGCACGCTACCAGTTTTACCGCGATACGCAGCAGAACGCGGGCGTGGGCGGATCGACGCTACCCGATGCGGGCTACGACACCACTTCCACGGAGCACACGGTACAACTCAGCGACACCCAGATTCTGGGATCGAAGGCGGTCAACGAAACTCGCTTCCAGTACCTGCGTGACAACAGCGGGCAGACTCCGCTCAGCATTCTGCCGTCGATCAGCGTGCAGGGCGCATTCACGGGTGGAGGCAGCAGTTCCGGAGCGGAGACCGACCATCAGGATCATTATGAACTGCAGAATTACACCTCCCTGTCGCTGGGCAAACATTTCGTGAAGTTTGGAGGACGGCTGCGGGCAGTTCACGAAGTCAACCTGTCGGGCGCTGGATTTAACGGCACTTACATCTTTCCTGACCTGCAGACTTACAGTAACGCGTTGCAGGGTCTGCCGAATGGCACGCCCATCCAGTTCAGGCTTGATGCGACTGCCAGCGGCGCGGTGCCGAGCGTTCCGGTCACGGTCGCCGACGCCGGGCTGTACGTACAAGATGACTGGAAGGTCAGTCCGACGTTCACCTTAAGTGGAGGGCTGCGCCTTGAAACCCAGAATGCGATCCACGATCATGCGGATTGGGCGCCGCGCCTCGGCTTTGCATGGGGCATCGGAGGCGGAGGAAAGAGCGCGCCGAAAACCGTGCTGCGCGGCGGCTTCGGCTTCTTCTACGACCGATTCACTCAGGATCTGGTGCTCAATGCGGACCGACTGAACGGTATGACGCAGCAGCAGTATGTTGTGGCTTCCCCCCCGCCCGCGTGCTTTCCGGACTTCACGCCGCCATCCTGCCAGAGCCTGCTCACGCCCCAGACTCAGACGACCTATCAGATCAGTTCAAGCTTGCATTCGCCCTACATCATGCAGAGCGCGTTCAGCCTGGAGCGACAGGTGACAAAGATCGCGAATCTTACGCTTTCGTATCTGAATTCGCGCGGGGTGCACGAATTCGAGTCGCTGAACGTCAACGCGCCGTTTCCGGGCACCCCAGGTTCGGCCCCGAACGGACTGGCGCCGCTTTATCAGTACTCGTCAGAGGGAGTGTTTCGCCAAAATCAGCTGATCGTGAATTTCAACATCCGAGCCGGCGCCCGACTTTCGCTCTTCGGCTACTACAGTTTGAACTACGCCAACAGCGATGCCTCGGGCGCTTCCAGCTTTCCTGCCAACTCACACGATCTCGGCGCCGATTACGGACGGGCTTCCTTTGACATTCGGGACCGGCTGTTCATGGGCGGCACCATCGGTCTGCCCCATGCGTTCCGCCTGAGCCCTTTCATGATTTTTAATTCGGGGTCGCCTTATAACGTGACGGTGGGCCAGAACGACTTGAACAACGACACCATTTTGAACGATCGGCCCGCATTTTCGAACAATCCCGCATATCCCTCGTTGACCTCGCCGGGCCATTACAATCCGAATCCGACGGCTTCTGACGTTCTTATCCCTATCAACTACCTCACCGGTCCCAACCACTTCACTCTTAATCTGCGGCTCGCAAAGACATTCGGATTCGGTCCGGATCTCGGAAAAAATGCGACCCAGGCGAGCGGCGGGGGCCCTCCGGGCGGGGGTGGTCCTCGCGGCGGCGGCGGTGGTGGCGGGGGATTTGGACGGGGGGGCGGTGGATTTGGCGGTGGGCCTCCGGCATCTACTCGACGCTACACTTTGACCTTCAGCGTGAATGCGCGCAACGTGCTCAACAAGGTCAATGCGGCGACTCCAGTAGGAGTGCTGAATTCACCCAATTTCGGGCAGTCGATTGCGCTGGCGGGTGGGCCGTTCTCAAGCGCGGCGGCCAATCGCAAGATTGAACTGCAGGCGATGTTCAGCTTCTGACAGCAAATTTCTACGTGGAATAATCCGCGTTGATCCTTACGTATTCGGCGGTCAGATCGGTGGTGAGAAATCGTACCGCTTGCCGGCCACGTCCAAGCCGCACGCGAACGTCGCAGACTGGACGGGCGAGATGGCGATGGGCCAGATGCTCATCGAACGAGCAAGCTGTTCCTCTTGCGCAGACTTTCTGACTGCCGATGAAGATATGAACGCGCTCTGGATCAATGGGCACGCCACATCTTCCCACCGCCGCCAGAATGCGTCCCCAATTCGGGTCGGCGCCCGCCCACGCGGTCTTCACCAGCATGGAATGAGCCACGGTGCGCGCAACCTGCATCGCCTCTTCCCTGCTGCGCGCCTGTTCGACGAATAGACGGATCACATGCTGAACACCCTCGCCGTCGCTGACAATCTGTTCGGCCAGCGACTGGCATACGGCGGTGAGAGCGTCGGAAATCTTCTTGCGGCTGCGAGCATCTCTAGCGCGAACCCCGCTCGCGCCGCTCGCCAGCAGCAACACAGTGTCGTTGGTCGAAGTGTCGCCGTCGATGGACATGCAGTTCAATGAATCGTCACAGGCTTCGTGGAGGAGAGATTGTAATTCGCGGGCACTTGCAGCCACATCGGTGAACAAGTAGACCAACATGGTCGCGAGCTGGGGATGGATCATGCCCGCGCCCTTGGCGATTCCGAGCAGGGTGACTCTTTGCACGCCGAGTTCAATGCTGGCGGACGCTATCTTCTGACGCGTGTCCGTGGTCATGATGGCGCGAGCGAACGCGAGAACAGAAGGTCGACTGGCGGATCTCGTGGCGATGAGTTCCGGCAGGTGGGCGCGGATTTTTTGCGCCGGCAGACGAACTCCGATGATGCCGGTCGAGGAAGGAAAAATTTCAGCGGGGGGCGCGCTCAGCAGTTTCCCGGCAACGCGGCAGACTTCTTCGCAAGCGTGGATGCCGGCCTTTCCAGTGGCGCAGTTGGCGTTGCCAGAGTTCACGACCAGCGCTCGAACCCGGCCCCCGGTCGCGAGTAACGCTGCGCGGCCAACTTCCACGGGAGCCGCGACGACACGGTTTTTCGTGAACAATGCGGCCGCGGTCGCGCCTGTGCCCGCTTCCACCAGCGCGAGGTCAGGGCGACCGCTCGCCTTAATTCCGGCGGCGAGGGCGGCGAACGTAAATCCCAGAGGGATGCGAATTTTCTCGGGAGAACTACGAAGCGCGGTCATGCCTGAATCTTCAACCAGTTCTTGGGCGGTGGCAGAATTGCGAAGGTGGGCAGCTCTCCGCGAATCATGGGCACCTCGTCGCAGCGATAAAGCCGTGGGCATTGATAACAGTCTTTATGGATCTTGTCAGGCAGATCCTGATGGTTGGCGACGGTGAATCCGAGGCGAGAGAAAAACTCTGGAATGCGGGTGAACAGGCAAACGCAGGTGACTTTGTGTTTTTCCGCTTGCGCCAGAAGAGCCTTGACCAGACGCCGCCCGCCGCCGCCGCTTTGACTTCTGGGGTCGACGGTGATGGAACGAATCTCGGCCAGATGCACGCCATAAAGATGAAGAGCGCCACAGCCGATGATGCGCCCGTCCTGCTCTAGTACGACAAAGTCGCGAACGTTCTCGCAGATTTCCGCGAGGGTACGCGGCAGCAGGGTGCCATCGCCGGAGTAGGCGGCGATGAGCGCGTGAATCTGCTCCGCATCAGGCAGAATCGCTTCACGCGTGCGCATGAGACTCCGGGCGCTGCGAAGTGGATTTCTCCGCTTTTTTGACGCCTTCTCCGGATTGGTGACTGGCTTCCGCATTATTATGCAACGCCGCGTCCAGCGCCTTGACGACCAGATCCACGTGCTTTTTCTGAATCACATACGGCGGCAGAAAACGCAGCACGGTTTCATGCGTGCGATTGATGATAATGCCTTCGCGCAGCAGTTGCCCGGTTACCGCCTTCGCCAGTTCGGATGAGTCCAGTTCCAGGGCCTGCATCAGACCCGCTCCGCGGACTTCCTGAATCGATTTGTGCTTCTTGTCCAGACCCGCGAGCGCGGCGTGAAAGTATCTGCCGAGCGCTTGCACATGCTTCAGCAGTTTCTTTTCCTGACGCAGAAATGCGATGGCGACAGCACACGCGAGCGGACCACCGCCGAACGTTGTGCCGTGCATACCGGGATGGATGCAACCGGCAACGCGTTCGGTGGTCAGGATTGCTCCGAGGGGCAAACCGCTGGCTAGTGGCTTGGCGACAGTGACGATATCGGGCACGATGCCATAATGCTGGTAGGCAAAGTGGCGTCCGGTGCGCCCAAGGCCGCATTGAATTTCGTCAAGCACCAGCAAGCCGCCGTCGCGTTTCGTTAAGCGCGAGGCCAGGTCGAGAAACTCCCGGTTGACGGGATGAATTCCGCCTTCTCCTTGAATGGTCTCAATGCACACGGCGCAAACGCTGGAGTCGAACTTCCGTTGCAGGTCGCGAAGATCGTTGAACTTGACGAAGGTGACGCCGGGTACCAGAGGGACGAACGGAGCGCGATATTTGGGCTGACCCGTGGTAGAGAGCGCGCCAAAAGTGCGTCCGTGGAAAGAGTTATCCATGGCGAGAATGCGGGTCTTTGCTTTTCTGCCCTTTCGATTTGTCGTCTGCCCGAAGACGCGAGCGATCTTGAGCGCTCCTTCCCAGGCCTCGGTGCCGCTGTTGCAGAAAAAAGCGCGGTCCAAGCCGGAAATCGTGGTTAGTATTTGCGCGAGTTCCGCCTGATACTCATGAAAAAAAAGATTCGAGGTATGAATCAGGCGGCCGGCCTGACGCCGGATCGCCGCCTGGATCGCGGGATGATTGTGGCCCAGGGCATTGACTCCGATTCCACTCAGAAAATCCAGGTAGCGCTTGCCTTGAGAATCCCAGAGATAGACGCCGCGCCCGCGCTCAAAGAGAATGGGATGGCGCTCGTAAGTAGGAAGCAAAAGCTCCGCTTCCATGCGAGTGACGGAAGCCAGACTCATGCTCGGAGCACCTCGGTGCCACATTCCAGCTTCGTGAAATAGAACAGGGGCAGCATTTCGACTTGCGCCGCCGGCAAGATGCGCACACGTCCCACACCGCTCTTGAGGGCCTGCGCGCAGGCCTCGAGTTTAGGCATCATGCCGCCGCTGACGACGGAAGTTTCGATCAGGCCGGCCACTTGCTTGGTGTCGAGCCTGGGGATCACGGCGCCGTCCGCTTGCTTCACTCCGGGAACGTCGGTGAGAAAGATCAAGGCGTCGGCCTCGCAGGCGATGGCACAGGCGGCCGCCATCTGGTCGGCGTTGACGTTGTAATACTGGCCGTCGCCTCCAAGAGCAAGCGAAGAGAGCACAGGAATGCCGCCTTCGGCCCAGATCGCCCGCAACCAGCGTGGCTCGGAGAAACAGATTTCACCGACAAACCCCAAGTCGTGCTCCGCGTCGTGTTTCTTGCGGGCGCGAAAGACGCCGCCATCCCCGCCGCAGAGGCCGATGGCCGGTTGACCGGCTGCGGCAATGGCGGCCACCAGGCTCTTGTTCACGATGCCGGCGAGCACCATCAAGGCTACATCGCGCGTTTCAGCATCGGTCACCCGCAAACCGTGAACGAAGTCGCTTTTCTTGCCCAGCAGTTCCAGAGTTCGCGTCAGTGCGCCACCACCACCATGCACGACGGCGACCTGGTGTCCGTCGTGGGCGAGTTGCACCACGGCTTTCGCGCACTTCTGAAGCGTCGGCTTATCCTCCAGCGCCGCGCCGCCGATCTTGACCACGATTTTCATTGCAGGCCCTCCGCCTCGTCCCAGCCGTACATGAGGTTCATGTTCTGGACGGCCTGACCAGCTGCGCCTTTGAGCAGGTTGTCGAGACAGGACACAATCACCAAGCGGCGGCCATCCGGGGCCAGGCAAACACCCATGTCGCAGTAGTTGGTGTGCGCCGAGAAGTGGATTTCCGGCAAAGTCGATGCCGGAAAAATGCGAACCCAACGCTTCCCCTGGTAAAAATGGCGGAGACAGTCTTGAATCTCGTCCGCCGTCACTTCGCGATTCAGGTTCAAATAAATTGTGGACAGGATGCCACGCGGGATGGGCAGAAGGTGGGGAGTAAAAATGAACTGGCTGGAGTTGAGCGCCAACTGTTCGAGAATCTCGCCGGTGTGCCGGTGGGAAAAGACGGAGTAGGCGGAGAAATTGTCGGCGACCGACACAAAGTGAGTGCGCGCGGTAGGCTCCTTGCCGGCGCCCGAAACTCCGGATTTGGAATCGGAAATGATGCCGCGATCGCGATCGACCATATCCGCTGCAAGCAAGGGAGCCAGCGCCAGAATCACCGAAGTCGCGTAGCATCCGGGATTGGCCACGAGAGCGGCTGATTTTATCGGGACAGCATTCAACTCCGGCAGTCCATAAACGGCCTCCGCGGTGAGCTTCGTGGCGGTCTGCGGGTCAGCGTCTTTGAAGCCATAGACGGCGCGATTCTGCTCCTGTTTCAAACGCCAGGCGCCGCTGAGGTCGACCAGGCGCAGACCGCGGGAGATCGCTTCCGGGACAAGTTCGCGCGAAACGGCGTGCGGTGTGGCCAGGAATAAAAGCTCAACGCCATGTTCCTCTAATGCCGACCACGAAAACGACTGGATGCTGGAACGGCCATTGGCTCGGCCGTTGCCGGAGTGAGGCAACCCAAGAGCGAGGGCGTCGGGGGGTTCCGGGCCCTTGCCCGCGCTTTTCTCGGAATGGCGCCGCAAAAGTAGCGGAGCCTCCGTTCGGGGATGGCGGGCAAGCAGGCGCGCGAGTTCGATACCGGAGTAGCCGGTCGCTCCGAGCACCGCGGTTTTAAGCTTGTGCGGCATCAATTTCTTTTAAGTCTAACCGGCCGACGTGGCCCCTCATGCTGCCTTGAGGCATATTTATCCATTTTTATGCATAAATATGCATCTATGATAAATGCTTAGGGGGAACTGTCAAGTCGGAACCTGCGTCGGGCCGCCGTAGCACTTCCCAGCACCCTGGAGGATGGGATAAATTCTGTCTCGACGAAAGAGTTTGCGTTTGTGATCTCGGTTCATGAAAGCTTTTCTGATGATTGCGAGAAGAAATTTCTATTGGACTCGGCGGCTCGGCGGCATTTAGTGTGAGAGGCTGTTCCAGCACGCGAACTGGAGACTTGCAAACCCATTTCATGCCGTGTTTCACATCCGCCCTTCCCCGCGACGCAACCATCAGTAGGAATTTGTCGACCGTATGAAAACAGGAGCAATGGTATGACGAAACAACCGGACGGACGCTGTCTGCGCCGATGGTCATCTTTGATTGGATTTGGGTCCTCGTCTCTATCTGCATTGGTTCTGGCCATCGTACTCGGGGCCGGAATTGTCGCGGCATTGCCGGTCCGGTGCTGGGGTGACGATGCGCCTAAACCGGATCCGTCGGGTATAGCGACCGGTGACCGTACAGCCGTGGTAGACGCGGCCGGCAATCCGTTTGCCGTGGCTGAACCGACGGACAAATCGGCTCCGGATTACGCCGCGAACAAGAAGGCTTACGACGACTATCAGGCGCAGGCCGCGAAAGAGCCTCTGGCGGTGAAACTAGCCGACGGCGTGGGGCACGTGCGCGTGGCCACTAATTTTGCCTGGACACTCAACACTGGTTATCTCGTCCTGTTCATGCAGGCGGGATTTGCGCTGCTTACGTGCGGACTGGTGCGCAAGAAAAATGTCGCGCACCTGATGATGCTGAACTTCGCGGCCTATGTGTTTGCTTTTCTGGCCTACTACGCGGTCGGATATGCATTTCAGTTTGGCGCGGTGGCCATCAATGCCGCGCCCAGCAACCTGGGCGGAATTCCCGGGCTCAACAAGTTCCTGATCGGCAGCGGCCAATGGGGATTTGTCGGAGGCAAGGGGTTTTTCCTGGTTGGTCCCGCCTATGACAGCGCCAGCAACTGCCTGACCTTGTTCGAAGTCGTCTTCATGGAGACGGCCGGATACATCATCGTGGGCGCGATCTGCGAGCGCATTACATTCTGGGCATTTCTGCTGTGTGAGTTATTCATTGGCGCGATTCTTTATCCCATCTCAGGCTGCTGGACCTGGGGCGGAGGCTGGCTCTCGCAAGTGGGGTCGACAATGAATCTCGGCCACGGATATGTCGACTTTGCCGGCTCTACGGTGGTGCATGCGGTTGGCGGTTTCGCCGCCATGGCACTGGCAATTATTTTAGGTCCGCGACTGGGTAAGTATGGGCCCGGTGGAAAGATTCGGGTCTTCCCGGCTCACAACATTGTTTATGTGGTCACGGGAACTTTCATCCTGCTCTTTGGCTGGATGGGATTTAATCCGGGATCGACTTTGGGAGCCACCGATCTGCGAATTTCGGTGGTAGCTGTGAACACCAATCTGGCGGCAGTCGCGGGATCAGCCGCCGCCATGCTGCTCTGGTACTTCCTGTTCGGAAAGCCGGACATCACCATGGCGTGCAACGGGATGCTGGCGGGACTGGTCGCAATTACCGCGCCTTGCGCTTTTGTGTCGCCCACGTCCTCGGTTGTCATCGGAATTCTGGCCGGCCTGCTGGTCTGCGGCGGCGTTATCTTCAACGACCGTGTTCTCAAAGTCGATGACCCCTGCGGCGCAATTTCCGTGCACGGATATTGTGGTTGGCTGGGCGCGGTCAGCGTGGGCATTTTTGCCGACGGCGCTTACGGCGCGGGATGGAACGGCGTGGGCGCTGCGTCGTATCTCGGGCACGCAGGCCAGGGCGTGACCGGATTAATTCACGGCGACACCCGGCAGTTCTTTTGCCAGCTCATGGGAGCGACTCTGTATGCCGTGTGGGCGTTCGGCGGAACTTACGTGGTTTTTGCCGTCGTCAATAAAGTGAAAAGCATGCGCGTGCCTCCCGAGGTGGAAGAGGAAGGACTCGACGTGCCGGAGTTCGGGATGGCGGGGTATCCCGAAGACGCCGCGGTGCCGGCTGGGTATTGAAATCAAAAAGGGCCGGGCGCGGGCGACCGGCCCTCAGTTGAACTGACAATCTACTGCCGCAGGCGTTGCTCGCTTGAGGTGCCACCGGCGGCGGGCACGTAGCACTGCAGCGTGTAGTCCATCACCATGCGGTCGGCGTTAAAGCGCCAACCCAGAGTGCGGATGGTGCGTTTCATCCGCTGGATCCAGCCGCGCGGAAGGCCATCGCGATCGCGATGATAGTAGAGAGGAATGACTTCATCGCGCAGCACTCGCATCAGGTCGTCACCGTCGCGGCTGTCGTGAACATTCATGTCCGAGTGGGTTCGGCCATTGCCGATGGCGAAGCCGTTCAAACCGTCGTACGCCTCCGCCCACCAGCCATCCAGGACTGAGAGGTTCAAGCCACCGTTCAAGACAACTTTCTGGCCGCTGGTTCCGGAGGCTTCCAGGGGACGTCGCGGATTGTTCAGCCAGACATCGACACCCTGGGTGAGATGGCGTCCGACGTTGATGTCGTAATCCTCGACAAAAACAAATTTGTCGGCAAACTTCGGATCGCGCATCAACTGCGCAATCTGCTGCAGAACGCGCTTGCCCGGTTCGTCAAGGGGATGCGCTTTGCCCGCAAACACGAACTGCACCGGGCGCTTCGGATCGTTAACCATGCTGGCAATCTTTTCGATGTCTGCCAAAATCAGATTGGCGCGCTTGTAGGTGGCAAAGCGGCGCGCAAAACCGATGGTGAGGGCGTCGGGGCTGAGGGCGCGTTCCAGTTGTTGGAGTACGGCGCGCGGTTCGTCGCGGCGCGCGGCCTGCTTGACAGCCCGGCGGCGAACGAATTCGATCATTTGCGTTTTGAGGTTGAAATGCGTCTCCCAGAGCTCGCCGTCGTCGACGTTGTCGATGCCATCCCAGATCTTGGCTTCACTGCCGCGCAGATGCCAGCCGGTGCCAAGATGGCGATCATAGAGGCGGAACATCTGGGGCGCGAGCCAGGTGGGCACATGGACGCCGTTGGTGATGTGGCCAATGGGAACCGCATCTTCCAGTTTGCCGGGAAACAGCCCGGTCCACATGGCGCGGGAGACTTCACCGTGCAGAGAGGAAACCGCGTTGGCGCGGCGCGAGAGCTTAAGGCCGAGCACAGTCATGCAGAAACGCTCGTCGCTTTCGGGATGCTCGCGCCCGAGCGCCATGAAGCTTTCCCGGGAAAGGCCAAGGGACTCGCGCAAAGGTCCAAGATGCTCTTCAATCAAATCGGCATCAAAGCGGTCGTGGCCGGCGGGGACGGGAGTGTGAGTCGTGAAAACCACTTCCCGTGCAACTCGAGGCACGGCTTTGTCGAAGCTGATGCCTTCATCTTCCATGCGTTGGCGAATCGCTTCCAGCACGGCAAATCCGCTGTGTCCTTCATTCAGATGTAGAACTCCGGGCGTGATGCCGAGAGCTTTCAGAGCACGCAATCCACCCACTCCGAGCAGCAGCTCCTGGTGGACGCGAACCCGGCCGTCGCCCCCGTACAAACGCGATGTCATCTCGCGATCTTCTGGCGTATTGCCGTCCACGTCCGAATCGAGCAGGAACAAATCGCAGCGACCCACTTTGACGCGCCATACCTTGGCGTAAATCGGACCATGATGGGTGTCGACTTGAACGACGACTGGCCTGCCGTTCTTCCCGATGGCGGTTTCCATCGCTAACTGGTTGACGTCGGTTTCGAGGTACTCTTCGTGCTGCCAGCCGTCGCGATCCAGGCGCTGTCGGAAATATCCCTGGCCGTAAAACAGCCCGACACCAACCAACGGGATGCCAAGATCGGAGGCACTCTTGATGTGATCGCCGGCCAGAACTCCAAGCCCTCCGGAATAAATCGGAAGAGACTCATGCACGCCAAACTCGGCGGAGAAATAAGCCACGGGACGGGGCCGCAGCACTCCGGCGCGACGCGCTCCCCAGGTTCGCTCCGCGTCCTGATACTCGCACAGGCGACGATAGGCGTAGTTGATCCGGCTGTGCAGGTTGAGTTCGGTGGCGCGCGCCTCGAGTTTTTCCAGCGGATACTCGTTCAGCAGCGAGACCGGACTGTGATTGAGCTGGCTCCAGCGCAGGGGATCGATATCGCGAAACAAGCCGGCGGCGTCGTGATCCCAACTCCACCACAAGTTGCGGGCCAGGGTCCACAAGCGCTCCTGGGCGGGCGCGATGAAACGGTCGAGGGTACGGGCTTCGCTCACGATGTGGGCCACCCGGTTCGCAGCCTCAGTCAGTAAACGAATCTCGTCTTCGGGGAAGATTCGCGGTTCGATGGTCTGCACCACGAGCACGCCCTGCAGCACTCCGCGATCAATCAACGGAACGCCCAGGAACGATTGGCAGGGCTCCTCTCCCAATTCGCTGAAGAACTTGAAGCGAGGATGATTCTTAACGCGCTCGACAGCCACAGGACGCACTTGTTCCGCAACCAGGCCGGTAAGTCCTTCATTGACGGCCATGCGAAGCTTGCCAACGCACTCACGGCGCAGACCGATGGTGGCGGCGAGCACGAGATTGGCCCGGTCCGGTTCGAGCAAGTAGGCGGAGCAGACATCGGTGCCAAACCGGCGGGCGATCAAGGCGACAACGTTCATCAGTGTGTCGGCGGGTTTGCCGGGCTCGGCTGCCAGATTTGCGATCTCTTCAAAAGTGAGCACGTAACTGGCATCGAGAGAGCAGGAAGAGGAAGTCGTAGTAGACGAGTGCTCTTGGTCCTGAACTAGTTCATTCTGTCGGTCCAAATCCGGTCTCCCTTTGACTCTAAAATTCCCCGCCCCTGCGAGCGTCGTTCACGATTCGCCCTTCGTAAACCCGTGAGTTGCGGCGCACCGCACAAGGACGACGAGCAAAGTCAAACACAAGGTTAAAAAAGACAACCCCTGAGGCCATTCTATCGGTTGAGATCGGAACTACTCCACAGCAGTTATCGCATTGTTGATTACTACGGTGCGGAATACGATCGAAATTTTTTCTTCACCCCCGCACTATCTCTGATAAGTACCTTGATTAGAAACCTTAATTCCCGGTTTGGGCGGAGTCCAATTCGGATTGCTTATGGCTGCATCAGTGAATTCCGATTTGCTTGGGCAAAAGAATGGGCGCTGCATCCCGCCCGGGACTGGGCGGAACACAGCGCGCCATTTGCTGTCCGAGTTAGCTCGATCGAACTAGCCTGGGTCAACCTGCCCTGGTAGCACTACCCCTGATCGCGCTAACCCTGGGAGGAATGCAACACCCGGAAGGTGCTGCCTCCGTTCGAAAATACCAGCACCAGTGCATCCTGACCGCTTGGCACGCTGGACAACGCCTGCGCCACATCCGATGCGGATTTCACGGGGCGACGGTTCACTTCCATGATGACGTCCCCACGCTGCAAACCCGCGTTGTCGGCGGGACTGCCGGGCTGGACATCCTCGACCACCGCGCCGTGGACCGATTTTTCTCCCAGCCCCTGCGGCTCTATTTCATTGCGCAATTCCGGGGTCAGGTCGGCGAGGCGCAGGCCCCAGCGGCCTTTTCCGTGTTCGTTTTCGGCGGTCTCTGCGCCCTTGCCACCCAGCGCTTCGAGCGTCACCGCGATGTTCGTCGGTTTGCTGTCGCGCACGACCTGCAGATGGATGGTGTCACCCGGGCGTTTTTGTCCGACCAGCATTTGCAACTGGCCGGCGTCGATGACGGGCTTGCCATCGAGTGCGGTGATCACGTCTCCGGTTTGCAGACCCGCTTTAGCTCCGGGCGCGTCCGCTTGAACCTCGCTGACCAGGGCTCCTTCCGCCTTGCTCATCTGGAAGAACTTCGCGTTGTCGGGAGTTACGTCGGCAATCTGAATCCCGATAAACGCGTGCGTAACTTTACCGTCGCGAATCAGGGTCTCGACCGTGGGTTGGACAATCTGCGTGGGAATCGCAAATCCCATCCCTGAGAATGACCCCGAGGATGAAATCAGGAAGGTGTTGATGCCGATGAGTTCGCCGCGCGCGTCCACCAGCGCTCCGCCCGAGTTTCCGGGATTGATGGCGGCATCGGTCTGAATAAACTCACCCGGCTTGCGGCGATCGCTCGCGTCGGGATTGGGGCGGTTGAGGGCGCTGATGATGCCGCGCGTCACCGTAAACCGAAAACCGTAGGGATTCCCGAACGCCAGCACCGTCTGGCCCGAATGGAGGCTGGCCGAGTCGCCCCAGGGCACGCTGGGCAGGTTCGTGCCATTGACCTTGATCACGGCGAGATCGGTGAGAGGATCCGCGCCAATCAGCTTTGCCGGCAAGACTTCCCGGTTGCTCATGGTGACTCGAATATCGACCGCTCCGTCGATCACGTGGTTGTTGGTCACGATGTAGCCATCGGGAGAAATGATGACGCCGCTGCCCAGACCGTGTTCCATGCGGTTCTGAGGCTGCATTGGAATGTTGAACTGGCGTCCGAAAGGATTACCCGGACCAAAAAACTGCTGCATGTCGGGCATCCCTTCCATGCCGCCCTGCTGCGCGTTAGACTTCGATACGACGGTGACGTTCACCACCGCCGGGGTCACGCGTGCCGCCAGTGTTTCCATGGCACGATCAAGAGTGAGTAATGCCGAGACGCTGTTGTCATCGAGCGCGGCCGCGGCTGGAGCCGCAGTCGCCGCTCTTGCCGACTTAGTGAAATTGACGGTCGCCACCGATCCAACTGCCACGACCGCAATCAGAGCCACCGCCAGACGCCGCGTGATCGCCGCTTGGCAACGTGCTTTACAAGTTTCTAGCCACATCTTCATTTTCGTTTCTCCTCATGGAATCGAACTATTTGCAACTAATAATCTAGTTGTTATTCTCAAAAAAATTTGCTGCCACTAAATCTTGCTGGCCACCGGAACTCTCGCCAGACGTTCACGGACGGGGCTCAGCAACATCACTTGCCATACCTGGACGCTCCACACCGACGAATTCGCAGTCGTGTATTCGGTAGCCTCGACAAAGAGCAAGGTTCGAAACTGGGGCGCGCTTTGCAGGTTTGAGCCAGCGTCAGTGGTGCCAGCGTCAACCATCCGGCCGGCGGTTGGCGGCGCATTCCACCGCGCGTTAACCACCGGCGGAGGCGTCAACCGGCTTGTGGCTGCGGCATGACGATGAGCCTCTGCGATGGCGTCCGAATGTATCGCGGCCCGACTCCAGGCTGTTCGAAGCGATGCCAAACGAGGATGGGGTTGTCTTCCTTCCGGCTGGACCGTAGCGACGCCCGATCGTCCGTTCGCAGGCACTACGGTTGCCGTCTGCACACTCTTGGAACTGCGAAGGGACGGGCCGTGATCAAATGCGACCCACTGCGGCGCGTGCGGCAACGCCAGGAGACAAATGACGGAGAAGGCGCCAGCCATGCCGAGAGCGGGCTTCCAGACTCGCGCGGCTGCGGGCCGGTTGCGATCGAGAATGCGCGCTAGCCGCAGCGCAGCTTCCCCAGCCCGATTGACGGCCGCGTGAGCCATCGACCAGGGAGGTTGCCCTAAGCGGTGCGCCAGGTTCTTCTCTAGCAGCGACACCAGGCAAGCTGCGTAGCCGTGAGGGTTCGCGGTTTCGGCCAGAACAGCATCGTCGCAAGCCATCTCGCGCTCCACCGACAGGCGGCTTTCAATCCACCAGACCGCGGGATGAAAGAAGAAAAGAGCGCCCACGATTTTCTGAAACAGGTTTGTCCAGTCATCCCAGCGCCGCAGGTGCGCCAATTCATGCAGAAGAACGACGTTGAGGTTGGCAGGCTCCAATTCACGCAACGCCCAGGCGGGCAGAACAATTGTCCGGTGAAAAAAGCCAATGGCAGCGGGGACGCGTACCGACTCCGAGGTTGCGATTGTGACTGCGGTGGACGCGCCGGTCGCGGCCATCGTTTTTTGTATCGTTTCCCGCACCGCGGGGTCGAGACTGGCTATCACGACCGGAGTGCAATTTCGGCGCAGATCACGCAGACGCCACAGTCCGACGGCCAAACGCAACAGCGCCACACCCGCGCCCAGAGCCCACGCGACGAAAACGAAGAGTCCCCAAACAGCGGGAATTGCGAAGGCCGGACGCAGGCTCGACCATGATTCGAACCATGACGAGGCGAACCATGACGACGCGAACCATGACCCGGCCGACCCGGCTGACTCCCTCGCGGCAACAAAGGATGAGATTCCCGGCAGAGCGAAGGCACGCACTTGACCTGCGCCGCCGAGCAACGGAAGCGCAGCCACTGTCAGCAAGCCCGTGAACCAGACGGCAAACCGGGTTCCCGCATTCTGCCTGGGCAACACCCGCAACAAGGCCCAGGCAAAAATCGCGACCAGCAACCCTTCCGGCAGCGGGTTGAGAATTCGCTCGACCGCGATCTGCGCCACGGTCTCGGCTGCGGGAAGCCAAGTCATTTCGACCCGCTCCCGTCTCTGAGCCGGGCCGCGTTGCTTGAGACCTTATCTTGATTTTGCAGAACCTTATCTTGCTTTTGATCTTGCAGGATTGCAACCTTGGGATCCGCGTTCAGAACAAGCATCTGCCGGAGGCGACCGATTTCCTCCGGCTCGATGCCCTGGTCCTCAAGGAGGTTTAAGACCAGTTGCTCGTGAGAGTTCTTGAAAAATCGGCTCACAAGATGTCGGATTTCCGAGCGCGTTGCTTCCACCTTTCCCACCAGCGGCGTATATACGTGTGCCCGTCCATCCTTTAAGTGTTTCAGATATCCCTTGCGCTCCAGAACGCGAATCGTGGTGAGCACGGAATTGTAGGCAAGCGCAGGCTTTTCGCTAATCGAATCAAGCACTTGCTGGACCGTACCCGAGCCTTTGCCCCAGAGCACATTCATGATCCGCAGCTCGGCTTCGGTCAAAGTTCCCGACTGTCTCGGCGGCACCGCTCGTCCTCCTGCACCTTAGACGCGCCCCGCGTCAAAAGGTAACTAATTGTTTAGTTGCAAGCGGGCACTGGCGAGTTGCATGCGGAATTGGCAGGTCCCACAGGACGCTAGTGGAACCCCACCGCCGTCATGGCCGCGACCGCCTCCGGGTTCTTCATGAAGGTGTTCCAGACGAAGGCACTGCGCTGGTTCTCGGCCATGAGCATCGTGATGCCGAGATCGATCCCGATCACATCGGTGTCGTACCAGCCGGTAAGGGGGTTGAACGCGTCCACGAAACTGTAGCGCTGCCAAGCGTTGGGAAAACTGCTCTGGAAGTTGCGCAGCGCGGCAATGCAGTCGGGAGACAAAAACGGAAGGGATCCTCCGGCTGCGCAAGGAACGATCGACCCGTCAATGGGCCCGATGGTCGGAGGTCCGCCCCAGACGACATAGCCGTTTACCGAGTCCGACGCGGTCATTCCCCATACGTTGTCCGAGTAATCGGAGAACTGACCGGCGAGCGACAAGCAGAACAGTTTGTGGGCCTGGGTCGCGGTGATGGAGTTATTAAAGTAGTTGGCGTAGGCGTCCTGCTGGGAGCGAAAATCAAACCAGGCATGAGAGTACTGATGGATAAAGAGAGGGGCGTAGAGATTCGTGATGTAGGTCAATCCCTGATAAGTCAAGGTCGGGCGAGCGAAGGCCTGCCATGCGCTGGCCGGGACCGGGTTCACGGGCGCGCCGATGGCCAGCAGGTATAGCATCATCAGTTCCGAGTAGGTATCCCAGCGCGTAGTGATGAATCCATTCTCTGGAGTCCATCCCATGGAAAAGGTGGTTCCACCGTTCAGCATCCAGGGCCAGTTGATGCGCTGATAAAGCTGCGTGGCCAGATCGACGATTTGCTGGTCCTGAAAATGCTGGCGGCAGGTAAGCACGCCGCAGAGCAGGATGGCGGTATCGATGGAAGAAACCTCGGACCCGCTTGCCCTCTGGCCGGTGTTCATATCCACGAAGTGGTAGAAGAAGCCGTTCTGATTCGGCATCTGGCTGAGCAGAAAATTCAACGTTGTCTGAACCCGCGCCACGATGCTGGCGCTTGCCATGTAGCCGCGCTGGTCCGCGATGCACAGAGCGGTGAGTCCAAAGCCCGTGGCTGAAATGCTGGAGAGGGTTCGACTGTCATTGCCCGCGGCGAAGGCTCGATCCTTGACCTGGCCCGTGGTGACACTGGCCTGTTCCCAGAAATAGAGAAAGATGGCGCGTTCGATTTCATCCAGAAATTGATCGTCGGTCAGCGGCGGGGGGCCGAGATTGGTGCTGGTCTTAGACCCTCCGCAGGACGTGCTCAAGACCGCCAGGTTCAGCAGGGGCGATAGCAGCATCGTCTTACCCAGTCGGGCAAGTAGGTCCCGTCGACTGATGGGCCGGTTTGGGGTAGGACGGTTCATGAACATGATGGCCGAAGCATCACCAGAGGTTGCGATACAGTTTCCCGCGTTGGTTGCGGATTGGACAACGCCGCAGCGGCTACTTTACCTCGATCACCGCGAGTTCATCGGGAGCCAGGTCGAGGGTCAAGTCGCCGGCCGTCAAGTCGCGGATTTCCGGGGTGGGCAACTGCGCAGCCAGCTGCAAGGCCTGGAGCTGATCGGCCGTCGGATCGCGTGGCTCTCCCATTTTCTCGTAGGCCGGATGCACGTCGCCATGGTCGCGGTCCAGACGCCAAATGTAAGCCCGTCGATTCGCGCCGAGATGTTCAAAGCGCAGATGAATGGTCCGGGAAGCGCCCGACTTGCCGGGAATTTGTTCGGGGACAATTGGATCTGGATCAATCAGGTTCCAGGCGGCGACGACCAGCGAGCCGTCTTTTCGGCGAGTCGCAAGGACGGAGTTGGAATCCGCGGAAATTCGTTCGTCGCCTAAACGATGCAGCAGCTTGAAAGCATTGAAAGCGGGCTTCGGAATGCCGCCGGCCGCGATCAGGCCAAAGCCGCCATAGAACGGCTCTTTCACCACGCCTTGCTCTTCGAATACATCGGAAAAGGTCCAGTACGACATCGCGTCGACCAGTCCGTCGCATTGCCGGATGGTGTCCGCCATCCACGGACCCATATAGACCGAGTCGGTAACGGCTGGCTGGTTGGAGTAGCTGGCGTTGTACTCGGTCCAGATAAGTGGCAACTGCGGCATGGACGACGTACGGATTTGATCGTGAACCTTTTTCACGGCGCGACACACCATCTGATCGCGCGGGATGTTCTCGTCGGTGGCAAAAACATCCTGAGCGCGGTCGTTGCCGTAAACGTGCGAAGAGACGAAATCGACGGGCACCTTGTTTTCAGCGCAATGCCGAATGAAAGCATCGGCCCACGCAGCCTGCGCGGTGGCGGGTCCGCCGACGCGAAGGCGCGGGCTCACTTGCTTCAGAGCGCGAGCGGTGTGATCGTAAAGCTCCCAGTAAGTAGCCTGTCGCGGCTCGCCCGCCCAGAAATCAAGGTTCGGTTCGTTCCAGACCTCAAAGTACCACCGCGAAACCTCGTCAATGCCGTAGCGATCGACCAGATGTCTGCTGAACTGCGTGACGAGGTCATCCCATTTATTCCAGTCTTTGGGCGGAGCGACGTTCTGCTTGTACCAGAAGGCATGGAGCGCTTCTCGAGCCGCCAATTTCTTCGGCATGAAGCTCAGTTCGACGAATGGACGGACACCGTTGGCAAGCAGCCCATCATAGATTTGGTCGACATAAGAAAAGTTATAGACCGGATGGCCCTGCGCATCTTCGTCGTAAACCCCAACCTCATCGTGGAAGATGGCATGGAAGCGCACATATTCGAAGCCAGTGATCTGTTTTACTTCGCGAAGATCGTTCCGGTAGCTCTCGCGCAAGCTCAGGATGGCGCGTCCGGAGCCAAACATTTTCTCCCAAACATGGGGGAAAGGTTGAGCCGGGGCAGAGGCAGAGGCATCGATCGCCACCGCGCGGTCGTCCTGGGGACGGTTCCCGGTCTGAGCGGCCGTCCAGGGCTGCAACAACGTCGCGCTAAGAATCGTGAGGAGGGCGAGTCGGCTGGCGATCTTCATTCGAGCGATCCTGACGGGTAGCGGGTTCTTATTACTATTACTTGATCGATCCAGCGGTTCTGATCGAACTGCCTGGAGCATCGGACAACCACCAAGCTCCTGGAAAAAACCGCATCAACGGCGTGACCTTGAGTTTGCAGACGGCAACTAAGAATTGCACTAAAGGCATAACTAAATCGCTTTAGTTAAGCAAAGACGGGTATAGCATGGCATCCTGGAACAAGTCAAGCCAGCGTAAGGGCGCGGCGCAAGGCCTGCGGCTAGTGTGACGCCACGATTGGTTGGGGCGCGGCCTGAACCTTGGTGCCGTTGTCCGGGCCATTGTACAGGTTGATGTGTTCCAGCTCCTTGAGGTGGTCGTACCAGGTGAACTTGAGGATGAGTGAAGTCACGGCAACCACGGCAAACGTGATGGCGGCAGTCTGCAGTCTCCAAGTGACGATGTAAATGGGCAGGGCCACCAGGGCAATCTGCCATATCATCCCAATCGCGATGTTGAACATGTCGCGAAAGAAATCCTTGTTCCGCTGAAATGACGGATCCTCCTGCTGCACCTTCCTGAGGATGGGCCCCCAGAATCCCCAGGGACGCACTCGCCGGTAGAAATCCTTGAGCACTTCCTCATCTTCCGGCGCGGTCAGCCACGTACCCGCGAAACAACCGATAAGCGAGATCAGAAACACGATGCCAAACCCTACCGAAACTTCGAGGTTTAACGAATGGGCGTGGGCGTAATTCTGCAAGGGCTCGACTTTCGCGATCAGCGTTGGAATGGTGAGGGCGGCGGTAATGCCCGACACCATCCCCCAGAAATAGCCATAGCCGTTGAAGCGCCACCAGTACCACTTCAGTACATTGGAAGCGGTGTACCCGCCCCACAACGAAGTCACGATCCAGATGACAACGTTATTCACGCTGGTCACGTACCAGCCCAGCAGAATGCCCAGCAGAACGACCACGAACGAACTCAGATAACTCAGCCGAACGTAGGTCTTGGGGCTGGCGTTGGGATTGATAAACCGCTTGTAAATGTCGTTCACAAAATAAGGCGGCGCGGCGTTCACGGTGGCGGCGAAGTTCGACATATACGCAGCCAACAATCCGGCAATCAGCACGCCGAGCAATCCGGCGGGCACGAACAGCGCCAGCGCCGAAGGAAGAATGCGCTCAAAATCCATGCTCGTCCCCATGCCGCGGATCTGGTCGCCGAAGAAAACCAGCGCCAGGACAGTGAGCCCGGTAATTAGAAAGTAACGAGGGAAGGTCAGAACCACGTTGACCCAACCGCTCATCATCGAGGCTTCGCGCGGATTCTTACAGGAAAGTACGCGCTGCATGTCATAGTTAGGGGCAGGCCCGGCGGCGCTGATCAGGATGCCTTTGAAGAGCAGCATCATGACGAAGAATCCGAAAAGGCCGTAGCCATCCTGGGCGATGCGCGCATTGGCGGACGGCACCAGATTGGACCAGTCCAGATTCAAGTGCCATCCAAAGAAGATGTTGCCCCAGCCCGGAGGCGTGAAGCGTTCGACCGTCCCCGGCGCGACCTTCATCATGGCGATTATGTTTAAAGATAACGAGTCCACCGAGAGGATGCAGAACTGCAATACCTCCGTGATCACCACGCTGAACATGCCTCCCTTAATCACGTAAATGGCGGTCATCGCGATGAGCAGCAGGGCGTACTGGTTGACGCTCAGGTGCCAGGGCAGAAAGGTCGCGGCGAATTTGCCGATGCCCTTGAATCCGTAGGTGAAGAACCCAATGATGCTGATGAAGGCATAAATCACCACGATGATGTGGGACAGTTGCGCGCCTCGTCCCTTGCCGAATCGGGTCTGAATCCACTCCGCGCCAGTCATCACGTTCGAGCGCCGCAGCCAGGTCGACATATACACCATCAGGAATACCTGGTTGAAGGTTGGCCACAGCCACGGGATCCACACGCTCTTCACGCCGTAGACGAACATCCAATAGACCAGCAGCATGGTGCCGCTGATATCGAACATGCCCGAAGCGTTGGAGATGCCGAGGACGTACCAGGGCATGACGTTGCCGCCGAGGAAGTACGCCCTCATATCGCGCGAGGCGCGGTGCGATACCCAGTAGCCGATCCCTACCGAGAGGGCCAGGTAGGCAACGATGATGACGATGTCAATGAAGTGCAGGTTCATGGTAGACCTCGGTTGCGGCGGCCTGCCGCGGAAAGCTCGTTGCCCGGTTCTCTTCGATTGCGTTCTTTTCGATTACGCCGAAGGGCGTGACCGTGATCACAGCTCCGGCCGCGCGCCGACTTGCATTTTGCGGGCACGCATCATGTCTACACCCGAAAGTTATTCAATGCCACTAGAAAATCGTTATACTAGTTTGTCTAACCGGTCCCCGGCATGCGCGCAACGGAGCCATCATCATGAAATTCGGGTACTTCGACGATCCGAACCGCGAGTACGTAATCACGCAGCCCGACACCCCCCTGCCCTGGATCAACTACCTCGGCTGCGAAGCTTATTTCGGAATCATCTCCAACACTGCCGGGGGCTATTCGTTCTACCGCGATGCGCGCCTGCGCCGCATCACGCGCTACCGCTACAACAACGCTCCCTTCGATGTGGGTGGACGCTACATTTATCTTCGGGACGACACCGCTGGCAGCGATACTCTTGGCAAATTCTGGTCGCCGTCCTGGCAGCCCACACAGCACAAACTGGAACAATATTCCTGCCGGCACGGCATGGGCTACACCACCATCGGCTCAAAGTATATTGGCATCGAGGCCAGCACGCGCTACTTTGTGCCGCTCGGCGAGAACCTCGAAATCTGGCAACTGACGGTCAGCAATCATCGGGCGCGCCCCGCCCAGCTTTCCATTTTTTCGAGCATCGAATTCTGCTTGTGGGACGCGCAGGATGATTCGACCAATTTCCAGCGGAATTTCAGCATCGGTGAAGTTGAAGTGGAAGACGGCGTCATCTACCACAAGACGGAGTACCGCGAGCGCCGCGATCACTTTGCGTTCTTCGCCTGCTCGGAAAAAATAGCGGGCTACGATACCCAGCGCGAGGCCTTTCTTGGCCCCTATCGGGGCTGGAATAATCCCGCCGTAGTGGAACGGGGGCAGGCGTCGAATTCCATCGCCCACGGCTGGGCTCCGATCGGCTCACACCAGGTCAAACTTTCGCTCCAGCCGGGGGAATCACGCCAGATTGTTTTTGTTTTGGGCTATCAGGAGAACCCGCGAGACCGGAAGTTCGATCCGCCCGATTCACAAATCGTCAACAAGAAAGCCGCGCAAGCCACGATAGCCAAGTATCGCGTGCCGGCGCATGCCGATGCGGCCTTCGAAAAGCTCCGCGCCTACTGGGCTGAATTGCTTGGACTCTGCCAGGTGCAGACGCCGGACGCGCACACCAATCGCATGGTGAACATCTGGAACGCGTACCAGTGCATGGCCACCTTCAACATGTCGCGCTCGGCTTCGTTCTACGAATCCGGCATCGGACGCGGACTCGGCTTCCGCGATTCGAATCAGGATCTGCTGGGATTTGTCCACATGGTACCGGGGCGCGCCCGGGAACGCATTCTTGACCTCGCCGCTACGCAACTTCCTACCGGCGGCGCTTATCACCAGTACCAACCGCTCACCAAGCGCGGCAACAATGAGGTGGGCAGCGGATTTAATGACGATCCGCACTGGCTGATTGTCGGCGTCGGCGCCTACCTCAAGGAGACGGGCGACTGGAGCATCCTCGACCAACCGGTACCCTATGACAATGAACCCGGCTCCGAAACTCCGCTCTACGAACACTTGCAACGCAGTTTCCGCTACACCATCGACCGTCTGGGTCCGCATGGTCTTCCACTCATTGGCCGCGCCGACTGGAATGACTGTCTGAATCTGAATTGCTTCTCCGATTCGCCCGGGCAATCTTTCCAGACCACGACAAACAAGGATGGCAAGGTCGCCGAATCCGTGTTCATCGCCGGACTGTTTGTGCTGGCGGGCCGCGAACTGGCGGACATCGCCCGGCATCGCGGCCTCGCCGCCGAAGCTGCTTCGCACCTCGCGGAAGTCGCCAAAATGGAATCCACAATCCGCCAGCATGGATGGGATGGCGAGTGGTTCTTGCGCGCTTACGACGACTTCGGCCGCCCGGTCGGGTCCAAAGAAAACGTGGAGGGCAAGATCTTCATCGAAACGCAAGGCTTCTGCACCCTCGCCGGCATCGGGCTGGAAGATGGCCTCGCGCTCAAGGCTCTCGATTCGACGCGCCGGCTGCTGGCGACCAAACATGGAATCGTTCTGCAGCAGCCCGCGTACTCCAGGTATTACATCGAACTCGGCGAGATCTCCTCGTACCCTCCCGGCTATAAAGAAAACGCCGGCATCTTCTGCCACAACAACCCCTGGGTCATCATCGGAGAAACCCGGTTGGGTCATGGAGACTCCGCTCACGATTACTACAGCCGGATCAACCCGTCGGTGCGTGAAGAAATCAGCGAGGTGCATCGTTGCGAACCCTACGTATACGCCCAGATGATCGCCGGCCGTGACGCTCCCACGCACGGCGAAGCTAAGAATTCATGGCTTACAGGCACGGCCGCGTGGAATTACTACGCCATCACGCAATGGATTCTCGGCATCCGGACGTCTTACGATGGCTTGATCATCGCCCCCGTCATCCCGAAAAGCTGGCGTGGCTTCATGCTATCGCGCAAATTCCGTGGCGTGACTTACGACATCGAAGTGCAGCGCGCCGGAAATGGCAACCAGGTTTCGCTGGAAGTGAATGGCACGTCCGTGCCGGGCAACCTCGTGCCGATTCCTGCTCCTGGCATTACGACGGTGGCTGTCAAAGCCACGTTGCGTTGAGCTGTGCCAGGAGTTGACGGTGGTGCGGCAGATGCGGAAAATAGCCCGCCAACCTTCCAGATTCCATATTCCAGAGCGCCATTTCTCCCATTCATGGAAGTCGGTACGAGCTAAGTGACGCCTTTGCTGCAGTTGACATTTGGTTCACGGATTGCCATTGGTAAGGTGCCAATAGTAGGGACCTACTATGCCCCAGGAAATCTCAGTCTCGTATCACGCGATCAAGAGCAAGGTGTACCGGTTGATCGACGCCCTGGTCGCGGGCGAGAAGTCGGAAGCGGAGATTCAGGAGTCGATCCGACGCTGGTGGAGTTTGATCCATCCGGCCGACCGGCCTGTCGCTCAAAAATATCTGCTGACGGTCCTTGGGCGATCCGTGTCGGCCTTGGACGCGATCGGAGATGGCCTCACATCTTCCAGCGGTTGCGCACCCTCGCGCGGGCAGTTTCCATCCGAACGAATCAAGGTAGAGGAACCGCTGGCCAACCAAAACCAGTTCACCTCGCCGGTTTGAAACGGCCAATCGTTTCCCCGTCGTTGTATCTACCGCTTGCCGCTCTTTCTGGTCGTTTTCACTAAGTTCTTCCCGGATGTTGGGGCCCGTCCTGGAAGCTTGCCGTAGGTCTTAAGCAGAGCCAGATTCTTCCGGATCAACGCGTTCCGCTGTTCCACGCAGGCAAAACTACGGAGCGGATCTGCCGGCGTGTTCAGTGTGTAATCGAGCAACTTCTCCACCGTGCTGGTAGCTACGTTCAGACGCGTGTCGGAGGCTCCATAGTAGATGTACACGCTCCCGTTGTCGGTCGCAATCCAGCCGTTGCTGAAGGTCACGTTCGAAACATCCCCAACCCGCTCCCCGCCTTGCGGCGCTAGAAAATATCCGGCCGGCCGGTGCGTGATCCAATAGGGCCTCTCCAGTTCAGCCAGAAACGTGTACAACACATAGCGCAGGCCAGCCGCAGTGTTACGCACCCCGTGCGCCAGGTGCAGCCAGCCTTTGGCGGTCTTGATGGGGGCCGGACCGAGCCCATTTTTAACCTCGTTGATGGTGTGGTAGACGCGGTTATCGATGATTATTTCATTTTCGACGGTCGCCCCTGCCATGGTTGGGGAGAGTCCCCAACCGATTCCTCCGCCTTTTCCGGCTTGAATGAATTCATCCTGAGGGCGCGTATAGAACGCGTATTTCCCATCGACAAACTCCGGATGCAACACGACATTTCGCTGTTGCGGCGATTTCGTGCGCAGGTCGGGCAGGCGCTCCCAGTGCTTCAGATCCTTGGTTCGCGCCAGCCCGCATTGCGCCACCGCCGACGATGTGTCCCACGATGGAGCCTTCGGATCCTTTCGCTCGGTGCAGAACAGGCCGTAAATCCATCCATCCTGGTGCCGCACCACTCGAATGTCGTACACGTTGGTGTCCGGGTCGCCGGTTTCGGGCATCAGGATCGGGTAATCCCAGAAGCGAAAGCTGTCGATCCCGTTTGGGCTTTCGGCCACTGCCAGGAATGATTTCCGGTCCACTCCCTCAACTCGCGCCAACACCAGAAATTTCCCTTCAAACTCCATCGCGCCCGCATTGAAGGTGGCGTTCACGCCCATGCGCTCCATCAGGTGCGGGTTGGTTTCGCGGTCAAAATCATACCTCCAGAAAAGCGGAGTGTGCTCTGCCGTCAACACCGGATTCACATACCGGTCGTACACACCATTCCCGTTCATCGCCTTCACATTCTTACGCGTGATCAGCTTCTCGTGCTGCTGAAACAGATCGCGCACCTTCTTCTTATATCCCGATTCGGTCATTGGTCTTCTCCGGCGTGATTAACCCGCCGCACTTTGGCCCGCAAGTAAGCTAAGGAGGTAACGCGGTAAATCCGTCCCTACACTCGGCGTTTCCCCGCTGATTTGTCCAGCCGCTCCATCATCTCGAAGCAGGTCCGGCTGTTGTGGTACGGACACTTCCAAGGATCCACTTTGTACTTGTCGTGGCTCGGCCTGCCGTCGCGCGACACCAGCCAAAACCACTCTCCATGCTGGCGATCGACGATATACTTTTCGATAAAGTCCCAACTCTTCTCCGACGCCTTTAAGAAATGCTCTTTCCCGGTGAGTTCGTAGGCGTTGCGGAATCCCACCACCGCTTCGGCCTGGGGCCACCACTGCTTATCGGTGTCGATGATTTGACGGCCTCTACCCTCGTAGAACAGACCGCCATCCTTGTCCACCGCCTGCTCGTACACGGTCTGCGCCATGCTCACTGCCGCGCTTCGCACCCGCTCCACAATTCCAGCGTCACCCAATACCTCCGCCGCCTCGCAGATCAACCAGCTCCCCTCGATATCGTGCCCAAAGGAAAAGCGGTCCGAGTGGTCATGCCACACATCGTCAAAAAACATGCGGAAATGATGCGATTCCGGATCGATGATGTAGTCCAGAAAAATACCCAGCAGCTCCCGCAACCGCAGGCGCAGTTCTTCGTTCTTCCATACCCGCAGGAGATTCGCATACGCTTCGAGAATGTGCAGGTGGGTGTTCATGGATTTCCTTTCATCCATGTCCACTTCGCTCAGCCGCTGCTCTCCGGCTAGTTTCCAGTCGCGCTCGTAGGTTTCGAAGTAGCCGCCGTTTTTTCCATCATGACTGGCGTCTTCAATCATCTGGTGTAGCCCAATGGCTCTTTCCAGCGCTTCCGGTTCTCCGCTCGCCGCTGCGTATTCCGCCAGCGCGTAGACACTGAATGCCTGACCGTAGATCCGCTTTTTCGTCTCCACCGGACTTCCCAGGTGGTCCACCATCCAGTACACACCGCCAAATTCCGGGTCCCAGAAATGCTCCCTCAGATACTCGTACGCCCGCCGCGCGCTCCGCTCGTACACCTCGTCCCCATAAACCTTGTAGGCCTTGGCAAATGTCCACAGAATGCGCGCGTTCAGGATCAGTCCCTTGTGGGCCAACGGATCGATCATCAGGTCATTGGTAATCTGTCCGCGGAATCCTCCATATTCATCGTCCACTGCGTACTTCAGCCAGAAGGGCAGAATGTCGCCCAGCAATTCCCGCTCCACCCGCCTTCGCAACTCATCCACGACGATTCTCTCTCCGCACCACTCGCGCCCCGGCAGATCGTACCCCTCTTTCTTCCACCAGCCGGACCCGAGCGCTTCTCTTGCTGAGTCTGGAAGATACCTCCCCCGATGTCAAGGCTAGATAAACGATTATTTACAGGGAAATCTCCTCCACCGGCGAACACTTCCCTGGTGCTCCCGGTCCCCGGTTGCGCTAGAATAGCTGGTAGTCTGAGGTGCTCCTTCGAAGAACGGAATCTTCGATTGCTTCGCATCATAGAAGCCTTGACCCCAAATGAAAAAAGCTCCCAAGGCAGGCCGTGTGCCGAAGGCTCACGCCGTCACTCTTAAGTCTCTCGCTTTGCATCTGAACCTTGCGGCCGGAACTGTTTCCAGCGTGCTCAACAATTCGCCCGCCTCACGCGGTATCCCCGAACACACCCGCGACCGCATCTTCAAAGCGGCCAGCGAGTTCAACTATCGCCCTAATTTCCTGGCGCGCTCCCTCCGCGTCCAGCGCACTTTCACCGTGGGCGTGATCGCCGAAGAAATTGGCGACGCCTACGGCGCCACCATCATCAGCGGTATCGAAACCGTTCTCCGCAAGAACAATTTCCTTTTCCTCACCGTCGTCCACCGTCACGATGACAACCTCATGCGTTCCTACTCTCAGTTATTGCTCAACCGTGGCGCGGAAGGGATCATTACCATTGACACCTCCATTGACCAGCAGCCCACTCTCCCCAGTGTAGCCATCGCCGGCCATCAGCAAGTCCCCAACGTCACCAACGTCATCCTCGATCACCACTACGCCGCGCGGCTCGTACTGCAGCACCTGCTCGACCTTGGTCACCGCCACATCGCTTTCTTTCGCGGGCCTGCTTTCAGCTCCGACTCCATTCCTCGCTGGAACGCCATCCGGGAGGTCGCCGCCCAATTGAATCTCCCCATCCACCCGCAACTCGTCGTTCAACTTGAAAATATTCCGAACACTCCCGATATCGGACGCCTTCCGGCACAAGCACTCCTGGCTACCAAGCTCCCTTTCACCGCTCTGTTCGCCTATAACGACACTTCCGCCGTCGGCGCCATGATCGTCCTTCAGAAGGCCGGCCTCAATGTTCCCCAGGATGTTTCCGTAGTCGGCTTCGACGACATCGACTTCGCCTCTTTCGCCATCCCTCCCCTCACAACCGTGCACCAGCCTCTCCTCGAAATGGGCACCGTCGCCGCCCAGACCCTGCTCAACCGCATCGAGAATGCCGCTCATTTTATTCAGGAAATCGCCCTCGCCCCTGCACTCATCCTCCGCGAATCCACCGGCCCCGCTCGCCCGCTCTGACCTCATTCACCCGAATGTCAGGGAAGCGGCCAGCGCTGTCCTCTCAGCCGAGGCCGCACTTAGGCCACCCTCGCGCTATGATGCCGCTGCCTCGTCAGGCGGGTACTTGTTCAGAAGCTCCTTAGGGGTTTTCTCGGAAGAGAACAGAAGAAACTCACCGCGACCTGGCCCGGACTGCTAGCCCCGCCGCGTCCGCATCATCTCCCGGCAAGCTATGAGGCCACTCGAAATCCGCTTGCCAGCGGAACGATACGAGCCCCGTGCTCCGTGTCGGGAATCAGCGTGGATTCTGCGGCACACTTCTCGCACAGCCAGAACAGCTCTACTCCGTTCGCAGGCCCGCGCCCTGTCGCACCCTCACCGGCGCACTGAAACCGCTTTTCGAAGTGGAAGAGTCTGCCAGAATGCAGGAATCGGAACGAAGCCGTACATGACGAATTGGAACACTTAGCAAGCATTCCCGTAATCCATCGACCTTTTGGTGCCATTGTGATGCGGCGAGTGACTTAGGAAAAGGTTACGGAAGTAACGTCGGTGCTCCAACTCTTCAACCCGCACACCGCACTCGCTAAGTAACGGAGTCTGACCAACTCGCTTAGCTTGATGCCTGGGCCACCCGAGATAGACGAGTTACCGGGCGGAAAGAAGTGGCAGCCGCCCTTCGGACCGCCATCCGGGCGTCGTCACTGCGTCTGTTACCGACCTGCCGTGATAGCGTTCATGATCGGGGGGCTGGTTTAAGGCAAGCTTTTCTTCTTGTGTTTCATGGAAAAGAGAAACTGCATGCCCAGGTAGCCGAAGAACTGTGGCTGGCCGCTCGACGGCCCGCGGAAGCTGCGGCCGGCCATGAACAGTAGGACGAAATTCTCTCCCAGTTTGTAGCGGCCTCCGCCGTCGAAGGTGTTCCAGTGATTGGAACCATTGCTGTTTGCGGTGTTGTACAATTCGCCGTCCAGTTCCAGCCTTTGGTTAACGTCGCGTCCCACTACCATTCCGGCCGCCCAGGCTGCGCCGTCTTTGTCGGCAAACCAATAACCGGCTTCCGGATTGATCACGAACCGCCCCACTCTCTTGGTCAGCTCGATCGGAAGATAAAATCTCGTGCCGTCGGCCACCAGTCCACGCCGCAGCGAGGACGTTGGATTGTTGAACTCGAGCTGAGGATACGTCGAAATCTGCAGGCCCTTCTCGTCATTTTCGTAAAAACGCCACTTCACCCCTGCCAGCGATTTCCCTAATCCGCTGCGAGTCGGGCCGCCATCGTTACCATCAACCAAGTATGGCACCTGGTACTTGAGTTGGATACGTGGACCCCATCCGTAGTTGGCATCCAGAATCGGCGCGTTGTAAATCCGCTCGGTGGGATGGCGCTCGTTGTAGGCGGCGACATTGACTTCCCAGTTGCCGTCGCCGGGAGTGCCGGGGTCGTCGCCAATGTACGGCGGCCCTCCCTGCGCCACACACGGCTGCGAGAGCCCCGCCAGCATCATCAGCAACGACAGGGCTAGGAAAACTCGAATTGGAACCACCATGCCCTCATGCAAGAACGATACTAAGTGATTTTGAATCGGCTGAAGTCTTCTCGACCACATCCCGCAGATCAATTTCCTTCCTGGCCATTGATGACAATCACTCACGACTGAATCCAAACTGTCTTGATGTTCACAAACTCCCGGATTCCCTGCACCGCCAGTTCGCGCCCGTGCCCCGAGTACTTTACGCCCCCGAAGGGTAGCCGCGCGTCGGAGGCTACCATCTTGTTTACAAAAACCATCCCCGCATCAAGTTCGTTAATGAAGCGCTCGGCTTCCGCAGGATCGTTCGTCCATGCGCTCGCGCCCAGTCCAAAGCGGCTGTCGTTAGCGACATCGATGGCTTGATCTACATCCCGCACGCGAAAAATCGACGCCACCGGACCAAACAACTCCTCCTTGTATGCGGGCGAGTCTTTCGGGATGTCGGCCAGCACCGTGGGCGCGTAAAAGTTGCCCGGGCGGTCGAGAGGGTGGCCCCCGGTCAGCACCCGTGCTCCCGCCGCCACCGTCCTGATTACGTCAGAATGAAGAGAAGTAACTGCCTCCGCGTTGGCCAGCGGACCCAATTGCGTGCTCTCCTCGAAGGGATCGCCAATGCGCAACTCCTCCATGCGCTTGACAAACTTGCGCTCGAACTCGTCGGCAATCTTTTCCGCCACGATAAAGCGCTTGGCCGCAATGCAGGACTGCCCGTTGTTCTGTATCCGCGCCTCTACCGCACTCGCGACCGCCACCTCCACATCGGCGCTGGGCATTACGATAAAAGGATCGCTGCCGCCCAGCTCCAGCACCACTTTCTTGATGCGCTTGGCCGCGGAAATTCCAACCTGAATCCCCGCCTGTTCACTGCCCGTTAAAGTCGCCGCCGCCATCCGAGAATCTTGCAGGATGCCATCGACCGGCCCAGAGCCGATCAGCAGCGTCTGGAATACGCCTTCCGCAAAACCGGCGCGCCGAACAATGTCCTCAATCTTCAGCGCGCACTGAGGAACGTTCGAAGCATGTTTCAGAAGTCCCACGTTGCCCGCCATCAATGCTGGCGCCACAAAGCGAAATACCTGCCAGAAGGGGAAGTTCCACGGCATGATCGCCAGGATCGGGCCAATTGGCAGATACCGGATGAAGCTGCGTTTGGCTCCCGTTTCCACCACCTCGTCGGCTAGAAATTTCTGGGCATTCTCCGCATAATAGCGGCAACCGGTGGCGCATTTCACCGCCTCGGCTACCGCAGCCTTCAGCGGCTTGCCCATTTCAAGCGTCATCAAATGGGCGCATTCGTCCTTTTCCTTCTCCAGAATCTCGGCCACACGCATCATCCTGCTGGCGCGGTCCGCGAACGAAGTCCGCCGATGCGTGCGGAACCCGGAAGCCGCGACCTGCAGCTTCTGCTCAATTTCTGCCCCGGTAAGAGGCTCAAAGGTCTTTACAACCTCGCCGGTTGCGGGATTAATACTCGCGATCGCCATTCGATTTCCTCACCCTCCGTCTCTCCGCCACACCTCCAACGCATCCCTTCTGCCCAGGCTACCGTCTGCGCCAGCGTTGTCGCCGCAGCACCACAATGCTACTTGACGCCTCGGCTACGTCAAGGCTCTACCTTCAAAT
>PLBE01000180.1:0-11488 GCA_003134435.1 Acidobacteriaceae bacterium
ATCAGACTGTCTTTCTTCAGGTTGGCGGGCGCGGGCGTGAAGCTTCCCGTCCTGATCTGCGCTCCCTCACTGTCCAGACAAATCGGCACTTTCGAATGCGTCTGGAGAAACAAAATCGCCCCGCCCACCTCTTCCAGCGGCGTGTGCGAGAGGTTGATCCGAAACAGGCTCACTCCGAGAGCCTCCAGGCGCCGGATCACCTTGGGCTTAAGCGAGGACGGGCCGACCGTACAGATCACTTTGGTACGAACGCCAGGGATCATGTCCCCTCCCGTCGTCCCGGCCATCGTCACATCGAGTCGCACTGGCGACCGCTGCACGCCACTTCTCATTTCGCTTCCGCTCCCACTTCCCATCGTTCGACAGACACAAACTCAGCCCCATCCTCAGACGGGAGTGAGTTCCAGCCGTGTCCCCTTCGCCAGTCGGCCCACGACTGTCTTGGACTGCAAAAACAGTTTGGCCCCGAAGTACGGCGGGTACAGCATGCGCATCAGTCTCAATTTCGGTTCCAGGCGCCGGCGGCGCTCCGTGGCCAGCGGATAATCGAATTCTTCCAGACCATCCCCAATCAAAGACTCCAGATGGGCAATCTCCGGTGGAGAAAGTTTGCTCTTCCACCGGTTCACCGGACTGAAGGGCTGCGCGCCCGATTCTTCTTTCCAGACTGTGTTCGGAGAAACCACGCGCCCAATCGCGTTCCGCTGAATACGGCCATAGTCGAGATCGTGATCCAGAAACTCTCCCAGCGTTCTCAACGTCTTCTCGGGATGGCCAACCAGTTCTTCGTAACGCACTTCAATGTAGTCGGCGGGAAACTTCTGCCCGTAGCGTCTGCCTCTCCGAACCGTCCATTGCCACAGCAGCGCCCAGGCAAACAAGGCTCGTTCCCGCGCCCACAACCGGGGAGGAACCCCATGCTGTTTGTTCATCGACACTGCAGCATCCCGCCCATCCCGCACCACGTGGACAAATAAAGCGTCGGGGATCTCCTGCTTGATGACGGGCATATACATGATGTTGTCGCAGTCATATACGGCCCACCGTTGGACGCCGGCGCGGCGGGCGAGTTCTCCCATGACAATTCGCAGAAAGTCGCCGCCACTTTTGCATTCTTGCAGAATCTCCGAACGAAGATCCTCAACTCCCAAGCCGGTTCGCCGAAAGGCCTTGCTGCGCAGCCACAGTTGCAGCATCTTCTCGCGATTCCTGCGAATCGACGGGTCGCCACACATCCGAAGCAGTCCCGTGTGCACGTAAGGAGAAGCGTGATACAGCGGAAAGCCACCGGCAGAGAGCAGGCTATCGTAAAGCAGGGCCGTCCCCGACCGGTGACAGCCAATGACAAACACCGGTGATTTTTTTCGTTCCGTCACTGCGACTGATACCTCGGATCCTTGCCAGGGTTCGACTTCGTTTTACACAAAACACTATCGATTTACTAGACATTAAATTATACCCCTTCCCCGCCGCCCGGCGATAGCAGCATCTCGGCCCAGCCCACACAAAGGTAACTAGTCTTCACTTCGGAAAGTGCCTCCCCAACTTCATGTAAAATTTGCAGTTCCAGGAAGAGCAACCCGTTGCACTTCAGAGCTTGGAGTTTCGGGGCATCCTCCGGCCAAGTGGCTTGTTCACGTTCCCTTAACCCCACTCCCGGAATGGTTCGGCACTTGCTATAGTAAGATGTCTATTAATTTAGTCGACTTTTACAATGCAACTTTCCCGATCTGAGTCCGTCAAAACCGCCCGGAGTACGGCGCCCGTCTTCGTGATCGGCTGCAGTCGATCGGGCACCACTCTGCTCTACCACATGCTCTTGTCTTCCGGTAATTTTGCGGTTTACCGCATGGAGTCGCAGATCTTCACCCTGCTCGAACCGCGTTTTCGGCCGCTCCGCAAGCCGCAGAATAAGCGCCGGATGCTCGACGCCTGGTACGGCACTCGCCTCTATCAGCGCTCCGGCCTCCAACCCGCGGAGATCGAGCCCAGAATCATGGCCGAGTGCCAGAACGGCGGCGATTTTCTGCGCATCATCATGGAGCAGATGTGCCGTAAACAGGGCGTGGAACGATGGGCGGAGACCACACCCGAGCACCTGCTGTATATCCCCCGCATTAAAGAAACCATCCCCAACGCACTCATCATTCATGTGATTCGGGACGGTCGCGATGTCGCCCTGTCGTGGGAGAAACTTGGCCAAATCCGTCCCTTCCCGTGGGATCGGAAGCGGGCCGCGATGGCCGCCGCCATCTACTGGGAGTGGATTGTGAATCGTGGACGGCAGGCTGGCCGCGCGCTGGGCGCTGATTATGTCGAAGTCCACTACGAAGATCTGGTGCGCAAGCCCGCCGAGGTTCTCAAGAAGCTTGAGCCGTTCGTGGAGCACGATCTGGATCATGACCGCATCACCCGGGTGGGAATTGGTTCGGTGAGCAAACCGAATACCGCCTTCGAAGAAGGCCAGCAAGTTCCGATCGGGCGCTGGAAAGCTGCCCTTTCTCAAGAAGAGCTCGCAACCCTGGAGAGCCTGGTGGGCCGGACCCTGACAGCGCTCGGGTACGAACTCACCACGGAGGCGGCGAAGCGCTCCGACCTGGAGAGAATGCGCGCCGCTTACCGGCTGTACTTCGAGAGCAAGCAATATCTGAAAACCAGGACACCCGCAGGAAAATGGCTGGTAAAGCGCGACCTCTCCTGGGTCTAGAGACGACTGCCGGTCTAACTTGCTGAAAACNNCGCTAATGTTACAGCTGTGTTACATGTTTAGTATATCTATTCGTTAACTAGACATCAACCGGCCGATCCTCAGCACTTGCATCCTCCCTCCCGCTGAGGTCAACCACGTTCTTACAGGAGCTTCATCCAAATGGGAAAGCTGATTCTGGTGCGCCACGGAAAGACTGTCCTCAACTCGCGGGATAGCGAAGAAAGGCTGCGCGGTTGGATGGACGTGCCTCTCGACGAGCAGGGGTTGCGCGAAGCTGAGGAGTTGGCTCAAAGGCTGGCTCAACATCCAGTGGATCATATCTATTCGTCCGATCTCTATCGCGCCCGGCAGACCGCCGAGGCGGCAGTGAGAGCCACTCTCGTGCCGGTCGTTCATACTCCCGATCTGCGCCCCTGGAACGTCGGCACCTTAGCAGGACAGCGAGTAAAAGACATTCTCCCCATTCTCCAGAGGCTTGAACTTGATCCCGCTTTGCCTGCGCCCGGAGGCGAGTCCTTCCTCCAGTTTTGCGAACGCTATTCTCGAAAACTCCAGGATCTGCTTGCCATCGCAGGCCGTTGCAAGGGATGCGTCGTGGCCGTGACCCACGTGCGCAATCTTCTAGCTGCTCCAACTCTTCTTCGCGGCGGCGACCGCCGCCACATACCGGTCCGGGGAGGCCCCGGGACTGGCTCCCTCGTTTGGGTGGAGAAACGGGGCGACGGTTGGAATCTTCGCGTGGACGATGCGCCTGGGGTGGTCAGTCCTGTGCCCGCTCCCACGGCTTATCCGCGAGTCTTTTCTGCTTCGGAGGAAGTCGCTTGAATCTGGAGGGTTCCAGACGCTCCCCCACGCTTCCCACCCTGGTGTGACTTCCGTAACCCTCGTTGTCACAAGGGCTTAAACCTTTGCCGCCACCCTGCGTGATAAACTTTTTCCAGGGTGCCAGCTTCAATCCCAGCCGATCGCAAGCACGCTCCTGTCTTCGTGATGGGCTGCCACCGCTCCGGAACAAATCTGCTCTACGACATGTTGCTGTCCTCTGGCGGATTTGCCATCTACCGCGGTTTTCTGCCCATTTATAAGATTCTGATTCCGCGCTTCGGCTCCATGAAGAGCCGCGCCAATCGGGAAAAAATCTTCAAAACCTGGCTCCATAGTAAAGGCTTCCGGCGCAGCGGACTCGATGCCGGGCAGTTGTCGGAATCTATCCTGAACGACTGCCGCAACGGCGGCGATTTCATCCGCGTCGTGATGGACGCAGTCGCCCACAGCCAGCAAGTGGAGCGCTGGGCAGTGTACGATCCTGACGATGTACTGCACGTCGAGCGCGTGAAGCGAGACATCCCCAACGCGATATTTGTTCACATCATCCGCGACGGGCGCGACATTGCTCTCTCACTCAAAAAAATGGGCGGCTTCACTCCCCTGCCATGGGATCGCGGGCAAACGGACAGCCTGGTGGCGACCGCGCTCTATTGGAAATGGATGGTCCGCCGAGGCCGCGCCCATGGCCGCAAGTTCCCATCCGACTACATCGAGATCCACTACGAAGACCTCATCACCAGCCCGCTCGAGACCCTCGGCAAGCTGGGCAGCTTTCTCGATCACGATCTGGATTACGACAAAATCCAGCGCGCCGGACTGGGCCGCCTGTCGGAGAGCAACTCTTCCTTTCGCGAAGAGGGCGCGAAAGAGAAAATCAACCCGCTCGGCCGCTGGAAGGAACGCCTGGCGCCCGCCGAGGTCGCGGCCATCGAAGCAACCGTGGGCGACTGTCTGCGGGAAAACGGCTACGAGTTATCGTTGCCTGCCGCCGAGCGTCCCCGAAGCTTGCGGCAATTGTGGATGCGCGGAATGTATCCCACGTTTCTCGGCGGTAAACTTTGGCTGAAGCTGCATACACCCGTCGGCCGTTTTGCCAATATGTCAGCCCTCGAACTCGAGGAGGAACCGGCGCAGATGGCGGCGTCAGCCCGGTCTTGAGCATCGTCATGAATCCGCCATCTTTGGAAAAGCCGATGCCAAACCCTCACGAACTCGTCGCCAGCGAGCCCGCCGGTCAAACCGCAAAACCGCGCAATGCGCGTTCGAAGGCTCCCGTGTTTGTGCTGGGCTGCGGACGTTCGGGCACTAAGTTCCTCTACCACACGCTGCTTTCCGCCGGAGGCTTTGCCGTCTACCACGCGGAGAGCAACGCCTTCAACCTGCTCGGCCTTCGTTTCGGCAACCTCGCCCACCGCGGTAACCGCCGACGCTTGCTCGACGAGTACTACACCAGCAAACTCTTTCACCGCACCGGCCTCGATCCTAAGGATATCGATGAGCGCGTCATGAGAGACTGTCACAACACCGGCGAATTCCTGCGCATCGTGATGGAAGCCATCGCCCGCAAGCAGGGAGTCGATCGCTGGGCTGAAACGACGCCCCTGCACCTGCTCTTTCTGCCCCTGATCAAGAAGTTGATTCCGGATGCGGTCGTCATCCACATTATTCGCGACGGTCGCGACGTCACCGCCTCGCTGCATCGCATCGGCTGGATTCGTCCCCTGCCCTGGGACCGCGCTCGCGCCTTTCTCGTGCCCGCCATTTATTGGCGGTGGGTGGTGAGCAAGGGACGCCGCGATGGTCAGGCCCTGGGTCCGGATTACATGGAAGTTCATTACGAGGATCTGGTGCAGAATCCGCGCCAAACCCTGGCCCGGATCGGACAGTTCATCCACCACGACTTGGACTATGATCGCATTCAGCAGGTGGCGCTCGGGTCGGTGCACAATCCAAACTCTTCGTTTCGCGGCGACGGCAAAGAGACGGAGGCCAATACCATCGGCCGCTGGAAAAAAATGTTTACCGCGCCTCAGGTTCGCGATGTGGAATCGAGCCTCGGCACGCTGCTGGTTGATACCGGGTACGTGCTCGAAACGCCACCGTCGGAGCGCCGCTCCCCCTTCGCCGTCCATTTCATGAATTTTCTGTACCCCTTATATTTCGATCTCAAGATTTGGCTGAAATCGCATACTCCGCTCGCCCGCATCGCCGATAAACGACGTATGGGCATCGCCGAGTCCGATGCCAAGTCTCAGTGAAAGCAATGGAGGCACGGGCGTCTCGCCCGCCCTCTTTCGTGCCCGCCGGACCTTTCGTAACGGGCCCGACGGTTGGTTTCGAGTCATGTGGTTCGTATCAGAGCATCGCTTTAGCGATTGCCGCAAGCACCGGCTCGAGCCAAGCGCCTTTAGGCGCTGAGGCCCGAGTTCACCGAGAATCCCAGCGCATGAACGCCATCTCTCTAACCTGGCAACCCGAAGGCGCTTTTCACCATGTCGGCTTCGTCGTGGCTTCGATTTCGAAAACCGTGCAGGCCTTCGCCAGCATGCTGCAGGCGGACTGGGACGAACAGATTTTTCATGATTCCAACCAAGGCGTTCGCGTCACTTTTCTAAAGAGCCGCCGCGCCGGCGATCCGCTCTGGGAACTGGTTGAACCGGCGGGCGAACAATCGCCGGTGCACTCTTTCGCCGCCAAAGGAGGCGGCCTGCACCACGTTTGCTATGTAGTGGACGATCTGGAACAAGTACTCGCCGCAGCGCGTTCGCTGGGAGCCCTGGTCACCCGTCAACCCATGCCGGCCGTCGCTTTTGGCGGCCGCCGCATCGCATGGATCTACACAAAGAACCGTCTCTTGATCGAATATCTGGAACGCTGATTGAGTCTTTAGTTTGATGTTCGATTTTCAAGTCCGATTTTGATGTCCGGTTTTGATGACCGATTCGAACTCCAACCCGGCGCCCGACCGCAGTCCAGCGAACCTTCGTCCCGAAATCGACCGACTGATCGCCGAAGGCGCTTTGGTGCCGGCCGCAAGGCTTCTGGCCGAATTGTGGCGACGCGACCCCGCTTCCAGTACGGCAAGCTTCGTAACTTCGCGGGTCGACGGATTACGCGACAGAATCCCACTGTCAAAATTCAAGCTCGCCATCCTGCGCTCTTTCACCGTCGAGCCCATCGTGCCGCTGTTACGGGCGGAAGCCTTCGCCCATGGCATTGACCTCGACGTCCACGTTGGAGACTTCAATACCTACGTGCAGGACATACTCGACGACCAGAGCTCGCTTTATCGCTTTGCGCCGAATGCAGTCGTCATGGCAGTACGGACCGATCAGGCCGCTCCGGAACTGTGGCGCAACTTCGCCGACCTTTCACCGGAGGCGGCGCAACAAGCCGCCTCGCGCGCCCTCCAGAGCTACGAGCAGTCCATCGGCGCCTTTCGCAAACATAGCCAGGCCACGCTCATCGTGCATTCCCTGGAGCATCCGTCAATCCCCAGCCTCGGAATTCTCGACGACCAATCCGAAGCAGGCCAGTGTGGACTCATCGGCCACATCAATCGTGAACTGCGTCACATCGCCCAAGCGTTCCACGGAGTTTACACCCTCGACTACGATGCGCTGGTCGCCCGCCACGGCAGCGAACACTGGCACGACGAGCGCAAGTGGCTCACGGCCCGCCTTCCCATCGCCGCCGGTTATCTTCTCCAAATGGCGCGCGAGTGGATGCGTTTCATTGTGCCGCTCAGCGGCCGTATCGCCAAAGTTCTGGTGGTTGACCTCGACAACACGCTGTGGGGCGGCGTCATCGGCGAAGACGGCATGAACGGCATCAACATCGGCGCGGAACATCCCGGAGCGGCGTATCAGGCCCTGCAGCGTGCTTTGCTTGATCTGTCGCGCAAGGGAATCCTGCTCGCCGTTTGCAGCAAGAATAATCTCGAGGACGCCATGGAAGCGATCGAGAACCATCCCGGCATGTTGCTGCGCGCAAAACATTTCGCCGCCTGGCGCATCAATTGGACGGATAAATCCCAAAACCTCCGCGAGATCGCCGAGGAACTGAACGTCGGCATCGACGCACTCGCCTTCCTGGATGACAATCCTTTCGAGCGCGAGCAGGTTCGCACCGCGCTTCCCGAAGTTACCGTGATCGATCTGCCGAAAAATCCGCTGGACTATGCTTCCGCCGTAAGAAATTGCGCGGTGTTCGAGCGGCTCACTCTTTCGTCCGAAGACCAGCAGCGTACCGAAATGTATGCGGCCCAGAAACAGCGCGCCGGCGCCGAGCAGAACTTCCAATCGAAGGAAGATTTCTTTCGCTACCTCGAACAGGAAGCAGATCTCGAACCAGTATCCGGCCAGACGTTGGCGCGGGTCGCGCAACTGACGCAGAAGACCAACCAGTTCAACCTCACCACCCGTCGCTATACCGAACCCCAGATCGCGCAGATGGCCAAACAGCCGCATTGGCACATTTTCTCCATTCGCGTCCGCGATCGTTTCGGCGACCACGGACTGGTCGGAGTCGCGATCGCGCACGATGATGACGAAGCCGGGCAATGCGAAATCGATACCTTCCTGCTGAGTTGCCGCGTCATCGGAAGAACCGTGGAAACCGCGCTGCTTGCTCATCTCGCTCAAAGCGCTGCCCAGCGCGGATACAAGCGCCTGGTCGGCTGGTTCCTCCCCACCAAGAAAAATGCTCCGGCCCGCGATTTCTACGAACAGCATGGTTTTGAACGCAAGGAAACCAACGCCACCGGGACGCTCTGGGCTTTGGATCTTAAGAGTTCCACGCTGCGCTGTCCCGATTGGATTAAGCTGAAGGTGACCGAGGAACCAGCGTCACGCGAAACGACACCAGCAAAATAGGAGGACAAACTTTGACAGCCAGTACGTTTGAGCAGGTGCGCGATGTGGCCAGCGACATTTTCGGCGTTCCGGCGGACAAGATCACCGCGGACTCTTCGCCAGAAACCATTGAGAACTGGGATTCCATGCAACATCTGAATCTGGTGCTCGCCATTGAAGAGAAGTTTGGAGTGCAGCTTGATCCCGAAGATATCGAGCAGATGAAGAACATCGGCGCGGTCGCGGGCCTGGTGGATAAACTGCAATCGGCCGCTCGCTGACAATTTTTAAATCTGTCATGCTGAGCGCAGCTTTGGACCTGCCGTCTCGTGCTCTGGAAGCAAGCAAGTCGCGGGTTGCGCTCAGCATGAAAATCATTCCAGGGACTCCTGTTCTCTAGAACCCATGGCGATCGTCATACAGCCCTATCGTCCCGAGCACGAACCCGCTGTAGGGGACTTCAATCAGCGCCTCCGCCAGGCGGGCGCGGACCAAAACCTCGTTTTCTATCGTTACTCCGAGCCACGCTGGCTGCCGCGTTCGGCCGGTTCGCGTATCTATAACGAATACTTTATCGCGCTCGACACCGGGAATAACAGCGGGATCGTACGCGGCGGTTACGCCCTCAAGACTCAGGACTTCTCTTTCCCCGACGGACAAACTCGCTCCATCGCCTACTATCACCATCCTTTATCCGAGGGCATCGTAAACAAAACTCACGCTATGGTGGGCATGTTGCTCCTGCGCGACGCCATGCAGCGCGCGCCCCTTCTCTATTGTCTCGGCATGGGAGGATATGACAACCCCTTGCCGCAAATGCTCATTCGTCTGGGATGGACGCATTGCGCCGTACCATTCTTCTTTCGCGTCCTGAATCCTAATCGCTTTCTGCGAAATATGCAGACGCTGCGCTCGTCGCCTGCACGCCGAGCTCTTCTCGACCTCGCAGCCTATAGCGGTGCCGGATGGGTTGGCTCAAAACTGTTTCAAGCCTATCGTTCCCTCGGAGCACCTCGTCCGCCAGCCGCCGCAACCTGCCAAGTTGCCGATTTTGAAGCGGACCTCGAACCGGGAAACTCGCCGTCGCCCACCGCCGCCCGATCCAACTCCGAAAGCTTGCAGTCCCTCTGGGAACAGGCCCGCCAGACTTGCTCGTTTACTGCCGTCCGCGATGCGCCGAGCCTGCGCGTTCTGTATCCTCCAGCGCAGACGCATCTAACCCGCTTACTAATAAAGCGCAGTGGCGCAACGATCGGTTGGGCGGTAGTGGGCGAACGCCGCAAAGACGAAAAATACGGAAACATGCGCGTCGCCTCAGTGGTCGACTGCTTCGCGCTGCCAGGAGAATGGTTCACGGTTGTGCAGGCCGCAACCGAAACCCTCCGCCGCCAACGCTTCGATCTGATCCTTAGCAATCAGAGTCACCACTCTTGGGGCGAGGCGTTCACGGCCGCGGGCTATCTGCCCGGCCCGTCAAATTTTATTTTCGCCGCCTCCAGGAAACTCGCGGAATTACTGGCTCCTTTCGAAGCGGTCCGCCCCCGAATGCATCTCACTCGCGCCGACGGAGATGGCCTCCCGGCAAATTTCTAGACTGGCTACCAATCTTCAGCGTGCAATAGGGGGCGCTACGGTCGTCGAGTCAGATCAACTAAACTGAAACCCTTGCACCCGGAACGGTGCAAGGGCAAGACATAACCTTAGAGGCTCTTACGCGTGGTAAACCTGCTCGTTCTGCCGCGCTTCATACCACAGCGCGAGTTCGACGCGGTTCCATAATCCCAGCTTGTCGTAGATCACTCGCAGATAGTTCTTTACCACGTGCTCGGTGGTCCCGATGGAATCGGCGATCTCCCGGTTCTTGCAACCTTCGGCTACGCGTTGAATGATGAGCTGCTCGCGTTCGCTTGGCCCGCGGGGGTTTGCTGTTTCTCCAACCATAATTGCCTCCGATAGAGTAAAGTCGCGAGTTTAACCCGCTTGATGCCGCCCTTGATTCCGAAGCGCAAAAACAGGCGGTTGAAATGCGCTTTCACCGTCCGCTCAGCAATGTTCAAATCGCGAGCGATTTCTGAGTTGTCACAGCCCTGCAGCAGCAGATTGATGATCTGACGCTCCCTAGGCCCCACTTCTTTGAACTTCTCTTCCATAAGCGTTACGCCTGACCGGCCCGCCCCAAAACCCGCAACTGGCGCGGAAACTCGGCCCCTGGGCGATCTGGACTCACGAACCTGTGTCTCATTTTGCATTCACGCGGCCAAAGCGGGCTTCGAGGTGTTAACTAAGTGTTAAAAGTGCAATTTGCGCGTTTTTCCCTTGAAAAATAGCGCTTACGATGGTCACTTCACGAAGGTTACTGGTATGGCCATTTAGCACTTTTGCTCAGCGTCTAAGGTTAATCACTTAGTACAAAGTTCCGATGTTCCTGCCTGCCAACGAGCATGATTTACACGGAAGTACATCCCGGCCGCACTCTCGGCCCTCCCCTATAATGGGCTGTGGACTTCAAGCTGGTAAGCAACTACAAACCCCAAGGCGACCAGGCGCCCGCCATCGAAGCCCTCACCCGCGGCGTCTTTGATCGCGAACAGCACCAGGTCCTGCTCGGCGTCACTGGGTCGGGCAAGACCTTCACCGCCGCCAAAGTCATCGAGGCCGCCAACCGCCCCGCCCTCGTCATGGCCCACAACAAAACCCTCGCCGCCCAGCTCTACCACGAGTTCAAGAGCTTTTTCCCCAACAATGCGGTCGAATACTTCGTCTCCTATTACGACTACTACCAGCCCGAGGCCTACGTGCCGGCCGCCGATCTTTATATCGAAAAGGAATCAACCATCAATGACGAACTCGACAAGCTGCGACTGTCGGCGACTCGGTCTTTATTCGAACGGCGCGACTGCCTCATCGTCGCCTCCGTCAGTTGCATCTACGGCCTGGGTTCGCCCGAAGCCTACTACGGCATGATGCTGTTCCTGGAAAAGGGCCAGAAGATCAAGCGCCAGGACATTACCCGCAAGCTGGTCGACATCCTCTACGAGCGGACGGAAGGCGATTTCCGGCGCGGGACATTTCGCGTACGCGGCGATGTCATCGAAAT
>PLBE01000180.1:11536-21114 GCA_003134435.1 Acidobacteriaceae bacterium
ATGTACGACCTCGAAATGATCAAGGCCATGGGCTACTGCCACGGCATCGAAAATTACTCGCGGCATTTCACCGGCCGTCTTCCCGGAGAGCCGCCACCCACCTTGCTCGATTATTTTCCCCGCGACTTTCTGATGTTCATCGACGAGTCCCATCAGACCGTGCCGCAACTTCATGGCATGTATCATGGCGACCGTTCGCGCAAGCAGACGCTGGTGGAATACGGATTTCGCATGCCTTCGGCGCTTGACAACCGGCCCCTTACCTTCGAGGAGTTCGAGCATCGAACCAACCAACTCGTTTATGTTTCAGCCACGCCCGGCCCCTACGAACTGACGAAATCGGCCGGCGTGGTGGTGGAGCAGATTATTCGTCCCACGGGCTTGATTGACCCGCCGGTCGAGATACGGCCAGTGAAGGGGCAGATCGACGACCTGCTGCATATGATCCGCGACCGCGTGGCCCGCAACGAGCGGGTACTGGTGACGACGCTCACCAAGCGCATGTCGGAGGATCTGGCCGAGTATTACAGCGAAGTGGGCGTGAAGTGCCGTTACATGCATTCAGAAATCGAGACGCTGGAGCGGATCAAAATCTTGCGCGACTTGCGCAAAGGCGAGTTCGACGTATTGATTGGCATCAATCTTTTGCGCGAAGGACTCGATCTGCCGGAAGTATCGCTGGTGGCGATTCTCGACGCCGACAAAGAGGGCTTCCTGCGCTCCGCCGGCTCCCTGATCCAGACCATTGGCCGCTGCGCTCGTAATCTAAACGGACGCGCGATTCTCTATGCGGATCGCATGACCGATTCCATGAAAAAGGCGCTCGACGAGACCAACCGCAGGCGCGCCATCCAGCAGGCTTATAACGAAGAGAACGGAATCACCCCGGAATCGATTATTCGCCCTCTCGATATGACCTTAGTGGCCATCGTCGGCGCCGACTATACCGACCTCACCGGCCCAGAAGCCGAGGGCATCCCCGAGTTAAAGTCACAGGAGGAGTTGGACGCCTACATTGGGAAACTGGAAAGCGATATGCGGGAAGCGGCCAAGCGCTTCGAATTTGAGAAGGCGGCGAAGCTTCGCGACACCATCAAAGAACTTCGCACCAAGGAATTCCTGTTCGCGTAAGCGATCGTCTCGCCGGGAAAAAAAGGGCCCAGCTCAATGATCCGGCTTGGAGCACAACTGCTTGATTCCGCCGAGAATGCGGGCCATGGGAATCGGGTTGCATCACTGCTCCCGAAAACGTAACCCCCAGTCTCCCTTGACCCGGGGCAATGGTCGCGGCATTTGCCTCGGCGGCAGAGTTGTTGGCGGCAGGGGTACTGGTTACCGAGGTTCGTTGCCGGGGCAAGGCGGACAAACCTATAATCTCGTAACCACCCACTCGACCCGAGGAGTGCATGTCAGAGGCAGCGAGCACATCCCCAATTCGCCTGTCGCAAGAGCTGACCATCTTTCACGATGTCGCCAAGGCGCTGACGTCCTCACTCAATCTTGATTCCATCCTCCAGACCATCATGGAAAAAATGGCGGAGTATTTCCGCCCCGATACCTGGTCCCTGCTGATGGTCGATGAGGAGAAAGACGAGCTCTATTTTGCCATCGCCGTCGGGGCTGCGGCCGAGGTCCTTTCCAAGGCCCGCTTAAAGGTAGGAGAAGGGATTGCAGGATGGGTGGCCAAGCACGGCCAGGTCCTGATCGTACCCGACGTACAAAGCGATCCCCGCTTTTCGTCGCGACTGGATGAAATAACGCGGGTGCAAACCCGGTCGGTCATCTGTGTGCCGTTGCGCTCCAAACACCGCGTCCTGGGAGTGATCCAACTCGTCAATGCCAACGTGGGCTTGACCGAACAGGAGATGTTCTTCCTGCAGGCCTTGTGCGATTACGCCGCCATTTCGATCGAGAACGCTCGCTCCGTCGAGAAGATCCAGGAACTGACCATCACCGACGATTGCACCGGTCTTTTCAATGCCCGCCATCTGCACAAGACGCTCGAGACCGAGGTCTACAGGTCCGCGCGTTTCGGCTATCAGTTCAGCGTGATTTTCATCGACCTCGACCACTTCAAGCAGGTCAACGATACCCACGGGCATCTAGTCGGAAGCCGGCTCCTGTCCGAGGTCGGATACCTGGTAAAAGCGCAGTTGCGCTTGATCGATTTCGCCTTCCGCTATGGTGGAGACGAGTTCGTGGTCCTGCTCCCCCAGACCAGCAAAGATCAGGCTGTGGTGGTGGCCAAGCGTCTGCAGGATTCACTGCGCGCCGGAATCTTCTGCACGGAGCAGGGTTTGAATCTGAACGTGCGCGCCAGCATGGGTCTGGCAACCTTTCCGCACGACGCCCAAACCCCGCATGACATCATCCGCCAGGCGGACGAAATGATGTACGTGGTCAAGAACACCACCCGCGACAATATTGGCATCGCTTCGCAGGGCCTGATGGAGCCGTAGCACCGTGCCCAGCCGCGACTCTCCGCCGCAACAGCAAACTCAGTTCGCATGACTGCTTTTGTCCTGCGGCGAGCCCTTTCCTGTAGGAAAATAAAATCATGACCTCCGTGCGCATGGACAAGTGGCTTTGGGCGTCGCGATTTTTCAAGACGCGATCGCTGGCGGCGCGCGCGTGTGACCTGGGCAGGGTTCAGTCCAACGGGCAACCGGCCAAGCCAGCGCGCGAAGTCAAGGTTGGAGACATGTTGCGCGTCACTAACGACGGCGGCGACTTTCAGGTAGAAGTGCTATCGCTCAGCGAACTGCGCGGTCCGGCTTCCGTGGCCCAGACGCTTTATCGCGAAACCGAGGCGAGCCGCGAATTGCGCCAGAAAGTAGCAGCTGAACGCAAAGCCATGAAGCAGTTTGAAGAATTACCCGCAGGCAGGCCATCAAAACGAGACCGCCGAAGAATCATCTCGTTTCGGGGACGAGACTAAATCGAGTGTAAACGGCCATCCGGTCGTCCCTCCGCTACTTCTGTTCTCGCTTCTTCAGTTCTTCCGGCTGGTCAATTTTCGGCTGCGCTTCGGGAGGATCCGGTTTCCACGTAAACGGGTTCGCCGGGGCCGAAGGATTGACCCCGAAATCCCAAACGTAGAGGTTGATTCCTTCCTTGCCCAGCAACTCCGCTACCGCATACTCTCCACCGGCCAGAGGGTCGGTAGGGGTGAGCTTGACCCAGCCTCCGGTCATGGCGGTCGCTGTGGTGGCGACAAATCGTTCGTCGGTTTTCATCTTTCCGGTAACCGCGATTTTAAGGGAGCCAGCGACCCGTTTCCCGTTCTTGACCTCAATGCGAATCAGCTTGAAGCGCTCCGTGGGCGCCAGCGGCGGAGGGTCGCCAGGAAGGCTTGCCGGCGCTCCCTCATTCGAGTCGACGTTGATGTAAAGCGAAGGCACGCTGGTGTGCGACTGAATTTTGGCATGTGCCGCAGGCAGTTCAATCGTCTGCTTGGCACCCGCCAGCGGATTGATCGCCGCCCGCAGGATGTTGGACTTTGTATTCTTGTCCAAGTCGCCGCCCGATTGCTGCAATTCGGCTAGCTGCGGCTGATTCTCGTATGTATCCAGCAGAAAGATGCCGCCTTCATCCGGCAGCCGCAGACCGGGCGCTACCTGCGGAGAACGGGCTTGCTCGGCCTTACGTTCAGCGTCGATTTCCTTGTCGAGTTCGACCGCTTCCGTCGCCAGTTTGCTCTGCTGCCGTCCTTGCTCAAACTTATCGGTCGCGTCCCAGTCGATCAGCGAATTGGGAACTTCCTCCCACTCCCCGCGTTCCGCGCTGAAGTATCGTACCCGGTCGCCCTGCACCTCATATTTCGTGACCGACTGGTAGGTACCGTCCTTGAGGATCAGACGGCGGGCCTGGGCCTGAGCGGGAGTCTGCGAATGCGCACAGACTAGCATCACCAGAGTTGCTGCGGCTAGTACGGCCGCCCTGCCGAAAAATTTCATTCCGCGGAACATTATCGACCTTTTCCAGTCCCTGCAAAAGGTTGGATGCGCGCAGACACCCCTGCAGTTTTGTAATCGGGGTACTTGGCAATCTTGAAAAAAAACCGGGCATCCGATGCCCCCATTCCAAAACTGCCACCCTGCAAAATCCCCTAGCCCGTGTTGTGCAAGCCGGCGGCGATCCCGTTCATGGTCGCGCCAATGGCGTAATCAAGAGACAGATCCGGCGATCGGTCCGCCGCTCCCGCCCGTTTGCGGCGCAACAGGTCGACTTGGATCAGGCTGAGCGGATCCACGTAGGGGTTCCGCAGCCGCACCGATCGAAACAGTACGGCATTATTTTCCAGCAACTCCTGCTGTCCGGTGACGCCGAGAATGAGCCGTCGGGTGCGCTCGAATTCCTCCAACAGCATCTCGAAGACGCGGTCCCGCAGAGCAGCGTCGGTGACCAGACCCGCGTAAAGACGGGCGATGGCAAAGTCAGCCTTGGCCATGGCGATTTCAACGCTGCGGATCAGGCTGCCAAAGAGCGGGAAGCCCAGCACCATTTCGCGCAGAAGTTGGGCGTGCTCTTCGCCGCCCGCCGCGAACCGGTCAAGGGCGTAGCCCACTCCAAACCATGCCGGAACTGCGTGCCGGCTCTGCATCCAGCCAAAAACCCAGGGAATGGCGCGCAAGTCATTGAGATTAAGGCCAACCCCGCGATCGCCTCCGCGCCGCGCCGGACGCGACCCGATACGGGCGTGCTCCAGTTCGTTGACCGGCGTGGCCTGCTCGAAGTATTCGAGCACCTCAGAATTTTCCGCAATGTGCCGGCGATAGAAAGTGAAGGCATCCGCCGACATGGTTTCCATGGCGTCGGCCCAGCGCTGCTTGGTTTCAGGCGCAGCTTGCGTCGGCATGGTGACCGCTTCGAGGCAAGCCGCGATCATGATTTCCAGATTCCACTCGGCAAGCACGGGGTCGGCGTATTTCCAGCTTAGAACTTCACCTTGCTCGGTGATGCGAATCTCACCCGAAAAATCTCCAGCAGGCTGCGCGAGAATGGCGGCGTGGGTGGGGCCACCACCGCGACCGACGGTGCCTCCGCGACCGTGAAAGAGGCGCAACTGCACTCGGCATTCCCGCGCCACCTCGTGTAGATTGTGTTGCGCCTTATGTAATTCCCACGTGCTCGTCAGCATGCCTCCATCTTTATTCGAATCGGAGTAGCCCAGCATGATTTCGTGGGTCCGCCCCCAGGAATCAAGCAACGCCTGGAGCTCCGGCGCTGTCCAGAATCGGCGCATAATGGCCGGCGAAGCTCGCAGGGCATCGATCGATTCAAACAAGGGAATAGGCATCAGGCCGGGGTCCCCCTTGCTGCCGGCAACCGTGACTCCGCCAAGGGCGGCGAGTCGGATTACGGCAAAGATGTCGCGTTCCGACTGGGTATTGCTGATGATGAAGTTGCGAATCGATTTCGGGGAGTGCGTCTTTTTTAGTTCGGCAATGGTGCGGAACGTCTCCAGCAGTTCGACCGACGGAGGAGAGAGTTCCGGCGGAAACCGGCCGCATGTGTCCGGCGGACTGACCGCATCTGCCAGTTCAGCCAGCGCGGCCGATTGCACGCTGGCGTTCTGGCGAATGTCCAGCGCGTGCAGATGGAATCCAAAAGTTCGAACCTTGCGCAACAGGGGCTCGACCAGTTCCGCCAATCGCTGACCGTGATTTGCCGAAAGGCTGTCGTGCATGATGACGAGGTCGTCCTCAAATTCCTGCGACGACTTGTAGGCGTTTGTGGCTTCCGAGGAATGGCGGCTCAGGCGCAAGCGGGCGAGCAGATACTCGAGCAAATGACGGTAGAGTTCGGCACCCGTGATCTGCTTCCAGCGGGAATGTTCTTCGCCCAGCTTCTGTTCGTACTCGCGAGCGCGCTGACCGAGGGCTTCCGACACTGGAATGCGGCGCGTGGACATGCTCAAGTGCCCAATCAGACGAACGGTTTCGGCGATGTAGTGGTCGATGATTACGTGGCGCGCCATCCCCAGCGCCTCGCGCGTGGAACCGGAGGTGACAAAAGGATTGCCGTCGCGATCGCCGCCGATCCATGATCCAAAAGACAAAGGATCAAAAGATGACGGGTTGGAGGCCAGCATTTCGATAATATCGGTGTCGGCGCCGTACACGTCGCGCAGAGATTCTTCTAGTTCGGCGAAGAGGCGCGGTAGCGTGTCGAATAGAACCATGGGAAAGTAATCGAGCCCCATGTGAATCTCATCGCGCACCGTTTGTTTATTGAGCCGGACTTCGTCGGTCTGCCACAGCGCCGTGATCTCGGCGAGAATCAGCGATTCATATTCCCGAGCGTCCGAAGCGGAGAGCGGCAACTGGTCGAGCCGCTCCAGATAAGCGGCAATGCGCCGGCGTTTCAATCGGATCGTGTGGCGCGTGATTTCCGTTGGGTGCGCGGTAAAGACCGGCGTTACTTTAACCCGGTGCAGCCCTTCCAGCATGACGGCGCCAGAGATTCCCGCCGACTTCATGCGGACCAGCGTGCCCCGAAAGGATCCATCCGCACTTTTGGCAGCGGTCTTGCCAATCCAACCGCCAGTTAACATTCTGGCAGCCCGGCGGCGGCGTTTGCGATGGTTCGTCTCGGCAAGATTGGTGAGCTCGAAATAAATGGCGAAAGCTTTCGTCACCCGATAAGCGTCTTCCACCGAGAGCGCGCTGACGATGTCGCGGGCGCGCGTCATCAGGTTGTGGTCGAGTTCGGATACGCCCAACCAGGGCTGCTCCCGGTGTTGAATGAGCAGCCGCCGCAATTGCTCGACGACATCGAAAAACGCTTCGCCCTCCTGTTCCACTAGCACTCGTCCCAGCAGGATGCCCAGCGAGCGTACATCGCGGCGCAACGGAAGTTCTTTCGCGGGATCCGCGCTGTCGGCCGTCAACTCGGCCAGTCGGTCGGCTTGAACGCCGTCGCTCCACAAGGGATAGTCGAGCATGGGATATTCTAACGAAAGTAAAACTCGGATGCCCGGAATGATCTCCGGTGGTGTCTAATTATGACGGAGGGTTGGTCATGCGTTCATGGCAAACTCTGGCGCTGCGAATCGTGGTCGCGGTGGTGGCAACATCCTCTCTGTCAGGCTGTCAACCAGCCCCGACCAACCAAGCTCCGGGCAGCTCCCTGCCCCGTCAATTGCTCTATATCGTGGATTCCGACCGTGGCAGCTCTGATTCCCACGAGCGGTTGTTTGCGGTGGATCCCGAGCGCAAGGCAATCGTCAGAACCTACGCCACCGGCAGCCATCCAGATATCGCCCTTTCCCCTGACGGGACGCGCCTCTACGTGGCCAGTGAATCGCGAGTGCCAGAGGGTCCAGAAGGAGCCGGGGCCGGAAGGCTGGACGTCGTCGATACCGAGACGGGCGCGACTCTTGCTTCTGTCGCCAACCCTCACCGCTGGGTTGCGATGGGGCCCTTGTATGGTTCCGAGATGGCGCTTTCCGCCGATGGCCATTGGTTATACGTTCACAAGACGATGCCAGGACCGGAGAACACCGTGTCCGATTTTGTCGCGTTATTCGATACCGCCGCGAACAAGTTCCTGCCCGATACGATCTCGCTGCCGCAGTGTGGCGCGTCGTTCTTAGTACCTTGGCCGACCGGGCGGGCGCTCTCAGTCGCCTGCTTTGTTACCGGAGACTTGCGGACCATGCAGTTCAGCGATCAAGGCGTCCCCGCGACGCAATTGCCGACGATTATAGCCATTCCTCACGATTGGGGACGCACGCGGTTGGGAACCGTGTTTGTGTCCGGCGAAAATGAAGTGACCGTCTTGATGACGGACGGGAAGTACAGAAGGGTCAACGTCCAAACCGGGACTACTGTGCAGGAAGGCGAGATTAACTTTTCTCCACCACTCACTCCCCCTGGTTGGTACCCGCGGATTCCGGGCGCCGAGCACGTACCTTCGTTGGGGCGCAGGGTTATCGGCTCTCGCGTACTGGAATCCCAAGGAAGGCTCTACGTTCCACTTCATAGATCTGATCTCTATCTGCGTGCGGCCGACGCCATCGCCGTTCTCGACGCCAAGTCGCTTCAGCAGGAGGGCTTCTTTGAACTCAAGAGCCCTTTCTTGCATCCCTCCTGGAATCTTTTCTCAGACGCTGCTGTGGGGAATGGCGGCAAGCGGCTTTACGTGTTGGCGCTGGAGCGCAAGGGAGGAACAGTCCGGGCGCTGAGTCTGCCTGATGGCAAGGAAATCGGCACCATCCAAGGGCTTGGAACAACGCTGTCCATTGTGGTTCCTTCGCCCTAGCACATGGGTCGGACCCACGCCTGAGAGCTGCCCTTTTTTCACATTCCCTTCCCGAAAAATCTCTGCCATAATTGCTCGTGCACCCCAGCCCGCACAATTTTCCAAACAAAATTAAAGCGAGGAAGCGATGTCGGCTAAGTACATTTTTGTAACCGGCGGTGTGGTGTCTTCATTGGGCAAAGGACTGGCGGCGGCCTCCATCGGATGCCTGCTCGAAAGCCGTGGCCTCAAGGTAAACCTGATGAAGTTCGACCCATATCTGAACGTCGACCCGGGCACCATGTCGCCGTTTCAGCATGGCGAAGTTTTCGTGACCGACGACGGCGCCGAAACCGACCTCGACCTCGGCCACTACGAGCGCTTCACCCACGCCAGACTTTCTCGCGACAACAACTGGACCACTGGACGCCTCTACGAGCAGATTATCGCGAAAGAAAGGCGCGGTGATTACCTGGGCAAGACTGTCCAGGTGATTCCGCACGTCACGAACGAAATCAAGGCGGCCGCCAAGAAAGTGGCGCAGGACGTGGATGTGGCCCTGATCGAAATTGGCGGTACGGTGGGCGACATCGAGTCTTTGCCTTTTATCGAGGCCATCCGCCAGATGCGTCAGGAACTGGGACGCGATAACACCCTGTTCGTCCACGTGACTCTGGTGCCGTTTATCGCCGCCGCCCAGGAATTGAAGACCAAGCCTACTCAGCACTCCGTCAAAGAGTTGCTCAGCGCCGGAATTCAGCCGGACATCCTGCTCTGCCGCACCGACCGCTTCCTCCCGAAAGAGATCAAGTCAAAGATCGCCTTGTTCTGCAACGTCGAAGAAGAAGCCGTGATCACCGCCAAGGACGTCGCCTCGATTTACGAAGTCCCAGTGGTTTTCGCCCATGAGGAAGTCGACACTCTGGTGCTGCGCCGCCTGAAACTCGAAGCCAAAGACCGCGATCTTTCAAAATGGAACGACCTCGTACACCGTGTCTACAACCCGAAAGACGTTGTAAGGATTGGTATTGTCGGAAAGTATGTGGAGTATGAAGACAGCTACAAGTCGCTGAAGGAAGCGCTGGTGCACGGCGCGCTGGCCCACAACCTGAAACTTCAGTTGAACTGGATTGAAGCCGAAGGGCTGGAAACGGGCGACCAGAGCAACAGCGAAAGCAACGATGCGCAACTCCAGGATTACGACGGAATTCTGGTTCCCGGCGGTTTTGGCAAACGCGGCATCGAGGGTATGCTGAACGCAATCCGCTACGCACGCGAAAAGCAGGTGCCCTACTTCGGAATTTGTTTGGGCATGCAGACCGCGTGCATCGAGT
>PLBE01000259.1 GCA_003134435.1 Acidobacteriaceae bacterium
TCCTCGCTGGAGCCAATGGCGCGGTAGCGCGCACCCAGACCGCTCAGGCAGGTGCCTGTCTGCCCGGCCAGCGGATTGTTGGAGCCTACGTTCGCTTCCTGACTCAAGCCGAGAACCGAGCCCGTGCCGGACCCTGTATAAACCGTGGGACCACGGAATACAGTGTTTTCGGCAAGGTTTCCCTGTCCGGAGATGCCCTCATTGATGAAGATATTGATTCCGCCGGCTGGCAGACCGAAGGCGCTGGCGTCGCAGTTGGCGCCCGAGAATGCCTGTTGCAGTTGGGCTGGGGTGGCGCTGGTAAGGCTGGTGAGTTCGCCCTTGTCGCGCTCGGTGACGAAAATAAGCGGCGCCGCTCCCAGGTTCAGGACATCGTAAACAGGAATGGCGAGGCCGCTGATTGGGTCGACTCCACTAATGTTAAATGCGAGCACGTTGGCCTGACCGGTGCTACCTGGGTAACCGCTCTTGATCGGGGTTCCAACGTAGGCGCCAGATCCCTGGCCAAGGCCGTTGGCCGGGCAAACGCCGGGGGCGTTGACCGAGTTGTATCCAAGGCCGTCGAGTCCGTCGCTGGCTGCGCCACCATAGCTGCCAGCGCCCAGGCTGGAGTTGGCGCGGCAGGTAATGAACAGGGCATCCTCAGGGCGAACCACGGTTGCGGCCACGGTTACGGGAGTTCCCGTCGTAAATATAGTCAGCACTTTTGCCGGCAGAGCCTGGTCGGCTCCCCAGAAGTTGGAAGAGATCTGATTCGCGCCGCTGCCCGAGAGAATCGTCGAGGTAGCGTTTACGGTGCACTGGGGTTGGGCAAAGTAGCAGCGGGTCCCGACCACGGAGTCAACCTTGGTGTAAGACCACACCTTCGTGAAGGTGGAATTCCATACGATCCAGATGGTACCCGCGTCCGTGTTGGCTGGTGTAACGCGGGAGTCGGTAAGGCTGACGACGTTGGAGGCGCTGGTCCAGTGGCCGGCGCCCGCTCCAGCCTCTTGATAGGCTGCCAATGCAACCGTCTGCCACATGGCGGAAGCACCCGCTATGGTTGCCTGCACCGTGGTTGCAGCTTTTGCCAGGGGCCCGATGCCCATGATCGCGGTCAACATCAGCACTGCGAAAATCGGTTTTATGCGCGACATACAGATGTGTTCCTTTCAGTGTTTTTGAGTTGGCCCGTATTGCCGCGAATCACGGCTGAAGGCCGGAGGGGAATGCTCTGGACTATAGGGCAGGGGACGTACTATGTCAAGTATGTCGATAGACATTCTTTCACCGATGCAATCACTTTGCACAAAGGTTGCATAAATTCGGCGCAAGGCGGACGAAGGCAGGCGTAGGTCGTGGCATGTTGATCGATATAAAGGTTGGTCCGCGTCGCGCGTGGATTAATAGAATTAAGTCGATTTCATTACTTGACTATCGGCGCCCAGTTCCTCTATGCTCTGTAATTAAGTAGCCGGTCGGTTTGCGTCCCGGAACGAAACCTCCGGCTGAAGCCGCACCCCGGCTTTTGTGGAGTCAACGGTCTTATCCCCCCTTTTGTGATTGCATTGAACCCACTTATGATCCTCGAGCGATTCAAACCGCCGTCCTCCGCGCCCTGCGCTTATCGTTGGGGTCGTCGACATCGTTGGCTGATGGGTGTGCTGACGCTCCTGTCTCTGGGCTGGTCACTGAGCGCTGGCCAGGAGCAGTCGGCCGGCAAAGGTGCGCTCAACGGAACGGTGACCGAACCTACGGGTGCGGTTGTGGCCAATGCAAAGGTGGAGCTTCGGAGCTCGACCGGAGAGAAGCGTGAGACGCAGGTCAACGATCAGGGAACGTATGCTTTTGCGGGAGTCAAGCCGGGGAGTTACACGCTGACCGTAACAGCGCCCGGATTCATTCCGAAGGTCTTCGACAACGTCACCATGACGGCGGAATTTGAATTGACACTGGATGCTTCCCTGGAGCCGGCGGGTGAAAAGACCGAGGTAAACGTGGAGTCAGGCAGCGCCGGACAAGTGGAGACTGAGACCTCCAGTGTTTCAGGGACGATTACACAAAAAGAGGTAGTGTCGATCGGGCTTAACGGACGCAATTTCACGCAACTGGTCGCACTTGCCCCGGGCGTCAGCAATCAAACGGGACAGGACGAAGCCAAGGTTGGCGTTGTCGGCAGCGTGAAGTACAGCGTGAATGGAGGACGCGTCGAGTACAACACCTTCGAGGTCGATGGTAGCGACGTGCTGAATACGGGCCTGAACGGCGCCGCGAGCACGCTCATGGTTTATCCCAGCCTGGATGCCATTCAGGAAGTGAAGGTACTGACCTCTAACTACGGCGCACAGTATGGACGCACGGCGTCGGGTACGGTGCAGGTAACCACCAAGTCCGGTGCGCCGAAGTGGCACGGCAACCTCTACGACTTCATTCGAAACGAGGCTTTCAACTCGCGCAATTACTTCGATACTGTCTATACCGAGGCGACACTTCCCGGACAGACTACCCCGGGAGCGACGATTGGAAGCAAGGCTCCCCTCTACCGGCGCCAGGACTACGGGGGGACGATCAACGGGCCACTCTATATTCCCGGTGTTTATAACACCAGGAAAGACAAGACCTTTTTCTTCTTCTCCGAGGAATTCCGCCTGGAGGAGACTCCGACAGAGTACAACCAGGCGGTACCCGGATTGAAGGAGCGCGGCCTGATTTTGACTCCGCAAGGAGTTCAGAAGAACCTGCAAGTTGGCGCTAATCCAGCGGGCGTGCCCGAGGTCTACCAGGACTTTGACTTTAGCGATGTCTGCCCTTTGAACACCGGGAGCTTTTCCCGTTCACAATATCCGGACTGCCCATCCGTGCAGCCGTCAGGCAGCGGTGGACTAGCCCCATTATTACACTTACAGGGGCCGCTGACTTTGGGTTCGCTCAGCGTGAACAAGAACGCCATAGCGATCCTGAACTCGAATCTGATACCGCTGCCCAATGCACCTTTTGGCTGCAACGTTAGCCTGCCGAATTACAATGCCGCCAGTCCCGATCCGAGCGACCCTAATCGTTGTTACGACGCGACAGTTTCTCCCTCGACTTACTGGCGCGAGGAACTGTTTCGCGTCGATCATGTTTTAACCGATAAACTTAAGGTTTCTTTCCGCTACATTCACGACTCCTGGGATACAACCGTGCTGACCCCGCAGTGGAGCTATCTGAGCATCACCCATCCCTCGGCGGGTACATTTCCCACCGTACAGAACCGCTTTTTTGGGCCGGGCACGAGTCTGGTGGCGCGGCTGACGCACACGATATCTCCGACATTGCTGAACGACCTGGTTGCGAGCTACGTCAATTCGAGGATAACGCTGACCGACCAGAACGGGCCGGGGGGCGCCCAGTTTCAGCGCAATCCCACACTGGATCAGCCGCTCGTGATCGACCCGTCGGCGCCCGGGCAATGCAATCCCACGCTGAGCGTCGACCCGATCACGGGTTTTCCGCAATGCGCGATTGGCCATATTTTCAACAACGGTTATGGCGGAAAGATGCCGGGAGTCGATTTTGAGGGCACGAATGCCGCTTATGGCGGCAGGGGCTTCGCGGTGGATCCCTCCTATATGCCATGGGGCCATACTAATCCAACTTACTCGCTGCGCGACGACGTGGGCAAGGCGATCGGCAAACACACCCTGCAGTTCGGAGCGCAATATGTCTACTCGCAGCGCAATCAAGACAACAACGCGATCGGCGCGGCGTCCGGCGATGAACAGGGCCTTCTGACCTATAGCAATCTGGCGCACAGCACGGGAAATGCTTTTGCCGATTTCCTGCTTGAATCGGATGAGAATGCGCACAATATTCCAGAAGGATTCATTCAGAGCTTTACCCAGGATTCCGCAAAACACCGTTACTACCAGCGTTATCAGCTCGCGGAGCCTTATTTTCAGGATGACTGGAAGGTAACTCACAACCTGACTCTAAACTTAGGCTTGCGTGTAAGTTTGTTTGGAACGTATCACGAGAAAAACCGCAACGCGTGGAACTGGGAAGCATCGCGATTTAATGCATCGCGTTTTGCGGTGGATCCGACTTATGGCGAACTTCTGGATAAGTCCAACGGGTTGGCTCCGATACCGTTCGATCCCGTCACTTACCAATTGGACCCCGGCGTGGTGAGCGACCTGGGTTTAGTTCGTTGCGGTTTTGACGGCACGCCGGCCAGTTGCATGAGGAATCACTTATTCAATCCTGCGCCGCGGGTTGGTTTCGCCTGGGATCCATGGGGTGACGGCAAGACGTCAATCCGCGGCGGCTACGGCATTTTCTTTGAACACGGCACCGGAAACGAAGCGAACACCGGCTCTCTGGAGGCTAGCGCGCCGGTCGTGCTCAGCATGACGCAGCAGCTTCCCGTGAGTTACTCGTGCATCGGCAATGTCGGGTATGGATCTGCGTTTGATCCGGCTAACTCGGCGTGTTCCAGTAGTGTCGGCGGCTCGGCGCCGGCGTCCGCTTCGGTCTTTCCGCTCGATGTCACATCCATTCCGACGCACGCGGTTTGGCCGTACGCGCAGCAGTGGAGTTTCGGAATTCAGCGGGAACTGGCTCGCGCTTTTGTCGTCAATGTTGCCTATGTAGGGAGCAAGGGAACCGATCTGACGGTGGAGCGTCAGCTCAACCAGTTGCGGCCTTTGCCGGCAGGCGACAATCCCTTCGGACCGAACGAGCCTCTGACGATTACCGATTGCACCATCCTTCCCAATGGGCAACCGGGATCTCCGGGAGATGCTCCAGGAGATGGAACGCACGCGTTTCTGCTGGCGAATGGAACCCAGGTAACGCCGCAAAATCCGGCTTACCAGTATTTGCAGGCCGCTTGCACAAATCCATATATCCGGAACGTCAACTCCCTTGCCGGGCGGCCGTACCCGGGTCTGGGGAGGGTTCTCTCGTTGCAGAATGGAGCCGATTCGAGCTATCACGCCCTCCAGACTACGGTGCGGCACAGTAGCGGGCCGCTCACGCTCGGGGTCTCGTACTCTTACAGCCATTCGATCGACGATGCCTCGGACCGAAGCGATCCGGTCCTGGCCAATTCTTACGATCTGCGTGAGAACAAGGCCAGTTCCAACTTCGACCAGCGTCATCTAGCCACGGTCAGCTACGTGTATCAACTGCCGCTGAAGAATTTTCCGCGCAACTTCATTGACGTGATTGAGGAGCGCGAACCGCAAACTGCCGGCGCCGCGCCCAAAGGGGACTGCTGTTCCCGGTTGAGAAATGAGATTCTCGACGGCTGGGAGCTTTCAGGTGTAACGCTGCTGCAGTCGGGCACGCCGTTCACGGTAATCAACAGCGCGGGAAACACCGGCATTTCGCTGACCGACAACGCCGGGGTTTCCAGTGGGCTCGGGATCGCCGCGTCCTATCCGGATGTTGAGAAGGGAGTGCGGTTGGGGTGGCCGGGCAACAATTCCCAAAGCCTGGGACCGCTCATCGGCAATCCTTCGCAGTTTGTGGCCCCACGGGGGCTGACCTTCGGGGACGCAGGCCGGAACTTTCTGAATAATCCGGGACGAGTGAACTTCGACGTGGCGCTGCTGAAACACTTCAAGATCGGGGAGTCCGGTCTGCTTGAGTTCCGGGCTGAGATGTTCAACCTTTTTAATCACACCCAGTTCCGAATTTACGATCCCGACAACCCCGGCAGCACGGGAAACAACATTATCAGTTGTTATGCCGGCCCCGTGGATTCGGCTGGCTTTAAGGGGAGCGGAGCAGATTGCGTGACGGGCGCTTCTTTCTTGCACCCGGTCGATGCGCATCGGCCGCGCACGGTGCAGTTTGGTCTCAAGCTGGGTTTCTAGGACGTGGGGAGATGCTGAGGGCGATGCGGAGAACGACAGTGTTGAGAGGGATGATAAAGGGACAGCCAGATCGTGCGGATGATCCAGTGAGTAGTCTTTGGCTTAGGGCGAGCCTGAGCAGTCTGCTGCTGGCGCTCATGGCTATGACGGTGCTTGCGGGGTGCGGAGGCGGCGCTTCCTCCGGGCCGCCACAGCAGAGCGCAACCCTTTCGGGAAACTGGCAGTTCACCATGGCGCCGCAGACGGATGGGAATTCGGGCGATCCAACTTTCAGCGGTGGCCTGCAGGGTGGATTCCTGCTGCAGGACAAGAACAATGGCTCGATCACTGGGCAGACAGTTTACTCCGTTACCGCGTCGAACTCCGCGACGGGTCCATGCAACAGTGGGTCGGCTCCCGTAACCGTAACGATCAGCGGTCAGAATGTGACGATTACGGAGGTTGCTGGGGCCCAGATGTTTACGCTCACCGGAGCCCTGAGCTCAGACGGTTCAACCATGACGGGTACGTACACGTCAACGGCCGGGACAGCGCCTGACGGTTCGGCATGCGGATATGCCGAAACGGGTTTGTCCTGGAGCGCAGTGGCGGTGCCCGCCCTTACTGGACCGATCCAGGGAAGTTTTCACAGCACGAGCGAAAGCTCGGGCCTGAACAATCAGGATTTCATCGTTTCCGGATCGCTAATTCAGGGACAGAATATCGGTGCGAGCAATGCGACGGTCACGGGAACGTTGAGCTTTCTGAATCCGGCAAATAATGTCAGCGACTATCCCTGCTTTTCGATTGCTGCCGTGAACGGCCAAATCAGCGGCAATTTCGTTGTGCTGCAGTTGATTGGGACGAACGGTTCGACGATCGGCCAGATTGGGGAACCGGCCGGTTCACCGACGAACATTAGTCCGGTTACCTTCAACTCGGCGCAGGGTGGTTACATTCTGCAGGGAACCGGTCCCTCTTACATGGTTGCGACGAGTGCCTGTCCGGGCAGTTTGGGCGACAGCACTCTGGCTGGGGATTCCGGGAACATCTGTTTGGGACTGAACGGCACAACTGCCTGCCAGCAACCGATCACGCTGACTCCCGCGGCGGTCACATTTCCGGCGCAGGCCCTGGGCGCGGCGGCTACGACCCAGACAATAACGCTGGCCAACAATTCTGGTTCGGTTTTGAATAATCTGGCGTTGCAATGGGGCGTCAATCCGGGCGCTTTCGATAATGCCCCCAGCGATTTCAACGGTTACCCGAATTTCACCCACCAGGACACTTGCGCCTCACCGTTCGGCGCGAGTTTTTCTCTGAATGCGGGAGCATCCTGCGCGATTACGGTCACGTTTGCTCCTCAGGAAGGTTGCCCGTGGCTGCCATTTCCACAATCGGGGAACGGACAGTCGATACTGGGGGCCGAGCCTGAATATTGTCCCTTCCCTCTCGGCGCAACGCTAACCGTTACCAGTCCTACGAGCGCGGACAACGATACGTCTTTTGCCGTGCCGGTGAACGGCCTTGGGCTCAGCTCCATCCAACCTTCGACGCCCGAACTCGATTTCGGTGCCGAGGAACCATTGAACCCACCGGAAACGAGTGTCGCGCAAACGCTGACATTCACCAACACCAGCGCCAATCCCGTGCAAATATTGGGCAGCAACACTTGCGTGAACCCGCAGAAGGGTTCGTTGACCCTGCCGCACCCGTTGTTGGCGACCAGTCGAGTGGCCGGACTGCAGGTAGTGGGCACGCCGCCGGGAGTCGCGAATTCCATCGCGGCCGACGGCGACACTATTGAATACAACTGCGACAGCGATCCGGGGACGGCGCTGCCAAATTTCCAGATCTCCTCGGACACGTGCACTGGAAGTCTGCTCGCTCCGCAGGCCGCCTGCAGTGTGGACGTGACGTATGCGCCGCAACCGAACACTGACATCAACAGCGGCCTGGACTATTTTCTCGAGCTGAACACGGTGCAATGCACGAATGCTCCTGCGGAGCCTCAGTCTCCGCCCAATTGCGAAATCGATAGCGGCCGTTTTCCGGTTGAACTCCGAGCGAACAAACCCAGTCCGCTGCGCATGTCCCCGGGCGCGGGCTTGGATTTTGGGACTCAGAACAAGGGCACGACCAGCGCCCCGCTGACCATTACTCTTCTCAACGATCCGAACCTTTCCAACCCGCAGACGGTGACCTTCGTCGGCAGTATCTCGGTGACCGGCAATTACTCGATTCCGGCAGGCGGCGACACTTGCCCTGCGACCCTGGCGCCCGGGGCGAGTTGCACGTTGACCGTGACTTTTACGCCGAGCAGCGTGGGATTCAAGCCTGGAACGCTCACAATTAATTACTCGCAAGAACCATTTGGGCAACCGCAGGTCGTATACCTGCGCGGCACGGGCCAATAAGAAATTCAGGAGGCGGCTGTGGCTAGCAAACGACGGATTCTCTTTCCCTTCACGGCGCTTCTAACGGCGGCGATCTCGTTACTCGCCGGATGCGGAGGAAGCACCGCGAATGTTCAGAATCCTCCTCCTCCGCCGCCTCCCAATGTCTCGATTGCCTTTCAGTCCGAGCCTGCGGGATCGGTCGCGGTCGGCTTCACCGAGAATCTCACCGCGGTGGTCACCAATGACCCCGACAATTACGGAGTCGATTGGTCGTTGGTGTGTCCGGGTAGTCTCGGAGCCGGCAACTGTGGCGCGCTCAGCGTTCTGCACACTGCGAGCGGCGCAGCCAACACCTACACTGCGCCTGTCAGCCTCTCCGGCAACAGCATCGCTGTAGAAATTGTGGCCTACGCCACTGCATATCCGTCCAAGAACGTAACCGCTCCAATCACGGTTACCAGCTTCGACAGCAATTTCCCCGCAGGCACTTATGTTCTGCAAGTCCAGGGCGCTGATTCCAACCTTAACCCTTACCAGTGTGCCGCCGCCCTGGTGCTCGATGGCAACGGCAACGTCAAGAATGGCGAGCAAGTCGCCAACTATGAAAGTTCGGGATCACTGTTGGATGCCAATCTTAGCGGCAGCTATTTTCTCGGCAACGATGGGCGGGGAACGATCACCCTCAACACCAACGACAACAACATTGGCAATAACGGTGTAGAGACATTTGCTTTCGTTTACCTGTCCAGTTCCCATGCCCTGATTTCGCAAATGGATCTTGGGAATGCCGCGACCGGGGTTTCCGCCAGCGGAACTTTGGATCTGCAGACCACCACGGCGGCGCCCGCGGGCGGCTATGCGTTCGTGGTGAGCGGGACCGATGTGGTCGTGTCCAAGCCCCTAGCTTTCGGCGGCGTGTTCAACATCGACTCCGCCAACGGAATCTCAGGGAACGGCAGCGTAACGGACGAGATCCTGGCAAAGAAAGTCAACGCAACGGGCCTGGCAATTTCAGGTACCCTCACTTCTCCGGATGAATTTGGCGCGGTCACTTTGAAGCTGATGGCGCCGTTTGGAGCTGCCAATAAAGCGATCCCGTTGCAGTTCACCGGCTACATCGTCGACGACAGCCACTTGGAACTGATCGAGACCGATACTGCTGCCGGCAACGCCGCTCCGTTTGGCTTGACCGCTGGGGTGGCCATTGGCCAAGGCGCGGCCACGGGTACCTTTACCGGCCCCGCATCGTTTTCCGGGACCTACGTGTTCGGCGTCACGGGCGTGGATCTCAGCAATCTGAATCTCGCGCCATCCACTTTGACTTCGGTTGGCCTGTTCACGGCCGATGCCAGCGGCAACCTTGACAGCGGATATACGGACACCTTCCTCGACGTCAATACCATTCAAGGAAGCAATGCCAATCCACAGGTCGGAGCCCAGATCAGTGTTCCGTTTACGGGAACCTATTCGGTCGACTCCACCGGAACCGGCCGCGCCCGTTCGACCGCCGTCACCTTCGACCCAGAGCCCAAGCACGGGTATCAACCGGCATGGTTCTTCTATCTCACCGGGAGCGGCAAACCGCTTCTGGTTCTGGAAGCTGGCGACAGCCACTACCCATCTCTGGGCAGTGGCATCGCCTATCCGCAATCGACCGCGGCTCCCAGTTTTAGTGGCGATTATGGCTTCAGTTTTACGCAGGAATTGTCGGGCGCGGGCGAAAACGACGGCACCGGTCAGCTGAATGCGATCTCGTCAACCACGCCGCCATTGTTGTCCGGGTTTACGGACATCAATCTTAATTTCGGCGCGAATCTGGATCAGCCGTTTACCGGCTCGTTCTCTGCGCCCACGGCTGCGGGCGCGTTCCCGGGCTTTCTCGTGGGTACGAACAACAACACGGTGAGCAGTGCCGCGTTCACTCCGCAAATCGCGGTGGATTATTACTTCATAGACCCGGGCCACGGCTTCTTTGTGGAAACCGACCTGGTGAACTCCGTGCCGCCGACGACACCACCGGCGCCCTCGGGGCAAGTATCTCTCGGATACTATGCCGCGCGGACCCCGGTATGCTCGGACTGTCCGTAGAGACGAGAAACCGGGCGACGCACAAAATCGACCTATCGATAGCAAGAGATTAAGGTTCGAACTGTCCGGCGCTCCGTAGATCTGTGGGGGGAGTGGTCCGCGGGGTGTGGGGGCATTCAGATTCCAGCGCCGGCAGAGAATGACTGAGACCCAGCCTTGGCTAACGAGTACTTGCGCAGAATGACGTCCAACTCCTGGTGGCGGATTGGTTTGGTGAGATAGTCGTCCATGCCGGCTTCGAGGCAGCGTTCGCGGTCGCCTTTCATCGCATGAGCGGTCAGGGCGATGATGATTTGGTGGGAGCCGGTGAGCTTTTCTTCCAAGCGAATTCTGGCGGTGGCCTCCATGCCGTCCATTTCGGGCATTTGAACGTCCATGAAGACGAGATCGAAATTGTATTTTTGCAGAGCTTCCAAAGCCTCGATTCCGTTGCCTGCCACAACCACCTGGTGATGCCTTTTCTCGAACATCCGTCTAGCCACTTTTTGATTGACCGGGTTATCCTCCGCGAGCAGGATATGGAGCACTGTTTCTGGCTTCGGCTTGTCCGGGGCAGGGGGCGGGGCGACGGTGACCGGTACCGCGCGAGCCGTGCTCGCACCCAAGACACGAAGCAGCGCGTCGCGTAATTCCAATTGGCGAATTGGCTTGGACAAGAACGCCGAAATTCCTAGAGACTTACAGCGCTCCACGTCGCCCTGACTTGAGCCGGAAGTGAGCATCATGATCTTGCCACCAGTAAAGCCGGCGTCTCGATTGACTTGTTCAACCAGATCGAAGCCGTCCTTTTCGGGCATGTGCATGTCGGTGACGATCAATTCATAGGGCTGCTGGGAATCGCGAGTGGCGGAAAGCTCCGCCAACGCTTCGTCGGCGCTGGCGACTGCCTTTGGTTTCATCTCCCAATGGGAAAATATTTTCTCCAGGATGAGGCGATTGGTGGAGTTGTCGTCGACGATGAGAGCTTTGATGCCGCGCAGGAACGGAGACGGAGCAGGAGTCGCAGCTTGCTTTTCGATTTGCGAAGCCTTGAATTGCGCGGTGAAGTGGAATCGCGACCCGGCGCCCACCTGGCTTTCCAGCCAAATCCTGCCGCCCATCATTTGCACCAGACGGGTGGTGATGGTGAGTCCGAGTCCGGTGCCACCGTACTTGCGGGTGGTGGATGTATCGGCCTGAGAGAAGGGCTTAAAAATCATCTCCTGTTTGTCTGACGGAATTCCGACGCCGCTATCGGAGACAACAAAGTGGATCAGTTGATTCCCGCTGAGGTCAAAGGGCTGTTCCGCGGTTCGCTCCACCGCCAGGGCAACTTCGCCATGGTCGGTGAACTTGATAGCATTGCCGATAAGATTGGTCAGCACCTGCCGCAGTCGAGTTGAGTCGCCGCGGACGAACTCAGGCACGTCGACCGCCATTCCGCAGATCAACTCCAGCCCTTTTTCGCTGCTGCGGACCGCCATGGATCGGACGGTGGATTCGACGCACTCGCGCAGATTGAAATCGGTTTCCTCCAAATCCATTTTGCCGGCTTCGATTTTGGAAAAGTCGAGGACGTCGTTGATCACCGCGAGCAACGCATCGGAGGAGAACTTTACGGTTTGCAGAAATTCCTTCTGTTCCGGAGTGAGAGGAGTATCAAGCGCCAATTCCGTCATACCGATGATCCCGTTGAGAGGGGTACGAATTTCATGGCTCATGTTGGCGAGAAACTCACTCTTCGCGCGACTGGCTTTTTCGGCGACATCGCGGGCTTTTTCAGACTCCTCGGTTCTCTGTTTGACGCGCAGTTCCAGACCGTCGTTGACGGAAAGTAAAGCAAGGTCGCGCTGTTGCACGCGTTCCAGCATCTGGTTGAAGGAGTCGACGACTTTTCCGATTTCGTCGGAACCCATGTCACTGACCCGAAGCGAGTAGTTTTCTTCGCGGGAGATGCGGGTGGCCACTTCGGCGAGCTGGCGCAAAGGATTTGTGATCGTGCGCAGCAGGGGGGACGAAATCAAGTAGGTGATCAGACTGGCCAAAACCAGAACCATCGTGGCAATTTTGAGGTACTGGATCGTTTTCGAGCGAAAGCCGCTCAAATCGGAAACAATGGCGATCGTCCCGGTTGCTTCTCCGTTGAGGGAAACGGCGCGAAACAAGGTCAGCGTGGTGGGCTGAAAATAGGCGCCGTCGGGCTGCAGTGCGGGCATGCCAGTGCCGGTTTTGAGGCCGGTTCGCTGGTAGGTGGCGAATACTCGACCATGGCTGTCGAACAGGCAGGCGGCTTGAATGTTGGGGTCGGCTTTGAGTGCGCTCAGCATGTCCGCGGCGGTTTTAGGATCGTCGAAAGCGAGCGAGGCGGCGGTGTTGGCGCCCAAAGTGTCGGCGAGAGTCGAAAGCTCCTGGGCAATGTCTTTGCGAAAATTGGCGCGCTCGTACACGCCGAAGCCGACGAAGCCCAGGAGCAGGGCGAAGAGCGTGGCAAACAGGATCAAGAGGGCCAGCTTTGTCTGAATCGATGCTTCTCTGAGTGCCATGGTTCGCTCCCCTAGGTTCGATTTCCGATCACGTTCTTGGCTAGAAGCAGAAGGCGTGAACTGATCTTAAGTTTTACGCGTGCGGCCGCATCCACATTGATATCGAAACGAACCTTGTTGTTTTCCATGCAAAAGCCGATCATCCCGCCCTGATGCACAAAGTCATCACTCTCGCCGACGGTCAGGACGGCTTCGTCTTTGATGGCGGCCAGCACTGGCGCAACTTGTCTGCGGTCTCTGCCCCCAACGAATAGAAGCTGGCAACCCTGAACCTCCTGGGGTTGTTTCAGGCGACGGATTTGCAAGACATGAGTCCCGATCGATTTCCCTCGCAGGGTGGCTTCCAAGTCGCCGCCAAAGGAGTCCTGGCCGATGGTGCACACAGTTAGTGGTGTATTTTCAGTTCCTGGAGCGGGCACAGGCCAATCGACCAGTTGCGCAAAATGAAAGAGAAACGCCGCCTTCACGCGATATTCATCGCTTTGTTGCGCGTGCGCGCCAGGCACGGCCGAGAGGAATACAATGACCGCGACTACCGCAAACGACAGTGCCAGCGCAAGGTTCAAGCATGGGGCCATGAACCGGCGCGCAAGCAAGCCGGTCTTGAGATTCGGCCGTTCGCCCAATACAGTCTGTAGTTCACGGTCGCGCACTCGCCCCACCAATGCAGCCAGAAGTGTTGAGACCAGAAGTGGAGAGAGAAGATAGCGGCGGAAAGCGATTCGACGAATCCCCCGCCGATGCGATCGAACCGCAACCTTGAGCCAGAGCACAATCCCCTGCACCCGGGCTTTCATGACGGTGCCCGGAAATGTCACGCGGATTTTGCATCCCTAAACACTCTCGCCAACCCTGCTTCGTCCCTTGCGTAATGTCGGACACGTCGCAGACACCCTTTAGCGCTGCCCGCGCGAGAATTCCAAACCCGCATAGACGGTTCGGCCCTGCTGCACGGGAATGCTGTCGATGTTGGAAAAACCAAAGCCTGGCAGCCACACGGATTGATTCAGGAGATCGTTGGCATGGGCGGCGATGGCAACACTGTTTTTCTCGGATAAGTGCAGTTGTTTGGAAATGTCCTGACGCACCTGAGCGTTAAGACTGTTGTGCCATCCGGTTATAGGATTCACGTTGTAGGCGTAGGGCTGGTATTTTCCGTCAGAAACATCGAAGAGGCCAAGGACCAGCCCTCGGCTACTTTCATAACTGACTCCCGTCTTGAAACCGAGATTGGGAATGGGCGTGACGTTGCTGGCTCCTGTCTGGTCATGATTGGTTTGATAGAGCATTGAGCCCTGAGTGAAGAAGTCGCGCCGGAAGTAGTACTTGCCTTCGAGTTCAAAGCCATCAAAGGTAACTCCGCCAAGATTCTCGTAATGAATCGGAGCGTGGCCCACGGTGACGATGCTGTTGGTCTGCTGGCTATGGAAGTAGTCGGCGCCAAGTTGCAGATGGGTGAACTGCAAGTTTAATCCCAAGTCGAAGGTCCCGACAGTTTCTGGCACGAGGTGATGGTTGCCCTGAATGTCAGGCAGGTTGAGCGAATTTTCGTCAATGCTGGGAGGACGAAACGCCCTGCCGTAGAGCACCTTGACGCTGACCACTTTCGAAGGGCTCCAGATCCCTCCGAATCGAGGAACGGTGGAGAAGGGAATGTCGGCGAACTTATTGGATTGAAATCCGCCGATCAGTTTCAAGGTGGGCAACAACTGGTGATCGATTTGGGCGTAGAAGCCGCCGGCCGGGCGGTTGCCGCCAGCGATCAACATGCTGTGGTCGATGCTGGCAACTTCAGTGCCGGCAACGCGGTTGAACAAGGTGCCGACCGTGAGGCGGTCCTTGGAAGTAAGCGTGATCAGGTTCGTCCACTCGGCAACGAAGTCGTTGGCATCCCTGTCGGTATAAGGATAAGCGAAGGTCACGAAGGTGGTGCGTGTGTAAGTGCCATTGAACTGCATGTCCCAGTTCTCTCGGACCTTGTGTTCGTATCCGAGATTGGCGAAATCGCGGGTGGTGCGGGTTTCGCCTACGGCGCCTTGCACGAAGGCTGTGGATTGGGACTCGGTGAACGAGGACATGAAACTCAGGCCCTTATAGTTCATGCCCAGATAGTCGCCCGTACCCCGGTCCACCATGTCGACGTCGTGGAAGGGCGGCTCGGGCGGAGCATCCGGGTTGTTTTGCAGGGGAGGAGGGACGAGATAGGTAAAGTTCCAATTGGGCGCTTCATGAATCTGCGAAGCTCCAATCATGCTGAAGGCGCCCTTTTTATAGAGGAAGTGCCCGGAGGAAGCGAGAGCGCCATTGGGTCCGACGAGGCCGTGAACGCTGGCCTCGTTCCCATCCGCTTTCCGGGTGATCAGGTTGATCACGGCGGAGAAAGCATTGGATCCGTAGAGAACCGAACCAGGACCGCGAATCACTTCAATGCGCTCCAGGGCGTCGACCGGGAACGATTCCAGCAGATCGGAAATGATTCCGCCTTCCATGACTTCGCGGGTGGGGCGGCCATTGATGAGGAAGAGAATGTGGGCGCCCGAGGTCTTGGTTTGGTCTCCATCCGCGGCAACCATGTTCCGGTCGGTGAAATATTGGCTCGATTGGGTCAGGCCGGGAACTCGATCGAGTACCTCGCCGAGTGTGAGGCCGCCAAAGCGGCGAAGCTCATCGCTGGTGACCACGGACATGATGCCCGGGGCTTCGGAGAGCCTGTCACTGAACAGAGATGCGGTTGTGACCTTGAGATTCATCAGCTGCTCGAGATCCATGGATGCCAGATCGGCAGTCGCGGCCCCAGAGTTCCGAGGCGGCGGGGATTGTTGTGACATCCCGTAGGTGGCGAGCACAAGAAGTAATGAAGCTCTTATCAGTACTCGGACTTTCTTTGCATTAATAGTCAAGGCCAATCCCTTTCCCGTAGCTAAGTTGTGACTTACGAGCATTCAAGCTCGTCTTTCTTCTCTTTCCCTGGCTCCGAGCTATTTATTGCCCAGATAAAACTCCAAGCCAGCGAAAATGTCACGCCCCTGCTGAACCGGGACTGTATCCACGCTGCTGAATCCACTCGGCAGCCAAATCACCTGGTTGGTGAGATTATTGGCATGAACGACGGCGGCAATGCCGGTTCGGTCGCCGAAGGGGAGATATTTCGTAAGGTCATAGCGGAAATTCCCGTTGAGAATGTGGTGCCAGCCTTGCAGAGGGTTAACGGCGACGTATCCAGGGAACGGACCATCGGAGACATCGAACAGGCTGGCAGTTAGTTTGCGGCTGTTCTCATAGCTCAGCCCGGTCTTGAATCCAATCGTAGGAATGGGCGAGACGTTGGACTTTCCAGTCTGATCCACGTTGACTTGATAGAGGGTCGAGCCCTGCAGGAAGAAATCTCTTCGGAAATAATACTTGCCCTCCGCTTCAAATCCGTTGAACGTGACGTCCCCAAGATTGAAATAGACGGCGCGGGTCGGACCTGGAAGGTTCACGATGTTATCGGTGAATTTGCTATGGAAATAGTCGATGCCCAACTGCGTGTGGCTGCCGTCGTAATACACTCCAACATCGAAGGTAGCAACTTTCTCCGGCTTTAAGTTGGGGTTCCCGCCGAGCCCAGGGTTATTCAGCAGATTTTCGTCCAGGCTCGGTGCCCGAAAGGCTTGACTGTATAGGGCCTTGACGCTGGTCCGGGACGTCGGGGCCCAGATCACGCCGCCGCGGGGCACAGTGTTGAGAGGGATGCTGCCGATCTTGTTGGTCTGGAAACCGGCGATCAGTTTCACGTCCTGGAGCAGTTGATGGTCGAGTTGGGCGTAAAATGCGCCTCCGTAGCGTCTGCCCTGGGCGTCGACGGTGGCAGGGTTAGTGGCGGTGAACCATTCCTGCCCTTCAACCCGGTTGAGCAGGCCGCCCGCCGACAGGCGGTCCTTGGAAGTGAGAGTGATGAGATTTGTCCACTCGGCGACCGCTTCGTTGGAATCTCGGGTGACGTAAGGAAAGACGGGTTCTCCGAAAGTGGTTCGGGTGAAGGTCAGATCGAAGCTCATGTTCCAGTTTGGGTTTACCTTGTAGTCGTAACCCAAGTTCCCGAAATCACGAGTCAGGCGAGTCCCGCTAACCGTGCCCTCGATAAATCCGGTGGACTGCCATTCGGTAAACGAGGACATGAACCTCAGACCTTTGTAGTTAAGTCCCAGGTATGCTCCCACGCCTCGGTCCACGTCGGTGATGCTTTGAACGGGAGGCACGTGCGGGGCAAAGGAAAGATCGCGCTGCGAAGGTGGAACGATATAAGTCGTGTTCCAATCGGGCAATGCGTGAAGTTGGACCGCACCAACGGCACTGAGGTCGCCGCGCTTGTAGAGGAGGTTGGTCGTGGAATCCAGCGCTCCACCCGCTCCTGCCGTACCTTTGACGGTTAGAAGATTGGACTCCGCTCTCCTGGTGATCAAGTTCACCACCGCCGAGAAGGCGTTCGAGCCATAAAGCACCGATCCGGGGCCCTTGATGATTTCAATACGCTCCAGGATCTCTACGGGAAAGGACTCCAGAAGATCGGAGATGACTCCGCCTTCCATGACTTCGCGGGTGGGGCGTCCGTTGATCAGAAACAGGATATGGCCCCCGTTGGTCTTGGTCTGGTCGCCGCGCGCCGCCACGAGACTGCGATCGACGAAATACTGGGTTGATCCGGTTAGGCCTGGAACGCGCTGCAGAATTTCGTTGAGAGTCAATCCGTCAAAGCGGCGAAGCTCATCGCTGGTGACCACGGACATGATGCCCGGAGCCTCCGAGAGCTTGTCGCTAAACAGAGATGCGGTTGTCACTTTTAGATTCATCAGTTGCTCGAGATCCATGGAGGCCAGATCGGCAGTCGCGGTCCCGGAGTTTTGGTAAGGCGCGGTCTGCTGCGACATCCCATCAGTGGCGAGCGCAAGAAGTAATGCAGCTCCCAGCATTACGCGTAGCTTCTTCACATTAATGATCAAGGCTGATCCTCATGATTCGACGAAGTTAGGTTGCCTCTTACTTGCCTCTCCAGCTTGCTTTTCTACTCCTATTGTTTCCGCATGAAGGAGTCGGGTCCTGCAACGGAAGAGCCTGGCTCGCACTCCGGACTGTGGCTGTGCCTTTCCTTCAACGCAGCCAACGAACTCCCCAGGTCCGCCATTCGATGCCGCAGATGCGCACAGGCGGCGTCCGCCTTGTCTAGATTTCGGTCGCGCCCCATCGTCTCCAGAGCCAGGGCTGCTTCGGTGGTTTCGCGGCTGCCAAAAATGCTTAAGGTACCCTTCAATTTGTGTGCCGCCCGGTGGACTCCCTCCACATCGTGGCGGGTCACCGCGTCGAGAACATCCTCCAGGACCTGGTCGGATTCGGCGAGGTAGGTGTCGATCAGATCGAGGAGGAATTCCTCATCACCTTCTAATCGTTCCAAGAGCTGAGTTTCGTTGATAATTTCGTTCGACATAGGTATCTTTTCCGGCATTTCGTGCCCGCCGCTCTCGGAAGTTAAGGCATGCCCGAGCACCTTCGTCAGTTCATCGACGCGTAAACATCAACCCTGCCCCGGCGCAGTCCTCAACGGCGAATAATCGGCATCCGGGCTTCCAACTTCAGCAATTCCGCCAAGGCGTTGGTTACTATCGTGCTCGCGGGGCGCACGTCGGAACCGACATCCCCCCGGGGAGAGCATTTGACTCTGTCGATGCGTGGAACTATGACGATGAAAGCGATAAGCGATCTCTCCCCCGGACTGCTGAGAGCTGTATGGCAACCAAGAAAACGAAGGTCGTCAAGAAGACGTTCCAAGACGTAAGGCCAAAAAGAACGAACGTCAGCTAGTTAGCGCAACATCGACGGGTGCGCCCCTTCTCGCGCTTCGAGAAGGGGCCTCTCGACGAACAAGTTCTCTTGGGCGTGGGTTCCATCTCCGCCGCGCATGTAGACGGGCAGCCAGTGGGGTGAGACGTTCGGGCCGACGGCGACCAATCCGGGTGTGGCACCGGCGATCTCAGGCATCGACGCCTGGGGAAATCTGATCAACCGCTCCGGCGTCATCGGCAAGACCAACACCGAGGGACTCAGCACTTCGGCGGGAACGAATAACCAGCTCTCTGGCTTCGGTTATGATGTTGCCGGGAACATGACCAGCAACCCGGCCGTCGGCGCTGCTTACGTGTACGACGCGGAGAATCGGCTGATCTCGCCACGATCCAGTTTTAGCGAAGCACAAGCCCCGCAAGCCGTTCTTGCTGGGGCGCTTTTCAGAATTCCCAGAGGGCTTGAAATGTGTGGAGCGCCGAGAAGCGGGGAGAGGGGCTGGAGTCCCGACTCCTCACGGCGGGTGGCCGACTTCTAACCTGCCGGGTGCGCCGCTTCTCGCCGGGTGCGCCCCTTCTCCTGCTTCGAGAAGGGGCCCCTCGCGTGAGGATTTCTTCCAGCACCACGGCTGAGGGGAGCCCCGTTTTCATTCTGCGCCGGGGCCGTCCATCGCCAGCGGCCTCGCCCGATTACGCCGACAGCGCACCGCGAAGCGTGTTCACGGAGCAGCCCAGCTTCCCAGCAACCCCGCGCAAGCCCATACCCTCACCTTGCAGCGCCCGTGCGCGTTCCACCGCATCAAGGTCGATCACAGCATCAATGATCCGGTCGTCTCCACAGCAGCTCGGCAACTTCACGAACATCACCTTCAACATCAATCACACTTTGGATTGATTTTCGCGGACCGCATCGCCGAGTGAAGGGGGCGCTGCATCTCCATCGGAACCGAACTGCTCGCTGGGCTTGCCGCTCATGGTAAATACCATGGTTGCGCCATGGGCAAGATCCGCGTGGTTAAACCACAACTTGTGATATGGCTTGCCGTTGAACGTAACGGACTGGATATAGGAGTCGCCCGGAGAATTCCGTTTCGCTTCGATTACCAGTTTTTTTCCATTACCGATTTCAACCTCAGCACGGTCGAACAAAGGCGTCCCGAAAACATAGTTGCCGCTTACGGGGTCGACCGCATAAAAACCGAGCGCACTGATCACGTACCAGGCCGACATTTGCCCACAGTCTTCGTTGCCGGCCAAGCCGTCGGGTTGATCGTCGTATTCCAAGTCCAAAAGCTGGCGCACACGAGCTTGAGTCTTGTGCGCGGCCCCGGCGTAGCAGTACAGATATGCCATGTGGTGGCAGGGTTCATTGCCGTGAGCATACTGGCCGACCATGCCTGCGATGTCCCACGGAGCATCGGGCGGTAGTTCGGAACTGGCGGCGAACAGGCCATCCAGCTTTTCGACAAACGCCTGACGCCCGCCAAACAGTGTGATCAGACCCGCCGGGTCGTGTTGGACGGTGAAGGTGGTCTGCCACGGATCGGACTCGGTGTAATCGCGCCACTTCTTGGAATGACCCATTTCGTTCGGCACGAAGGGTTCTGTCCACTCGCCATTCTCCAGCCGCGGCCGCATGAAACCGGTGGAAGCGTCGAACAGGTTCTTGTAGTTCTTTGCGCGTTCGATCAGAAGTTTGCCGTCGTCCAGTTCGCCCACAGCCTTCGCAATGTTGCCCACAGCCCAGTCGTCGTAGGCATATTCCATGGTCTTGCTGACCGCTTCTTCTTCCTGGTCGCTGGGAATGTATCCCAGTTTGCGGTAGTAGCCGAGGCCGCGATAGTCGTCAACCATGGCGCGCTTTTTGAGCGCGGGATAAATTTGAGTGAAGTCGATTCCCTGGAAGCCCTTGGCATGGGCTTCGGCATAGACCGAACTTGCATGGTAGCCAGTCATGCAAAATGTCTCTTTCGCTTGTAAGGGCCAGATTGGAACCCCATCTGGACTTTGCTGCGCCATCCGGATAAGACAGTTGACGAAATCCGCCACGCGATCGCTCTGGAACAACGTATACATAGGATGCGCCGCGCGAAATGTGTCCCACAAGGAAAACGTGCTGTAGTTGTGGAAACCAGCCGGGAGTTGATGGTTCTTGCCGTCCATTCCGCGGTATTGCCCATCAACGTCGTCCATGAGAGTTGGAGCGACCATCATGTGATACAGAGCGGTGTAGAAGATCCTCTTGTGCCGTACGTTCGAGGTTTCGATTTTGATCCTGGAGAGATTCTTGTTCCAGGCAGCGTGAGCAGCATGATGCACGTTGTTAAAGTCCCAGCCCGGGATCTCCGCCTCGAGGTTCTTCCGCGCTCCTTCTTCACTCACACCGGAGAGGCCGGTCTTGACCAGGATGACTTCGCCTTCCTTGGTTTCAAAATGCGTCAGGCACTTCAGCGACGTGCCCTTGGCTTCGCGCACGCCGGCAGCGAGAGGCTTGTTGTCGGAGATGATTTCCGCGGACGCGAACGGCTTGGAGAATTGCATCGCGAAATAAATTTCGCGACCGGGAGCCCAGCCCTGGACGCTGCGCCCGCCGACAATCGTGTTGTTTCCGGCAACTTTCAAACTCGCCCACAAAATCGGATAGTTCGACCACGCATGGACCAGGTCGAGAATGAAGTGGCTGCTGTCGCTCTTGGGAAAGGTGTAGCGGTGGATGCCGGCGCGCTCGGTGGCGCTCAACTCCGCGCGGATGTTGTAATCGCGTAGCAGAACCGAGTAGTAGCCGGGCTCGGCAAACTCTTCTTCGTGGCTAAAGCGCGAACGATAGCCTTCGCCGGGGTTTTGGCGTAGGCCGGGAAATATCTTCGCAGGACCGGTGCCGGGCATCAGCAGAAAGTCCAGCATGTCGGAGTTGCCCGTGCCACTCAGGTGCGTGTGGCTGAAACCCATGATCGAGCTGTCGGAATAGTGATAACCCGAACACCAGTCCCATCCCTCATTAAAAGTGTCGGGGCTGAGTTGCACCATGCCGAAGGGGACAGTGGCCCCCGGATAGGTATGTCCGTGACCGCCGGTGCCAATCGTGATCTTCACGCTCTTGGTCAGGTCTTCATTGGGGAGTGACGCGACGGCTGCTCTCTGCGGGATGCCACCCGCCAATGTGCGTGCGCCGAACAAACGTGAAACCGGAAGGGCCGACAAAGCAGCCATGAAGTTACGTCGGGATATCAAATTGGTCCTCCTTCAAAGACAAATCGCCCGGTGCCATGCTGGCAATGAGCCAGCCGCCTTCTCGCTTCGCATCTGCACCTGCCAACAAACTCCAATCGGCTACCAATCTTACTCTGCGCCCAGCGGGAAAGGTCTGTAACGATTTCGAAGAAATCTCTGAGGAAAGTACCAGCGAGCAATCGAACCTCTCGCGATACAGGCTGCCGTTCCGCCCCGACAGTCTTGGCCCAAGTGCAAACGCCATGATTCCAGTCAGCATTGCAGACACTCGATCAATGATGCTCGGCTCATAAAAAGTCTTAGAATCCTTACAGAAGTTGGACTCAAAAGGTCCGTACCATCGTTCTGGCGGCGCTGCCTTGATTTGAGTCAGTCCGAGACGATGCAAATTTCACAAGGAGGGTTGCGTGACAATATCAAGACGGCTCTTCCTCAAGGGAGGCGCTACCGCCGCAACGATCGCCGCCTTGCCGCCAACTCGGGCGACTTCGGAAGAGAACACGTCCCGACAGGGCTCGGTCGAAAACATTCGCTTCGAACGCTCTCCCGGTCGACTCAGGATCATGGGAGCCAACGGCGTTCAAATTGCCTTCGTAATGGATGGCAAGTGGCTGAAAGGCGTTGGGAAAGTATCGCTCGATGGCAAGCCCCTGCGCGACGTTACGGAGAATATCTGGCCAGAGATGGCAACTCCCTACGGCGCGGAGGTGTGCCGTCTCGAGTTCATGGAAGTACGAGGCGAAGCAGGTGCGGTCGTCATATCCACACGTCCATATTATCGAGTGATCCATCGCATGGAGTGGACCGAGCACGCCATGCATCCACTTACCAACACCACATCCTGGTCCCAGGAACCTTCGAGTCCGGAGGGCAGCCGCTTCGATTGGATTCTCCGCGAAGTCGATGAGACTTATGACGGTGTTGTGTATTCCGGGTTTTCCTACGCGTTCCGCTACGACGGGCCCGGGCATCCGATTTATCAGATCGAGGATAAAGCAACCTGGGAATTGGGCGGGAACATTGTCGGCAATGGATTCATCATGCGCGGCGGCGGCGAGCCACACGCTCGATTCGCACCGAACACTTCTTACTATTCGGGATGGGACCTGCCCGGTATCGCCAACCCACACGTGTTTCAGCACAAACCGCTATACACGCAGATGCAGGGGTTCACCTTCCAGTACGATGCCGACCATGTTCTATTGACTGTGCATGATCATCCTTCGCATGTACGTTCCCTGTTTCAGAGGACGCCCGGGCAGGCCGCCTTGTTGCACTTCAATCAATACTGCTTTGACTTGACGGAACGTCACACAACTCCTGCGCGGAAAATCCTCGTGGGCCGAAGAAAGGACCGGAGCGAAACAACACTTGCCAATCACTATCTGCGAGTGCGCGATTTTCTCCAGGATCAGCATCGCAAGTACTACGGTCTGAAGTACGACAAGACGAGGCCGGTTTCACATATGGAGGCCAAGGGTCTCGCCCAAATGGAGAAGTTTAAGCCCGTTCTTGACCAACTGAAAGAATGGGGAATCAACCGCGCCTTCATCATGCCGATCTGGCGAAGCCCGGATTCCGATATCAATCCGCGTTTCGAAAAAGATCGCGAGCGCTTCGGCATATTTGGGAATCTCTGCTGTCCGCTCGAACTCGAGATTGCCGATTGCTACGGTGGCTGGGAAGGCCTTCGGTCTGTCAACCAACACGCCGCCTCGCTGAACATGGAAACGTTCACCTGGCACGCCTCTCATTTTTCGTCGATGACTCCTTTGCTAAGACAGATTCCTGATCTGTTCTGCCGCGATGTGAATGGCCAGTTCAACCGCAACAACTATGGACACGTCCTGATGGCGGTGAATCAGCGCAGCCCGCGTTACCAGGAATACTTGATGGCCGCCTATCGAAAAGCTAAGGACTGCGGACTGAATGGCATCTTCCACGATAGCCATTTCAATCTCGCCACTGACACCATCAATTTCCTGCACATCGACTACTCCCAGGAAAGCCAACCGGCCCCCCCTGGCGAGTTCCACTACCCGTCGGACGCTCAGGGTCAGGATCAAATCCTCTCCATGCACGACACAGCGCTGCACTTGCAGAGCCGCCTCCAAAATGAGTACGGCTTTTTTTATTACGTGGAATCGGAAGGAGCGCTGGGAACCTCGTGGTCGACGCCTGACTATCCACACATCCGCGGCAATGAATATGTCTACAGCAACCTGGACTCCGGATTTGACCACGAGGGCTTCGCTAAGTTTGACGACGACGTTGTCATGGCTTATTTCCGAGCTCTGTCAGTGCGGCTCACGTATCAGATTGGAGTCGAGCCTAACGTCTTCCCGGATGCCCGATCGATCGTGCGTTGGTGGAAGCCGGAGAGTATGGTCCCGATCAATCGGGCCTTTGCGCGTGTGGAAGACCACATGGAAGAGATGTGGGTGCTGGACGATGATCGTGGAATCTTGTGGAAGGGCACCGATGCTGAGGTACTGTTCGCCTACAAAAGCTTCGACTACCCGATCCACGGCAGTGCGGAAGTCCTTGATGCCGTCGAAAATCGGCAGCACCGGTCGGTGAATAGCCTGTCTGCAAAACCTATGGGGATATACCTCCTCAAGTTGGATAACATCCACATACCGTCGTAGAGCAGCATTTAGTCGCCATAACATTTCCTGGAGTCTGGGCAGTCGTCAATTCCGATAGGTCTGTGAGTGAGGAGATTGTCGGTATGTTTTGTTGCGAAAACAACCGGTGCGTAAGGTTCTACCTGGTGGTGTCATGTACGTTGACGATCTTGCTGTCCGCGCTCGCAGGAGCGCAGATCACACCTCTTCCCGCCTCTGAGGTCAACCGCCGCGTCGATACGCTGCTCGGCTCAATGACAACAGAAGAGAAGATCAAGCTGCTCGGCGGAACCGAGGGCATGTACACCACGCCGCTGCCGAGACTCGGCATCCCGGCATTGCGCATGTCGGACGGGCCAGTTGGCGTCCATGTTTTCGGCCCAACGACGGCATATCCGGCTGGCATCGCGCTCGCCGCGTCGTGGAACACCGATCTCGCCCGCCGCGTTGGGGAGAGCATGGGCGATGACGCCCGCGCGCGCGGAGTCAACATCCTTTTGGGACCCGGGCTGAATATCTATCGTGCTCCCATGGCGGGAAGAAACTTCGAGTATCTGGGAGAAGATCCCTATCTCGCATCCCGCATCGTTGTGCCCTTGGTAGAGGGTCTTCAGGGCCGGGGAGTGATGGCTACGCTCAAACATTTCGCCGGCAATAACCAGGAGTATGACCGGCAGAAGGTNNGCTGTGAAGGAAGCGAAGGCGGGCGCGATCATGGATGCCTACAACCTGGTGAACGGTACTTACATGACTGCAAACGTGCATTTGAACAATGAAATCGTGAAGCGGGAATGGGGCTTTGACGGCATCATCATGTCGGACTGGACCGCAGCCCACGACGCGGTCGCAGCGGCCAACGGAGGCCTGGACCTGGAGATGCCTTCGGCAGTGTATTTTACTGCGGCGAATTTGTTGCCGGCGCTGAAAGACGGCCGGGTCTCGATGGCGACGATCGACGACAAAGTCCGTCGCATTCTCCGGAAGGCGATTCAGTTCGGGTTCTTCGATCATCCGCAGATGGATACCAGCATTCCGCTCTACAACCAGCAGAGCCGCGAGGTGGCCCTCGAAGAAGCCCGGGAAAGCATGGTTTTGCTGAAAAACGAGGGGCACGTTCTTCCGCTGGACAAGAGAAAGATTAAGACAATCGCCGTGCTTGGCCCTGACGCGTATCCGGCTGTGTGGGGCGGCGGGGGTAGTTCACACGTAGATCCGTTTAACGCAGTCAGCTATCTCGAAGGGCTCAGCAACTATCTGGGGAATGAAGTGCAGGTATTAAGCGCTCCAGAAGATGTGACGATCGAAGATGTCGTTCACACCAAGTTCCGAATCACGCCAGGTGGGCCGCCGGGTCTGAAGGCGGAATTCTTCAACAATCGCGATCTTAAGGGCAAACCGGCCCTGACGCGCACGGACGAAGCCATCGATTTTGATTGGGGCGAGGGAAGCTACTCCAATTCGGGAGGCGCTGATCCGTTCTCCGTGCGTTGGACCGGATATTTCGTGCCGCCGGTAAGTACTGCCTACAAGTTCTATCTGGCACCGAACGACGGCGCCCGACTTTACGTGAACGACCAACTTGTTCTCGACGACACCGGCACGCACACCACGAACCTGGTTTTCTACACGGCTCCCCTGCAGGAAGGAGTGGCCTGTAAGATCCGCCTGGAGTACTTCAAGAACGCGCGCACAGCGGCGGTGCGTTTCGGCATTGTCGCGGCTGAGCGCCCAACGCTCGTCGGCTCTGGCGGCAAACCAATGGGGGTAAAAGCGACAGAAGCGGCGGCCAAAGCCGATGCTGTTATCCTTTGCGTTGGATTCAGTCTTTTTCTGGAAGGAGAAGCGTCGGATCGAAGCTTCCGGCTACCCGGCGACCAGGAAGAACTGGTGCGCCAAATCGCCGCCGTCAACAAGAATGTCATTGTGGTTCTCACGGCGGGCGGAAGCGTTGACCTGACGAAATGGATCGACAAAGTGCCCGGGTTGGTTCATGCCTGGTATCCGGGAGAGCAAGGAGGGCTGGCCCTTGCGCAGTTGCTCTTCGGCGAGTACAGCCCGTCGGGCAAACTGCCTGTCTCGTTCGAGCGGCGCTGGGAGGACAACGCGGTCTTCGACAGCTATTACCCGAAGTCCGGAGAACGGCGCGTGGAGTACAAAGAAGGCGTCTTTCTCGGCTACCGGCATTTCGACCGCACCGAGGTCAAGCCGCTTTTCCCATTCGGCTTCGGACTCTCCTACACCACCTTCGCTTACAGCAATCTTGAAATCACGCCCGCTGCGGGCGACTTGCGTATTCCTGTGACGGTCTCGTTTGATGTGAAGAATACAGGTCTCGTGGCCGGTTCTGAGGTGGCCGAGATTTATGTCGGCGACGCGCACGCGAGCGTGCCCCGCCCAGTCAAAGAACTGAAGGGATTCTGCAAAATTCACCTGCAGCCGGGAGAAACCAAGCGTGTGACTCTTCCTTTGGACCGGCGGGCGTTTTCTTTTTATGACGTCAGCTTGCCGGGCTGGAAAGCCGAGCCCGGAAATTTTGGGATTCTGGTGGGAAGTTCCTCGGCAAAGATCGAATTGAAAGGCAGTTTCTCACTGCAATGAACGGGAAGAAAGAAGGACAGCCGGCTGACTCCAAAGGGAAGTTCGCAGATGGCAGGAACACGCCCCATGACACTTGCGCGCCCTCAGTGCTGAGTCGGCGCGAAGGATGGCGGAAGTTCCAGAACCTCATTCGATGGCTCCGCACCCAGCGTGAAGTCCAGCGTTTTCGACTGGTGTAGCTCTTCCCAGTCGAGCCATGAAGCTCGGACTGGCTTTCCGTCCAGCGCCACGCCGTGGATATATACGTTCTCTGGAGCCCCGGCGACGCGAATCCGCAGCTCGCGGTTCCCGAGTTTCAGCGTGACGTCCGGAAATGTGGGCGTGTTGAAGGCCAAGCCGCCGACACCGGGAATCTCGGGATAAAGTCTGAGATAGGCGAAGACAGCCCACGAGGATGTGGCTCCCAGGTCATCGCTGCCCGGCAAACCGCCTGCCGAATCGAGAAACATGCGTTGTCCAACATCCAACTGGTGGATGTTCCGATGAAAGGGTTGACCCGCGAGGCCAGATCACTGTTCTGTGCGCCAGCTGCGGCACAAAGCAACAGGCCACAAAAAAGCAGAGCACCTTTCACAAACCGCCTTCTTTTGGTTTTCCCGATACCTTCAGCAGGACCGAGCCATGCGAAGGAAGCTCCGTAGAGTAACGATCGCCGAATTCACCCAAGTCTTTTCGAGACCAAAGATCTCGGACGTGGGGGTTCGGTTTCAACCGGAGATCGCTCCAACGCACCGAGGCGATGGCCTGCCTGGAACTCAGGTTTAGCAACAGGATTGCCTTGGTTCCGCTGTTCTTGGTCCCCAGAGGCTTTTCCCAGACCTCAATTCCCTCTTGATCGGACCGAATTCTACGAGGCCCCGCTCCCAGCGAATCCTGATCGATGGCGATGACTTCGGGGTTCGTGAAGATCGCCCTCGTTTCCGTATCCATATGAGCCAGATCTGTTCCGGCGAGCAGCGGCGCAGCGGAGATCGCCCACATCGAAAAATGAGATCGCGCCTCGACCGGCGTGATGCCATCGTTACCCACTTCGAGCATGTCAGGATCGTTCCAGCTGTCCGGGCCACTGAGGGCAGCGTGCCGCGCGTTGGATTCAAAGTTACGAACGATGTCGTCCCACTTTACGTGATTCTTTTCGTAGCTGATGTCCTGATCCGTCCTCCACATCTGGCCCACACCGCGCGCCCATTCCCAGGGATTCTCTTTGCCCCACGAGCAGATATACAGAATCATTGGCCGGTGTGTCTGACGAATGCCGGCGGCGATGCGACTGTATAGCTCTTTACCGGTATGCCCGTCCGGCTTGTTACAGAAATCAACTTCGATAAGATCGATGCCCCATGAAGCAAACGTCGCGGTGTCTTGATTTTCATGATTGTAACTGCCCTGATATCGCGGTGTCGAAAAACAAGTATAAGGACCAACATCGGTGTAGATTCCTGCCTTCAGGCCACGGGAATGGATGTAATCCGCGAGCGGTTTCATGCCCTGCGGGAAGCGCTTGGCGTCGACGACCAGATTGCCGGCCTCGTCCCGACCTGGAGCAATGCATTCCTGAATGATCAGATATTGATAACCCAGATCGCGCATGCCGGTTGTCACCAGCGCATCGGCCTGATCCCGAATTGTCTGTTCATCGTATGCGCAGAAGTAACGGTTCCAGCTGGCCCATCCCATGGGCGGAGTGGGAGCTAATCTTGTAACTGCGGGCGTTCCACCGTGAGATGCGGCTGTCGCGCTCGCCAGCAGCAAACCGGCAATTACGACTGCCGCAGGTCCGAATCCCGCGAATCCGCTTTGCTGGCTATCGTCCGATTTCATCTTGCGGTCAAGCCCTGTTGAGGAGATTTCCCTCCGAGAAGTTGTCACTTGGTGGATTCAACGGAATCCACGGCGAGCATGACCTCAATTGCTTCACGCAGGGCTTGCGGCTCGAACACTTTCTTCCAATCCGGACGAATCACTTCTTTCATTCCCCATTCAATGGCGATCTTGGCGGCGTCGGAAAACGGCGATTTTTCGGCTCCAAAGGCAATCGCCATCGCAATCCGAGCGTGGCCCGCCATAAACGCCATGGCCGCGTCGGCGGGTACTCCTTTTTCTACAGCCGCGTCAAGCGACTTCTTCATGAGACAGGCCGCAGTCGCAACGACGATTTCTGACATTGCTGGCTCGAGCAGCGCGAATTGCCCGGGAGTGACGCGATATGCCTTTCTGACCGGAGCGAACATGGCCTTGCAGATTTCCGTACCCTCTTGGAACCTTGACTCGGAGCCGTGGGCCAGGGATATCAAGATGTCTTGCAAAGCCACGCCACCGAAATAGTCGCGCCGCTGGTCCTCCGTTGCCTGTTCGGTAAAAAACGGAGGGTGGCAGGGATGAGTAATCATGAATGTCAAACTTCCCGGCTCGGGAAGTTCGTTGACATAGGCGGCAGCCGCATCCAGCATGATCAAGGTGCCGTCGCTTTTCATCCGCGGGGCAAGTTGGTGGGCGATGCGACCGATCAAGGCGTCGGGCACGGCCATCACTACAAAATCGGCTTCCGGAAGAGCCGACTCGACGGAAACGACATGGAACCCATCCCGCTCCAACTGGCGTGCCCGTAGATCATTGCTTTCGCAGAGAAGCACACGAAAGCGGGACTCTTTCCCGATTTTCTCGGCCGCTCGTGCGCCCATTTTTCCACCTGCCCCAACAATCACAACTGTCCGCTGCATGGCCTCATCCTTTCGCGTTAATAGGATTTCAGTTCAAAATGAATTGCCGTAAGTATCGAATGCTTTGTTCAGCCCACTCTTGCTCCAGCGCACCGGTCAACTGAAGTTCGGCTTGCTCCGGAGGCCACAGTTCGAGAATTGCGTTTGCCCCCGACCTTGCTGATTTCAGCTCCTCTAGGATCCAGGGCAAATCCATCTGGCCTTGGCCCGCAGGTCTTCCTTCGACGATAAAACCCATTCGGTGCCAGACCCGCCGAACCACGAAATCCTTTACGTGAAAACACATGGTGTGCCTGGCCAATGTTTTCACGACCTGCCGCGTGCCTTCCGGTATCGCCAAAGAATTAGCCGTATCCAGGGTGACTCCCAACCATGGGTTCGCGAGAGCGTCTAGAGTGTCGGCAAGGTCCTGGGCGGGGATATCGCCATTCTCCAGAGCCAAACGAACACGAAAGCGGTCCAACTCTGGAACAACCTCTCGGAGGCGGTCCTGCAGTTCCGCACGACATGGAACCTCACCGTTCGAAAGTTCCGGAACTGTTCTGACAAGGCTGCAACCGAGACGAGCCGCAAGTTCAAACTGGCGGCGAAGGTGCTGAAGATCGAGTCCGCGGGTACCAATCTCCAGTTCGATTTCCGCACTTCTCGCGCAATCTACAACCTCGTGCATTTGAGTCTCGGACAGAGCGTCGAGAGCAAGGTTCGGTCCAAACTGCACTACATGAACTCCCAGGTCTCGCCCCTTCGCAAGCAAACCGATCGCATCCATGGGTAGCGCAGGTTGTGCTCCTTCAAACCCGATCGACCACATGTATGTGTACGTCCCGATTCCGAGCTTCATAACACTCATATCCGGTCGAGCCTCATCATCGCGAAGGGAGAAAGGTGCAGAGCCGTTCCCTCCTCTTCAATCGCCATCAATTCCCCCGCCGCCGCACGGAATGCCTCGGGAGAACTCATAGCCCATTCACCGGTGTGCTCATCCACAATCTTCACCTGGAAGGTCCTGGCATGAGCGTGTGTCCGCAGGCGAATAACCTGCGGCTCCGAAGTCAGATTGGCCAAAATGATCCGCAGCCCACCGTTCTTGCTCAACACGAGTCCTTGCGCTTTCAGGGGACTTGAGGACTCACAAACGACCACTTTGCCTCCCTGAAATTCACCTATGTCCGCGAACAGGTGATAAACGGGAAAAACATAACCAGGTAGCGAGGGAAACCTCGCTGGAAGCGGTGAGCCCCCTTCCGCTTCCATTACGCCGCCCCAACCGACCGTCTCGTAGAAAGTAGCGCTGTACGTCTCTGCCTCGGCGAGGCTCTTGATACTACCCATGGTCCATACGGCACAGAGCAGGGACATTTGGCGCGGATCTATATGGAGTGGCAGTTCTCCATCGGCCGGGGGAGACTCGATACTGGTCGCGTCAGGATTGGAACGTGGTCTTAACGTAATTGGGGTTACAGCCAACTTGACACCGCGCGCAAACTGGTGCGCGCTTTCCATCATCGGCGTTTGTGCCTGAAGATTTTCAATTAGGTTTGCATGATCAGCAAGATGAACTTGTGGATTAAGCGAAAAACTCACCACATCAATTCCGAAAGCGGGTGGTTTGGAACGGTTCAGTTCCGCAAAGTACGCGTCCGTCCCAACTCCGAACAGTGCCGCGGGATTGTAGCCGGACAGCCCCGATCGGGCTATGTCTCGCCATTTCTGAGTTGTGGACTTTTCAGCGACGTGAAAAACGAGAAATGTGTCCACAGGTGGACGGACGCGATCGAGGATGGCACGCAACTCTGTGATTTCCTTTTGCGCACTGTCAGTCAAAAAGAGAGACACCTCGAGAACCGAGCCCAAAGCGAGGGCTTGTTCGGTGGCAGATTGCAATCTCGGTTCGTAGCCGTTGTAACTCAGTTTCAGATCGACGCGCAGATGAGAAGGGCATAGATGGCGCAAGCGATCAAGCGAGCGAGCCCCGAGCTCCTTAACTCCGCTCGACACTCCCAGACCGATCCTGGGAAGTGGAATGCTCTTTTCACGCAACTCGACAACAATCGGTTCGTCAGCCGGAGCGGATCCTATGCGCGAGGTGTCTCCTTGAATCATCAATTTGACAGCTTGTGCTACGGTGCCTCCGGCATAAATTTCCGTGGGAAATGGAAGGTTCAGTGGCGGACAATAAGTTTTGTATGACGCGTCACCCCAGTTCCGCTGGTCTTCCATTTCATATGTGTCGCCTTCCAATCGCACTTCCGCCCAGACACCCGGAAGCACTTCATGAGAGATTGCGCGAATTCTGGAAAACACTTTGCCGGGTGAGATGACACGCGGGAATTCTCCATCCATGCGATTCCCATCGACGGTCTCGACCAAGCACGAGGTGCCGGCCCATTCCGCGGACGGATGTAGGACACAGAATCCGATCCGGTTTCGCCAAAACGTGGATTTGGCACAACCTTCCATCGTGAAAGCAATCGTCCCATCGCTCCGGCCGCCAACTGAGCCCCGCCAGCAAAAATCGATTCCCTCCCTCTTGTGCTCGACCTCAAACTCCAGTTCGAACGACTCCCCAGAGATTGTCTTATGGACATTCAGCAACGAGGTAGGAACGGTTCGCCAGTTGCGATCGCGAACAGCCACATACACACGGCGTAGGATTTCCCGGTCTCCAATTCGAATGTTGCGGATCTCACCGGCGATAAAAATTAGAGAAAGGGGCCCTGCTCTCAGCGCAATCGGCTCGGGCTGGGGCACGTCCGATCCGTAGTACAGGATATTTCGGCTGAGTGTCACCCGCGCCTCCAGCAAGCGAGATTGAACGAGGGGCGAGACCTATCGAAGAAAGTCGCCACATCGCGGCCGTGCCCTACCCATCGGGCAGTCATAATTTTCAGATCGCAACCGCTCTCCCGCTCGCGGCAGATTCATAGGACGCAAAGACCAGTCGTGCCGTCTTCAGGTTGTCCTCTCCCGTGGTCTCGGCTGATCCGCCATTCAATCCCTCCAGCAGATTGGCCTGGCAAGAAACGATGCTGGAGTGAACCGCCTGGTAGGCAGGAAGGGCCCAGGAATAGATCGGGGGAGGATAGCGTTCTGCGATGGTACCTCCGGCATTCGTGACTTTGATCCAATAGTCCGGAGCTATCTCGATGGATCCTTTGTCTCCTTCGACAAACGCCAAAGTCTGCGGAAAACATTCGCGTTCCAGTGGATTCTCGGCGTATGCCATCTCCACCAGCACGGTGGTTCTTTCGCCCATTCTCAGCATCACGGTCGCCACGTCTTCGCCCTTAATGTCGGGATGAACTCTACGGGTTTGGCAATAGAGGGTTTCCGCTTCGCCGAATAGAAAACGGGCGACGTCCAGGATGTGGCTCCCCAAGTCCATGAGGATGAACTGCTCCAGGTCTCTCAGGAATGGTTGATTCTGGAAAATGGGAAAGCTCGAAATCATATCGAGCCGCGCCCGAAAAGGCGTCCCGATCTCGCCGCACTGCAGAATCGCTTTTAGCCGGCGCAAAGGTGTCTGCCATCGCCAATTCTCATTGATTAGCAAAGGCACGCCCACGCTGCGGCAAGCTTGGACCATTTCCTCTGCGATGGTCATGGTTGGCGCCATCGGCTTTTGGCAGATCACCGGCAGCTTGTGGGCAGCCGCCATCTTCACAAGAACGGCGTGATGGTCTACGTCAGTGACAATGTCGACGAAGTCTAACTTTTCTTTATGCAGCAGTTCTTCTGGGTCGTCGTAGGTAGAGGAAACATGAAACTCGCGAGCGAGAGCTTTTGCCTTGGAAAGAGTCCGGTTGTAGAGGGCAACGCATTCGACGCCATCCAGTTCGCGCCATCCCGCAAGCTGGTACCTCGCCCAGAAGCCGGTCCCGAGCATCGCGAACTTTAATCTACCCATTACGCAACCTTAATCTTCCGTCGCTCCTCTGACTTGAATACGACTCGGGGCGGACCTTTTTCCGTGCGAATTCTGGCCCTTCTTCAAACAAGAAAACTAGTGTATGCAAGTGCTGCATTTCTATAACAAACGCGGCCGTCATTCTAAGAAAAGCATCGGCGGCACATTTCAGAAGGATTGGGGCGGAGTGACGAACGGCTGAAACTGATCTGGCAATTGGTCTTCTGGGAGCCAGCCTAAGTTGCACGGCTCGAAATCGATCGAGCTTCGGAATTCACTGCGCGCAAGACCGTGGACTCTTCCTGCTGAGGCGATCCCTGCGTCCGACTCCGGTACTGCAACGGCGTCATTTGCGCATACCTGCGAAAGATCAGCCCAAAATAGCTCTGGTCGCAGAATCCGACTTCCATGCCAACTTCGGCGATCGACTTGTTCGTGGAAGCTAGCAGTTCCTGCGCCTTGGCAATGCGAAAATGATTCAGATACAAAACAAAAGACTGGCCGGTCACTTGCTTAAACGCCCGTCTGAAGTGAGACGGACTCATGTTCACGGTTTTTGCTGCATCAGCAGGCGTAATCATGTCGGCATAGCAACCATCGAGAAACCGAAAAAGCGGCTTAAAACGCTCGAGTGCCCGCTGCCTGCGGTCGGCTTTCGGAGGTATCGAACGGTATGACGAGTAGTGATTCAACAGCAACACAAGAATCATCCTCACGTAGGTTTTCACGCATAACATGGCCCGATCGGAATTTGCCGGCAGTTCCTTTCGAATACGTGCAATCAGACCACGAACCTCCGCTGGCACGCCGCTGTTGGCTGGTATCACATGAGGGAATCCCGGATCATACGATCGAAAGGGCGACAAATACTCTGACTCGTCGCTTGGGACCAGCGCGGAACAGATGAGATCGGGATGAAAGAACAGTGATTCCACACTAACTTGCAAACTCGAGTGCTCAGTGACTCGATGATACTTAGAACCACCGATCACGAAGAGGTCGCCTTTGTTTTCGGTCACGAGGTGGTCCTGCACTTGCCAAACGAGCTCGCCCGCGTTCAGGTAGACAATTTCTATGTAATCATGACGGTTCATCCGGAAAGGCTGGCGCCCGCTGAGTAGATGGTGAACCACGTCAATCGGAAAACGGGAATCGAAGGGCCAGACGTGAACCCCGTCGGCATTTACCTGTGAGTCTAGAACGAGGTAATCCCGTCGCGGCTTCTCTTTGCCGCTGGGAACTCCTCGCGTCTTTCCGTTACTTCGTTTCAACCGTCCCAACGACGAGGTGGGCATAAAAAGGTCCGACTAACACTGCTTCGCCACAATGTCCGGAGCCTCGACATCAAGGCCCTGGTGCTACTTTAATCAGAAAGATGCCGCTCATTCCTTACAGAACTTGAGCCTACCCAAGCATATCCTGATTCGCTAAGCTTAATCGCCGTGCCGGGCAAGCCATTGTGCATTGTTAGGCGGAGACAGGGCATTGTCAACTCGATTTTCAACGGGTACCGCATTCTTTTACCTCAAACCACACTGGGCGTTTTCTCTCGTCCTCTGTCTGTGCTCATTTCTCGCCAAAACATCTGCGTTTGGAACCACCGTTGCACTGGCCGGAACCGCTCAATGGACGGTTTTCGAAGCCGGATTCGCCAGCACGGTCACTTATGACAATCCCTTTCAGGACGTTGCGGTCACGGTGGACTTTCGATCGCCGGACGGCAAGCATCGCACCGTGGATGCCTATTGGGACGGCGAGAATGTCTGGCGAGTACGTTTCTCGCCAGAACAAATTGGGGAATGGAATTACCAAACCCACGCTTCCCGGGAAGATGACCATGGCTTGGACAAACAAACTGGAACCTTCCGCTGCGTTCCGTATAAGGGCGTCAATACCCTCTATCAACACGGCAGTATCCGCGTATCACCCAGCCGACGCTACCTGGAGCAGGCCGATGGGACGCCCTTCTTCTGGCTCGCTGACACCGCATGGAATGGCGCTCTGAAGTCTGATCGCAATGGCTGGCAAGCTTATCTAACGGACAGGCAAGGAAAGAGTTTCACCGTCGTTCAGTTTGTGATGACGCAGTGGATTGCTGGCGCTGGAAATGCCGATTTGCGGTTGGCTTATCAGGGCCGCGACTCGATTTCCATTGATCCCGTTTTCTTTCGGTGGATGGACGCGCATTTCCAGTCTGTGAACTCTCATGGCCTGGTGGCAGCTCCAGTATTGATCTGGGCCGCTCCCTGGAGTTCCGCCTCACGGTTCCTCAATCCCGGCAATTCATTGCCCGACGATCAGATCATCCGTCTTGGCCGCTACATGGTGGCGCGTTACGCCGCCTACCAGGTCATCTGGATATTGGCGGGGGACGGTGATTACCGGGGCAACGAGGCCGAGCGTTGGAAACGGATTGGTGAGGCTGTTTTCGGAGAGAATCCATCGCGCCTCGCGACCATTCACCCCGGTGGACAGCAATGGGTCGGCCCCGAATTTGCGAATGAACCATGGTTCAGTTTCATCGGCTATCAAAGCGGCCACGGAGACAGGCCGGATGACCTCAAATGGCTTTCGCACGGCCCGCCTGCCACAGCCTGGGACACGCAACCGATTCATCCTGTCATTAACCTGGAACCGAATTATGAAAACCATAGGAGCTTCGGCAGCGACGGCCGCTTTGATGCCCAAGCCGTGCGTCGCGCCGCCTACTGGAGTCTTCTGGTTTCTCCGCCCGCGGGAGTAACCTATGGAGCTCACGGTGTGTGGAGCTGGGAGACCCAGCTAGCATTGCCCATGAATCATTCCAACACCTACGTGGCGCAACCCTGGTACAAAGCCATCAATCTGCCTGGCAGCACCGACATGGAGTACCTCCATGAGTTGTTCGCTTCTTTGGAATGGTGGGAATTGCGGCCTGATCCTGCCCTGATCGTTGACCAGCCCGGCGATCAGAATACCGCTGCCTATGTGTCTGCTGCCAGATCCATAAACAAAGACTGGGCACTTCTATATCTTCCCGTGGGCCAAACCATATCCTTGCGGCCCGAAGAGTTGGCTCGTCCGACCTTCCTGCGTTGGTTCAATCCGCGGTCTGGGCAATCGTCGGCCACCGTGCGTTTGTCTCAACTGCCTCTGTCGATCACACCACCCGACCATCGCGACTGGATAGCATGGATTGGAGGGAAGCTTCCGAAAATGAAACGATGACGTTTTGTTCGTTGCTTGATCTCGCATCTAGAGGTTCACTATGCCGTCAGTCTTATTCCGATCGATGTTGGCGCTCTGCGGCTTTGCTCTCTGGCTGCCGCTCGTGATCTTGCCTTGCTATAGTCAACCCCGTTCAGCGAGAACTTCGTCCGGGGCGAATCGGCGCGTACCCGTCATTGACGTTACCGACCTCTACCAGCCGTTTCAAGATCCCGGCGACAATTTTGACCTGGTCACGGCATATGCGCTTCCCGAAATTGATTTGAAGGCGGTGATCCTCGATCCGCACGACCCGTTTCGCAAGACAGTATCCGACCATCCAATCCTCCATGATGCGGACAAAAACGGACCACGCGATCCCGGATTCATCTCCGTTCTCCAACTCAATTACGTCTTCAATCGCAATGTGCCCTTTGCTGCGGGCCCCTTCACTATGATGAAAAGCCCGGAGGACAAAATGTTGGATGTCCCAGGCTTCCAACAGCAGGGAGTAGAACTGATTCTGAAGGTGTTGCGAGAGAGTTCACAAGCCGTCACCATTCTTTCTTTCGGATCTGCTCGATCGATTGCGGTGGCTTATAACCGCGAACCGCAGTTGTTCCGCCGAAAAGTGAAACGGATTTTGCTCTCCGCCGGATCCTCTTCGGGGAAGTTTCTGGAATGGAATGTCGCTTTGGATCCCAAGGCCACGGTGCGGCTGCTCAGATCCAATTTGCCTGTCGATATTTTTCCATGCGCGACCAAAGACGGCCCGTTTTCTTATGAGTCGCACAATTCCTACTGGAAACTTCCGAACCTGCATTTTGTCGAGCAAATGGATCCGATGCTGCGGCGGTATCTCGATTACGCCTTAGGCCGTGTCTGCCGATGCGATTTCCTGCGCGCAATGGATGAAGATTCCCCCGCAGAGTCGTCGGACCTCCACTCTCACCCGCATCATGTCTGGGAAACAGCGCTATGGATGGAAGTGGCTGACCGCAAGCTCGTCCGTCACAGCGACGGCCACTTTAGTATCGTTCCGGTGGGACGCGTTTTGCCGACTGACACAGCACTGGTCAACCGTCTGCAGCCGATCGTCGTGACTGTCGCAGACGATGGGCTGTTCACAACCACGCCCACCGGATCTAAGTCTTCGTTCAGACTCTATGACCGAGGGGATCCTTCCTTGAATGAGAAGGCGCTGCAGCAGGCAGTGCCCGAGATGTACCTTTCGTTTCACCCTTAGGCGACGGTTCAATGCATCAGTTTTGTTTTAGTTCCTCGGGCACGTAACTCAAGGAGAAAGATGGCCAGACATTGCCGTTTAGTGCTGAGTATCGTAACCATTGTTGCGACCGTCCCCATGCTCTGGGCAAAACCGGTTGCCATAACCAACTCTGGGTGGACCATCTCGGCCGATGAATCGCTCGCGCAACTCACGATTTCGCACGATGGTCTGGGCATTGTGCTCCAGAACGTCGAACTCAATCTCCGCTCCACGAATATACTGACTCCTGCGCGGGCGTGGACCGTCGAAACGACCGGACCAAACCAGCTGTCCGTTAAGACACGTAACCCTCGAATGCTGTGGGTTCTGGAGCTACAAGCGAACGAGTTGCATATCTTCAGCTCTTCCGCAGGCGCGGTACTCACAGGCCAGGCGCCTGCATCTCCCCAGAGAATGGTTGTTCGGCTTCTGGATCGGCAAGGAATGGCAGTCGACTGGGTCGGGACGGGCGAGGTCGCAGTGACTTACGGCGGCAGTTACACTCACAACCTCTCCTATTTGCCGCGGCGAAATCCCGACTGCGCTTACTTTTCATTAGGGCAGGTGTCGGCCGCGGGGCTGCACGGTCTATTTGACCGCGCTTCTGATATCGCAATCGACTTCGCGGAAGATGCCACGCTGTCGAGAAGCGGGCAGAACCCGGATATGCTTGATATAACCATACCGGTTCCGGGCAACACGCTCGTGCGGACGATCCCCGACTATTTCACCAAGAACCTGGGTGTGCCGTTCTATATTCCGTTCGATGACTCGCACTTCCCTGCTGCGCCTATGGTCTGGTCGAGTTGGACGAGCTATTACGAGCAAGTCAAAGAAGAGGACCTCGTCCGCAACACCGATTGGATCGCCACTCATTTACTCCCCTACGGCTTTCAATTTGTCCAACTAGATGATGGTTACGATCGCGGAGCCGCGGGGCAGCACTTCTGGATCACCAACTGGGACCAGCAGAAGTTCCCCCATGGACCTGGGTGGCTGGCGAACTACATTCACTCGAGAGGACTGCGGCCTGGGATATGGCTGGTTCCGAACTCCTATGCCGGAGCTGTTGCGCAACATCCTGATTGGTACCTTTACTACAAGAACGGAAACATTGTCCTGGACTACAACACACCTGCGCTCGATTCAACCAACCCCGCGGTTCTGGATTTCCTGCAGAAAGAAATGACAACTCTGGACGACTGGGGCTTTGATTACTACAAGTTCGACGGCGAGCACGCATTGCCGAAGTATGTGCCTGGAATTGATCTCGATCGGCTTTATGACAAGTCGATTGATCCGTTAGTGGCGTATCGCGAACGCCTGAGCCTGATTCGCAAGACGATTGGTCCCGATCGTTTCATTGAAGGCGACATCGCCGGAACACCCTTGAATGGAATCGGCTACGTAAACTCCTATTTCAATGGCCACGACCTGTATGACAATTGGCAGGGCATGTATTCCTTGTTCAGTTCGATTAACGCAAATGTCTTCTTCAACCATATCGTCGCCTACACCATGCCCGGAGAAGGCATGGCCATAGAACCGCGAATCAGCGTTGAACAGGGTGCCAAGGAGCGAAATCAGAGGGTCATCGAAACCGCGCGCGAACGCGAGTCTCCGCTGACCGGGTACGGAACCACGCTGGCTGAGGCTCGCACCGTTGTCAGTTTCGCGGCCCTAACGGGTGTCGCCTACTCTTTGGCGAGCGTGATGCCAGACCTCCCCGAGGAAAGAGTGGAATTACTGCAGAAGACGCTGCCGACAATGCCTATCTTTCCTATGGATTTATTCAGCCGGGGGACCGACATGGACTGGGATAAATTCAAACACACAACTCCTGACGATTACATCCATAATTATCCCGAAATCTTGGATCTGAAAGTGAACGCCGCTTCTGGCTCTTACGATGTCGTGGCTATGACCAATTGGCGCAGTTGGGAGGAATCGCGCGAACTTTGTTTCTCTGAAAAGCTCGGACTTGATGCAGCCGCTTCCTACGTCGCTTTCGATTTTTGGAACCAGCATGTCTACGGAGTATTCAAAAACTGCATGAAGGTTGATATTGCCCCGCACGATACCCGCGTCTTCGAACTTCACCCGCTCCTGGATCGGCCCCAGTTGGTGGGAACTTCTCGTCATATCAGTGGAGCATACTCGATCCGCACTCAGCGCTGGGATCGTGCGAAAAAGACGCTGCAGGGTTCGTCTCAGACCGTGTCTGGCGCTCCTTACACCCTCTGGATCCAAGTTCCCGAAGGACAAGTCGCATCTAGTGTGAAAGCGTCCATTGGCGGGAGCCAACTCTTATCGGTTAAACACCTGCAGCAGGGGAACTCCCTCAGGGTCTCTTTCGAAGGACAGCAAGAAATGGTCGATTGGGAAGTGCATTTCGCGGAAGGTCCGCCGAAATGAGCTAAGCACTATAGGGAGCCTTGATTTTCGGTTGAGCATGGCCCGGGTGAATTCTCTCATGCGCGAACACCGACAGACAGCCGTTTGGCTTGCCCTCGCAGCACTATCTGTATTTCAACCGATCAGTGCCGCACAGAGTATTCAGGTCAAATCCTTCGCCAAGCATCCTGCTGGCGTATCTTTCGTCATGCAACACGGTCTGCTCGAAATCGAGGTCTGTTCCGAAAGTGTTGTTCACGTTCTTTACACTTTGCGTGCGAACATCCCCGCCCCAACAATTGCTGTCATAAAAGACCATTGGGCACCAATTCCGTTCCACCTGACGCGAGACCGCGAAAATATTCGCATCGCTACACGCAAGGTCACGGTAGAGGTTCAGCGCAGTTCAGGGAGAATTCGCTTCATCGATGCCCACGGCTTAACCGTGTTGCAGGAACCGAACCAAGGAGGTAAGACACTCACGCCCACGGTTGTGGCCGGTCAGAATACGTGGCGTCCAGAGCAGAGATTCCTTTCTCCCCCTGACGAGGCGTTCTACGGCTTGGGACAACATCAGGAAGGCTTTCTCAATTGGCGGGGCATGCCGCTGCGACTGCAGCAGGTTGATGCGAATATTTCCATGCCGTTTGTTCTCTCCAATAAAGGCTACGGGCTGATTTGGAACAACGCCGCAATCACGGATTTCAACCCAACCGATGAAGTCGTCAAGATCGATCCGATCACCAAGAGCGGAAAATTCACCAGTGGCGCCACGGGCACCTATGGATTCATGGCTACCGGAGGAACTGGGCGCGAACGGCTAGGTCTTCAGGTAGATGGCGAAACTGTCGTCGACTTGAAGGGGTACGTTGCACCCTACGCTGGAAGCGGCGTGCTGAACCTGAAGGCAAGTACGGAATACACGCTTACCATGCAGGGCGCATCGAACGAAGCCGCAGTGTACGTTCGTTCGCCGTCAGACGCAACGACAGGATTCCGTTCGGAAGCGGGCGATGCCATCGATTATTACTTTCTGTACGGGCCCGATTTGAATCGAGTGGTTGCCGAATACCGCGAAGCCACTGGCTCCGCACCCCTGTTCCCCAAGTGGGCTTATGGATTCTGGCAATGCCGCGAACGCTATTCCAGCCAGGACCAACTGCTGGAAGCAGCCTCCGGATTCCGCCAGCGCAAACTTCCGGTCGATGTCATGGTCCAGGATTGGCAATACTGGGGAAAGTACGGCTGGAACGCCATGCGTTTCGATGAGGACAACTATCCCGATCCCTCCGCGATGATTCGTACGCTGCACGAAGAGAATCTGCACTTTGTCATTTCGGTCTGGTCAAAATTCGAACCCAAGACCGACATTTTCAAGAAGATGCAAAGTCAATCGTTTCTCGTTCCCGATACCGAGTGGTTTGACGCTTTCAATCCGAAGGCGCGAGAACTCTTCTGGTCTTCAATGCGAGACGGAATTTTCCAGCACGGAACAGACGGCTGGTGGCTCGACGCCACCGAACCGGAATTCGACATTCTCAAGGACAAGCCAACCTATCTTGGCGCGGGAAATTATGTTCGCAACGCTTATCCCTTGTTTGTTACCGAGGCCGTATATGAGGGGCAGCGCGCGACCGCCCCAGATCAACGCGTCGTGATTCTGACCCGGTCCGCCTACCTCGGCCAACAGAAAAACGCGGCAGCTACATGGTCGGGAGATATTGAGGCCAGTTGGGCAGTGTTCCGCAAGCAAATCTCGGCGGGACTCAATCTCACTATGTCAGGGATTCCTTATTGGACCACCGATGTAGGAGGATTTATACGTCCCGCGGACCAATATCAATCCGCCGCCTATCACGAACTTCTAACCCGTTGGTTCGAATACGGAATTTTCTGTCCGCTTTTCCGCATTCACGGAAACCAGAGTCAGACGGAGACTTGGAACTATGGAACGGACGTGGAAACTACATTCCGGAAGTATGACGAATTCCGCTACCGTTTGTTTCCTTATATTTATTCCACTGCCTGGAGGATTACTGAACAAGGCGACAACTTGATGCACAGTCTACCGTTGGATTATCACTCGGATCCGATAGTTACGAATATCGCGGATCAATTCATGTTCGGCCCTTCCCTGCTGATCAACCCGGTCGTTATACCGAACGCCAGCAACCGATCCGTCTACCTGCCGCACGAACCTGCCTGGATTGATTTCTGGACCGGCCAACGGGTAACTGGAGGACAAACCATCACCGCGGACGCGCCCCTTGCGAAAATCCCGGTCTACGCAAAGGCTGGCTCCATTCTCCCCCTGGGCCCGGTCATGCAATACGCCACGGAAACAAAGGATCCTATTGAGTTGCGCATCTATCCGGGACACGATGCGAGCTTCGCCCTTTACGACGATGAAGGGGACAACTACAACTATGAGAAAGGCGCGCATTCAACGATCCCAGTCCAATGGGACGAGTCGAGCAAGACCCTCACGCTCGGCCCGACGCAGGGCAGTTTCCCCGGAATGCCCCGCAGCACCACGTTTCACATCGTCTACGTCAGGCCCGGCCACGGGACCGGTTTCGACCCAGTGATTCGACCCGATGCTGAAATAACCTACCAAGGCAGTAAAGTTCGCGCCCGACTGAATACACCGGATATCCAATGAAAGCCTTTTCAAGGAACGTGATGCTCGCACTTGTGTCCATCAGCGCGCTTGCCCAGGCACCCGGGCCGAACCTCCGACCAAATGCCGCCTCGACCCCAAGACAGATTCCGGCGTCGCCTCCGCCGATGGGTTGGTCGTCGTGGAACAGCTTCTCGAACACCATCGATTCCAACATTGTGGTGCAGCAGACCAAGGCTCTCGTTTCCTCCGGATTGAAAGATGCCGGCTATGAGTACATCAATATCGACGAAGGCTGGTGGCTGGGAAAACGCGACGCAAACAGTAACATGATCGTCGACCCCCATCAGTGGCCCGCTCTCCGAGCAGGGGAAACGGCCGGCGACATGGCCAACATTGTGCGCTTCATCCACAGCGCGGGACTCAAAGCCGGCATCTACACGGATGCTGGCGAGTCTGGCTGCAGCTTTTACGGGCCGGACCTCGGCCCTCCGATGGCTCACACCGGCAGCGAAGGGCACTACGAGCAGGACTTCCTGCAGTTCGCCAACTGGGGATTCGATTACGTCAAGGTGGATTGGTGCGGCGGCAGCCGGGAGAATCTTGATCCCGCAGTTCAGTATGCGGCAGTCGCACGCGCCATCGCTCGGGCCGAGACAATCACGGGACATCGCCTCTACTTCTCCATCTGCAACTGGGGCAACAACAGTCCTTGGACCTGGGCGCCCGGCATTTCCGGCGTGACCGCGGATATCTGGCGAACCAGCGGCGATATCGTTGCTCCAATCGTCGCGAACACTCCGAATGGCTCTCGCCGCGCAACTTTCGCCGGAGTGCTCACCAACTTCGATCAAGGCATTCACCCTCACGCCCAACACACGGGTTACTACAATGACCTAGACATGATGGTCGTTGGGATGCCAGGATTATCGGACGCCCAGAATCGCGCACACATGAGCCTCTGGGCCATGTCTGGTGCTCCCCTCATTGTGGGAGCGGATCTAAGAACCCTCACGGAGTCGACCCGCGCGATTCTCGTGAACCCCGACGTTCTGGCCGTGGACCACGACTCCCTCGGTCTTCAGGCGATCAAGGTCGACGAACCCCAACCAGGCATTCAAGTGTGGACGAAACCTTTGTCAACCGCTGGCGCGCACGCCGTCTTGTTGCTGAACCGAACTGCAACCCCGGCTCCCATTTCCGTGCGCTGGAATGCAATTGGCCTTGACTCGACCCTGCCCGCCACGGTGAAGGATGTCTGGTCTGGCCGGGAATTGCGGTCATACTCGTCTACTTACACGCTCACGGTCCCGGCTGGCGACGCCACCCTCTTGATCGTTCGTGGCACTGACGCCATTCCAATGCCCTACGAAGCCGCGGCCCCCACTAACCAGTTGGCCGCAGCCGCTACCCCGCAGCCCTGTAACTCCTGTCGAAGCGGCAGAAGCGTGAAAGTGGGCGGAGAAGGATCACTCACCTTTCTAGTTCAACCCATCCACCAATCGAGTTTTGTCCGAATTCGCTACCTCAATCCAGGCGAGATTCCCGTCATCGGCCAGTTGAGTGTAGATGGGCAGCTTCCGACAAACATCCTGTTCCCGCCTACGGGTCCAGACGATGACATCGGCATCATCACCATCGAGGTCGAACCCTCGCAATCGGGGCAGTCCAGCAAACTCTCCTTCTCTTGTGCTTCTCCCAACCTATCTTTCGAATCCATATCCGTTCTGCCGGACGCCCACTAAGTCTCTTAAGTCCCAGGGCAGAACGCGGATTCGCGCTATGGGTCCCTTCTGGAATCTCTCCTCCTCTCTAACAAGTCGACTCTTGGTTTCTAATAAAACCAGCATTTTCCACCTGCGTTGCCTCGACCCACATCCAAAACGTTCCTCGGAACAGCAGTTTTCCGCGAGCTCTGTAAAACCATATATGTCATTTCATATGTGATAGTTATGCCCGATGGAGTTTCCCGAAACGAACCTCACTGTCATTGGAAATGCCACTTGAAGCAGCACTCGTTTTCGTGTTAAAAGACTATGCCTGACCATTGAGCAAGAATCCAGGCGAGGAGCCTTCCATGGCATCCACATCCTGCCCAGGGAATCCAGCAAACCAGACATTGCGTTGGGAAAACGACCGCTCACTCGTTAAAGCACAAATCAAAGACGACGGTTCGCACATCTGGCCGTTTGATCCTGCCTTCCCAATCGACTGTCGCTCATTAACCTTCGAGACGGATCCTGACCGGCCACTCACCCGACATGAGTATTTTGAGCTGCTGTATGTGTATTCTGGAAAAGCTCTTTACCAGTTCGAGGGCCGTCAAGTTCTCGCCGAAGAAAATGATCTCATCGTCATCAATGGCTCCATCTATCATCGTTTGAGCGAAGTTCTGGTGCGGCCCTTCAAGGCGGTGGTTTTTTATTTCCTGCCCGACATTCTTCGTGGGACGGAAGCTACCGGTGAGGACGTCCAGTACTTGATGCCATTCCTGCTGCAGGACTCGGATTTCCCGCACGTCATTTCGCGCCGCACCGGCATCCCGTTGCAGGTGTTTGAACTCATCAAGAAGATCCAAGCGCAGTTGCCCGCGATTACGAATTACAGGCGGCTTGCTGCTCGAACCTACTTGACCATGATTCTCGTGCTGCTCATTAATCACTACGAGAGCCATCTTGCGCTAGCCGGCGTTTTTGATCGCCGGCGGAAGGCCTTCGATCGCCTTCGTCCCCTCTTTGATTACCTCGAAGTGCACTATGCTGAGCCGATCTCTCTGTCTAAGGCCACTGATCTTGTGGGGATGAGCAAAGCTCATTTAATGCGCTTGTTCAAACAAGTGACTGGCCATTCTTTCGATACCTATCTGAATCATTTCCGAATTGCCAAGGCTCAAGTCTTACTGGCATCGACTGACAAGCCAATCTCCGAAGTTAGCCGGGATGTTGGGTTCTGCGATCAGAGCTACTTCGGGCTTGTGTTCCGCAGGCTCATTCAAGTGACGCCACGGGAATACCGGAAGATTCTGCAGGACGCATAGGCCTTGCCAAGTTTGCTGCGGGAAAAACCGCCAGATTGCGACCGTCACGAATGACTGCTTCTAAAACTCTTCACGGCGCGTTGCTGGCGTTGAGCGTGCTTTTGTTGGGATGGCAGTCCGGGCCTCAGTCGTCCGGGAATTCCACTCAAAAGCAACTCGCCAAGCCTTGGTTTACCGACATTGCCGGACGGTCGAATTTTGCCTACTGGACGAACAACAACATCAGTGTTCGGAAGTACTTTCTCCAACCGATTTGCGGCGGCGTTGCTATTTTCGATTATGACAATGACGGCAAGATGGACATTTTTTTCACCAACGGCGCGAAACTACCCGAAGTGGCAAAGACGGACCGTTCCTACTACAGTTGCCTGCTCCGCAACAAAGGGGACGGCACCTTTGAGGACGTCACCGAGAAGGCCGGACTGACCGGGGCCAATCTTGGGTACAGCATGGGTGTCGCGGCTGCGGACTATGACAACGACGGCAACGAAGATCTGTTCATCTGCAACGCTGGCCGAGACGCTCTTTATCACAACAACGGTGACGGAACGTTCACCGACGTGACGGAAGGTTCGGGGCTCGACCACAAACCGGCGAATGTCTTGAGTATCGGCGCCGCTTGGTTTGACTACGACAACGATGGCTTGCTGGATCTGATCGTTTCCACTTACACAGAATGGACGCCAGCGAACGACCGCCGCTGCCAGATGGGGAACAAGGAGATCTACTGTGCTCCCATGAATTACAAGAGCGTGGCTCAGAGGCTCTACCATAATCTGGGGCACGGACGGTTCCAGGATGTGACCGATAGTTCCGGGATAGGACGCGCGCTGGGCAAAGGCATGGGAATTTCCATCGCCGACTATAACGGAGACGGATTAATGGATATTTTCATCGCCAACGACACCGAGCGAAATTTCCTGTTCATCAATCAAGGGGACGGCACTTTCAAGGAGCAAGGTCTGCTCTACGGTGTCGCCTTTAACGAACTGGGAGCCACGGTTTCCGGTATGGGCAGCGACGCCAAGGACTTCGATAACGATGGCATGGTCGATATCGTCTACAACGACCTGGCGGGACAGGTCTTCGGGCTTTTCCGAAACGCCGGCGGGCACTCCTTTGACGATGTGACTCGACAGACCCATTTACAAGCCCTGAGTCTGCCTTTTTCCGGATGGAGTATGGGGTTTATCGATTACGACAACGATGGGTGGAAGGATCTGTACTCTGCCAATGGCGATGTCGACAATTTCGCCCCGAACGCCAAGCAGCATGACACGATGTTCCGAAACATTGAGGGCAAATCCTTTGTGGATGTCAGCGAGCAGATGGGACCTGCCTTTGCCATCCAGGGATATCAACGAGGCTCCGCTTTCGGAGACTTAAATAACGACGGGTTCCTGGACATCGTGGTGACGTCTCTCGGGGAGAAACCCCGCATCCTGATGAATAACGCGCTGAACGGGAATCACTGGATCATGTTCGACCTGCGAGGTCATCGCAGCAACCGGGACGGCATCGGAGCGCGCATCAAAGTCGTTACGGCCAACGGCCGCGCCCTCTACAATCATGCAACCACTAGCGTCGGCTTCATGTCTTCCAGCGACCGCCGTGTCCACTTCGGACTGGGCGCGGAGAAGTCCATCAAGAGCGTTGAGATTCGCTGGCCCAGCGGCATCGTTCAGACCCTGGGTCCGACAGGGGTCGACAAGATCGCCCGGATCGAAGAACCTCTCGGCAAAGAGGCTGTGTCCGTGACTACGCCACCGGCGGCCCACTGAATATGCCCAATTGGAGAATGCGTCGCCGCGAATTCTTGAAGTCGGCTGCAGCCCTCGGATGGATGGCCGCGGGTTGTCCTGGCCCGGCGTTGACTTCTCTGGCTCGCGACCCGAAAGCCACCATCTCCAAATCGACGATTGCCTTCGAAAACGTCATCGGGTCCTCGCGCATTCAGTTCATTCTCGACAACAGCACGCAGCCCCAAAAGTATCAGCCGGAAACGATGGCCGGGGGAGTCGGAGTTCTTGACTATAACAATGACGGCCTTCTCGATATCTACTTCACCAATGGCGCGCACTTGCCCGACCTGAACAAGACGGACCCCAAGTTCCACAACCGTCTCTACCGCAATAACGGCGATGGAACCTTCACCGATGTCACCGAAAAAGCAGGCGTCGCGGGGTCCCGCTATGCGATCGGCGTTGCTGTCGCCGACTACGACAACGATGGCTATCAGGATCTTCTGGTTACGGGTGCCAATGGCTACCAACTATTCCACAATAACGGAGATGGCACGTTTACCGACGTCACAATCCGCGCTGGGCTCACCCGCGGCCATCCTGAACTGGCGAACGCTTTTTCCGCGGCGGCTGGATGGTTTGACTACGACAATGACGGCCATCTTGATCTGATCATCATCAATTACTTCAAGTGGTCGGTCAGCACCGAGCCCACTTGTGTCTCCAATGGCGTTCACGCATATTGTTCGCCGGACAGCTATGCAGGGCTGCCCAGCCTGCTGTTTCACAACAACGGCGACGGAACTTTCACCGATGTCTCCGAGACGTCCGGGATTTTCAAACACGTGGGGAAAGGGATGGGCGTCGCCTTCGCGGATTATGATGGCGACGGATTCGTCGACGTCTTCGTAGCCAACGACACCTTCCGCAACTTCCTGTTTCACAACAACGGGAACGGTACTTTCACGGAAGTTGGGCTACTCAGCGGCGTCGCCTATCCGGAGAACGGCAGAAGCGTCGCGGGCATGGGCGTTGATTTTCGAGACATCGACAATGACGGCCTGCCCGACATCTTCGAGACTGCGATGTACAACGACAATTTCCCATTTTTTGTGAACAGGGGTAAGGGCGAATTCGAATACGCAACGATTACATCCAACATCGGGCTAGCCACGCACCATCTCACCGCTTGGGGAACGGGCATTTTTGATTTTGATAACGATGGATGGAAAGATGTGTTTACGGCAAATGCCGCGATTCTAGACAACTCTGACGCAGTGAGCCACACACCTTATCCACTGCCAAACAGTTTGCTCAGAAACAACCGCGACGGAACCTTCACGGACGTCGGCAAAGCAGCAGGTCCAAGTTTCGGCGTACCCGCAGCCCATCGAGGAGCGGCCTTCGGAGACCTTAATAATGACGGACGAATTGATATCGTCACCAACTGTCTGAACAGTCAGCCCGAAATCCTGATCAACCGTTCGGCGAACTCCAATCATTGGCTGCTCATCAATTTAGTCGGATCGGTAAGCAATCGTGACGGACTCGGATCGCGGATCAAAGTTATTACCGCCGAAGGCGTTCAATACAATCACGCGACGACTAGCGTCGGCTACGGGTCTTCCAGTGATAAACGCGTGCATTTCGGTCTGGGCGCGGCGACCAGGGTAGATCAGCTTGAGGTGCAATGGCCCAGCGGAATCAAGCAAGTCCTCCATGGCGTCGCCGCCGACCAAATCCTCACCGTGCGCGAGCCGCCAAGGAAGTAGAGCGACTCCAGCCTCAACGCTCACTTCTCCGCGCCAAATTCCAGTTCGTTAGCCCAATGTTCCTGCCAGTCGTCATGGAACGTCACACTGTTGGATTTGGATACGCTGCGACCAGCAGCCAGTTCGTGAGCGGGTCCCTGATTGTCGTTGATGCGGCACGAAAACTTTATCGTTTGACCAGCTCGAATTCGTCTGCGTACTTCCGGAATCTCGGCCCAGGGTATGGCGGCTTCAACGACGCGAGTTTTTCCCTCGCGCCGCATGACGAGCTTGGCATTAGCGACCGCCCCTCCGTCAATCGCCGATTTCGGTTGCCGTGGAAAGAAATGCTTGCGCGGCATACCCGGCGCCAGAAGGCGCCACATTTCAGTGCCGCCGCCATATTGGTCCGATACCGGGTTCAATGCGAACTCATAATCCGTATCCCAATAGGTAATGAAGTGCGGCATGACGCCTGGAGGGTTCGAAAGCCAGGGTTTGCGGTCGAGAACGTTGAAGGCGAGCAACACATTGTCGTGCTCGCCACTCCCGGAGGGGATATCGAAGTTCTTCTTGTAAGAATAGTGCCGCACTCCGGCGGGCCATCTCAGAGTTTGACCGTCTCGTCCTGTCACTTGGTCAGGATAAAAGTAGGAATCGTCATCCCGGCTCGCGAATCGAACCATACCGGCATCGGCAGTGCTATCCGCGATTTTGGCGGCAAAATAGAAATAGTCGCTGTCGTATGCAAGATAGGTCGTGGCCAGGCCATTGGGTACCGATGTTCCAAAGTCCTTAAAGGGCAACCACGCTTCTTCCGTCAGGTTTGGACCGAGCGTAACCCCAGGCACAATTTGAGGCGGCACACCCTCCCAATCGCTAAGATCACCGTCCACCTTAATGCTGCGTCGCACGATGTAGTTCACCCGCAGGTCTTCTTCCCGAACTGACTTCCCATCTTTTCCAGAAAATGCCGCAGCAAGGTGGTAGAGGTTGTCAGCTACCGTCTCGCCTCCGGCAACCGTAAAAGTGAAATTCCGAGTTTCATTTGGCTCCAATGTGGCGGCCACATTTGCAGGGCGGAGAACTAGACTTCCCAACTGGGCTGTCAGTATTCCACTGACTTTACGGTTTAACACGTTTGTGAGACTTAGTTTCAGCGCCGGATGGTGTTCGATGGGACCAGTCAGATCATGGGCGACAATTTCAACCGGGCTGTATCCATCCGTTCGCGCCGTATTGATGGCCGCCAGCAGTTTCTCAAACGAACCGGGCGTGCCGTTGCTCCGTAAGAAGTAGCCCCGGCCATTCAACGGAACAGTAATCTCCCCAGTTTTCGTCGGGACCGGATTGCCGTAGAAATCATAGAGTTCGAACAAATCGCCGGAAGCGGGAATCGTAAGATGTGCATCCGAACTCAATTCAATCGAGCGGAAAAGCGTTCGATCCGGATCGTAGATCGTTCGCATGTCGCCAACGACCACGACGGTTCCGTCATCGGAGTTAATGTTTACGCTCGCTTCGCTTGCTAAACCATCAAAGACGAACACCCAGGGGAGGCCGTTTCGAAAGAGCAGCTTGCGGAATGGCCGTTGTCCAATGAATTTCTGCGTCGCGGCGACAGCGGCCGCCGGAGACCAGGCCTGAACGATGGGATACGTTCGATTCCCTAACTTTATGTTCTTGCTTTGGTAGACGTTCCCATCGAAGATCCCCGCTGTCCGACTCTGTCCCTGGGCACGCATCGAAGCGATTACTCCAGCGACGCGATCCTCGGAGTTCGCGATCCAACTTTCGGTGTCCCACACTCGAACCGGGCCAGACGGCGCTTTGCGATTCATCCATTCCGGGACCAGCGACGGATCAGCGGCCAGAGCCTGGTAATGAATACTCGCAAAATCCAGCCATTTCAAGAAGTGGTCGGAGCCGTCCGAAAAAAGCTTGTCTCGCGCATTCGAGGAAGAGCACGTGCCACCGATCAGTACTTCGACTCCTGCTTCCTTTCGCGCCGCCTCAACTCCCTCGGCCATATGCGTGAATATCTCTCGATACCGTGGAATATCCGCCCCCCACCCGGAGATGGAAATACTCTCCCACGGTTCATTCCAAAGTTCGACTGCGTTGAGATTGCCTTTCGGCCAACCATATCGTGACGCGACTTGCTGCACCCACTGCTGAAAATCGTCGTCGTAGGCTGGCAGCCAGGCTCGATCATCCTTGGTATCCTGCATGCGGTTCTCGCCATCGAGCCAGGGACGCGGCCGGCCGAGTGGTTGGTCTCCCCATCCGTCGCCGTCGCCCAGTGTCAACATCACGGTCACATTGTGTTTTTGGGCCCAGCTCATGTAGCGATCCAGTCGAGACGCGGCTGGCTCGTACTCCCGCTCGGACTTAAGCTGGTACGGTCCACCCATGCGCGCGCCTTTCACCCCCAGCTTCTCGAACAGGACGAAAATGCCCTCGTTCATAAATTCGTCCCACGTCATATCCAGAGCATAAGTGGGAAACTGCACTCTGCCCTGATCGGGACGCAGCGTGCGAACCACCGTCGCGGCAAAAGACCGTCCGTGACCTTCAAAATCCGCAATCAGTGCATATCCCCCGAAGCGCTCGGGGATGCGCGGTTGAATGCTGATGTCCTGCGATCCCGATGCAGGCAAGTCGATGTCGATCGGGATCGAGCCTTCGTCTGCAATCTTGAACACATGCGGCACCCAAACATCTCCCGGCGGAACGCTGGTTCCGTAGCTCACAATCTCAACTTTGCCGTGCGCCCTTAACTCCGATTGCGTTTCGTTCACAAAATGCAGAGTGATACTTAGATTCTCACCCGGCCATAGAACGTTGACCATCGTGCTCGCTCCGGCTTGTACCTCAATTTCTTCGACCCTGTAACCCGATGCCTGTTGCGTTTTCTCTAGCCGAAATGCTTCCGCGTATCCTGGCATCTCAGACCCGGTCTTCATTTGCGCAAAACAAAGCGTAGTCAGCGACAGGGAACAGACCAGGCTCCATATTGCGATTACTGTTCTGCGCCGAATCTTCGACCGATGGCACGCACACGAGTACACGATTCTCAACGAACACCTCCAGTATTTCCTGTGTGAACTAAACTCGATCGGCCCAAACAGGGTGGGCGTACACTTCGCTCCCTACTTAGGGGCAGCGCTCGTGCCGAGAATTTCCCGCTCTAGCCTCAAAGCATCCTGATCGTCAGGCTGGATGGCGAGAGCACGTCGAAGTTCCCGCTGCGCTTCCGCCTTCTCACCCTTTTGCAGGAGAATGCCAGCCAGCATCACGATCAATTGTGGGTCCTTAGTATTAGTATTTCTGGCCGTGCGCAATACGCGCAAAGCTTCCTCCGGCTTGGATTCACGCAAGTATTCGCTCGCCAAAGCCTTTCTAGCCTCATCGAGCGAGGGATCGATTTGAAGTGCCTGCTTCAACTCCGGCACTGCCTCCGGGCCTCGATCCATCTGCAGCAAGAGCACTCCGAGAGCCGCATGTCCGTCTCCCGATACCGGCTGGAATGACAGGTACTTCCGAAAGGCGGCCTCCGCGTCGGAAACTCGGCCCGTCTGGCTGTAACTCATCCCTAAGCCAAAGTACGCTTCATAAAACCTTGGAGCCTTCTTGATTAAGTCTTCATACGGCCCAATCGAGTCCTTGAAGTTCCCTTGGCGCAGAGCGCTTTCCGCAAGCCCTAGCAGCCGTCGCACTTCGCGACCGAACGAAGACCTCTCTTGCTCCTCGTCCACCAACTTCTGCGCCAGTTCCGCATACTTCTGGGTCTTCTCCGAATCGTGCTGTTTGCGATAGATATCGATGAGTAGCAAAGGTCCCTGTTTGTCATGAGGCCCAAGTTCGAAGGCGTGGAGCGCGTCAGCCTCGGCGTGTTGATAATCCTCGATTGCCAGGTACGCGCGCGCGCGATTGTAGAGGGCCACAGCAGAACCAGGGTTATACGACAATGCGCGAGTTGTAGCCTCGATACTCTCCTTCGGACGGCCTTGGCCGAGCAGGTATCGCCCATACATGTACTGCACTCCCGCCCGGTTCCTTCCAGCTTCTGGAGTATTCGGCACCGGCTCGGTCATTTTTATAGCCCTGGCGAACACTGCTTCCGCGGCGTGATTATCACCCGCCTGCGAATAAGCATTTGCTAGAGAGGCGACTACCAACGGGTCTTGCGGAAGTAATCGCGATGCCTTCTTGTAGGCCTCAATGGCGTCCTGAGGAGTCGTGTGGTCCAGATAGATGTCGCCCAGCGACTTCCAGGCCATACCATTATTCGGCGTCAGCTTGACGCACTGCTCCATTTCGCTTTGCGCCAGGAGGAAGTCGTTGCTCGTACTCAGGGTGACCACCGCGTACATTTCATGGGCGCGCGCTGCGTCAGGATGGTCGCGCACGAAGCTCTGCAGTTCCAACGCTGCGTCGAAGGGCTGCCCGATCTTCACCAACGCTTCCGCGTGCCCCATCTCGGCATCCGTAGAGTTGGGATCCTGCAAGTGAGCGATGCGAAACTCTCGTTCCGCCTCCATCCACTTCTTGCTTCGCGCCAGCCGCACCCCTTGTTGGAGATGATCCACGGCACGATGCGGTGTGCGCTCGTCCGGCCTTTGCGCCAGCAACCACTCGCACGGCAGCAGAACCCCCGCCAAGATCAAAACAACCGCATTCTTAGAAGAAGTTAGCCCGCCACGCTTCATTCCTGGGATTGTCGCAAAAAGAAAGGGAGCGGGCAAAACCGCTCCCTAAGTCAGTCAAAGCACTCTGTCAAAAGACGAACCGTCCGGAAATCTGAATATGCCGCTCGACGTTTGCGGTACTGTTAATCAATCCAAAATTTGTGTCGGTCGCCAAGGTATCGTAATTGCCCAACCCTGGATGATTAAATATATTCTGACCTTCCAGTCGAAGTTCAAAATAGCGGCCCCCGTCTTTACTCAGCACCGCGAACCTCTTCAAAATCGACATATCCGTCGTAAAGTCTCCGGGCTGCCGGATGAATGTCATCGTCGGCGGCACGGCACCATAAGTGAAGCTTTGGGCATTTCCGCCGTTAGCCAGTGCACTAAAATTGAGAGCCGCCGGGTGGCCAGCGGGAATGTTGGAGGAGCAGGGCAGAGCGCAGAGGGTTGACCTGAGGTTACCATACCCCGAACCTTTGATATCCTGCAGCGTCTCGCCCGAAGCCAAATTACCGGTCGTATAATAAACATCGATGTTTTGGTCTACATTTGTGTTATTGAAGCTGACCGTCGCCGGCTGACCACTGTGCCAACCCGTCGTGCCTGAGAACTCCCAGCCTCCAGCCACAGCTTCTAGTACCGACCCGGCCACATCTCGCGGAGAATTCATCCACCGCCGGCCGTGGCCAAACGGTAACTGATAGTTATAGAAAAAGATGATACGGTGGGTCTCATCCCCGGCAGCCAGACCGTAAACGCTGCTGATTGTATTCACCGACTGGAATGTCTTACCGAGACTGCCTTGTCCTGCCTGACTCGGGACCGCGACTTGATTTTCACCGCCCACATCGTCCAGAGCCTTCGAATAGGTGTAGTTAAAGAGAAGCTGAAGCCCATCCGAAAACCGCTTCTGAACTCGCAGATTGGCGGCGTTGAAGTTCGACGTGCCGATGTTTGCGTCCTCTATGTTAACCGGACCGAAATAGGGGTACTCATACTCCAGGGACGCCAGAGGCACCGTAGCCCCTCCAGTGAAGCCTCCCGCGGGAATCTGGCCCGCAGTAGGAGACCCTACGTAAATCGGATTGGCTGCACTGAGCGAGTATAGGTTCCAGTTGGCGCCGCTCGGACCGCCGCTGTACAGGCCTTTCGGGAACCGACTGGGATACTCGAGGCCCAGAAGATCACTGCTGTGATTACCATTGTAGGTCAGTTCGACCAGCCAGTTGTGGGGCAGTTGACGCTGCACTCCCAGGCTCCAGTCAAACTCGTGCGGCATATGCGAGGTCATGAGGACGCCACCGGAACCGCTGCCAAACGAGGCCGTTTGCAGATTGGCGACATGGCTGTTGTGGCCGAATACGGCCGTCTCAATGCCGGGTAAGGGGTAGGGATTGGTAATGGTCTGAAATCCTAACCCCTGTTGATAGTTGATGGCATTGTTGCCGAACTCCGTACTCGACGTGGTGGCGTAAGCCACATTCGGAGTATCGCCGTAGTTGGTGATGTTGTTTCCGATCGGAAGGTAGAAGATCCCGAAGGACCCTCGCACCACCGTGTCTCGCATCGCCTCATATGCAAAACCCAATCTTGGCGAGAAGTTCCACGGATGATAACCGGTAGCCGTTCGCGCACGGTGTTCCGGCGAGCCTACGAAAACGATCGCCCCCGGGTCAAACGCGCCGTTTGCTGCCCATTCGGGAATCTGGACTTGATTGGCCTGGGCCGGAGTAAGCCCGGCATTCAAGAGCGCCTGATTGAAACTGTAGCCCGGGTTAATAGTAAACGGAGCCGGGGCCAGCGGATCCCAGACAGTGAGATTGTTATGACGTTCGGTAACCGGCGTTTGCATCTCCCAACGCACGCCCAGGTTGACGGTAAGCTTCTTGTTCACCTTGTAATTGTCTTGCAGATACGAAGCGTAGTAGTTCGTAGCCATGGCCCGCGACGTGGCTGCCGTGGCGTGGCTCCATGAGTCCAGTCCCCACAGGAACGTTCCCATGTTATTGGCGTCGTCCTGGGAACTTCCCCAGATATTTCCGTCATCGGCGACATTGAGGAAACTTCCGGCCCCCGTGATGAAGAAACCATCGCCCGCCGGGCTTGAACCGGCCGCCTGTGTGAAGTTGTCATAGTACCGCCGCGCATCATAACCGAACTTTAAAGTATGGCGATTCAGGATCTTTGTGAGCGACGCGGAATACGAAAAATTTGTCGTGGCGAGCGAAGTGGTCTGCGGTCCATTGAGGTTGCCGCTTCCGATCGTATTCCCGGTGACTTCAGCATCGGTCCCACGAACCTGACCAATGCTCAGGAGAGTGTTTCCGACCAGATCCGTAATGCTCGGGCCAAAGCCCCAACTCGCCGTGCTGGCTGCATTGCCTGAGACGAAGCTGCCGAAACTTGATGGGCTATAGTTGCCGCCAGCAGTCAAGTCTAAGACCAGCGTGGGAGAAATTGTATAGTCGTAATGTAGAGATGCTCCAAAGCCGCCATGCAGTTCCGTTCCATAAGATGCAAAATTCGGATAGGAAGGGGCTGTAAGTTGGGTTTGACTGTTATAGGCAAACCGGCCATAGATGCGTTGCTTGTCATCGATGACGTGGTCCATTCGAACGTCCCATGATACCGTCTTGGTGCTGGAGGGGGTCCGGTACTGATAGTTGCCGCCAATTGGACCGTACAAGGGAGTAATGTTCGCGTGAGGCATCAATGAGACGTAGCGCTCGATTGCGGAATTAACCTCGCTTAAGGGGATATGCCGGGCGTCCCCGCCGGAGGGAGTCCTGTTTCCATTTGAATCGATTGGCGCCCAAGGATCGCCCAGTTGCACCCATGGATAATTAGGGTCGTTTAGACCTACTCCAATATCGGTTAAGTCCGCGCAGTTGCCGGAGGGATTGGGGATCCCAGCAACTGTTCCGGATGGGCATAGGGTCGGGGTCTTGACTGTACCACCGTTGAACGGATCAGGAATGGTGTTGCGCTCGTAGTCCGTAATCGTATCCCCAATGTTCGAGTTGCCCGACGCACTATAGTGCTTCCACTCGGCGTTCGCAAACCAGAATGTCTTGCTCTTGCCGTTATAGAGATGCGGTATTAATACGGGCCCACCCACCGCGAAACCGAAATCATTCTGGCGAAAGTTCGACTTGGAGCAGGCACCCTTGATCCCATCGGCGCATTGGTTGTCATTGCCCCAGCTGTTGGCATTCAAAAATGCGTCTTGGTGATATTCGAACAATTGTCCGTGGATGGCGTTCGTGCCGGACTTGGTCGATACCTCCACCACGCCGCCCGAGAGTCGCCCATACTCAGAGGAGATTCCGTTGGTGATGACTTTGAATTCCTGAACGTCTTCCTCCGTCGGGCTCGCGTTCACCACATTGTGAATGAAACCGCCGGTGGCCGGAACACCGTCCACAAGGTATTCAACGCCCGCCGTTCTTCCGCCATTGATGCGGGTGTCGGCCGGACCGCTGAAAATCCCGCCGTTTAGCCCCAGGTTCCAGCCGGCTTCTTGCCCGCTGCCTTGCACGTTCCCCGCCAGAGTCAACAACTGCAGGGGATCTCGATTCAACTGCGGCAAGGTCTGGATCATGCTTTCCGCCACCACTTCGCCAGTCTGCGCATCTTCGGTGCGTAACTGCGGCGCCTGAGTCGTCACCGTCACCGTCTCGTTGAAGCTTCCGACTTCCAGCTTGAAGCTCAGCCCGATATGGTCCGCGACCTGCACCAGAATGTTTGCCCGAAGAGTTTTCTTGAAGTTGGGAGCGGACACTTCCACCGAATAGGTCCCGGGGATGAGATTCAGCAATTCATAAACTCCGGCGGAGTTCGTAACTGTTGCCGTCCGTACCTGGGTGTCAACATTGGTGGCGGCTACTTGCGCACCCGCGACCACAGCTCCCTGGGGATCGCTTACCAGACCTGTGATGCCCCCCGTTCCCTCTTGGGCAAGTAGGGAAGTGGCTGACAAGCAAAGTGACGCAAGAAGAACAATTAAGAGCGCACGCTGAAGCTTCATTAGGCTCCTCCGGAGCAACGTCTCGGTTTCGACCGGATGACACGAGTAGAGGTCTGAAACACTCGGAACCTCATGTCATTGTCGAATAGTATTTCCAGATTAGGTGCGAATCTGTAAGAATCACGGAAAAGTTTCTGATAAAAGGATCGCATCCTGCCCATGCCTGTTGACTGAGCCAGCACTCCTCCCGCAAATGTCTCATGATTGTTCGGCGGCAAAGCGCATGCAACCGTGGGAGCGGCTTCAATGCGGGAGTTCATGAGCAATAATCAAGAAGACGCTTGCCGTCCAGGTGTAGGCGCCGTCGCGTAACCCGCGTCCCGAAACGGCATCATAATTTTCGGTCAAGCCGCTCCTGGCCGCCATTCGGCAGAATCGCAGCTTGAGTTCTCGAGCGAACTCATTCTCTCCAGACGATTCGAGGCCATCCACGACCATCAGCGTCGCAGGAGCCCAGATCGGCCCGCGCCAATATCCGTCAGATTCGTAATACCGGCTGCTCAGTCTTTCGGTAGCCAACCCGTTCGCCGTCAAAAACTGCCCGGGTTGCTTCAAGTCGGCGATCAACTTCAACCGCACGGATTCCGGAAGCTGCTTTCCCAGGACGATGGGAAGGTAGAGCAACAGACTGTCCGATTCGACGATGGAATCATCGAAAGATCCCAACGCAACAAAATGATTGCCACGCCAAAAGGCCGACACAAGCCGTCTGAGTAGATCGTCAGCCTGACGTTTCCATTCTTCGCTCTCGCGCACTAACCCCAGCCGGCCTGCGACAGTCGATAGCGTCTGCATCTGCAGAACAAGCAAGGCCGCAAGATCTGGCGTTTCGATCGCGGGGCGATCCCGAAAGACGGTTGAGTTGTCCCATCCGGAATCATTGCCGTGATCGTATTCCGGCAAACCATCATGGTCGTCGTAGCGGAATTGAAGGTACCACTTAGTCCAGCGTGCAAGAGGAGAATAGACCTCGGCCAGCCGCTTCCGATCAACCGAATCACTGTGTCTCATCATCCATGCCAGCGCCCAACCATGAATCGGCGGCTTCGTGTATGCCCAGTAGATTTGACGATCGGTCAGACTGTCGGGGAGAGCACCCTCAGCACTTTGCCTGTCAAACATGAGCATGTACTGATCCCATGCAAGATCTGGATCCGATGCCATCAGTGCCATGGCGTTAAAACAGTGATCCCAGCTCCAGACAGCATTCATCCAGTTCTTCGACATCAGCATCGAGGGGCGCGTTAGATTCCCTTCCGGGACGACCACGGCAGACCAGTTGACATAAGCAGCGAGTTCGGCGGTCGCTTGGAATTCCCCCGGTACCGTCGGCATCGTCGCCAACCAACGCTGGTACTCGCGCTCAACACCAGCCGCAGCGCCTTCGAATGAATCTGCATAGAGACGTTCGCGCCAACCTGATTGGAACTCTTCGATCGCCGCGTCAAACTGCTGCGCAGGAACAACAGGAAGAAACTCGGCCGTCATGATCTTGGCAAATGTGCCGTTCCAGTCTCGCTCCACTCGCAGGGTCCCCTGCAAAGACGTCAGCATGAAACGTATATCTTGCTGCGCGCTGTTGAACTCCCAATGTATTTGATCTCTCTGAAATGCAAATCCAGCCGCGTCTGGCGGCTTGGACAATCGAATGCCCACACCGCGGCCGCGCAGCCTTATTAGACCGGGCTCGCTGATACAGATTTCGATGAACCCTTCGTCTGCCTCCAACCGTAAAATAGTTGGCGTAGCCATCTCGCGAAACCGCAAAACTTTCCCGCCGTCAATCAAATCCACCCGCAACACTTCCGAACGCACGCCACGGTGTAGAGATCGAAGGTATAAGCCATCGCCCATTGGACCTTCATGCAAATGAGAAAATGCCAGGTAGGATCCATATCGGCTGAAGGCGACTTGTGACACATCGAATGAGATCTTGCCCGTGTAACCCGGCGAAACCGCAGCTACCGACGAAATGTCAAGAATGGCAACGATGCAGCAACTCTGGATCGTCCGTCTCCACAGTAGAGCTGTCAGGACCCTTATCCCCATTCCTCACTCCGGCAAGGCCACTGTGCCACTGATGTTTGGAGCCCCACGCGCAGAATCTTCCACTTGAGGATATATGCGCGGCTTGAGTTCGTCTGCGACAAATCGCGATAACACTCTTACTTTCTCCGCAGCCTAGCCAAGCAGCCTCTCCATGAAGTCGTAACCGACAAAGCCCTTCACCTGTGTGTCCATCGATCTCGCCGTTCTCCGCCTTGTGCTAAACTCCTCGCGGCGAATCACCGCTTGGATACCTTCGGTTAGGTTGAAGTCGCTGTTTACAGTGGACGCGCACAAGCCGACGGGACTGAAATGAGCCTGCGAATTCAGGGTGTCTGTCTGCTATGCGTCGGCACGGTTCTTGCCATTGTGCTGCATCGGCGGCTTCTTGGGTCGGTGATTTCCGCCATCGCCCTGCTCCTGTTGATTTCCGGATGCCTGTATCCTGCGCTGTCTCACGCCGTTGAAAATCTGAATCGTAAGGCATCGTCTCTCGCGGCTTCCGCCATCAGTTGGCTCCTTCTTGCACCCTTCTATTTAGTCTTCTTCTCGGCCGGGCACGCGCTTCTTGCGCTGAGACATCGAGACCCCCTGCGTCTGAAATTTCCTTCCGATCAATCCACTCAATCCAGCGACTGGCTCACCGTTTCCGCGAGCTCTGCCGGCGAAGACCTCAGGCGTCCCTACTGACCGATGAATATTCTGGGGATCAGCGCCTTTTATCATGACGCCGCCGCCGCCCTGATCCACGATGGGGATATTTTGGCCGCAGCTCAGGAAGAGCGGTTCACCAGGATCAAGCACGATCCCAGCTTTCCCATCAATGCGATCCGCTATTGCTTGTCGGAAGCTGCCGGGAATGCGAAGTGCCGGTGCGATGTCGTTGCTTTCTACGACAAACCGCTAACCAAACTTTCCCGAATTCTCACGACCCACCTGGCCGTCGCTCCGCGAGGTCTGAAACCGTTTGTGGCTGCCATGCCAGTCTGGATGAAACAGAAGCTCTGGATTCCTCTTCAAATCGAAAGGGCTCTCCGGGACTTGTCCGTGGAGCCAACCAAAGAAATCCTATTTCTTCAGCATCATCAATCACACGCCGCCAGCGCCTTCTTCCCATCTCCCTTCCAGAGCGCCGCAATCCTTACAATGGACGGCGTTGGAGAATGGGCAACGACGACGATCGGACGAGGTCGCGATAATCGTATCGAAATCTTGAAGGAGATTCGGTTCCCGCATTCCCTGGGTTTGTTGTATTCGGCGTTTACTCATCTGTGCGGATTCAAAGTGAATTCCGGCGAATATAAGTTGATGGGACTGGCACCGTATGGTGAACCGAAATACGAGCAACTGATTTATGAGCGCCTGCTGCGTTGCAAAGCAGATGGGTCGTTTCGACTCAACATGGAGTACTTCGGATTTCTTGACAGCCTGTGCATGACCAATGACAAACTGCATCGGTTGCTGGACGGCCCACCTCGCCGGCCCGAGTCGGAAATCACGCAACGAGAAATGAACCTCGCATGCTCAATCCAGAAGGTGACGGAAGACATGGTAATGCGCATCGCCAGACACGCGCACGAAATCACAGGCGAAAAGAATTTATGTCTGGCCGGAGGTATCGCGCTGAACTGCGTGGCGAATGGGCGGCTGCTCCGGGAGGGCCCCTTCGAAGATTTATGGATTCAACCCGCTGCCGGCGATGCAGGCGGAGCACTCGGCGCTGCGCTGATGACTTGGTACCAGGCGAAAGGGAACGGACGAGTGGCAAATGGTGTCACCGACGCAATGAAGGGCGCATGCCTCGGGCCTTGCTATCGCGATGAAGAGATTCGCGCCTTTCTTCGAACCAGTGGCTATCCGGCCAGAGAAATGAGGGAGGACGAGTGGGCAGCGGAATTGGCCAAACTCATCGACGCCGGAAAAATTGTCGCTATCTTCGTTGGCCGCATGGAATACGGTCCTCGTGCATTAGGAGCCCGGTCGATCGTCGGCGACGCTCGGGCTCCGGAGATGCAGTCCCGGATGAATTTGATGATCAAGTATCGAGAGTCATTTCGTCCCTTCGCTCCGGCATGTCTTGAGGAACGCTGCGGCGACTATTTCGAGCTTGATCGCGCTTCTCCGTACATGCTCCTCACGGCCAATATCAAAGCATCGCGACGCATTGAGGTTAAGCCCAATTCCGCGCGTACGCTTGCTGAACGTGTGCATCAATTGCGTTCTGACATTCCCGCGGTGACTCATGTCGATTACTCGGCTCGTGTCCAGACCGTCAGCAAGGATGTCGCGCCGAGGTTTCACAGCCTCCTCAAAGCCTTTGAGGAACGCACTGGCTGTGGTGTCGTCATCAACACTTCGTTTAACGTGCGGGGTGAGCCGATCGTTTGTACGCCGCGAGATGCTTACCGCTGTTTCATGCGCACCGGCATTGACTATCTCGCGCTGGGAAGTTTCCTGTTGGACAAAACCCAACAACCCGTCTGGCAAGACAAGAGCGATCGGAGGAACATTGACGTCCTCGATTGAGCAATCGCCGGAGCAACCGCGATGTTGAAACACGTCTGGACGCTGATGCGAGATCTATTCGGGTTCGCCCGTCAGAACAAGACTTGGTGGATCGTTCCGCTGGTTGTCGTTCTTCTCTTGTTGACGTTGTTCGTGGTAGTTGGGTCGGTCGTGGCTCCTTTCCTCTATCCCTTGTACTAGACCGGAGTAACCATGTCTTCAAACGAGCGCAAGCGTGGAACAATCCCCGAATCCGGCAACGACAGGACCATCAAAGCCCAGGAGGACGATGCCAGTCCCGCCCAACCGGCAATCCGCGGCTGGAAAAAATGGGCCGTGCGAGCCTGTTTGGCGTTTCTGACCCCCTGCATATTTCTGATGCTCCTCGAGGGTGGCCTGCGCGTCGTCGGGTACGGATATCCGAGTTCATGCTTCTTGAAGAAGGAAGCCAGCGGGCGAACGTTCTTCATCGAGAATTCGAAATTCGAGCTGCGATTTTTCCCGCCTGCACTGTTGAGGATTCCAAGTTCCTACACGATACCGGATCGTAAAGACTCCAGCACATACAGAATCTTCGTGATCGGCAGCTCGGCAGCCGCCGGTTTTCCCGCACCCGCATACGGTTTTTCCCGAATTCTGGAGGTGATTCTTAAAGCAAAATATCCGCAGAGACATTTTGAGATCATCAACACCGCGACGACCGCCATCAATTCGAATGTTGACCTGCCGATCGTGGAGGAGGCCGCCAACCATCAACCCGACCTGTTCGTCATTTATGACGGGCACAACGAGGTACTCGGTCCATTCGGCCCCGGGACAATGTTTGTACCTTACTCCGGAAGTTTAACGGCGATCCGCTCCACCATCTTCATCAAGTCTACTAAGCTTGGACAGTTACTCGAGAACCTTCGTCTTCGCTTGACCAAAGAGAGGACTACCGAGTGGCGGGGCATGGAAATGGTCGTCAAGAATCAATTGCCACATTACGACCCGCGTTTGCAAAGCGTGTACTCGCATTTTCAGTCGAATCTCACCGATATGTGCCAGGCTGCGAGCCGCGCAGGCGCCAGGGTGGTCCTCGCCACGCTCGCCACCAATTTGAAGGATGCCGCGCCATTTGCATCCCTGCACCGCGCGAATCTCTCCGCGGAGCAGCGTCGCCAGTGGGAGGGACAATACCAACGCGGCATAGATGCGGAGTCAGAACGCAATTTCGCCACGGCAGTCGTTGCCTACGGGAATGCGGCCAAGATCGATGATCAGTTTGCCGACCTCCAGTTCAGGCTGGCCCGGTGCTATTCGAGTTTGCGGGATGACTCATCCGCCTTGAAACACTATGTTGAAGCTCGGGACGATGACGCGCTCCGGTTTCGCGCCGATTCTCAAATCAACCGGATCATTCGCGATGTGGCGGCATCCGAAAGCACAAAAGGTGTTTCGCTGGTCGATATGGATGAAGTTGCGCAGACAAGCGCCTCGAAAGCCACGCCTGGTGCCGAACTTTTCTATGACCATGTGCACTTGAATTTCAGCGGCAACTATCTTCTCGCGGAAAAAGTCGGCGAGCAGATCGACGTTCTGCTATCCGGCTCTGTTAAGAGCACAATCTCCGAGGAAGAATGCGCAAGTCGACTGGCTTTCACCGACTGGGATCGAGGCGCGATTGCGAAAGATTTGCTCCCTCTGCTGCAGCAGAAGCCCTTCACCAGCCAGTTGAATCACGACGAACAGATTGCCAGACTTAAGCAGCAAATGACGGAACTGCTAGGCAAGGGAACGCCCCAGATCGTAAGCTCCTCGCGTTTGATGTACGAACAAGCTCTGCAAGGCGCGGAAGCCGACTGGATGCTCCGTAATCAGTACGGAATTCTCCTGGCAGACACTGGCCATGCTCCGGAAGCGGTCGAGCAGTTCCGTAGGGTTGTGGCACTCCTTCCTTACCGGTCGTGGCCACACGTGGCATTGGCGCAGGCACTCGCTAAATCCGGCGAGTCTGGGGCAAACGAACAGTATCAGCAAGCTCTTCGAGCCGATCCGGACTCGCGGAACGCGCACTTGGGTCTCGCCGATCTCCTCATAGTACAAGGCGACACGGCGCAAGCTCTGAATCACTACCAGGCCGTTCTCGATCGGAATCCGCAGGATGCCAAAGCGCTGGTCGGCATCGGTTACGCGTGGTTCACGCAAGGAAAGGATGATCAGGCTGCCGATGCCTACGAACAGGCATTGCAAAGCAACCCGTCCCTGCCCGAGGCCCACTATCGAATCGGCGAACTCTCACTGCGGCAGGGGTCAATCGGGATGGCGATTTCACACCTGCAAAAGGCTGTGGAGATGGATTTCGCTTACGCCGACGCCCATGTGAAGCTCGGCGAGGCATTTGAGGCGCAATCTCAGCCGGAGCTTGCCCTGGAACAGTACCTTACAGCTGCCGCTGTTGACCCCAATCAACTGCAACGCTATTACTCGATGGTTGCAAGTTTACTGAACCGCACCGGCAGGCATGGCGCGGCGGAATTGGCTTTAGGGGATGGCTTCTCAGCACAGCACAAATGGAACGAAGCCGCGGCCCACTATGCCGAGGCCGTAAACACTGCTCCCAACGTGGCGGAATTTCATTTGCGGTTCGCCACCGCTCTCCATAACCTTGGCCGCGAAAGCCAGGCGCGATCTGAGTTCGCAACCGCCATCCGGCTGGACCCAAGAGTAGCGGAAAAAGAGCGACGCCAACTTCCACATTGATGAACCCGGGCACGCCGGACGAAATTTCAACGAACGGGTGAACGCCGAATACGGATTCCATTTGCAGAGTAGTTCGTCAACGTCCAGACTCTGGCGCGACGGTATAAAACCGGTATCGATATTTCCATTTGTGCGACCTGCCGGGTTCAATCCTCATACTGATGAATGCTTCTGGCGCCAACACCGTTCGAATCGACCAGAACACCATCTTCGCGAGGGGCTGATCGCCTGAGATTTGCACGCCCGCCCCGGTCTTATGATTCTCGACCGTGATTTTGTAATCCTTCGCGCCCCCGTTGAATCCCTCCAGTGGGCTATAGAAAACATCGTCATTCTTCAATGTCTTGAGTAACACGAGGCGATGGCCGCGGATTTCGGCGAATCCATCGAGATTCGCTGTTGCTTTGGGAACGAAGGGAAAGGTGACGGCAAAATCAGGGCCCGGCGCCTGCTGATCCATCACTAGAAAGTTATGATCGTACACGCTCGTCTCGATCACCTTTCGTCCGGTGTTGGTTAACCTGTGTTCCAGAATCATCTCGGGCTTGTTTCTTGCGAGACGTACAGTTTTGCGATAGACATAGCTGTATCCCGACCCACAATCGACTTCCTGAACGAACTCAATCCAGTCGCCGCCACTCCGCACTGTCCAGGTACCGGAACTCAGTATCTTGTAGTTTTGGAAGGAACTGTAATTCGGTTCCTGCGGCTTTTGCAGAATCCCGACCCCGATTTTGCAAAAGCCGTCTCCTCCCTTCGCGTCAAGGTATCCCAGCGAGGTTCCGTCCGGGGACATGAACTCCTCTACCGGTCCGCTGGCTGCGCCGTTCGCTCCGGCAACAACCTCTTCCCCCAATTCAATATCTGGCAAATCAGGATTGAACTTCTGGAAGAACGGTCCGAAGTAACTGTGGCCTTTGTAGTCCAGACTCGCAATTACGCCCGACCAGTCGAACCGCGTCCCTCGGTAATATCCCCTTTTTATGTCGGGGAGATAAACCTTCGCACGCAACAGTCCATTGGAGAGATCAGTCTGTGGGTACGATTGCGCTTTCATCGGAATAACAGAAATCGCTACCATGATGATGCTCAGAATGCGGCTCGTTCTTACCATATTGTCCGAATCATACAACCGTAGCCAATCCATAGCGCGACATCAGCGAGACCCTCGACAACGCAAAAACAGAAAGATTCTCTCAATTGCCGCCCTTGCCTGCTGACTCTTTTCTTTGAATCGGCAACCACATTGCTTATAGAAGTTCGTGCCCTCGTGAGCTATGTTCTTACCATGAGACCTGCGCAACCGGCGTGGAGACGCGCCTCGGCACCCACCCTGAGCCTCGCTCTCGTCCTGTTGAGCATGGGAGGCAGCAGGGCTTGGGCGGCTGACAGGGCTTCGTCTTCTATTCAAATCCAGGCGGACAGTCGAGATGCAGCCAAGCCTCTCAAACACTTCTGGAGCACCACCGTTGGCGCCGGCCGAGCAAACGAGGGTCTTCGCGCCAGTTGGCAAGAGCAGTTGCACACGGCGGTCGAGAATGGCGGCTTCCGCTACGTGAGATTCCACGGACTCTTTCACGATGACATGTTCGTATACCACGAAGAGAAAGGCGTCCCCGTTTACAACTTCCAATACATCGACGATCTCTTCGACCGCATGCTGCAAAATGGCGTGCGACCATTTGTTGAACTCGGATTCTCGCCATCCGACATGGTCACGCGAAAAGCCAGCACGGGATTTTGGTGGAAAGGAAATGGCACTCCTCCATCGGACTACAACAAGTGGGCGGAACTGGTCCGTCATTTCACCGACCACTGCATTCAGCGCTATGGACTGGAGGAAGTCCGCAGCTGGTACTTTGAAGTGTGGAACGAGCCGAACCTCGACAACGGCTTTTTCACCGGTACGCAGGCGCAGTATTTCGATTTGTATAAAATCACAGCCCAGACTCTCAAGCAGGTGGACCCGCAGTTGCGCGTTGGCGGTCCCGCGACCAGCAATTTTTTTGTTCCGGACGACGTAGTCAAGAAAGCCGAGGCTACGCCGGGCGCCGATCTGCTCAACCTACCCTGGCATCCGATCTGGATCGAAGATTTCTTCGCGTATTGCCAGAAAAATGATCTGCCCGTCGATTTCCTCTCGACCCACCCTTATCCTTCCGATTTCACCGTCCACGGCCAGAGCTTGCATCGCGGAGTCAATTCGACACGCGACGATCTGCGACTCCTCCGCAAAATGGTGGATGCCAGTCCCTTCCCCCACGCGGAGATTCATTTGACGGAGTGGAGTTCGAGCTCCTCGAGCCGCGATCATACTCATGATTCCCTGCCCGCGGCCGCCTTTGTCGTGAAGTGCAACCTGGATTCAATCGGATTGGTGGACTCATTGTCCTACTGGACTTTCACCGATGTATTCGAAGAGCAAGGGGCGGGCGACACGATGTTCCACGGCGGCTTCGGGATGATCAATTACCAGGGTATTCCCAAGCCGGTTTTTCATGCCTATAGATTCTTGAATGCACTCGGTGACGAAATGCTCCGCCAAACGGACGGCGCAATCGTTACCCGCGATACCAAGTCCGGACATCTGGTGGCGCTGGCTTACAACTATCCAACTGAGGTTCTTTACGCTCTGCCGGGCACAGGGTCACTCGCGGAAGCCGATGCCTTGGCTGCGACCGGAAGCGCAAGACCACTGTCGATCTTTTTTTCTGGATTGCCGCCCAACGCTCCTGTTCTGATCGAGACTCTGGACAAGAAACACGGAAATGCCACCGAAGCGTGGAAAGAAATCGGTCAGTCCGCCACTCCAACCCGGGAACAAACTGAAGCGCTACGCAAAGCGGCATGGGCAACGAAGTCGGAGCTGCTCCATGCCGATGATGCCGGGCGCTTGACCATCGAACGAAAGCTCGAAGCATGGTCGCTCGTATTAGTTCGCCAGCTATAGGAAGCTGAAACTGCTCAAGACGAAGCTGCTTCGCCCTCGGAGGATCATGCCAACGCTGCGAATCGCCGCTTCCGCTCAAGCAAGTCTCGCTCGCTGGACGTCTCGGATCATTGCCGCCCTTGTTCTGGCCTGCGCTTTGTCACCAAGCGCTGGGGCCGCTGATGCACCACGACACTTTTCGCTTGCGCTCGGGCCTAACGACGTGATCGCTACCGGCAACGATTGGATTTCGCTGCCGACTATACGCGCAGACAACGGCGCGCTGACAAACTTCAATGTCCTCTCCATGCGCGACCGGGGCCTGCTGCAGGTCGATGGCGAGCGCAGCACTCCTGCACTCGAACCCTATTTCATGGCCGATGGGAAGCGGCTGTCTTTCCTGAATCCGGCGTGGGACCTGATCGAGTACTGGATCCCAGTGGCCCACCTCATCGTCAACGGCATGGACGCGACTATCACGTATTGCGCCCCGCCCGGCGCCCATGGCGCGTTCATTTCCATGAGGCTTACGAACCTTTCGGCGAAGGCCGTACCCGTGGGCCTGGGCCTGAAAGCTTCGTGGGGCTCCCTGAGCCGAGTCACCTATACTCCGGTCGTGCTCCGCGGGGACCGCGCCATTGTCGGCGCGCCATGGGAAAAGGCCGCGCAGGACTTCACCTTCGTCACTTCCGATACCCATTTCGCCTGGTCGATATACTATCCCGGCTCTGAGGGAAAGGTCAGCGCGCCGCCGCTGTCGATCTCGCCCGCGCTCGATGCCCAGCGTGAGGTGGCCCTCCTCGCCCCCGGAGAGACTGCGGAAGCACGTTTCGTATTGGGTGTTGGGTTGGAGGAGTACAGCGCTTCGCAAGCCGCTAACGTTCTTGATAACTCGATCGACCGCGGCGGCATCGATGCCATCGTCGAGCAGACCGCAGCCTGGTGCCGCGCCCGCACTCGCACTACGGGCCAGCCCGATCTCGACCTGATCATGAATCGCAATTTTCTTTTCACATCCTTATGTGCCTGGGGCCGAGCTATCGACACCGAGCAACTGGCCGGTGTCACCTCGCGGAGTCCGCGCTATTACGTCTCCGCCGCTTATTGGGACCGTGATGCCATGCTTTGGAGTTTCCCCGGCCTGCTCGACTCCGACAGACAACGGGCTCGCGACGCACTGGAATACGCCCTCACCACCCAACTCCGCAATGCCGGCACCCACAGTCGTTTCATCGACGGCGTTATTCTCGAAGACGGATTTGAGCTGGACGAAGCGGCCGCGCCCATCCTCGCTATGGGCCAATACATCCAGCGAACGAACGAAGATGCGTTTTTCACGCGGCACCGCGAGGCCTTGATCAAACTCTTCGACCGCATCGTCGAACATCTCGATCCCGCGACCGGCCTCTACTGGACCCTCCAAGACGCGCAGGACCAGTACAGAAAGCAGCAATTCAACACCTACAATAACGTGCTGGTGTGGAGGACCATGCTCGACCTCTCCGCCATGCTGGAGCGCTTCATGGATCCCGTCAAAGCACGCGAACTGAAGGAGCGCGCGGAGTCGCTGCACGCGGCCATTATGAAGTACAGCATTTCCGCCGGCGCTCCCGGCGCCAGCGGCGCGGTCTTTGTTAGCGCGACCGATGGCAGCACGCCCATCTTCGCCGACGTTCCCCCCGGTTCGCTGATGAAATTGCCGGCGCCCGGTTTTGTGACGGAATCCGATCCGGTTTTTGTTCGCACTTACGAGTGGCTCCATTCGAAGAATTACAAGTGGTCTTACTTCGACCAGCCTTATGGCTTGCCGGGAAGTTATCGTCTTCCCTTCTCCCCGGTGTGGACCGTCGCCGACCATTTGGGTCTGAAGGCCGGACGCGAGCAGGCCCTCAAAATACTTCGCGCCAGCGCGTGGGATGGAGGAATCTTTACCGAGGGAGTCAATCCCTCGACCGCCGTGATGGACTACGACGGCCGCGCCTTCGCTACGGCAGCGGGTTATATGGCGCACGCAATCTGCAAGTCGTTCTGCATTGATTCGAAAAAGTGAAACGGTACCCACGACTTCTTGGAGGTGTTTTGCACATGATTCGAAAATTCAACCCGCTCATGCTCGTTTGCACGCTGTTCCTGGCGATTGCCGCTTCTGCCCAGAATCTTCCCTCGGCAAAGCCTGAAACCGTCGGCCTTTCGGCCGAGCGCCTCGAACGCATCAGTACCGCCGTGCAAAAGAGCATTGATGACAAGCGCCTTGCTGGTGCCGTCACCCTTGTCGTTCGTCACGGTCGTATCGCATGGTTCAAGGCGCAAGGTATGCAGGACCGCGAAGCCGCGAAGCCCATGCAGCCGGATACTATCTTCCGTATCTGCTCCATGAGCAAGCCCATCACTAGCGTCGCGGTCATGATGCTGTATGAGGAAGGCCGCTTCAGGCTGGAAGATCCCATCTCGAAATATCTTCCGGAATTTAAGAACCCGAGTATCCTGGTGAAACCCGCAGGCGGCGCGTCCTACACCATTCCCGCTTCGCATGAAATCACCATCCGTGATCTGTTGCGCCACACTTCCGGTATCACCTACAACTGGAATCTCGATTTGGGTCCGACGTACAAGGAGGCTAACGTTGCTCACGGCATGCTTCCCTACGACGGAACCATCGGCGACAGCGTCGAACGCCTTGCCAAGCTTCCGCTTCTATTTAACCCCGGCGAACACTGGGAATACGGCTTGAGCGTTGATGTCCTCGGCCGTCTTGTCGAAGTCGTCTCCGGCAAGACCTTCGACGAATTCCTGCGTACCCGGATTTTCGAGCCACTGGGAATGAAGGACACATCCTTCTACCCACCAGACAACAAACTCGACCGCCTTGCCACCGCCTACACCTACTATCCCGACAAAGGCTTGAACCGTTTCCCCGACACCCCGATCACCGAGGGACCATTCACATATTCCGCCGACTATCCCTACAAGGGTGCGAAGAAGCTTTTCTCCGGAGGAGCCGGTCTCACCTCCACCGCGATGGACTATGCTCGTTTTTGCCAGATGATGCTTGACGGCGGAAAGCTCGGAGATGTCCGGCTCCTAAGCCGCAAATCGGTCGAACTCATGACTCATGACCAGTTGGGAAAAATTGCGCCCGACAATGCCTTTGGCCTTGGTTTCGGAATTGATGGCGTGAAAACTCCGCCTGCGGAGATCGGTACCCCGGGAGAATTCAACTGGGGCGGATTCTTTTACACAGCCTTTTCCGTGGACCCCAAAGAGCAGATGATTGTCGTTTTCATGGGACAACTGCATCCTGCGGGCGATCTTTCACTGGATCATCAGATCCACGATCTTGCCTATCAGGCCATTATCGATTGAAGAAGAGCGAGGGCCAGAGTCACTGAATTCCGAGCCGCACAGAATCACAGGCATCCTGAGAAAACCTGGTCACATTGTCATAGTCTTAGACACGTCTACTAGCTAACATCGCTTTGGTGAAAACGGTCGGAGTCCACGCTCGATTCGAGACCAGTTTCGAAGGCGCACTCGACTATCCCAATCCCACACAAGACGTTCAAGTCTCAGTCGAGTTCGAATCGAATGGCCAAAAGAAGAAGGTTGAGGCGTTTTGGGACGGAGGAACTACCTGGCGCGTCAGGTTCTCCCCCGATTTTCACGGCCATTGGACCTGGCGCTCCCGATGTTTCCAGTGCCAGGATTCCGGACTGCATGACCGCAGCGGCGAATTCGAATGCAGCGAGAATGCCAGTCTCAAATCTCCTCTGCACCATGGACCGCTTCAAGTCTCTCCCCTAGGCCGATTCTTCAATCATGCGGATGGCGAACCGTTCTTCTGGCTGGCCGACACTGCCTGGAACGGACCTTTGCTATCGGAGGAATCCGACTGGGCCACCTATCTTGCAGACCGCGCGAAGAAGGGGTTCAACGTCATTCAATTTGTCGCTACACAGTGGATCGGCTCTGCGGGAGATGCCACCGGACGTCCTGCGTATCTGGGCTACGACCGAATTCGGATTGAACCGGCATTTTTTCAGCGCCTTGACCGTCGCGTGGACATGATCAACGAATTTGGAATGGTTGCCGCGCCAGTCCTGGCTTGGGCTGCCGCCTGGAATCCCGACAGCGTTCACCTGAATCCCGGAACCACCCTCTCCGACGAACAGTTGATCGTGCTAGTCCGCTATCTCGTTGCCCGCTACGGGGCCCACCAGGTCGTCTGGATTTTGGCCGGCGACGGAATCTACTTAGGCGACGAGGCCGAGCGCTGGCGTCGCATCGGACACGCTGGTCTCGGCTTCACGAACCGCGTTGCCACCATTCACCCCGGCGGCAAAGTGTGGGTCGCCCCCGAATTCCGCAGCGAGGCTTGGTTTCAATTCAACGCCTATCAGACCAGCCACGGGATTGATGAAGATACATTCCGTTGGATCAACGAGGGACCACTCAGCACAGTCTGGCAAACCGAGCCTGTTCTCCCGCACATGAATCTCGAGCCCTGTTACGAAGACCACATCGCGATGACTTCGGGAAAGCGCATTGACGCTCAAGATGTGCGGCGAGCCTGCTACTGGAGTCTGCTTGCAGCACCAACCGCCGGCATCACCTATGGAGCCCACGGCGTTTGGAGTTGGGAGACCAGCCCCGCACTTCCGCTGAGTCATCCCCAGTCTGGGATCGCGAAGCCCTGGCATGAGGCGATCGCCCTGCCCGGCAGTGATTGCATGACCCACTTGAAGGCGATCTTCACGACGTTCGACTGGTGGCGTCTCCGCCCATGTCCAGAACTCCTGAGTTTTCAACCGGGAAAAGAAACACCCGCGCGATTCATCTCGGCAGCTTGTTCCCAGGATCGAGACCTGGCGATGTTTTACTGTCCGGAAGGCGGCCCGATCAACCTTAATTTTGGCGTTATCTCGAACCCGGTCACGGCACAATGCTTCAATCCAGAAGATGGGACGCTGCTTTGGCAACGGCGATACGGCGAAAGCGAAGAAACAATTGATACCGGAAGTCCCGGAGATCGCGTGCTCGTCTTGCGAGCATCCTGAGCAACTGAGGGTCATCACTGCGGAACTTATATGGAATTCAGAAGCCTGCACAATCGTGGTCTTGCCGTAACGGCGATTGCCGTTCTGTTCATAACGGCGTGCCCGACTCTCCCCGCCCAGTCACAGCTTTCAAAATCAAAATCGGCCGACGGGATATACGACATCCTCGACTTCGGAGCGGTCGGCGACGGCCAGACCGACTCTACTTCGGCGATCCAGGCTGCGATCGACACCGCGAGCCTCAACGGCGGTGTTGTATTGATCCCCATCGGACGATTTCTGTGCCAAGGCCACCTTGAAATCAAGATGGGCGTGCACCTGAAGGGTCTGAACGAGGCTCCCCAATCCTGGGAACCGGCAACCGGATCGATTCTTATGCCTACGGAAGGTAAGAACAATGACAACGAGGACGGCACTGCCTTCATCGAAATGCGCAGTTCCACTTCGCTCACCGGAGTCACGATCTACTATCCAGAGCAGAACGTTGATGACATCCGCCCCTATCCCTGGACGATTCGGATTCGTGGCAACCCGTCACATCCGAAAGAGGTAGCATTTGACACAACTGTCTCCGACGTAACTTTAATCAACAGTTACAACGGAATTCGCACCGGGCCCACGGAAAACGGACGCCACCGGATCTTGAACCTCCACGGCTGTGTTCTGCGGCGAGGAATTCTTGTCGACTGGACCGGCGACATTGGCCGATTGGAGAATATCCAGTTTCATTGCCATTTCTGGGCAGCGAAAGTGTTCCACGGAGATTTCGGCAAAGTTTTCGCCTACATGCAGCACAATCTGGAAGCCTTCGTCTTCGGTCGCACGGATTGGGAGTACGTCACCAACACTTTTGTCTTCCCCGCCAAAGTTGGCTACCGTTTTATCGAGACTGCTAACGGGACTGCCAATGGCCAGTTCTCCGGCATTGGCGCCGATGCAACAGAAAATGCCGTCCTGGTAGAGGCCATCCAGCAGATGGGACTGCTGATCACGAATGGCGAATTCAACAGTCATCTCTCCGGTGTCAGTACCCAGGTGATCGTGGAGAAAGGGTCTCGCGGAAACGTCCGTTTCGTGAATAGCGGCTTCTGGGGACCGGTTAAGCACAACGTTGTCCTGCGCGGCGAGGGCTTCACTTCCTTTTCCGACTGTTATTTCAGCAACGACAACTCGACCTCCGATGCCGCTGTGCTGGTCGAGAGCGGCAAGGTCCAGATTCAAAACAGCACTTTTGGCGCAGTGCCAAAGCAACTGGTGCCGGGCCACTCTCAACCGGCGATTGGAGACCGTTTCCAGTCTCCGAGCATTCATCTCGCGCCGGGTGTTCGGAGCGCAATTATCCGGGGCAACAATGGCTATTTTGGCGTGAAGATAGAAAATGAAATCGGCAGCCGGGCCATTATTAGCGATAACGAACCCTTTTACGAGCCCGATCCGACCTCATCCAGCGAGCACCACCCATGAAATCATGGTCCATATAAATCGAGCCTGAGACGCCCATGCAAAACGAGACTCGTTCGACAAATACCCTGCTGCACCTGGTCTACTTCACTTACTTTTTCTGTGGGATGACGCAGTGTTTCGAGAGCGTGTTTCTACCCGAGATGAAGGAGTATTTCCACCTCAGCTACCAGCAGCAAATGTACGTCATGTTCGCCAAGAACATAGCTTTCTTGCTGGCGATTCTGGTAGGCGCTAGAGTATTGCAGGTCGGATATAAGAACTGCCTGACGATTGCGATGGCACTTTACGCAGTCGGAACACTTCTTCTGGTTCCTGGTTTGCGAATGGCCCAATACAACCTGGTCTTGCTCGCCTTTGTCGTCATTGGCAGCGGCTTTACGATTCAGATGGTAGCTGGCAGCCCTCTGATCAGCGCACTCGGACTACCGCAAGATTCGTCCAGCCGTTTGAATTTCGGCAATGCTCTGGGGGCCATCGCTCAGATCATCGCGCCCGCAAGCCTGACGATCATCATTCCTGCCACCGCGCTTTCAGCCCAAGCCAAACTGCCGTACATGCAGGCTATCTTCATTACATTTGGATTGGGGCTTGTCCTCCTGACGCTGGTGACCCTGATGGTCAACAACGTGGATATCCGCGAGAGCCTTCGGGAGTCATCCTCTTCGGCTCGGTTCTCAGCGACATCCGTATGGCACCCCAAAGTGGTTCTCGGATTGGTGGCGATCTTCCTGGTGCTAGGCACTGAGGCCTGTCTCTTCGGATTCTTTCGCAATTATCTCGAAGATACTTCCATCGCAGGACTATCCGCCCATCAATCGGAGCGACTGTTCACCGTTTACTTCGCAGTCTTCGCTCTCGGCCGGATGATGGCGGCATGGATCCAGAAGCATCTGCGGCCAGCTGTGCACATAGCGTTCCACCTTGTTTTTGCAATGTTTTGTTTGCTGCTGGCAATGTTCGCAAAAGGAACCATCGCTGTAGTGGCGGTGGTCGCTATCGGATTTTTTGCGTCCATCTTTTTCCCTACTCTTTATGCCATGGCCATCGAGAATATGGGCGATCTCACAGGCCAGGCATCGGGCGTTCTCACACTGGGCTTTCTGGGGTGCGCCATTATTCCGGTGCTTCAAGGAAAGCTGGCGGATTCCATCGGCCTGCAATTGTCTTATGGTCTGGGATTGATCGGTTATTTATTCGCGCTTTTTTATGTGTTCCGCAGTTGGCGCAGCGAGAACGCTGACAAGGCGGACCTCGAAAGGACCGCCATTGATGCCGCGGGCAATCCCTAGACGGGGAAGGACTGAAGACGGGAAAGGACAGATCGATCCGATGAGTCGACATCACATTTCAGTACTTGTCGTCGTGTTGCTGCACACCTTCTGTCTTGGTTGGGACAATGTCGGCAGCGTTACCAAGTTTCGGCAACTGCCTGACGGTGTAGAAGCACACGCTGGCCGGTTTGCCGTTCGCGTCACCGCTCAGAGCGATTCCGTCGTCCGTGTCCGCTATTCGGNNCGGACTCTGCCGAAGCGATCTTGCTGAGTACTGGTAAGTTCAATGTGCGCATCGAAAAAGTTTCGATGCGGATTGTCTTCGAGGAAACTTCCGGAAAGATCATTCTCCAGGACTACCCCGGATACCCGGTGGCATGGAATGGCCAGCAGTTTCGGATTTGGAAAGCAATGCCCCCCAACGAACACTATTTCGGTCTGGGAGACAAAGCCAGCGAACTCGACCACCGAGGGCGGGCCTTTACGAACTGGAACACCGATTGGGGAGGATTCGAAAAGGGCACCGACCCGCTGTATAAGACAATTCCATTTTTTATTGGAATGTCTGGTCCTTCCGCGTACGGACTCTTCCTTGACAATACGTACTGGTCCAGTTTCGACTTCGGAAAAGAAAATCGCGATGCGCTATCCTTCGGAGCCGAGGGCGGGGAACTCGATTACTACTTCTTCTACGGGCCTGATCCGAAAGCGGTCATCGGCGAATATACGCAATTGACCGGACGCATGCCCTTGCCGCCGCTTTTCATGCTGGGATACCAGCAAAGTCGCTGGAGTTACTTCCCTGAGACCCGCGTGCGCGAGGTCGCACAGGAGTTTCGCAATCGAAAGATTCCAGCCGACGCCATCTGGCTGGATATCGACTATCAAAAAGACCACACGGTTTTCACTGTGAACCGCGACGCCTTCCCGCACTTCGAGGATATGATCCACGATTTGGCGCAAGAGGGCTTCAAGACCATCCTCATCACGGATCTCCACATCAAGAAACAGGCAGGCTATAAGCCCTACGACGAAGGCATAGCGAACGACGAATTCGTCAAGAATCCAGACGGTTCAGTCTTCGTGGGCGATGTCTGGCCCGGCCCCAGCGTTTTCCCGGATTTCACCCGCGAAGCGACGAGGAAATGGTGGGGAACACTCTTCACCGACTTCGTCCACATGGGAGTCCGTGGATTCTGGAACGACATGAACGAACCATCCGTCTTCAACGCCGAGCACACCATGCCTCTGAACACACTGCATCGCGTGGAAGACGGTCGACAATATCGGGTCGCCGATCATCGCGAGATCCACAATGTCTTCGGAATGGAAAACGTCCGCGCCACCCACGACGGCCTGCTGGCGCTCTCTTCCGATATTCGCCCCGTCGTGATGACACGCGCCGGCTATGCCGGAACCCAGCGCTACGCTGCCACATGGACTGGTGATAACACACCCACGTGGTCGCAATTGGCACTCTCGGTACCCATGCTCTTGAGCCTTGGTGTCTCCGGCTATCCCCTCGCCGGAGATGACATCGGCGGCTTCGGTGGAAGCCCGACCCCGGAACTTCTGACGCGATGGATCGAACTCGGCACCTTCAACACCATTGCCCGTAGCCACAGTTCTTTGAACACCTCCAATCACGAGCCCTGGGCAGACGGACCCGAACAGGAAGCGATACGCCGACGCTACATTGAAAATCGTTACCGGTTGCTTCCTTACATTTACACGAACATGGAAGAAACGTCTCGAACTGGGTTGCCGCTCATGCGTCCGATGTTTCTTGAGTTCCCTTCGGAAACCACCTTAGCGGCCAATGATCGGGAATTTATGTTCGGGCATGACTTGCTCGTCGCTCCGCAACTGAGTGAGGCTCGGGATCCGCTCATCGTCGAACTGCCCGCCGGTGCTTGGTACGACTATTGGACGGGAATACGAGTGCTTGATAAATCCCCGCTTGCGCTTCATCCAAAGCTCGACCAGCTTCCTGTTTTCGTCCGGGCGGGATCAATCATTCCCAGACAGCCCGTCATCCAACATGTCGAAGAGATCCCGCAGGGTCCCCTTGAGTTAAATGTCTATCCCGGTCCGGATTGTCACGGCTCGTTGTATGCAGATGATGGGGATACTTTCGCTTACCAACGCGGCGTCTACTTTCGTGTTCAGTTTTCGTGCGCGGCAAATGCGGATTCTCTGCAGCTCACCATGTCAAGCGCGGAAGGAACGTATACTCCCTGGTGGAAGAACGTTCAGGTCACCGTGTTCGGCACTCCCCGGAAGCCAACCCGCGTACTGCTTAACGGCCGGCCCTTCGAACCCTGGCAATTCGATGCGGACAACAACTCGGTTTCTGTTCTGTCTCCTTACAGCCGCTCGGGACTGGAACTGAAGATCATCGATTGACCCCCTTCAAGAATTTGCATTTGCCGCACATTCGAGAATGCCCCCCGCCACCAACCCAGCGACCGTGTTTCCACTCAGTAGGTACCAAGTTTCATATGAAGAATCCGCCCGGCACCGCCAAAATCGACGCCAAAATCGCACTCGTCTCCATTCAATAAGCGCTGGACCTTCCAATGTCCATCTTCATAAACTCCCTCTTCCACCCTCATGAATTGCCAGCGCTCTTTCAAGTTGGGATGAGTCAGATTGAATTCAATCCGCGCATCGAACCCCGTGGCCAGGAATTCATCTGGCCCAATTTCCGCGACCAGCAACTCGCCGGTCGGCTGGCTACTGGCAGAACGCACACCGTCATTGTGCCGTCCAAACGTAGCAATCGCTTTCCATTTTCCGAATCTCAAAGTGTGAGTCGAAACATCTTCCCCTTCCATGGCTGTCTTCAATTTACCTTCGAACGTCAGACGTGCGATTTCGCGATCCATCGATGCCAGCAAACGGAATGTGCGTTCGAATGGAACCAGTTCAGGATAAGACGATGCGCTCGCCGGCTCGATATCGGTTCGATCGTTGACGTGATCAAGCCCCCATACCGTGAAACCGATGCCGCCCTCTCCCAGCACGCTGAACGGGTAACGCGCAAACTCGGGCTGATTTCCATTCTCCGGAACAAAAAGCGCGTTGTCGGGACGGTGATACGCTGAAATAACGCGTCTGTATGTTGTATCCCCAGAAAGATAGATATCGGGCGCGATCAGATCAATGGACGGGGCAACGGCCTTCCACAAATCGAGCACGGTATCCACGCCTCCGCCGCTCGGATAGCTCCTTGGCGGATCCGGTTCGGAATCGTCGGGTGTACGCACCCACGCATTCAAGTACATCGGCAGCACATACTCGCGTTTCCCCGCGGCGGCCACCTGGTCGATGTAGCGCGCAACTGCGTATGCCTGAAATCGCTCCCCGGCCGTTGAACCGAATACCTGATCCCATGTACCCGCGGGCAGGTTCAACCTGCGTGTCAGGGCGGCTGGAACATCCGAAAAATATGACTTCTGCGCAGCCGGCGAAAAATCACGGACGGAATCGAGCGAGCCCGGCTCATTTTCCACCTGCACCATCAACACCGTATGTCGCTCTCCGTCGATTTCTTTCAGATGCCGCATCAGTGCGGCAAATGCGCGTTTGTCAGCTTCGAGCGTCTCCACGCCGAATGGCGAAAGCGAATCCGTCAAGCGTCCGCTAGCGTCGATAAGACGCGGATACTTCGCCGTGTCCGTCTTGATCCACTCCGGGACATAGTGACAGCGCGCGTTCTTCCAGGTGCCAAACCAGAGCAACACCACTCGAAGCTTGTGTTCACGCGCCTGCGCCACCACTGCGTCTACGTTGGCGAAGTCAAATTGTCCGGGCTGGGCCTCCAACTGCTCCCAGTAAATCGGCGCCTCCACGGTGTTTGCATGAATGAACTCCAGCGCTGGCCAAACTTGTGGCAAAACCCCTGGCCATGCGCTGGAGTTGTGAATTTGCCCCCCAAGAATGAAGAAGGGTTGCCCGTCCACATAGAGACTATATCGGCCATGTTCCTGCACAAGCCTCGGCATTTCCGCAGCAGCCGCACAGACGGACGCACCGCAGATGAACATGAGACAGCAGAAACGGAATAAGTAGTTCATGGCTTCCGGTTTTCCTCGATATTCCTAGTTTGTGGGCGGAGCCGCCTTGATCATCACGATGCCGTGCGGAGGCACAAGTGCCGAGTAGGCACCTTTCAACCTTCCCAGGTCCCGATGCTTCCAGAGGTCGCGAAGCAGCAGCTCATCTGTACGCTTTCGGCCGATATCAGTCCATTGCACGGTCACAATCCGCGGCGCTTTGCCCCGGTTGAACAGGACGATCGCGCGGCTTCCGTCGGCCAGCACACGCATCCAAACTTCACTGGTCCTCACGGCTCGCACTCTGGTGCCTTCTATGCCCCTCGCATCCTGATCCACCGCGATTACTTCCGGATTGGTGAGGATCTCGCGGGTCTCCGGTGAAATGGACCTAAGATCGTTTGTCGCAATCAGCGGGGCCGCGAGAATTGCCCACAGGCTAAACTGCGCCCGCGATTCATCGACTGTCAAACCTGGATGCCCGATCTGCAGCAGATCAGGATCGTTCCAATGGCCGGGCCCGGCAAACGACTCCAGCGGTCGTTGCGCATCCAAAATGAGAACCCACCCCCGCGGATAGCCGCCCAGCTTGTTCATTGTGCTCCGGCCACAATCCCAGCAGTCTTTGCTGTCTCCTGTGGTACGCCAAAGGTTCGCCACCGGAGCAGCCCAGTTCCACGGCTGGTTGTCACCCCATTCGCACATGCTGAACACCATACGACGGCCGGTCGCCAGAATGGCGCGGCTCATCTTTGTATACGCCTCCTGCGCGCTCATGCCGGCAGTATTGCACCAGTCCTCTTTTACGTAATCCACTCCCCATTCCGCGAAAGTGGATGCGTCTTTATCTTCAAAACCTTTGCTGCCGGGAGCGCCTGACACACAGTCTTCGGTCCCAGCATCAGTATAGAGACCAAAATTCAAACCCTTGCTGTGCACATAATCGGCAAGAGCCTTCATGCCGGAAGGAAATTTGTCCTGATCTGCTCTCAGTCTGCCCTTGGCATCCCGGCTTTTCGCTTTCCACCCCGCATCCACGATGACATACTCGTAACCGGCGTCCTTCATCCCGCCTCTCACCATCGCGTCCGCAGTGGATCTCACTCTCGCTTCATCTATCTGCAAGCCAAACGCATTCCAGGAATTCCAGCCCATCGGCGGAGTCCGCGCAAGCCCATTGTCGAGCGCTGGAGCATTTCCCCAGCAACCCAAAACCGCAACGCTGATTACTACCACCCTCTTGATCCCCGCCAGCGTCCCGTCGACCGTTTTGCACATGCCAGAACATTAGATCATCGGAGGAGCGGCTTCCTATAAGACATTGCTCCCGGAATCTAACGATCGTGCGCGCCAAGCGCCCGGCGCCACAACCCAGTTAGGTATTTTTGTCAGAAACTAATGTTCGATTCTTACAGAAAGATCGCCTGGCTTGGCATACGCTCCAATCCGACCTAGTAGGTATCTACTAGCAGGAGAGCCTCGATGCTCAAGAAACACCCCTCCCCCTCCTTTTGCGCTGCCCTTCTGGCACTTTCGCTGATCACAGTGCCCGCCTTCACGCAAACCCTGCGCTCTCGCCAAAACATCGTAGCCGACAAGTCCGCAGCCGCTGCCAAAGATCAATCTCTGGACTACACCACCAGCTGGATCGGCAATACGTTTGGCGGGAATGACCCCAACTTCCCCAACAATACTCTTTACCACGTCCCCGAAGACATGGACTCGATTTATGTCACTCCCGACGGCCGAATTTTTTCGAACGTCATTTGGGAGGAAGGCGGACGAGCGGTATCGGTTTTCAATAAAAACGGAAAGTTGATCAGCCCCTTGAACGATCAGAACGGCAGCCCGAACTGGGCCAACGGCGGTGGCGTGGCTGTGGCGGCGGTCGGCAACCAGATTTTCGTGGGTTATTCCCCCGGCGGCACCGGCGTCGCGATCCTGGACGCCAATAACATGACCAACACAGGTCTAAGCCTTTCCGGCAGCAGCACCTTAGACAGCAGCCATGGCATCTTCGGAATGACGATTGCCAAGGGTAAGCTCTACGTCACCGAAAATGACGTGCCGACCGCGACCGGCATCGGCGTGGTCGAAGTGTTCGACATCAAGACCCTCACGCTGCTAAGCACTTTCCCAGTTGATAACCCCGTCCGCATCGCCGTCGATCAAGCCGGGGGCATGTGGGTCAGTCACCGGGACACGACGGTGATTCCCTTTGATATCAATGGTCAAATGGGTCTTCCCACAGTCGACCATTACGACAGCAGCGGCAATTGGATCAATTCCATCACTCTGCCCGACAGTGGAGAAGTCGGCGCCCTGGCGATCAACAATGACGGTGCCTTACTCGTGGCCGACGATGGCCCCGACCAAAATATCAAGATCTATGCCAATCTGCAGGGGAACCCTACTCTCATCAGCACGTTCGGAGTAAAAGGCGGCAATTACGCAGGACCGGTGCCTGGCCGCGTGGGACCACTCTCCCCGCTCAGATTCCGCGGAATTACAGGAGTCGGAACCGACGCAGAGGGCAACATCTACGTCAGCCAAAGTGGTTTTGGCCTGGATATGGGCGTCGGCCACGGCCTCACCCTGCAAAGCTACACTTGGTATGGAACCCTGAATTGGGAGCGCGACGGGCTCGGATGGACTTCGCTCGCCGGGGTCGATCCGCACTCCGACACCGATGCTTACGACGCATATCATCACTACAAAATCGACTACACCCAATCGAACCGGGTTGACACACTGGTGGCCGATACTTACAACCGCTTCAATTACCCCGACGACGTGCGTGTAACCAGCATCATGGGTGGCGGGGAGATCAAGTATATCCACGGTAAGAAATTCCTTCTCGTCCGCGGACAGATTGAAGTGGAGCTTGAGATTTACCGCTTTGAAGGCAACAGTGAGATCGCTATCCCCTGCGTGGCCTTCGATTACGGCTCCGCGGGCGGCGGCCAGGACTTTGTAGTCCAGCCGACCGATGGCGAGTGGATCTGGCGAGACGTCAATGGCGATGGTCAGATGTCCACCACATTCGGTGGGCTCATTTACGACCCCGCTGAATTTACCGAGCCTGCCAACAATTCCCATCGTGACGGCGCCAACTTCTTCATGGATGACAACGGCGATGTCTGGCAACAGAACTACAACTCAAACACTGAAACTTCCATTCACCTGCGGCGTTATCAGTTCCAGGGATTCGATCAGTACGGAGCGCCCATCTACGATTTCAATCACATGCAAATCTACAACGTGGGTGTTGGTCAGGACATTCCGGATTTGACGACGATCCAACAGGTCGTATTCCAGCCGCATGCCAGCAAGGGCGGAACTTTGTTTGTTTCCGGTACTCCGATCCCCAATACCAACCCACCGCAGAACTTCGTCCAAATCGCGCGCTACGATCACTGGGACTTGGGAAATAGGAAAGCCACTTGGGTCGTCAACATTCCCTACGATTTAGATCCGAATAACTTCTGGTCGCCGGAATCCTTCGCGCTCGCCGGGGACTTCTTTTTCGTGGACTTCAACGTTCCTCATTACAACTTGGTCTATTCCACGAAAGACGGGGCATACGTGGGCAGATTCGCCAGCGGCAAGAATGTAGGTGGTTTATTCAACATCGGCAATTCCGACGAAAGCCACTCCAACTTCGCATTCCAGCGCAGCAGCAACGGCGAATACGTAGTAATTCAAGAGGAGGATTTCCAGGCGAAGTACCTGATGTACCGCTGGTTTGCGCCTGACTCGCTTCCCGCGCCTCCTCCCCCGCCTCCTCCGCCGTCCGGCTTTGCCGAGTCCGTGGCCGATGACGAGGCCTTCACGGTGACTTGGTCGCCGGAGCCCTCGGCCCTCACTTATACCCTCAGCAGCAGTCTAACCAGCGGCGGTCCTTATGCGCCCGTCTCACAAGGTATCTTTACTACTAGCTTTAACCAGGTAGGAGTGCAACCAAATGGAACAAAGTTCTATTTCGTTGTTGCGGCGCAGTCAGATACTGGTGTAATCGGTCCAAACTCACCAGAGATTGTCGTGATGCCTGTAGCGGCCGGTACCACATATGAAGCCGAGAATGGCGTCTTGACTGGCTGCGCTCAAACCTATCCCGGAACCCTGGATTCCAATTATCTCCGCGTCGGATGTTTAGCCCCCGGCTCCTCCATCACTCTCAATAATGTCACGGTGCCGACTACTGGAACTTACGCCATGCGTATTTACTACGGCAACGGAGATAGCAACCCCTCCGACCCGAACTACATTGACGTGTCGGTGAATGGCGGCGCCGCTGTGACCTCGCCCTACCTCACGTATACCGGGGATTATTCGATTCCGGGTTACGTAATTATGAACGTCCAACTCAACTCCAACGCCGACGGCGGACCCAATACCATTGAGTTGCAGGCAACTCCGAACGGCTCGCCCGACATCGACCGCATTGTGGTACCGTTCGCGCCGATGTAGAACCGGAAGCGGGATTCTGCCATCTGCCTCCACGGCAAAATCCCGCTTCTTCTCGAAGCTAAGTTCCTTACAGTGGAGTGCAGGCTCTTTGCTATTCTCAGCCACATACACGAAGGGCTGCACGCTGTTGCTTCTCTCCGCCTTGTACGTAGCTGCTTCCCTTGGTCGCGGCGATGAGCTCGATCCCGAGCTCGATGCCATTGCCAATCTCTGCGCCCTCAAGCATTGGGACTTGGCCGCACAGAAAGTCCTTCCCTACCGCCAGCGCCATCCCGATTCTGTGACCGCCGCAGTTCTGCAGTCGGAAATACTGATCCGCCTGGGCCTGCTCTCCGACGCGAACGGGGTTCTGCAACGCGTCTTGCTGATTCATCCCCACTCCATCGAGGCGCTCAGCGCCAGCGCGGAACTCGAGCGAACGTTGAATGACAAATCAGCCGCCGAAGGACTCTTGCTGCGATGCACCCGGTATGCTCCCCGCTCTGCCCAAGTATGGAGACAGCTCGGCGATCTTTATCTGTCTTGGGGAAAAAAAGAGGCGATTGCAGCCTTCCAACATGCGGAAACTCTCGCACCCAACGACGCCGTGGTCAAGGCGGGTATGGCGGCCTCTTACCATCAGCACGGCCAGGATTCACTGGCGGAACGCAACTTCCTTCGCGCCATCCGGCTCAATGATGCCGCGCCCAAACCCGATGCCACCGTGAATTACCTCTATGCCGAATTTCTTCAGGACAAAACTCGATCCGCAGAAAGCGTATTACAGTATGGACGCGCCCTGCAGCGAGACCCCGATTTGCTGGACGCATATTTCGGCCGCGCCCGGAGTTTAGTGCGCCTTCACGACTGGGAGCGCGCCGAGGCAGACCTGAGATTTTGCTTGAAGGATGAGAACCTGAAGATCGCGTCACTGAACCTTCTCATCAAGGTTGCCGGAGCCCGGGGAAAAGCCGATGAAGCGCAACGATACGCAGATGAGGTGGCGAAACTCTCGAGCGAGGACGACGCGCAAAAAACAGCAAACAATCACATCGCTTCCCTGCTACAGAATGCGCATGCTCTGATGCTCGACAAGCACTTCTCTGAAGCAGCGGAAGCTTACCATCATCTCCTGAATGACCATCCCGCAGTATCCGAGGCCTGGCTGGAGTTGGGTCGGTGTCAGGTGGCAGCCGGGCAAGTCGATGAAGCGGAAGCCAATGTCAGACATTTTCTCTCCTTACAAGATAAGTCCGCTTCCGGACATTTGCTCCTCGGCCACATTCTACTGCGCCAAAAGCACCCGGACGAAGCGCGCCGGGAGTTCCTGCGCGCCCAGGCGATTGATCCCCTGCTCACCGATGCCCGGCTCGGCATCGCGGCTTCGTACATCGTCGAAGACAACTTCAATGAAGCCATCATTGAGCTTCGCAAGTCCGAAGCGCTACCCGGCATTCATCCAGAGGCCCGGCTCATGCTCACCGAAGCGCTCTACAAGAACCATCAATCGGTAAAAGCACTGCAAGAAATTGACCGGCTCCTCAAGCTGGATCCCGCCAACCAGGCAGCCCAGCAGATGAAACACTCACTGCTGCAAGCGAACACTGCGCACTGACCTGCGCTAACCCCGCGCTAAACCCCGCGCTGAAGACGATAGTTTTGTCATAAAAACCCTACCCATCCTTACAGATGCTCGCGGGGTTTCGAGATAGGCTCTCTTCGTTGCCGTCGTTTCTGAATTCGCTGTAGGCCCATCAGCGATCGAGTCGATAGCCGTTTTGAACGCGGCAAAGGAGAGCAACGTGCCTCGACGAAAAGTCAATGTAGCCATTGTCGGTTTGGGGTTCGGCAAGGAGTTTATCCCCATCTATCAGCGTCACCCCGACGCGAAGATGTACGCCATCTGCCAACGGACCCAGTCTCGTCTCGACGAAGTCGGCGACCAGTTCGGTGTCGAAAAGCGCTACTTCGATTATGAGGCACTTCTGCGCGATCCTGAAGTCGACGCGGTGCACATCAACTCCCCCATTCACCTTCACGCCGCGCAGAGTATTGCCGCACTTAACGCCGGCAAACATGTAGCGTGCACCGTGCCTGCCGCCACGACGGTCAGTGAGTGTGCCGACATCGTCGCCGCGGCCCAACGCAGTGGCAAGAACTACATGATGATGGAAACCTCTATCTACACCCGTGAATTCCTTTTCATCCGCGAACTGCGCGATACGGGCAAACTCGGACGAATCCAGTTCATGCGGGGTTGCCACCAGCAGGAGATGGCCGGGTGGCCAGGATATTGGGAAGGTCTTCCGCCCATGCACTATGCAACTCATGCCGTCAGTCCTTGCTTGGCGCTGGTAAAGGGCGAGGCAGAATACGTTGCCTGTTTCGGATCTGGAAGTATCGCGAAGAACCTGGCTGACAAATACGGTTCTCCGTTTGCGGTGGAGAGCGCGCTATTCAAGATCCGCCGCCAGCAACTGTCTTTCGAGGTGACCCGCTCGCTCTTTGAAACTGCGCGCCAGTACATCGAGAGCTTCGATGTATACGCCGAGAAGCAGTCGTTTGAGTGGACACGAATCGAAAACGAGCCTTGCATGCTACACATCGGGGAGCAACCTGACCGAGTCACGATTCCAGATTTTGCCCGTCTGTTGCCCGAACCCATACAGCGCTTTACCACGAAAGGTGTTTATGATGAAGAACACGCTCATCTCTCCTTCATCCAGGGCGGCGGACATGGTGGCTCGCATCCCCATCTCGTCCATGAATTCGTCAGCAGCATTGTGCAGAATCGTCCTTCCTTTCCAGATGTCTTCCAGTCGGTAAACTGGACGTGCGCCGGAATCTGTGCCCACGAGTCCGCGATGCGCGCGGGTGAAATCGTAAAACTGCCCGTGTTCCACTAGGCCAGGAGACATATTCATGCCCATCGGTGAGGCTCCCGATCGCCCCTCGACTCCCTCCGAGATTGCTGCCGGAAGCGAGATTCTGATGACCAGCATCCGTACCGGAAACACGGAGGTCTTTGCCGTCGATCTCGCATTCGGTGATATGCGGAACCTTACCCGAAGCCCCCACTCTGAGGACCGTTACCCGATCTGGTCACCCGACGGATCGAACGTTGTTTTCACATCGAACCGCAACGCGGCACAAACTTGGGACCTTTATGTCATGGATGCCGACGGCAGGAAAGTGCGTCGGCTTACCGCCGTCGCTGACCGTGGTATTTGTTACTTTCCAACTTGGACCCGCGACCTGATTTACTTCGGATATGCCTCCAGCGATGGGTCCCAGGCAGTCATCGCGTGCGTTAAGCCCGATGGATCCGGATTCCACGTAATCGGGCCCGGACGCGACCCAGCCATCTCCCCTGACGGGCAGACCATTGCGTTCACCCAGCACACCGGGAAGGGCTATTGCCTGTTCTCCATGAAAGCTGACGGCACTGCCATCCGCCAGTTCACTGCCCACGAAAATGCGATTGGAGCTGTAACCCCAGCCTGGTCGCCCGACGGACGAAAACTGGTCTACAGCGACCAGGTCGGGACGACACTGGAACTCTTCACTTGCGATGCCGACGGCAGCAACCAAGGTCAACTCACGCATCTCAAGCAATTCGCCGCTTCCGCCGCGTGGTCTCCTGACATGCGACACATTACCTTCCGCCTCACCGACTACGATTACTGGAATTATCCAGACTCCAAAGAGTATGCATACCGTGAGAAGAAAGCCGACAAACGTCCGGTCTGGATCATGGAGGCCGACGGCTCACACCCTAGGGTTGTCGAACCGCTGCACTACCAATGTGCGCTCGACGGCAGCCGCCCAGTCTGGAAGCCCATGAAGGATACACGATGAAATTTGCCGTGAACGCTTTGATCTGGACGACGGAATTCGATCACCGCAGCTTCTCTCTTCTGCCTCGCCTCCGCCAACACGGCTTCGACGGTTTCGAAGTTCCCGTGTTTCACCCCGCAGCTATTCAAGCGGAGCCGATCCGTCGAGCTCTGGCGGCGAACGAACTGGAATGCACTGTCTGCTCGATCCTTCCCGAGGGCATGAATCCTGTCAGCGACGACGCTGAGATACGCCGCCGAACCCGCCAGCATTTGGTGGACACCATCAAGGTCACTGCCGATCTGGGCAGCACGCTTATGGGGGGGCCGGTGTATTCGCCCGTCGGCTACCTCCCCGGTCGCCGCCGGACGTCCGATGAGTGGAAATGGGCAGTTGAGTGCTTTCAGACTCTCGGAGAACCCCTGCAGCAGAATGGCATTACTCTGGCGCTCGAACCTCTGAACCGCTTTGAGACGTATTTCTTGAATATCGCTGCCGACGCAATAAAACTCTGCACAGAGATTAACCATCCCAGCATCGGAGTACTTCTAGATACGTTCCACACAAATATCGAGGAAAAAGACGTTGCCGCGGCCTTCCACCAGACCGGGACCATGTTGAAACATGTCCACGCCTGTGAGAACGACCGAGGCATTCCCGGAACCGGGCACGTGGACTTCGTGGGCATAGCTGCAGCACTGAAACATATCGGCTATGCCGGATGGATTACCATCGAGAGCTTTGGCTACAGCCACAAGGAACTCGCAGCGGCCGCCGCAATCTGGCGAGATCTTGCGCCCACGCCCGAGGCCGTGGCATTCGATGGCCTCCCGTTCTTGAACCGGACCTTCCGCTCAGAAGTATAGTGTCACCATCCGCGCTGCAAGCACTGCGCAATGAGTTTCGCCTTTACGGCGGACGAAATACCTGCTGGCTCCAAAGTCGATTGTGGTCTTATGTCGACCCAAAAAAAAGGACCCCGGGTAGGATCAGCTTAGCAATGCGCCCTGGAAATCAGGAGTGAAAATTAGCCCCATTTCGGCTAAAGATCTTATTCGCCAATTCCATTCGACACTCGTGGGATCGCTCGAGGAATTCAATGAGCTACACACACGGGTAGAACGCGGAGAATAGAGTCTGAAAGTATTAACCTTACCTTAATATCGGCTTCACAACGCCCACCTAAGATTGCTAGAGACACCCTTGAGCGGCGGAAACTTCTGTTTCAGAGAGAGCGCAGTCTCTGAATGAACTGCACTCCGCCAGAAGCCGCCTCCATGCCTCATCCGGTTTCGACGTACTCGATTTTCAGGGAGCTGAAGTTCATGAAGCCAAAGCACTCATCCTGCAATCTCTCTTGTATCTTCAGGACGTTAATCCTGCTCGCCCTTTGCGCGCTGCTGGGGGCGGTAGCGGTAGCCCAAGGCGGACACGGAACAATTACCGGACGCGCCGCGGACAGAGTTGGCGCCGTGCTCGCTGGCGCCCAGGTACATTTGGAGCCAGGCGAAATTTCTACTGCCACCAATGGCCAGGGCGAATTCAATTTCATCGGCCTTGCGCCCGGCAACTACACTCTCACAATTTCTTACGTAGGCTTCGCGGCCTTTACTGAACAGGTCAAGGTCGTGGCCGGGCAGGCAAGCCACGTCGACGCCAAAATGGAAGTCTCTGCCCAGAGCGAAGAGGTCACCGTTATCGCTGACCGTCCGCACGGCGAGGCCGAAGCCATCAACCGCCAGCGTACTTCCGACAACATTCTGCAGGTCCTGCCGTCCGACGTAATTACCGCCCTGCCGAACGCTAACATCGCCGACGCCGTGGGCCGCCTGCCCAGCGTGACTCTGGAGCGCGACGAGGGCGAAGGCAAGTACGTCCAGATTCGCGGAACCGAGCCGCGTTTGAACAACCTGACCATCGACGGTGTCAGCGTGTCTTCGCCGGAGGCAGGAGTCCGCCAGGTAAAACTGGATACCATCCCCGCGGATATCGTTGAGTCGGTGGAAATCAACAAGACTCTATCCGCGAACATGGACGGAGACGCCATCGGTGGCACAGTAAATCTGGTGACCAAGAAGGCTGGCGATCAGCCCACTCTGATCCTGGAGGGAATTGGCGGCTTCACTCCCATTGTGAACACCCGCGCCATTGGACAGGTGAGTGGAACCATCGGTCAGCGCTTCGGAACAACCAAGAAATTTGGTGCGCTATTCTCCGGCAGCTATGACTACAACGGCCGCGGCATCGACGACATCGAGCCGAGCCCCAATGACACCTTAGTCCCCAGCTACGGCAGCATCGATCTTCGTGAATACCGGTACAAACGCAAACGCTACGGCTTTGGCGGTTCGCTCGATTACAAACTCGGCGATGGAGCCGGACTTTATCTTCACTATTTCTACTCCGATTTCAAAGACTTCGGCGACAAGTGGGTGTATGTCTTAAGAGACGGGGACACGCCAAAGTACTCGAGCTCCGAACGCGCGCCAGAATATCGGATCGGCAGCGTAGCACTTGGCGGCAAGCATATCTTTACCAACTCATGGTTAGCGTGGGAATTGTCGACGTCTGCCTCGATGCAGGCGGCCGCAGCCGGGAATCCGGGACTCGATTTCTCATACAACGGTCCGAGCACCAACCCCGACGGATCTCCGATCTGCAGCAATATTCCAGCCACCAACCCCTACCTTCCACAGTTCAGCGCCGCCTGCACTGCGCCGGGAACCCCGTTCTACAACCCGGCCAACTGGAACCTGGAGGACGTCAACCTCACTTCGGGCAACACATCCCAGGTCAACCTGCAGGGCGCGATATCCTATGCGCAAAACTATCATTTGGGAAAACATAACTCGACCTTCGAGTTCGGCCTCAAGGTAAGGAATACACTCAAAGGCCAAAACGCCTATTCGCCAACCTACGATCAAAACCAGCTCGCCAACCCGCCGACAACACCGCTCATGTCCCAGTACCTGAGCGGATTCACGAACCCCAATTACTACTTCAACGATTATCGACTCGGGCCAGTCACCCAGTTCAGCGCGGTCACGGCTGCCCTCCCGAGCCTGGCCGGTCAGGGCATCCTCCCACTCGACGTAGGTGCCACCCACCTCGCTTCGGATGCGAGCAACTATCAGCTGACCGAGCGAATCTCCTCTGCCTATGCGATGAACACCGTTGAATTTGGCCGCTTCCGTCTGCAGACGGGGTTGCGCTTTGAAGCGACCCAGTTGAATACGCTGGGCTACATCGTAACCAATGACGCAAACGGCAATTGGATCTCTACGGTGCCGCAGCCCGCGAGCCAATGGTATTGGGACCCCCTGCCCAGCGTGCAGCTTCGCTATCGCATGACCGACGACTCCGACCTTCGCGCCGTTTACGGCCGGGGAATATCCAGACCAGACCCGTACGACTTGGTGCCGTACGTCACGCTTGATAATTCAGGTAGCCCGTACCCCAACGTCAGTGTTGGAAATCCCAACCTGAAACCGGAACATGCCAACAGCTACGACCTGCTGTATGAGCACTACCTGAAGCCTTATGGCGAAATTCAGGCCGGCTTCTTCTACAAGCAACTAAGCGCACCCATTTACTACCTCGACAATCACCAGCTTAGCCCCGGTGATCCCTATTACAATCAGTATCCGAACGACAATTTGAGTTACATCATCAACGGCGTAAATGCACGCCTCCTGGGCTTCGAAGTGTCCTATATCCAGCACCTGGGTTTCCTGCCGGGGGCGATGAACGGACTGGGTATCTCTGCAAATTACAGTTGGACGACATCGAATTCGGGCAGCCTGCCACTTCGCAACGACACCCCTGCCCTACAGCGCCAAGCTCCCAACACCTGGAACATTAGCCCGACCTATGACAAGGGTCGCTTCTCAACTCGTGCGGGTCTCTCCTACAACGGAGCGAGCATTTATCAGTACCAATGGCAGCAATGCGTTCCTGCAAACCCTCCTACTTGTAATGACGATCCGAACGGTCTCGGTCCCAAAGGCCCGGCGGGCGATATTTACTTCTACCCCCACCTGCAGGTTGACGCACAAGCCAGCTACCGCGTGAAGAAGAATCTCACTTTCCTCGTGCAAGGCCTGAACCTCACCAACGAAGTGTTTGGCTTCTACAACGGCAGCCCGGACTATGTCCTCCAGCGCGAGTTCTACAATCGGACATATTCTTTCGGCTTGCGCTGGGAGCCACGCAGGGAGTATTAGCGGCGGGCGCCCCGGTCGCAAGGGGACTCCAGGTTCGTTGCTCTGAATTGTATGTTTCACTGACTATAGAGAATGCACGGTTGACAATTAAGGAGCCATTCAGATGAAGCACCAGAACCCTTACACCGGGAAACTCGTAGTATCCATAGCTGTCTTCGCATTGGTATTCGTTCTTGTGAGCATCTCCACCGCTTTCGCCGAGGGATTTGCGATCAGCAAAAAAATCCCCATCCCTGGCCAAGGCAGTTGGGACTATCTGGCGGTCGATGAAGGCGCACGACGATTGTACGTTTCCCACGGCACCCGCGTGGAAGTGATTGATGTCGATTCGGGCGCGATTATCGGCCAGATCGAGAACACTCCCGGTGTTCACGGAATTGCAATCGCTGCGGAACTGGGACGCGGATTCGTCAGCAACGGGCAGTCCTCAACCGTCACCATCTTCGATCTGAAGACGCTGAAGACGATCGCGGAAGTTCCGGTCGGCAAGAAACCCGACGCCATCATTTACGATCCCGCCACGTCCAGGGTATTCGTATTCAATGGCGACAGCAACAGCGCCACCGCGATCCAGGCAGCGGACGGAAAAGTAGCGGGAACGGTCGATCTCGGTGGTGGTCCCGAGTTTGCCGTTGCCGACGCTTCAGGGTATGTTTACGACAACGTGGAAGACGCAAGCGAGGTCCTGAAAATCAATGCACGCTCGTTGAAGGTGGAGCAGCGCTGGCCCACAACTCCTTGTGCTTCGCCTTCCAGCCTGGCGATGGATCGCCCCAATCGGCGGTTGTTCATCGGTTGCCGGAGCAAGGTGATGGCCGTCATGAATGCGGACACCGGAAAAGTGATCGCGACGCTGCCCATCGGCGACCATGTCGATGCTACGGCGTTCGATCCCAACTCAAAGCTGGTTTTCAATTCCAATGGCGAAGGCACCATCACCGTGATTCACCAGGACAGCCCCGACAAATACTCCGTTGTCGAAAATGTGAAGACTTTGCCCAAGGCAAAGACGATGGCGCTCGATCCGAAAACGCATCGACTGTTCCTCTCCACCGCGGAAGCGGGACAATTTGAAGTGCTGGTGGTGAGCCAATAAATGAGACTTTTTCAAGGATTGCCCATGGTCATTCTCAGTCTCTTTCTGGGCGGCGCTGCCTGTTCACGTTCGCACTCGCAGGCCGCAACGCACTCTGAACCGGTGGAACTGCAACTGCTCGTGAGCCCGCCCTTCCACTTCGTTGTCTATGGAGATTCACGCTTCCATGATCCGAAGGACACGGAAGCGGCGAATCCAACTGCTCGCCAGGCGTTGGTGCAGGCGATCGCCCAGACGAGTCCTGCGTTTATCTCCTTCGGCGGCGACATCGTCTACAACGGCTACGATAAGGACGACTGGAAGGTCTTCGATGCGGAAACCGCGGTATGGCGGGAGAAAAAGATTCCCGTTTACCCCGCCCTGGGCAACCACGATCTGCACGGCAACGAGAAGGTTGCACTGGGCAATTACTTCGAACGCTTCCCCGATCTGAAGGGCAGCGTCTATTATTCGGTCCGCGCCGCGAACACGCTGATGTTGGTGCTCGACAGCGCGCTCGACGAAATTTCTGGTCCACAGGGACAGTGGCTCACTCAGAAGTTAGATCGTCTTCCGGGCGACGTGGACTACGTTCTTGTCGTGCTCCATCATCCTCCTTACACCAGTTCGTCGGATGACAAAATGTTCGGCGGTGGTCACTCCGCCCGCTCGCAAGAACAGGCCCTGGCCACAATGCTCGAAGCGCGGCAGCAGAACCTCCGCGCCCGCATTGTCGTTTTCTCGGGACACGTGCATAACTATGAACGCCATGAGCACGGTGGTGTCACCTATTTTGTGACGGGCGGCGCGGGAGCACATGCCTATCCAATTGAACGTGGTAAGGATGATCCGTTCCAGAGCAAGGAAGTGAACTACCACTACCTGCAGGTGGAAGACGATCAAGGTACGCTGAAAATCACAATGAACCGTTTGGATTTGACCAGCGGCAAAGCGATGTGGACCCAGCCTGATTCGGTCACAATTTCAGTATCTAAGACAAAGGCTGCGGCGCAAGGCCAATGACCGTTGGGCCAATGACCGTTGGGCAAATGACCGTTGGGCCAATGATCGTTGCGGACGACAAAAGGGAACTTCCAACAACAGCCAACCTCGTTCCTGCACTACAACAGCGCCGCCCGTCAAGAAGCAGTCGCAGTCGATGGTAACGATGGCATCCTCACCGAAGTGACGATGCTATGAACCGTCCAATCTCAGTCGAGTCAAACTCGATTCCAGACAGCCTTTTGGCCTCGCGAAGCACGCCCCGGATGAGCGCGCTATTCGATTCCGGCCTCTTTCTCCCGTTTCGCCCAAAACGTCCGATTTTCGCCGAATGCTCCGCCGAGTCCGCCCAAAGACCGACTACCTGGCATCCGTTCCCAGGAATAACTGAAACTCCCGAATCCGCGGCGTAGCGGACGCCGAGAGAATATTCAGTCGCACACGCTGCGTGCTCACGCGCGCAAAGAGATCGATCTTCTTATGCCCGATCGTTGTCCCCGAACAGATCGTTTTCCATCTCTTCCCCTGCATCACCTGGATCGCATACTTCTGCACTTTCTGGCCATCGACCAGCCATTCCATCGTCACCGCGCGATCGAAAGTAGTCGGATGCGCAAACCCTAAATCGATCGTCGCCGCGTGGGATCCTTCGGAGGGCGACCAGACCGTGTCCGCATCGGAATCAAGCGCCGCGCGATACACCGAAGCATTGGTCGCGCCTGCGGCAAGATTCTTCGCCGCCGCATAGGTCGAACCGAGTGCCTCCCCAAACTCCCTGAGACGCTTTACATCCGTATCCGGCAGCAGGCCCCGGCGATCCGGCGCCAGTCCAATCATCAATTGCGCTCCGCGACCGACCGTCCGGTGATATGTGTCCAGAAGTTCGCCCACAGTCTTCACGCTCGCTTCATCGTTCGGATGCCAGAACCAATGCTCCTTGCGAAGCGGAGTATCCGCCTCGGCGGGACGGTAGCGAAGATAGCCCCGCAGGTCCAGCACATTCCAGTTGTCTTCCGAGGCATTGCCGTCTTCGTTGCCTACCCAGCGTATGTCGCCGTATTTAAGCAGCGCCGCATCTGCAAAAATCATTGCGTTCGGTTGATACACTCGCAGGTTATCGACATAGCGGTCAAAATCGTAGACATGACCTTCACTGCCCGCACCATCCAACCAAAACTCGACCAGTTCTCCATAGCTCGTGACTAACTCGTTCAGAAGGGCGAGATAATATCCGTCATAAGCCGCGCTGTCTTTATAACTGGGATCGTGCCGGTCCCACGGCGACAGATAGACGCCAAACTTCAATCCATACTTGCGCGCGGCCCGGGCAACATCGCGAACCAGATCTCCCTGGCCGCCTTTCCATGGACTCGACTTCACGCTGTACTTGGTCTTGGACGTTGGCCACAGGCAAAACCCATCATGATGTTTTGCGACAAACACCACATACTTGATTCCGGCCGACTGCGCCGCCCTCATCCATTGCTCCGGATCAGCCTGGGAGGGATTGAACACCGCCGGGTCCGCCGTGCCATCCCCCCACTCCTGATCGAGAAAAGTGTTCGGTCCGAAATGAATGATCGCCCCCATCTCCAGATCCTGCCATGCCACCTGCTGCGGACTCGGCTTCACATCGGTGAAATTTTGCGCGACTGCGGCCGTGCACCACAGCATCAGCGTCAAGAGCAGCGATCTGCGAATGACCGGGATCATATTGGAGTAGGAGAAGGTTCGGTGAGTGTGCAGAGTTCGGCACCGCAGACGTCTAACTGCGGACGGCAACCCGACAGGACCGGGTTTCTCCATCACCCTCCCTGAGCAACAGCATTGAGCTTCCGAACCAGATCCCCGACCTTCTTCTCAAACAACTCCGAGCGAAAACCGGCAGGACCCGAGCCATTCGCGGGCGAGCGCCGGGTGCCGTTGCCGGTCGAACGCAGCCGCGATACTCCCACGGAAGTGTGAATTTCGCGAACCGACGTCGCCCGCACGATGCGCATGATGTTCGCGGAACCGATGCCGCCGCAAGGCATGATCACGATCCGATCTTTCGCCGCGTGCGCCAGACGCTTCAACGTCGATAGGGCGTCCGTCGCCTGCTTCTTGCCTCCTGAAGTCAGGATCCGCGAGGCGCCGGTCTGAACGACTTCCTCCAGCGCCGCCACGGGATTCTTCGAAAGGTCGAAAGCGCGGTGAAAGGTTACGGGCAAAGGCCGCGCAGCTTCCACCAACATCCTGGCGCGCTCGACATCGATGCGTTGGTTATCGTGAAGCACGCCCAGAACCAGCCCGTTCATCCCAATCTGTTTGGCCGCGAGGATGTCGTCGCGCATCATCTCCAGTTCATATTCGGTGTAACAAAAATCACCCGGCCGGGGTCGAATCAGAATATGTATCGGAATGCCGACGTGGCGCCGCGTCGTTTGCATCAAGCCCGCGCTGGGAGTGATTCCTCCCGACGATAGCTCGCTGCAAAGCTCCAGGCGATCCGCGCCACCCCGTGCCGCCGCCACGGCGTGATCCACCGATTCCACGCAGATTTCCAGAACACAACGAGTGGACATGAGTTGAACATCCGAACAACAATACTGGACACCAAGGGCCGAAGTGAACTGCCACCACCGCGGCCCACTGGTCGGTTAGAAAGAATAGACGGCGCTCAACTGGATCGTGTGCCCCTGCCACAAGTTGTCACGAGCCCAGGTCGACGGCGATACTGCGTCCGCCGAACCCTGCCGCGGTACCAGAGACCCGAAGGTTGGATCTGTAACGCCGCCGTCCGGAAGCCACGCGCCATGGTGCCAGGTTGACCCCGCATTGAAGAGTTCAAACCTCGCCTGGATTCGCTGTCTTTCGGTGATGTTGAAAAACTTCGCGAAACTCAGGTCGAGATCTTCGTAATAAGGGCCACGCAGTTCGCCCTTGCCCGCATCGCCGTACGTACCTTGCGGAGCGAGAGAAAAAACGCTGGTATTAAACCACTGGGTGTAGCTCCGGGTGAAGCCGGACTCCGCATTCCCTGACTGATTGGGTCGATAGCGGCTGCTGAAAACCACGCCCATCTCATCAAATCCGCAGACTGAACAGCCATATGCTGTCAACGTTCGGCCCGATGTGATGGTATAGATCCCGCTTGCCTTCCATCCGCCAAGAATATAGTTGGCCGGCCCCAGGGACCAGCGTTTACCCTTGCCCACCGGCAACTCCCAGGAGCCATTCGCGGTCAGACGGTTCGGTTGGTTGAAACTGGAAGGCCCGTAGTCGGCTCTGGGGTTGTGCGGGTCCTGCACGAACGCATTCCCGCCACTGAGGTTAAGTCCAGAAAGCTCGTCGAGAGACTTTGACCACGTATACGCAACTGAGTACGTCAGGCCACGGTGGAAGCGCTGTCGCAGTTGAACCTGGAGCGAGTTGTAGTTCGACTTCAGAACGTTCGCGTTGGCATACATCATGGACGGAAGACCGGGATACGGCACGCGCGTGTCGATGGGTTGGAAATTAGGATCGGTGGCGCAGGCGATCTGACTTCCGGTGGCTTGAGAGGCATCGAACAAGTAATTGCAGTTGTCGCTTGGCACTTTTGGCGGCGTGGCTGCATTGAACGGGAGATACGTCGAAAGACGGAACCCGCGAGAGCCGACATAGCCAACGTCCAACAACAGCGTCGGCCGCAGCGCGTATTGCATGCCCAGCGTCCATTGCTCGTTATAGGGATTGTGGTTCTGGGGCCAGTTAATCTGATTCAGAATGTAGTTGGTGTTAATAAAGTCGTTGCTATCCCATGATGGCAAGGTAAATACTCCAAGCCCTTGAATCGGAGCAGTCCACAGTTGATCGAGGCGCGGCCCTAAAGACATTTTTTCGTTGCCCACTTCGCCTCCGGTCGGGTAGCTCGCGGGCAATGTATATTGCAGACTATTGGAATCGTAGTTCTGCACCTGGTCGTAATAACGCATGTAGGCGTCGTAGAAGATGCCATATCCGGCGCGTACCACGAAACGGTCCGTTTCAAATGGTCTCCACGAAATGCCGATGCGGGGGGCAAAGTCTTTCTTGTCCTGGGGCACAAGAGTGTTCTGAATACAGCAGTTGAGGAACGCCGGATTGACCGTGGCTCCTTGAGACGCTGCCAGTTGGTCGATACTCTGCACGAAACTCTTGCTCACCCAGTCAATGCTCCCGCCATTCGCGGGATTAAATCCCCAGCCGCTGTTGTCGATGCTGTGAAACGCCGGGGGTAACTCGTAACGCAGGCCGAGGTTCACCGTGAGTCGCGGAGTGATTCGAATATCGTCCTGCACAAAGAAGTTCCAGTTCGTGCCCACTGTATGCAGGTAGTCCACTCCTAGAGGATACGGTCCGGAGAGACTACTGGGGTCGCTCAGCAGCAGGTCTGCCGCTGAGTTGCCCAGTCCCGTGCCGGTAGATCCCAGATTGCAACCATTGTCACCACGATTGCAGTTCGCAGTGTACTCCCCGTTCGTGCTGATATTGCCCGTGCCTAGGTAGTTGTCCTGCTCGAACTCATGTAAACGACGAATATCTGCCCCGACAGTTATGGAGTGCTTGCCGCGAATCAGTTTTAGATTCTCTACAAACTGGTATGTCCCGCTTTTAGTGGATGTCCCGTTGTTGCCATTGCCGATCCCCTGGTAGGTCTGCCCAAAGTTGACGTTGGGAATCCCGTACAGAGCGGGAGTCTCCGGCGCGTTGGCAAAACCCAGGTTCGCCTGCAGATTGGGACCATAGGCGGTTTGCGAAGCGGTCTCGAAAAACAAATGGTTGTAGCCAATGCGCGCCGAGTTAATGGTGTTGGCGCTGAAAGCGTGCTCCCAGTTCAAAGCGAACAGTTGTGCCGTCGTGGAATTTACGGAACCGGTATAAGGAAGCATGTTCGGGTGCGGCTCATCGTCGCCTCTTACATTCCCAGTAAAGTAGAAGCGGTCTTTGTTGCCAAGATTCTGGTCTACACGCATGGTCTCGTTATTCGTCGTGATGGAGTTGTGAACCGGAACCAGATAATTGTTACAGGGCATCGTGCAAGTGATGTTCGGGAGGGGATATAGATTGAGTAACTTCTGCCCCATCGCGTTGATCGGACCTATCTGGTTATTGCTGAACGCCGTCCGTGTACTTGCATCGCACGCTGGGTTGCACACGGTCGTGCTCGGGTCATAAAGCGGGTAGGGCCAATCGGAAAAATCTCCCGTACGCTCCTTGGCTGTCGGAACTTGAATCGCAGACTGGATGGGACTTGTCCTTTGCCTGCCCCCGTCGTAGGCGAAAAACCAGAACGTCTTGTCCTGTCCGTTATAGAGCCACGGGATCCGCACCGGTCCGCCCAGCGTTCCACCAAACTGGTTTTGCTTGAACGGGGCTACCTTGGGGACTGAGCCACCTTCAAACAGGTAGTGTTCTTCAGCCAGTGGACTCTTCGGATTGAAAGCGTCATTCTGAATATAGTCGTACGCTTGCCCGTGCCACTGGTTGGATCCCGACTTGATAGCCACGTTGACCTGGCCCGACCCTTGTCCGTATTCCGCAGAATAGAGCCCAGTTTGCACCTTGACTTCCTGGATCGAGAACTCGGATGGCAGGCCAGATGCCGTCGTAAAAAAATTGTCCGTGTCGGCCACGCCGTCGACTGTAAAACTCACCGATTCCGGTCGCGCGCCGTTCAGACTCACTTCGGTAAAGCTGTTGTTCAGCCCGTGATTTGCGAAGTAAAGCTGTGAGCCGCCGCTAACGTTCGAAGCACCCGCGCCTAAACCAAGCAGGTTATTGAAATCGCGACCGCTCGACGGCAGTTCCTCAATCGTTTTCTGGTCGAGAACATTGCCGGTCGTAGTGTTGTCCGTCTGCACCATCTGGGCATCGGCCGTGATGGTCATCGTCTCTTGCACTTGACCGATGTGCAGAATAAAATCCTGCCGCAATGTCTGGTCCACTTCCAGAATCAGACCCGAGCTCACTTCGCTCTTGAACCCGGAAGATTCGACCCTGACCTCATAACTTCCCGGAATCATGTCCACAATCACGTAGTCGCCACCGGCTGTGGTCGTGAAATGATGGGTCACATTCGTGCTGACGTTGGTGGCAGTCACCTTAGCCCCTGCGATAGCCGCCCCCGATCCGTCCTTGACGTGCCCGAGGATTGTTCCCTGTGAATTCTGGCCTTGCAGATGCCCCGCCAGCAAGGGAACCAGAACCAAAATCAGACACAGGCTGACACGAGATGCCACGTCGGGTCGAACTCGAATCCTGCGGATCATAATGCTTCTCCTTAAATGGACTGGGGCTCGTTACGAACTTCCTGCCCGCCTAGCGCCCGGAGGATAGGCGGGATTCTCGACCGTTGTCAACCCAAAAATGATTGAATGGTTCTAAAACGATCACTTTTTATGATCTTTACCACATCCGAACACCTCAAGAAGTGAGTGTCTGCCTAGTTTCTTGTTATCGAAATCTGTAAGTTTTGGTACGATGAAGCCCGTTGCTGCGCCGGATTCCGTATCCATCGATATCTTTATCTTCTGGTTTTCGACCTGGCGAAGCACAGCCTACATGTCCAAGCGCCAGGAAACCCGCGACGATCAAATCCTCAAACTTCTGCTGAGCAAGGGATCGGTCACCGTGGAGGAACTGATCGCTTTGTTGGGAGCCTCCGCGCCCAGCATTCGCCGCGACCTCACCCGCCTCGAAGAGCGCGGCCTAATCCGCCGCACCCACGGCGGCGCCGCATTAGTCCAGGAACTGCTCTATGAGCCCTTTCGCTATGACACCGCGTTTCAGAACCGTGAACATCGCTTCGTAAAAGAAAAACGGCACATCGGTGTGGCCGCCGCCGAACTCGTCCAGGAAAACGACACCATCGGTCTGACCGCCGGGACGACTACGACCTGGGTGGCGCGCAGCCTGCGTCATCGCAGCAACATCACTATCGTGACCAACGCGGTCAATATCGGTATGGAACTGTGCAACATGCCCGGCCTCAAGATCCATTTGACCGGCGGCTATGTGCACTGGCCCTGGTCGTTCTCGCTGATTGGCGCGGCCGCCATTAGTTTTCTCGGCGATAGTTTTCTCGACAAACTTTTTCTCAGCGTCTCCGGCATCGACGCCGTCCGCGGCACCACCACCAATGAATCGGATGAGGCGCTCACCTTTCGCGCCATGGTCAAACAGGCAAAGCAGATCATCGTAGTGGCCGATTCCAGTAAACTGGGCATCGTCACTCCCTCTCTGATTTGTCCCATCGCCGACGTCGACGTGCTCGTAACCGATGCTGGCGCTTCCGATGAGATGGTGGCCAGATTCACTGGCAAGGGAATCCGAGTGATTCGAGTTTGAGTCAAGCCGGGACGCGACAGAGCTTATCTGCGCCGGTTGGAGCGAAGCAACATGAACCAGATCCAATCACATTCGGGGACAAAGTCAGGGAGGTTTTCCATGCGACCATTCCGCGCCGCGACCATCTTCGTTCTCTTCGCCTGTCTAGGGTACATGCAAGCGCAATCACCCACCGGCGAAAAGCCCGCCTCGAGCCAGCAACCGACTCTTTATGTCGTCGGCTACGCTCACCTCGATACTGAATGGCGCTGGGAATACCCGCAGGTCATCGACGAGTATCTGCGCAAAACGATGGAATACAACTTCCCGCTCTTCGATAAATATCCGCACTACATTTTCAATTTCAGTGGCGCCAATCGCTACCGCCTGATGAAAGAGTATTTCCCCGCCGATTACGCCAGACTAAAAAAATATGTAGCCCAAGGCCAGTGGTTTCCTGCCGGGTCGTCGATGGAGGAGGGTGACGTTAATTCCCCCAGCGCCGAAGCCATCATCCGGCAAATTCTCTACGGCAACAACTGGTTCCGCAAGGAGTTCCACAAAGCCAGTGCCGAATACATGTTGCCCGACTGCTTCGGATTCCCAGCATCGCTGCCGACGATTCTCGCCCACTCCGGCGTGAGAGGATTTTCTACTCAGAAGCTGACTTGGGGCTCCTCCGCCCCCGGAGGCGGCCTCCAGTCCCGGGAACTCACGCCTGAGGGCGTGCCCTTCAACGTCGGCGTCTGGGTAGGTCCGGATGGCGAGAGCGTGTTGGCCGCCCTCAACCCCGGTAACTACGGTGGGAACATCGATACCGACCTCAGCCAGCCCCTGCCCGGCGAACCGCCCAACGCAGCTTGGGAAAATTTGAAGGAAAAAGTTGCGGAACTTCAGCAGAAATTGCAAAAGGCCGAGCAAGCCAGGCAAACCCTCGATCCCAGCGAAGTCGCTCGTTTCTACGAGCTCAGCGATCAACAGGAAGCCTGGGCAAAATTTCAGGGCGACCGTGAGTTCGACCGCCATCAAGTCGACTGGGCCGGACGCGTCCAACAAAATGGCAAGGTCACCGGCGTCTTCACCGACTATCGCTATTACGGCACGGGCGACATCGGCGGTGGCCCTGAGGAAAGTACCGTCCAACGCTTGGAAGCAATCGTCACTCATGGCGCCGCCAGCTTTCCCCTGCCCCAACGCTTATTTGAAGGCCAAAATGAAACCGTCGGACCCTTGGTGAAGGCGGGCGACGGTCCCGTGCGCGTCATCTCGGCCGCGGCCGATCAGATGTTTCTCGACATCACGACGAGCGATGCCGCGAAGCTTCCCCGCTACACCGGAGAAATGGAACTCACCAACCACTCCGCCGGCTCCCTCACATCGCAGGCCTATCAGAAGCGCTGGCTGCGAAAGCAGGAATTGCTGGCCGACGCCGCCGAGAAGTCTTCGCTTGCAGCCGAGTGGCTGGGAGCCAGGACGTATCCGCTCGACCGCATGAACAACGCATGGACTCTGGCGATGGGCGGTCACTTCCATGACATCGCGGCCGGAACCGCCACCCCCAAGTCCTACGAGTTCGCCTGGAACGACGACGTGATCGCCATGAACCAGTTCGCGGGCGTGCTCAGCAACGCGACCGAGGCGGTGGCTGCGGGTTTGAACACCGAGACCATGGGCGTGCCCATCGTGGTCTTCAACCCGCTCAACATCGCGCGCGAAGACGTCGTGGAAGCCGCCATCGACTTTCCAGGAGGCACGCCGCAATCCGTGCGCGTGACTGGTCCCGACGGCAAGGATGTGGCCGCGCAGTTCTCCAATGGCAAGTTGCTGTTCCTGGCGCGTGTGCCTTCGGTGGGCTATGCGGTGTACGATGTACAGCCCCGTGCAGAATCAGTCCGGGATCGTTCGGCGCTGATAGTGTCCGACCGTTCGCTGGAAAACCACTACTACCGCGTCCAGCTAAACTCGGCCGGAGACGTCTCCAGCATCTTCTATAAGCCCGCCGACAATGCGTCGACCGGCCGCGAACTCCTCTCGTCTCCGGCGCGCTTGGCCATCTCCTATGACAACCCCGAGCAGTATCCCGCCTGGAACATGGACTGGGATCAGGAACAGGCAGCGCCCAAAACATATGTCGGTGGCCCAGTCCGCGTCCGAGTCGTGGAAGATGGGCCCGTGCGCGTGGCTGTGGAAGTATCCCGGGAAACTGCGGGATCCAAATTCGTCCAGACCATTCGCCTTTCCGCTGGAGATGCCGGTCAACGCGTCGAGTTCGGCAATATCATCGATTGGTCCACTCGCGAATCCAACCTCAAGGCTACCTTTCCCCTCACTGCTTCCAACCTGACGGCCACTTATAACTGGGATATCGGAACGATTGAGCGCCCGACGGCCGCGCCCAAAAAATTCGAAGTGCCCTCCCACCAGTGGATCGATCTGACGGACGTGAGCGGCGAATTTGGCGCCACTATCCTCACCGACTGCAAGAACGGGTCCGACAAACCCAACGACAATACCATCCGGCTCACCTTGCTTCGCACCCCCGGCACGCGCGGCGGTTTTGCCGATCAGAGCACGCAGGATATTGGGCACCACGAATTCCTTTTCGGTTTCGCCGGACACGCCGGCGATTGGCGTCAGGCTGAAACCGATTGGCAAGGTCAGCGCCTCAACGATCCGCTCGTCGCTTTCCAGACGACAAAACACTCCGGAGCGCTGGGCCGCGAGTTCTCTTTGCTCAAGGTAGACAATCCCCGAATCCGCTTGCTGGCTCTGAAGAAAGCCGAACAGTCCGATGAAGTCATCGCGCGCCTCGTGGAACTGAACGGAAAACCGCAGCGCGACGTGCGCGTATCTTTCGCGTCTGCCCTGTCGTCCGCGCGCGAAGTAAACGGCCAGGAACAACCGGTTGGTCCGGCCCGCATCGTCGCTGGAGCCTTGGTCACTTCATTCGCCGCCTATCAACCTCGCACCTTCGCCGTGAAATTGGCGGCTCCGTCCAACAAGGTGGCTCGCGTTCGTTCAACACCAGTTGCCCTGAACTTCGATCTGGCTACCGCCACCGCCGACGGAACGCCCTCGACCGGCGGCTTTGACGGCCACGGCAATGCCTTACCGGCGGAAATGCTCCCCCAACAAATTACCTTTAACGATGTGCCCTTCCATCTGGCAGAAGCAAACACTGGTGTCCCGAATGCCGTTGTCGCCAAGGGACAGTCCATCTCTTTGCCGGATGGTCGCTACAACCGCGTCTACATTCTCGCTGCCGCCACGGGCGGCGACCAGTCGGCGAATTTCCAGTTGGGGAACAGCGAACACTCCCTGAACATCGAGGATTGGGCCGGCTTCATTGGACAATGGGACGATCGGCAGTGGAGTTCAACGGACACATCCAAAGATAACTACGGCGATATGACCGGGCTCAAGCCCGGATTCATCAAGCGTGCGGACCTCGCCTGGTTTTGTTCGCATCACCACAACGCGGCCGGCCAGAATGTGCCCTACCAATACTCCTATCTCTTCGCCTATGGGCTCGATTTACCCGCTGGCGCAACAACCATCAAATTGCCCGACAATGACAGGATCCGCATTTTCGCCATTTCGGTCGCCGAAGAGAATCCCGTGGTGACGCCGGTGCAGCCCCTGTATGACGTTTTGCCTCCGACCGCGCGCGCGGCTACCAACTTCGGAATTTCGCAATGAACCACCAGCCTTCCCCCAGCCTATGAAACGAGGTAGCGTGACACGTCGACTAGCACTGGCAGCATCCTTGGCATGTCTCACCACATTTTCTATCGCGCAGACTCAGGCAACGTCTTCGCCAAGCGCGGCCGGATTCATCAACACCCTCATGCCCGAACCGGCGCAATTCAATACCGGCGAAGGCCGGCTCGCGATCACCTCATCCTTCACCGCTAGCGCCGACCACTTTCGCGATGCCCGCCTCGAAGCTGCCGTCACGCGCAGCCTGGAACGAATCAAGACTCACGCCGCGATCTTGATTTCCACAGCATTGGTAACCGACAACGCCTCCCCAACCATCCTTATCAGCGTCGATGGCCCGGGAGAGACCATCCAATCAGTCGACGAAGACGAGTCCTATTCGCTGGACGTCACGACATCGGCTGTCCGTCTTCATGCCGCCACCGTCGTCGGAGCTGTGCGCGGCCTGGAAACCTTGCAGCAGCTCATTCAATCCGACGCGACCGGTTATTTCATTCCTGCCATCTCCATCCACGATTCGCCCCGTTTCCACTGGCGCGGCCTCATGGTCGACTGTGGACGCCACTTCATACCGGTCGAAGTTCTCAAACACACTCTCGACGGCATGGCCTCGGTGAAACTCAACGTCTTTCACTGGCACCTCAGTGAAGACCAGGGCTTCCGCATCGAAAGCAAGGCCTTTCCAAAACTCGCCGGAATGGGCTCCGACGGACTCTTTTATACCCAGGAGCAAGCCCGTGAAATCGTCGCCTACGCTCGCGACCGCGGCATCCGAGTCGTACCTGAGTTCGACATGCCGGGCCACACCGGTGCCTGGTTTGCCGGATATCCTGAACTCGCCAGCGCACCCGGTCCCTTTCATGTCGAGCGCGAATTCGGTGTCTTCGATCCCGTCATGGATCCCACTCGCGAAACTACTTACAAGTTTCTCGATACTTTCATCGGCGAAATGGCCTCCATTTTCCCCGACCACTTCATGCACATCGGGGGCGACGAGAATAATGGCGTGGAGTGGAAGTCCAACCAGCGCATCCAGCAGTTCATGCGCAAACACACCCTCAAGGATACCGCCGCGCTGCAAAACTACTTCAACCAGCGTCTCCTCAAGCTCCTCGATAAGCATGGCAAGCACATGATCGGGTGGGACGAGATTCTTACTCCCGACTTGCCTAAAGGCGTGGTCGTCCAAAGTTGGCGCGGCTTCGACTCGCTGGCCGCCGGAGCCCGGAATGGATATAGCGGCATCCTCTCCGCCGGCTACTACTTGAATCACAAGAACAGCGCTGAGTCCCACTATCTCGTCGATCCGCTTCCCGCGACCAGCAACCTCACTCCCGAGGAGCAGTCTCGCATCCTTGGCGGAGAGGCCTGCATGTGGACCGAGCAGGCCGGCCCCCAAACCATCGACTCGCGCATCTGGCCGCGAGCCGCAGTCATCGCTGAACGCCTCTGGTCCCCTCGTAGCGTCGATAACGTGGACGACATGTACCGCCGTCTGGCGCTTGCATCGCTCCGCCTCGAAGCCTTCGGCCTCACTCACATTTCTCACGAAGACTTGACCCTCCGCCAGTTGGCCGCAACCGAGCAGATCGGCCCCCTGCACGTCCTGGCTTCCGTGCTCAAACCCGTCACCTTCGGCGAGCAGGCATCCCTACAACGGCCCAATCAACTTACGCCACTCAATCATTTCGTGGACGCGCTTCCGCCCGATCCGCCATCAGGCCATGATTTCGCGGTCCTGGTCCGCAACTATCTTCAGTCCCCCTCCACGCGCCCACAGCAACAGGCCGAACTGACCGCGGAATTCAACACCTGGATCGCAGCCGAGCCCGGGGTCATGCAGCTGATCGCCGCCTCGCCCCAACTCGCAGAGACCCAGGGTCGGGCCCGCCAGCTCGCCGAACTGGGAACCACAGGCCTGGAAGCCATTTCCTACCTGGCCTCCGGAATGTCCGCGTCCCCCGGTTGGAAGGCTGGAAAACTCGGGCTCCTGGACGATGCTGAAAAGCCCCAAGCCTTGGTAACATTCACCGTGATCCAGCCGCTCCGAGATCTGGTCAACGCCGTTCCGGAAACGCCTGCAGGTAACGTCTCAAACAGTTTTCGATTTGATAGATAGATGCTTGCTAAATAGATATTTGATAGTCGACGTAGCGTAGACCCTCTTAAAATCGCTCGGCGAAGCCGATTGAGGTCTCAATGCCGATCCCGCTGAAGAACATATTAACGACGCTGGCCGTGATTTCCCTCTTGCCCCTTGCCTGGGCGCAATCGACGAATTATGAGACCGTTCCCGCGTTCCGCGATCCCGATCGTACTCCCCAAGAACGGTCTATGGATCTCGTGGGAAGACTCACTCTGCAGGAAAAAGTGCTGCAAATGCAGAACTCGGCTCCCGCCATCACACGCCTGGGCATTCCTGCATACGACTGGTGGAACGAAGCTCTCCATGGAGTAGCGCGTGCCGGCCGGGCCACCGTTTTTCCCCAGGCGATTGGACTGGCGGCTACGTGGGATACCGACCTCATGCACCGCATCTCCGAGACGATCTCCACCGAAGCTCGGTCGAAATATAATCAATCCATCCGCCAGGGCCAAACCGGCCGCTACCACGGGCTCACTTTTTGGTCGCCGAATATCAACATTTTTCGTGATCCACGCTGGGGTCGTGGCCAGGAAACCTACGGCGAAGATCCCTTCCTCACCTCACGCATGGCCGTGGCTTTCATCCAGGGCATGCAAGGGAACGACCCCCAGTATTCGAAAACCGTCGCCACTCCCAAGCATTTCGCGGTTCACAGCGGCCCCGAGCCCTCTCGTCATTCCTTTGACGCCCGTCCCTCAGCGATCGACCTCGATCAAACCTATCTCGCCGCCTTTCGCGCGAGTATCGTCGAGGGCCATGCCGGATCGGTTATGTGTTCGTACAACCGGGTCGACGGCGCCCCGGCATGCGCCAGTTCCTTTCTTCTCCAGGATCACCTCCGCGGCGCCTGGGGATTTCACGGTTACGTAGTCAGCGACTGCGGCGCCGTCACCGACGTTGTCGAAGGTCACAAGTACAAGGCCACCTTGGCAGAAGCAGCCGCGGCTGCCGTCAAGGCGGGCACCGATCTCACCTGTGGCGATGAATATTCTTCTTTGATCGAGGCGGTGCATCGCGGCCTCATCTCCGAAAGTGAAATCGACGCCGCGCTCCGCAGGTTGTTCGCCGCCCGCTTCCGCTTGGGCATGTTCGATCCACCCGAACGCGTTCCCTACTCCGCGATCCCGGAATCGGATAACGACTCACCGCAACATCGCCAGCTTGCATTGCAAGCCGCGCGCGAATCCATGGTGCTCCTCAAGAATGAAAATAATATTTTGCCGCTGAAATCGCCGCGCCGGATTGCCGTCATTGGCCCCTCCGCCGATGATTCCGACATGCTTCTCGCGAACTATCACGGGACCCCTTCCCACACCGTAACTCCGCTGGCCGGAATGCAAAAACAATTTGGCGATAAAAGTGAGATTCGATTCGCGCTCGGAAGCACGTTCTCCAGCGTGTCAGAAACCCCCGTCCCGCCCGCCGTCCTCTCGCCTCCGCGCCAGCCGCAAAACGATATGCAATCCGGTGTCCCCATTCATGGATTGCTCGGCCAGTATTTCGCCGATCCTGACCTTCAAGGCGAGCCCGCTCTGTCTCGCGTCGAACCCCAGGTCTACCTGCAACGCGAAAACGAGGCCCCCGACGTCGAATCGCACCTCCCTCGCAACGGTTATTCAGTTCGCTGGAGCGGCACCATCCGCGCCCCATACTCCGGTGAATATCAGATTGGTGTCGTCCGCGTTCGCTGTGAGGATTGCCCGGCGGATGACTCCGTCCAGTTTTTCATCGACGACAAACCGGTCCTCCAAGACGCATCTCCATATTCATCGTCACAAGCAGTCAAGATGCTGCAACTCCAATGGCGACGAGGCCACAACTACCGTTTGCGACTGGAATATCGCCAGCGCCGTGGGGGCGTGGGCGTAAAGCTGGTCTGGATCCCTCCCGCCAAGCCGCTCCTCGAAGAAGCGGTGAAGACCATAAAAAGCTGCGATCTGACCGTCGCCTTTGTCGGCCTGAATTCCGAACTCGAAGGCGAAGAGATGCCGGTCAGCATTCCCGGCTTTTCCGGCGGAGATCGCACCTCTCTGAATCTTCCCGAACCGCAGGAAAAACTTATCGAGGCCGCCACTAGAACCGGCAAGCCCCTGCTTGTCGTCCTGCTGAGCGGAAGCGCCGTCGCCATCAACTTTGCCCAGGAGCATGCCGCCGCCGTGCTCGCCGCCTGGTATGGCGGAGAAGAAGCCGGCACGGCCATCGCCCAGACTCTTGCCGGCCAAAACAATCCTGCGGGCCGCCTCCCAATCACGTTCTACCGCTCGGTTGCCGACCTACCTCCGTTCGAAGATTACGCCATGCGTGGCCGCACCTATCGCTACTTCGCCGGAAATCCCCTCTACCCGTTCGGCTTCGGCCTCAGCTACTCCTCGTTTCATTATTCCGATTTGCGCGCAGTTCCATCTGACCATGACGGCACCCACTTCCACGTCTCTGCCCTGGTCCAAAACGTATCGACTCGAGAGGGCGACGAGGTAGTCCAACTTTACGTGAATCGCGAAACCCCGGCTGTCGGCGATTCTATCCGCAATTTGCGCGCCTTTCAGCGCATTCACTTGAGTCCGAAGGAAAGCAAGATGGTCGAGTTCGACCTCGATCGGGCGGATCTGCCCGAAACATCCGCTGGAGAGAACAACTCGCCCGCAAAACTCCACATCAGCGTAGGCGGTGGTCAGCCGCTGCCAAGCGCCGCTTACGTCGAAGGATCTTTCTGATCTTTGGGGTTCTGCCGTTTTGGAAGACTTCCACAGAATGGGCTTTGCACCGCCAGACGCCGCCACTTCGCTCGCGTTTACTCTACCTTCAAAGTCGGCTGATCGCTCGACGGATTCGCCGGCGAACCAAGCGCGTTGCCTTTGCTGGCCGGGTTGACCACCTGGCTCAGCGGGGCTGATGTGCTGGCCGCGAACGATGTGCTCCCCTTGTAGATGGCCGTAATGGAATGCGTGCCTGCAGCTAACTTCGTGGTTGTGTAACTGGCCACACCGCCGCTGAGCGCAACTCCCGCCAGTTCTACAGTGCCATTCTCGAAAACCACCCGTCCTGTCGGCGTTCCGCTGAACTCCGGCGTCACGGTTGCCGTAAAGGTCACCGACTGTCCGAAAGTCGACGGATTCAGCGTCGAGATCAGCGAAGTCGTGCTGCTGGCCTTGCCGACTAACAACTTCACCGCTTTGGATGTGCTGGAAATGAAGATCGCGTCGCCACTATACACTGCATTGATCGCATACGATCCCTTTGCCAAAGAAGTCGACAAGTTCGCTACACCGCCGCTCAGTGTGGCTGTTCCCACAACGCTCGCGCCGTGCATGAACGTGACCGTGTCTCCGTCGGGCGGAGGGCCGATGCTCGAACTGACGCTGGCGCTGAAAGTCACTGGTTGACCAGCCACGGCCGAACTCGGGGAACACGTAGCGGTGGTCGTCGTCACTACCTGCACGACCTGATTGAGCGGCGTCGATGTGCTACCGCTATAAGGAGAGGTGCCTTTATAAACGGCTGTGATGCTATTGGAACCCGCCGGCAACGCGCTCGTGCTGTACTGTGCACTTCCGTTACTAAGGCTCACTGTCGTCAGCGGCAACACGCCGTCATAGAACGTAACCGTGCCCGTCGGAACTCCTCCACCCGACTGCGGAGAAACTGTAGCAGTGAAAACCACACTCTTGCCCAGCACCGAGGGATTCACCGACGAAGTCACCCTGGTGATGGTTGGTGTAGCCCCGCCCGTCCCGGTCAATCCAAAGATCTGCAGTTGCTTGTAGCTGCCCACAAAGACCAGCCCGTTTGCAACCACCGGCACCACATTTGCGTTTGCTCCTATATTCGGCCATGAGCCCGCAGTCGCCTGGTATAACGTGCTCATCGTGCTTCCGCCTGAATCCGGATTGAACGCATACAGCTGAATCGGTGCCCCGCCATTGTTCGACGGCGGGCGTGACACGGCCCAGATGATAGGACTAGCAGTCCCGTTGGATGAAATCGTCGTGAAAAATCCCGGATCCTGCACACTGCTGGCTACGATCTGCGCGCTGGTCACGGGGGTCAACATAACCGCTGGCGACGTCTGCACTTCCCAGACTTCCACGGTATTGCCGCCGCTGCTCACTACCCGGGCCGTTCCATCCGTTGGATCTACGTAGTAACTTTGCCCGCACCAACAAGCGCCCACCGGGTATTGACCCAACACATTATTAGTCGTGGGCGAGTATCCACCGAGATTGTCTTCGTTCATCAAATACATCGTTCCAAACTTGCCCGCAGCCACCGCCAGATGCGGTATCGTTCCCAGTTGATCGGGCAACACCAACACCCCGCCGGAACCGAAATCCACATCGCCCTGATCCATGCTCGACACATTATCCGGTGTGAAGATGTCAACCATGGAGTTCAGCGTGGGCGAAACCTTGACCACGCTCTCCTGAATGTTGGTAACACCGTTGTATGTGTTCCCCGCAGGATCCGAGTTTCCGGTTATAAACAGGACGTTGCCCTCGTCATCGGCCGCCGGCCCGTAGCCCGACATCCAGATCGACGAGAGAAAGAAACCGTTGACGTCGGTTGCCAGTTCGTCGGTCAGTTCGCTCGACGGAAACGGCGCCAGCGAACCTGCCGTCCACCCCAACAGCCAGCCGCGCGAAATATAAGCCCCGAAGCCATCGCAGAAGCTGCCAAACGCTGCATAAATACTGCCGTTTTCGAGCAGCAGTGCTGGCCGCTGCCGCTGGTACGTCGCGTTGAAGTTGTAGATCGATCCGTCGCTCAACGTATGGGACGCCGACACCACTTGAGGCGTCACTCGGTCGCTCAAACTTCCCAAATCGAGGGCGTGAAGCAGGTACGTCGGACTGCCCGAAATGCTCGTGTAAACCATCGCGTACAACGTGTTGCTGGTCGGATCAATCACCGGCGTGGAGTTGATCCCCGCATTCGGCCCGGTGATGTTGCATCCCAGGGGATACCCCACCGGCGAGCCGAAATTCCGATTCAACAACACCGTTCCACTATGCACATCGATGACATAGATCGAATTGCTTTCCGTCGCTACATACACCACGTCGTGGAGCCCCTGATAGTTACCGGCTGTGATCTGCACGCCCGGCATCACCAGCGGCTGAGCGTCAATCTGGTCATCGACAGCCACATTCTGCAGCAGACCGAACGATGGGCTCGCCACTTGGGTGGGCGTCAGCTGCGACTCATTCCGGTTCCAGCCAGTGCGGTTGTTATCGTAATGGTAAGTTGTAACTGCAGTCTGACCTACAGCCAACAAAGCGCTCATGTTGATAAGCGCAATGGGAAAACCAATGGCCAACGCGATCTTCCTGACTATACGGTAATTCCGTCGACGTCCTTTAGGCATGGTTCTGGCGCCCTCTGTTTCCCAGTCTTTAGTTGTCTACGTGCCACGCTCAAACGACTATATCGCCGCATCTAGGGGGGAGCAGAAATTTCGGAGCGGGCCTCTACTTTAATGCATTCCGCGGTTCAACGTCAACAAAAACCCACCTTTGCCGCTGATAGGGCAGATCAGCGCGCCTCACCTTGGCCGCTTTTCCTAAAGTCGTGGAGACTCCATTATGTGCGTGGTCATGCCCATGAATACACGGGGATATCCACGACACTCGCAATCGACCCGACGCCGATCAGCGCTCCTGTAACCGGAGCGTAGTAACCGGAGTGTAGTAACCAACGTGTAGTAACCAACGTGAGGTAACGGGCGTGCAGTGACTGGATGGAGTTCCCGCGCCCCGCGAGAGGCACACCGGCCTTTCTCACTCAGAAGCGTGCGCGTTCGTACTGTTTGGGCCACGCAGTCTGCTGCTTGAGGGCGTGCGCCGCGCGCAGCGGCCAGTTGGGATCGCGCAGCAGTTCGCGAGCCAGCAGGACTATGTCGGCCTGCCCCGTGGCAATGATGTGCTGCGCCTGCTCCGGCGCGGTGATCATGCCGACGGCTCCAGTGAGGATTCCAGCCTCGCGCCGGATCCGCTCCGCAAAACGAGTCTGATAGCCGGGGCCAAGAGGGATGTTGGCCTTCGGTACGATGCCTCCCGAGGACGAATCGATAAGATCGACACCGAGCGGCTTGACCTGCCGGGCCAGGGCGATCGAATCCTCGATGGTCCAACCGCCCTCGGTCCAGTCCGACGCAGAGATGCGGAGCCACAAAGGCAGCCGTTCGGGCCAGACCTTACGAACGGCTGCGATGATCTCGCGCAGGATGCGTGTGCGGTTCTCAAAACTGCCGCCGTACTGATCGGTGCGGGTGTTGACCAGCGGCGAGAGAAACTGGTGGATGAGATAGCCATGCGCAGCGTGGATTTCAACCAGCTCGAAGCCAGCCTCGAGACTGCGGCGAGCGCCCTCCGTAAAAGCGTGGACGATGCCCGCAATGCCCTCGAGTGTCAGCGCTTCGGGCTGAATGGATTCCGGGGTGAAGCCCTTTGCGGTGGAGGAATAAATGGGACGCCAGCCCCCATCGGCAATCGATACTACCGACCCGCCTTGAGCGCGCCAGGGAACCGCAGTGGAGGCTTTGAAGCCAGCGTGGGCGAGCTGAGTGCCGGCGACGGCACCGTGCTGGCGGAGGAACCGGACTACACGTGCGAGATTTTCGATGTGCGCATCCTTCCAGATGCCGAGGTCGGAAGGACTGATGCGGCCCTCGGAAACCACCGCGATGGCTTCGCTAAGGACCGTACCTGCGCCGCCGACCGCGCGAGCGCCGAGATGGACTAGATGCCAATCGTTGGCGAATCCGTCCTCGCTGGAATACTCGCACATCGGGGAAACAGCAATACGGTTACGAAACGTAATATCGCGAATCTGGAAGGAATCGAAAAGGTTCATGCCTTATGGATGGTGTTAACAGGCGGAGAGGTGCAAAGGAGTGCGAAGTAAGACCGTCTACCACCCGCGGTCAGAGCCCCGCTCGTCGTCAGACTGCCTCACCTGATTGCGTTTCCGATACACAATAAAAACCATGCCCACCGAGGCGAGCGTGGGAGGAGCCACAAGAATCAGAATCCCGCTGCGCAAGGCTTGGATCATTCGATTGCCGGCAGAGGCTGCCTGCGTATAGCAGAGCGCGCAACTTTGGGAAAACGCCGGCAGCGGAGCAGCAACCATCCCCAGTCCCACTATCGCAATCGCGACCGGCAGGTACGGTCTTCCAACTCGCAGCTTTCGTTTCCACTCTCCCCTTAACATCGCCCCTGACTTTCCCCGTCTGGGAAAACTGTGATTAAGTCCCGGTTAATCCGAGTTTCCCTTATCTCCCTGCTTCGGTCATTTCGCGAATGGCGTGCCCGTAACCATGCGGAAACTGTCAGTCCACCCATATTGCATCCCCAACAGGACACCAACAGTAAAGATAACCACAAACAGCAGAAACGCCCGCTTCTCCGTCCAAAGATGCATGAAGAACAACACGGCTAGACCCGCCTCGATGCATGCCACCGCCAGCATGCGCGTGAACATTTGCGAAGCGTCAATGTTCTGATAGGCAATTACAAATTGCAAGCCCGCAAGCGCAAGCAGGCAAACATACACGATCAGGTCTTTCCCGATTCCGTCGCTCTTGTGGTCTTCCGCCGTCGTCATAAGCAGTCTGCTCCCAGGTGTTTGTCTAATGGGTAAGGTTTAAAAGGTAAACCAACGGTACGACGAACATCCAGACCAAATCCACAAAGTGCCAGTAAAGCCCCAGGACTTCGATGTCGTCCGCATTGTAGCGGCCGCCCTTGTACCGCACACCCACGACCAGTAGCGCGATCACGCCGCCCGTAACGTGCGTAAGATGCAATCCGGTGATGCTGAAAAACGAGGCGCCAAACAACCCCGTGCCCCAGGGGTTCTTAAACATGGTCATGCCTTCATCGATCAAGCCCATCCATTCACGAATATGCAGGAATGCGAACACAATCCCCAGGGCAGCGGTAATCATCGTCCATCGGAAGGCCGCAGCCTTGTCTCCGGCCCGCGCCGAGCGCAGTCCGATCAGCATCGTCAAACTGCTGGTCAAAAGAATAAACGTCATGATCGCTACGTTCGTGATGCTATGGAAAGGCCTCGGCCAGTCCGGAGTGCCGTTCCGCAGGAATCCATATGCCACTAGGCACGCCGCAAACGTCATGGTGTCGGCGATAATGAACAGCCACATGGCCAACTTCTTTGTCGGAATCGCAAATGCCGGCCCCAACGTCTGGCCTGTGGGATGTCCAATAGTCAAATCCGCTTGGCTCACGGCCCCTCCTGAGTTATCTCCGAAGTTATCTCCGAACTGTCTCGAGTCGATTACAGTTTCATCCTAAGCAGCAAAAGCAGGTACAACCAAAGAATGCCCATGAAATGCCAGTAACGCGCTGCGGCATCCAACTGGTTCCGCCGCAACACCGACTTGCTAAGCTTCCGAATCACGTAGATCAATCCACCCAGTCCGCACAACACGTGGAGCGCGTGCGTAACCGTCAGCAAATAAAAAAAAGAACTGCTTGGATTCGTGGCCAGATACAGCCCTTCCGCCCTCAACTGCGACCACGCGACATACTGACCTGCCACAAATAGCACGCCCAGAAAGAGCGTCACGTACAGCCAGCGTGCCGGACTCTCCCCCTGACTCCTCAGCACCACCATGAAACTAGCGATCCGTCGACGCGCCAACTCCAGCGTGACGCTGCTGATGACCAGCACTAGCGTGTTGAAATACAACACTGACGGTAAAGTGAAAGTCTGCCAGTCCAGCGATGAGCCTTTGCGAACCACCAGGGCGCTGGTGAACGCCGCAAACATCATCGTAATGGCGAACAGCACCACCCAAATGGCGGTCGAAGAGGGCGGCGGCGAGTATTCGACAGCCACACGCAGGTCGCCGTCCGGCACAATCCCCCCCCCAGCGCCGTTTCCCGAATGCCTCTCGCCAGCCAAGCGGCGCGAATCAATCTGCGGCGGTTCATGTACCGTGGTTGCCATAGTTAGATGAAACTCCTTACCGGACGCCGTTCTTCTTTGCAACTTAGCGTTGCCGCCGGGAAATAAGAACCTACTTCTCTTCGTTGTCGCTCTTCACCTGCTCCGGCGAAGCCTGCATCACATAGTCGCCGACAGAACTCTGCACGCCATACTGATAGGGATCGTGGTACACCACTGGATGCTTCCCACCAAAATTGTCAAAAGGTGGCGGCGTAGCCGTGCTCCACTCCAGAGACGTAGCCTCCCAGGGGTTATCGGCTGCGGCTTCGCCCCGGAACCGGCTGTGAATCAGGTTATACAGAAAAATAAGTTGCGCCGCGCCCGTGCACAGAGCGGCTACCGTAATAAAACGATGAACTGGAATGAGCGGTTGCAGGTAGTCGTCCACGAACGACGCGTAGCGGCGCACATTCCCAGCCATGCCCAGATAATGAAACGGCATAAAGATGCAATAGGCGCCCACAAAACTGAGCCAGAAATGAGCTTTTCCCAAGGTCTCGTTCATCATTCGTCCGGTCATCTTCGGGAACCAGAAATAGGTCCCGGCAAAGATACCGAACATAGCCGCGACGCCCATCACCAGATGGAAATGACCGACCACAAAGTAAGTGGCGTGGAGCATGATATCGATCGAAGGTTGCGCCAGAAAAAAACCGCTCACTCCTCCGCTGACAAACATCGAAATAAAGCCCAGGGCAAACAGCGACGCCGAGTTAATGCGCAGCCTCGAACCATAAAGACTGAAGGTCCATATCAGCACCACGATGGTGGAGGGAATGGTGATGACCAGCGTTGGAAAAGAGAATGCCAGTGACGAGTAAGGATTCATGCCGCTGACAAACATGTGGTGTCCGTAGACCATGTAACTCAACAAGGCCAGGGCGCCCATCGAATAAATCAATGTTCGCTGGCTCAGCATCTGCTTCCGCATGTTGGCCAGCAGTACGTGCGAAACGATACCCATGCCAGGCACGATGGCGATGTAGACCTCAGGATGTCCGAAGAACCAGAACAGGTGCTGCCAAAGCAAAGTCGATCCGCCCGAGTGCGGCTGGATTTGGTCGTTGATCACCAGATTCGATGCCACAAAAAAACTCGTGCCCGCCACATGGTCGAGAATGGCGAGAATGCATGCCGGCATTAGCACCGCGAATGCCGTCAGGCCCATGCATGAGGTGATGAACCATGCCCACGCGCTCAGCGGCAGACGCATCAGGCTCAGGCCTTTGACCCTTAGATCGAGCGTGGTCGTGATGAAGTTCAACGAACCCAGTAACTGCCCGACGCAAAACAACGCAATCGAAGCCATCCAGAGAACCACACCCAAACCTTGCCCGGGCCCCGCGACCGAACCCACGGCATTGAGCGGCGCGTATTGCGTCCAGCCCCCAAGAGTGGGCCCGTCGCCGAGGAAGAACGACGACATCAGAACCAGGAAAGCCGTGAATGTCACCCAGAATGACATCATGTTGAAGCGCGGAAATGGCATGTCTTCCGCGCCTACCTGAATGGGCAGGAAGTAGTTGCCAAAAGCTGCAAAGGGAGCCGTCGTGAGCACAAAGAAGACCATGATGGTGCCGTGCATGGTCATCAATTGCAGGTAATACTCCGGCGTCATCACTCCGCCCGGAGCGCCGGTTTTCGAAAGCAACTGCAAGCCTGGGATCGCGGCGTTGTTCCATGCCAGGTGGATGCGCATCAGCCACGACAGGAACATCCCGATAAAAGCAGCCACCAAAGCCAGCGCGTAATACTGCTTCCCGATGACCTTGTGATCCAGGCTGAACACGTGCTTCCGGATAAAGCTCGTCGGAGGAGCGTGGTGTTGCCCCGCGTGCACTGACATGTCGTGCATATCCTCACCTCAGAGATGTTTGTCGATCAGACTCGCTTCGATCCAGCTTGTTCCTCACTCCGTCGATCTCGCGAGAACGGCAAAAACAAACTACTGCCCTGCTTGCTGTTTAAGCCAATTATCGAAGTCCGGCTGCGACATTACTTCCAGATACGCCTTCATGTTGTAATGTCCCAGACCACAGAGCTGCGTACAGACGATCTCGTACTTACCAACCTTGGTGGCCGTGAAGTGCAGCGAAACATCCAATCCCGGCACGAAGTCCTGTTGCACCCGCAATTCCCGCACATAAAACGAATGCCCCACATCCTTCGTATGCATCAGCAGATGTACTTCCTTGTTCACCGGAATCGCCATTTCGGCCGCGATGATGTCGTCTCTGGCATCGACATCGTGCTCGGGGTCAAGACCGAAAATGTTCTGCGTCCCTTCATTGATCATCTCCGGATGCGTAGCTCCAAATTTTCCATCTGCTCCGGCATAGCGAAAATAGTAGGCGAACTGTCCCGCTTGCACTTGGATCGGCAACGCGTCGGCGGACGGTGGCGTCAGATACACGTTGGCCCACGCCTTCACTCCAAAGATCCCCAGGGCCATCACCTCGACTCCAACTACCAGAATTGCCGCGATCACAAGTCCTTTGGCGCCACCGGGAAAATTCTTGAGCTTCGCATCCGGACCAGGGTTGGAAAATTTCCAGATGAAAATCGCCAGAACAAACTGCGCCGCGAGAAAAGAGATTCCAGCCTCCGCCATGGTTTCCGACATCTGCTCATCGATCAGAGCTCCATGCGTCGAAATGTCCTCCGGCGCAACCCACGTGTGGCGCAGGATAGGAATCGCGGAAAGAATCGCGATGACGATAATCGTGACCGCAAAGAACTTTGCCATATGCCGTGCCCTCCCGCTGCCACTTGTGCGTGTCACTTGCCCTGGAATGCAGCGGCGGAATAAGTGGACTCCGCCGCATTCCGTTAATAAGCCTTCGCCTTGAACGTGAAGTTGACGTCCTTCGTCTCGTTCCCGGTGATGGTAACGTCCGCCGTCTGCGTGCCGTAGTCTTCGTGCCAGGCGGTGATCGTGTACTTACCCGGAGGCAGGTTCGGTAGCTTGAAGTCCCCTCCATCCTTGCTCACGTCGTAGTGCGACGTCTTTAACACCACGAACCAGCCGTGCATCCACGGATGTATATTGCATTTCACCGGGATGAATTCGGGCTTGTCGTATTTCTCTTTAATCGGCGGCGTGCCCGGTGGTTGGGATTTGTTCCACTCCGTGTTCACCTTCGGCAGCGGGTGGATGTTGTGCGAAGTCTGATCGTCATTGAGAATTTCGAATTCCTGGTTGACGTGCATTGGCAGAACATGCGGAATGTACTGGCAACCCTTCTGTGTGTAGGTGATCGTCTGCGACGGAACCTGGCCGTCGTCGGGAGCACCCGACGATAGGTACACCACCACGTTATCCAGTCCGTTATTGGGCCCGGTTACCACCGTCTCGTTGGTGATGGGAGTCGCGTGCTGCTTGGCACAACTCGGTTCTTTCGACATATCGATAGGTTTTTGTTTTACTGGCGTGCCCGTGTACGTCACCTTGCCGCTAACCGTTCCGGCAAACATCAGTGACGAACAGACCAACACGATCAATAGAGCCAACAGAGTCTTCTTGGTGCGCATTTGAGTAAAACCCCTCCTCGGGTTCTGTCTTCGTTTACCGAGTATCTCCACTTACTGGCCGCCACCAGGCGCCTTGTTGTCGGCCGGTGCAGCCGTCGGCGCCGCGTTCTTATCCACGTACGGAGGTATGACTCCGTGCGCAGCCATTAGAACTACGTTCTCCTTGCCGTGGCGATGTACCTGCAACGTACGCAGAAAATGGACGAGATCCCAGGCGTCGTTCGGCTGAATCACGTCCGCGAAAGAAGGCATCGGCGTGCCGTCCACGCCCGTCATAAAGATCTTGTAGATATCTTGATTCGTACTGCCGCACTTAAAGCGCGAATCGTTTCCGCCACCCGCGAAGTTGTAGGGGCGGATCGGTTGGTCCTGGCTATCGGTAAGCGTCGCCGCCGAGGGTCCATCGCCTTCTCCGTGCGTGCCATGACACTTCCAGCACTCCAATTTCGCGAATAGTGCCTGTCCGTGCGAAATGCTCTCGATGGTGACCGGGGGCTCAGGCGGAATCTTGATCGGTTCGCCGGCTTTTTCCTTCTCCCATCGTGGCGAGAAGATTTTGATATACGCGACTAAGTCGGCCCGCTGCTGCTTGGTGAACGTATTCCATGGCGGCATGTTGGAATTCGTGAAGCCCCGCGCAATACTGTTATACAGATCTTCATCAATCGGCAACGTGCCCGTTAACGTTGAGCGGCACTTGAAAGTGGCGAGGGTGAAGTTCCGCGGCTTCGGATCCAGCCATACCGCATTCTCGCCATTGCCGTCTCCGTACACGCCGTGACATCCGGCGCAATACCGGCGGTAGTCGGACTTCGCATCCGCCGCGTGCCCCGTAAGATTGCCGATGTGACTCTCCATCGGCTTGACTGCGACTGGTGGCTTCGGACCGACCAGGGGCTCATCCTGAGCGGACGCCAGCGTCGCCAACCCAGCCACCAAGAGCACCGCTATCACCGAAGTAAACAAAATCGCTCCCGTCAAACGCCTTGGCCTCAAGCTGTTCATAGTCAGCACCCTTTCAAAAAGTCAACGCCAGCGAACCGACTTCGCCGGCGGGCCATCTCGCTGGTTAGAAGTCGAAGTCAATTCCAAACAATAGTTCGCTGCTGGTCAGGTTCGTCGTGTTGTCAGGCGCCGTTCCGTCCTGGTGCCACCAGTTGTACTCGCCATGGTAGGCAAAGCCAGCACGGCTCGTCATAAACGGGTTGTAGCGGTAGCCGACCGTGTACGACGTAATATTGCCCAGATTGGATGGAGTCCCAGGCGTCGACTGCTGCGACATCCGGATCGTTTCATAGCGCCCCAGCAATATCATTTGCGGATTGACTACATAGTGCGGCTCGATCAGAACTCCGTTCCAGGTCGGATTACGCGAGCCGGCGGGCAAGGCGGAAACGCCCGGAACGTAGTTGTTCGGGGCCATCCCGTCTGCGTAGTCTCCATAGCCTTGGCCAAACCATGCGCTGTCCTCGCCGTGCTGCGTCACCACCGTGGCATCGATATGCGGGCCAAAGTAGAACTGCCCCACAAAGCCCTCGCGGCTGTAACCCCGGTTATTGCCACCCGAACCCGGAATCACTCCATTCGGTCCGCCGCCCGAAGGCCCCGTCAACCAACTGGTCGGCGCTTCCCCAGCCATAACGTAAAAGCCGAGGCGATCCACTCCGAGCTTGCCAGCGTCGAAGGCCTGACTGCCGGTGATGAATGTGGAATACGATTCAGCACCGTAGGGCAATCCGACTTGTCCGTCGTTCGAACTCAGCAGCGAAACCGAATAGCGCGTGCGGTCGTTGGCCGAGTGCCCCATCACTTCGACGCCGAGCTGGTTATCTCCCATTTGCCCGAAGATATTGCCGTCATTTGCCGGAATGAAGTGGTAGAGCTGGTAAATCCCGCCATTTCCTGTGAGTGTCAGAATGCGCTTTTCGGAGAGCAGGTTGTCAAGTTCGAACTTGCCGAACTTCACATTGAGCCATGGACTGCTCCCGATGTTGTCGAGCCGCGCCATGACCGTTTCGAAGTGAAACGAGGCGGTTGGATCGGACGAAGGCAACACATAGAAAGAGAAGTTCTTTTCCAGCGTTCCCCCAGTGTGGAAGTCGAGGCCGCTCAGGTCGAAGCCAGACGAGGTAATCTTCTGTTCACCGCTGAGGCTTTGGTCGGTCGCGACCTTGTTGGTGCTCACCCGATGCCAGATCGGAGTGATCCGGAACGTCACCGGCCAATAACCGGGATTCTGCCAGATCGGTGCATCCCGGTCATTCATGAGCTGGTAGCCGTTGTCTTTGAATTTCTGGCCAAAGAAATTCAACATCGGCCAACTTTCATGACAGGCCGAACAACGCAGACCATACTTCCGCGCGAAAGCCGGCAGCGCGCTCGCCCGCGGACTTGCGCCAACAACGATCAAAAGGATGAACGCGAAAGCCGCGGCCATGACGGAATGTCTCCGCGGCGACCTCCGACAGATGAGAAGAGACTGCGCCCACATACGCATGCTGCGCTCCTCACTCAATTTTTTGCAAAAGCTGTAACCCCGGAGCCCTCTAGCGACAACGAACCGCGCGGATTGCGGTCGTAACACCCCTGTCAAACGCTCGCATCCACCCGCGCTTCTTCGATAAAAAATTGCAAACACCCCACCGGCGCTGGATACTACTACCGCTCGGACTCAACTGCAAGAGGGTTCAAAAAAAAAATTTACAAATTGTTTACATCTTGCGTGACTGCGGGATGGCGTTCGAAGTGTTCCCCGAGCTAGTTGACAGTCATCAACCCAGCGTATGAGACTCTTGCAACAGGAACACCGGAGTTGGTCGTGATCTGGCACAAGAGTTTTGGCGGTGCGGGGCTGAAGCGTTCGCTCTTTTTTCATCGAATTCGACCCGAACGCATTCGTCTCCGTGTCGTGGCGGCACCCTTTCTTCTGTTCCTTCTTCTCGCTTCCACCGCGACCTCGTCGCACGCCCGCGAGAAAGACGCTCTGCAATACGGCGAGGGCCTGATCGTTAATGTTCCTTTGCCGGAACCTGAAGTCGCGCAAGCGGTGGAAGACGTTGCGCAGAATACGATCATCCGCGGAACTAAGGAATACAACAAAGACGAGTACATTGCGGGAGCGGTCGCAGCCACCTCGACGCCCGTGTTTCCGCCCTGGACCGAAGGCGGCAAAGTATTCTACAAAGTGCGGAAACAGGCGCTTGATCCAAGAAATTTCAAGCAGAGCGCCGACGTCGGGACTCTCGCCGTTCGCTACGTCGTACAACCGCAAGGCGACCAGAACACGGTTCTGCGAATTGATGCCCTGTTTGTCGAAGACTTTCGTCACACCGTTCATCTGTCGAACGGATCGGTCGAAACCAGCGAGTACAAGGACATCCAGGACAAGCTTGCCGCGGTTGAACTCGTAAAGAAGGAAACCGCCCAGGCTCTCCAGGCAAAACACGAGCAACTGTCGAAACAAAAAATCGGCACAACCGCTGACACGGTTCTACTGAGCACTCCCACTCCGACGGCCAATTCCAGCGAAAACGCGACCGCCGACGTTGTCTCTGCGTCGCCGATTTCCTCCACCTCGCAACCGGCGCAGGCATACGACGATTCTCCTGAATCCCTGGCCCAGCACGTTGCCGAACTGCGTCAGCAGGTCGAGCGCTTGGTTCGTAAGCCCGGAGCAGCGCTCAAATCCGCTCCCTTCCACACCGCAAGCACGCTGAAGTCTCTGGAACCTGGCGCCGAAGTTCTCATCCTGATTTCAACACCGTACTGGTTCGGCGTCGAAACCCATGACGGAGAGCACGGCTGGATTCGGCGAGACCAGTTGGAGCAGGTGCCATGACCCGAGTTCCCTGCTCAATTCGTCGCCCACCACTGCGCTCCACACGTTGCGCTGCGCTTCTGCTGGCCGCGATTCCATTGGCTGTCACTCAGATCGGAATTGCTCAGGAAAAAGCTCAGGCCGCCGCCGTCGAGCGCACTTACCATCAGCCGAAGGTCGCAGTTGAAAAAGCGCTGAAGGAATTGCAACCTTCGCTCGCCGGTCACCTGCCCGTGCTGGATGGATTCGCGTTGCCCGGCGATCATCCCCTCAACCGCTACCAGCGGGCCTATTACCAATCTGCGGTTCAGATGAGTTCGACCGCCGCGGGCGGAACCTTAGTGCGGGTAACCACAAAAGTCACGGCTTGGTACGCCGATTCAAATCCGTCCCACTCTGGATACCAACTCCTCGCTTCCAATGGGCGCCTCGAATCCGATCTCCTGGACCAACTGACCGATCTGCTGGCGAGCAAGTCCAGTCCTGCGGATGCGGTCGCATATTCTCGCGCCGCTGCGGGCGAAAATTCCGGGCAAAATTCCGGTCAAAATTCCGGTCATGGTTCCAGCCAAGGTTCGGCTCTCGGCTTTGGGGCACCTTCGTCCAACGCAGCGGTACCGTCAGTATTTGCGCATAAAGCTGCTGCGGAGCCAGCCCTCTCCGCGCCGCTGCCGCAGTCTTCGGAAAATGGACGCGGCTTTTCGTCTTTAGCTGACCAGGGTTTGTCGAGTCAGCAGTTGGCGAATTCGAGGAATTCCTTGCCCCCCCCCGACCAGTCCGCCAACCCCCTGCGAGCCGAAGCCGCGAATCTCGAGGAAGTGCTCAAAAACCAGGCCCATCCGAAGAATCTGGTGGCGGTAAAAAAATCGGGAACTCCGGTTGTTGCGACGCCCAGCCTCAGTGGCAAGACTCTTTTTCTTGCCAGCGCCCACGATGAATTTGAAATGCTGGATTTCAATGCGGACTGGGTTCATGTGCGGATCTCCGGCCTCTCGCGCGGATGGATCTGGCGCACCAGTCTGGAGATGCCAGAGGGAATTTCCGATGTTCCGCCAGCCTCGCCGACCGCCGCACCAGTCGTGGCCGATTTGTTTCAGGTGACACGCGAGGAGACCGCGCCCTTCCCCGGCGACTGGGAGCCGCTGCGGGGCAAAAACGTCAAGATTATTTCGGTGCAGAAGATCCAGGAAAACGAAGCCAACAGCGGCGCTCAAGCGAAACTGGAATTCGCCAAAAGCTTGCTCGATAAAAGCTACGCTGAACTGGCCGCACAACCACAAGATCTGTCCGGAATCGTATTGATCTTCGACTCCGTGGATGGCGGCATGATCGGGGCCACCCTCCCCACGGTTCAGGCATGGAAGGCAGGCAAATTGTCCGACGCCGCTCTTTGGCATCAGTGCTATTTTGATCCGCCCGAGACATTCGTTGCGTCCAGTCCTTCCGCTGGCCACTAGGTCCCCCTGCTGCTTGCCCCAGGCTGCTAGAGCCAGCGAGTGGCGACACCGGAAGCAAGAAGTTTTACCTTGACATGGAAACGATGGCGCGATACCAATACTGGTCTTCGTGACGTTGCTCGGGTCCGTCTGGATTTCTTTGCTGATGGCCTTTTGAACCCAACCGCCCGATGAGGGCGGAAAGGAGCAAAAAGCGAATGTGGGGTCCATGTTGCGACATTTTTCTGCTCTTCTGCGCGATTACGCCGAACTGACGAAAGCGCGCATTACAACGTTGATCGTCCTGACGGCGTGGTGCGGCTACTTCTTTGGTGCTCACCGGGCAGGCCTTTCGTCGTGGTCGCTGGGATTGCTTCACGCCCTGCTTGGTGTCGCGCTGGTTTCAAGCGGAACCGCGGCCCTCAACGAAGTTCTTGAATCTGCCGTGGACGCGCGCATGCGGCGCACCGCGCTCCGCCCCCTCCCTTCGGGACGCATGACCAGGGCGCATGCCGCGATCGTAGGTCTGGCTCTGACTCTGGGCGGTTCAACGTATCTGGCAGTCTATTCCAACTTACTAACTGGGCTATTAGTATTTCTCACCGCACTGGTCTATCTCGCGGCTTATACGCCACTCAAAAAAGTATCCCCGGTTTGCACATTTGTAGGAGCGTTCCCCGGGGCGATGCCGGTCGTGCTCGGGTGGACCGCCGTGCGCGGCAAGTTGGAAATCGAAGCCCTTGTTCTTTTTGCCATCATGTTCGTCTGGCAGTTTCCGCATTTTCTTTCGATAGCGTGGCTTTATCGCGAGGACTATGCCCAAGGCGATATTCGAATGTTGCCCGTGGTACAGTCCGACGGAAAGTCCACCCTGTGGCGGATTTTGGCTTACTCCGCGGCCTTGATTCCAGTGAGCGTTTTGCCGGTTGCAATGGGTATGGCCGGACGACTTTATCTGGTTGGCGCCATCCTGATGGGTGCCGCACTGTTCCGGGTGTCCATGGGAATGGCTTCTCAGCGCTTGCCCGCAACCGCTCCTGCGTCGAAACCTTCGGCTCGCCGCCTGCTCCGCGCCACGATCATCTATCTTCCTGCGTTGTTTGCACTCATGATGGCGAACTCGGGCGGTTAGCGAATCTGATCAGGTGCGGCGCGGACACTCTTGTCCGCGAAAAGTCAGCGCGTCGATTCTGCTGCCCCATCAGGCGAGTCCTTCGTCAAGTTTAGAAGCTGCCCGTCGGCCTAACTACCGCTTTTTTTACTTCCTTTGCTTCCCGCCTTTTGCTTCCCGCCACCATCTAGTGCCGGCATGCGGAGCAGTATCCACCTACTTCAAGTCGCGCTACCACGATGTGAAAATTACAGTCGCGCTCCAACTGCTTTTTCAGCGACTCAAATGTCTTGCTGACAAACTCGGTAATCTTCCCGCACCTCAGACACGCCATGTGAATATGATCGCGGCCCAACTTGCGCTCGTAGTAATGACCTTCGCCGTTCAGATGCATCAGGTCGAGTTCGTCGATCAACCCCTGGCGCTTCAGCAGATCGAGTGTCCGATAGACGGTGCTGCGATCGACCGAAGCGTCCAGCGTTCGCGCCTTGCGCAGGATCTGAGTCGCATCCAGGTGCTTGGTCGCGGTCTCAATCACACTCAGAATCGCGCGCCGTGGACCAGTCATCCGGATCCCGCGTTCGGCCAGTTGCATCTGCAAGCGGCCGGGAATCTCCGTCTGGGGCAGGGGCATTGGGCAATCTCCCTTTTCGTGTTGCGACTCGCTCGCAAATAACCTGCGACGAAATCGTCGCGCCCCCGTTGACAGCGCACCGAGACGCGCTCTACGCTCGAAATTGTAATCTGTAATGCGACTCAGTCGCAACACAATCTTGCAAATATATTTGCCTCCGAACAGTCTGACAAAGACATCAGAGACAAGGAGCTCATGGTCGCTCGCATTTTTTCTCAGTCCATCCCGCGGATGTGTCCCAGCGCCCTCATCTTCATCTTGTCACTACCGCTATGGGCGTCCTCCGCAGTTTGGGGGCAGGAGAGTCCTTACATCGTCACCTACGACCACTACCTCGAAGAACCAGGCAGCCTGGAGGTGGAATATTTTTCCACATTCGGCACCCAGCGTCGCGGCAACGACTTCGATGCCTTCTGGATGGAATTTGAATATGGCGTCACCGCCTGGTGGACGACCGAACTCTACCTCGCCGGACAGACCACCTTCAACGACAGCACCATCCTTACCGGGACCCGCTTTGAAAACCGCCTTCGTCTGCTGCAACGCGAGCACATCGTTAATCCAGTGCTCTACCTCGAGTTCGAGAACACCAACGGGGCCGATAAAATCTTGAAAGAGGTTGAAGGCCACGATGTAGAGTCCGATTACACCAATCGCAATGGCATACTCCGGCAAGAACACGACCACGAACTCGAAATGAAGCTTCTGCTTTCCAGCACTTTCAACGGCTGGAATGTCGCCCTGAATCCCATCGTCACCAGGAACCTGCTGCCCAGCGAGCCATGGGAACTTGCTTACGCGCTTGGTGCCAGCCGTCCGCTCGCGTTGAAGGCTTCACCCAACCGCTGCAATTTTTGTCCAGAGAATTTCATTGCGGGTGCGGAGATCTACGGAGGCCTGGGCGATGCGCGGAGCGCCGGTCTTCATCACACGTCTCACTACCTCGCGCCCGTACTGGCGTGGAACCTTCCGTCGGACTGGACCGTTCGTTTTTCCGGCGGCTTCGGGCTGAATGAGAACAGCCATCGCCTCCTGCTGCGCTGGGGGCTCTCGCGTGAGTTCTCTGGCTTCGGTGAGTTGCTGGAACATTTCTTGGGAGGGAGGCGATGAAGAAGCGCTCGATTCTCTTTTTCGCCCTCGCTCGCGTCACTCTGGCAACCGCCGGCGTGATCGTCCTCGGCGCCTGTTTGTCTCTCGCCCAAAGACAAAAGGAAAATGCGGCCTCAAGGACGAATCGGCTGGCGGATGCCGCACTGGCCGAGGTCCCCGAGAAAGATCGACAAAGGAGAAATCCGTTCGAGGGCGATACCCAGGCCATGGCTGCCGGAGGTAAGCTCTTCGAACAGCACTGTGCCGGCTGCCATGGACCAAAAGCGGGAGGCACTCGACACGGCGCGAGTTTGCTGCGGGAAGAGGTGCAGCAGTCGACGCCCGGAACGCTATTCTGGATTCTGACCAACGGAGTTGTCCGCCACGGTATGCCCGTTTGGTCGAAGTTGCCGGAACCGCAGCGCTGGCAGATTGTCACCTTCTTGCAGTCGTTGCAGCTGCGGCCGCCAAATCCACGGCCCGCACCCCAGAACCAGAGCACACGAGCCCGGTAAAACAAGCTCAGCCCTGATTCCGACGAGCGAAGATGGCGGGCCTTCGATGTATCAGAGGTCCGATGCCGGGACCGCATGTCCCTCACCCTGCTAAGCTCTTTCCTGCGTGGATCAGAAATTCGACGTCATCATTCTCGGAGCTGGTGCCGCCGGCCTGATGTGTGCCATCGAAGCCGGCAAGCGCGGTCGGCGTGTCCTCGTGCTGGAGCGCGCGGATCGAATCGGCAGGAAGATTCTGATCTCCGGCGGCGGCCGCTGCAACTTCACCAACCTGCACACCACCCCGGATAATTTTCTTTCGCATAATCGTCACTTCGCCAAGTCGGCGCTCGCCCGTTATACTCCGTCGGATTTCTTGCGATTGGTGGAAAAACATCGCATCCCTTATCACGAGAAAAAGCTTGGCCAGCTCTTTTGCGACCGAGCCGCGAGCGACATTACCGCGATGCTGGAACAGGAATGCCGCGACGCCAAAGTCGAAGTCCGCTGCAATATACGAGTAGACGAAGTGTGCAAGAACACCGCGATCACGGGCGATGGGCCTGGCAGCCATTTCACCGTTCAAGCCGCTGACAACAGTCTTAGCGCGCCCCGTCTGGTCGTCGCCACTGGAGGTCTGTCGATTCCGAAAATCGGCGCCACTCCGTTTGGTTACAACCTCGCCCGGCAATTCCGCCTCAACATCATTCCCCCGCGGCCCGCTTTGGTTCCTCTCGTACTAAATGAACCGGACCGCAATCGCTGGTGCGATCTGGCCGGAGTCTCCCTCGAAGTCGTCGCTTCCACTCACGGCGCGAATCGCAATCCGAAACAGGCATTCCACGAAAACATGCTCCTTACTCATCACGGCATCAGCGGTCCTGCCATTCTCCAGATCTCTTCTTACTGGGACGCCAAGGACTCGATTCATCTCGACCTTGCACCCGGACGCAGTCTCTCCGCTGAATTTCGATCCCGCGAGCGTCGCGATCAGGCAACTTGGAAATCACTGCTGCGCGAAGTTCTGCCGCGCCGTTTCGCGGATCGCTGGCTCGAAACTTATCCTCTAACGGGCCACTCCGAGCTTGCCGTCGCCGACGCCGAGCATCGATTGCATACCTGGGAGGTCACACCGCAAGGGACTGAGGGCTACGGAAAGGCCGAAGTCACCGCCGGTGGCGTCGATACCAGCGAGCTTTCCGCCAGGACCATGGAATCAGAAAAAGTGCTCGGCCTCTTTTTCGTTGGAGAACTCGTCGACGTCACTGGCCAACTCGGCGGCTTCAATTTCCAGTGGGCTTGGGCATCAGGATTTTGCGCCGGACAAGCAGTTTAAAGCTCGCCCAAGCCTTCTCATCATGAAACGAGGCCTTGTCTTAATGCCCGACCCTTAATGCCCCGGCTTTAATGCTAGGACTGTTCCATCTCCGAAAATCGCTCCCACCCATCCTTGTCGGCTGGCCCCGTGGCATCACTGCCCATCCGGATACGGTGACCATCAGGATCTTCCACATTCATTTCTCTCGTGCCCCACGGCATATTCGTGGGCTCCAGGCGAATGATCGCGCCGCTTCTCTTATACTCCTCATGCAGCGCGTCCACATCGTCGATGAAAATGGACATCCACATGCCCGCCCGCCCTTGCGCTCCCTCGCAGAGAAAAATCTCGACCTTGCCTCGCGTCACACAACCAAATGTTGGCGGATCGCCCCAGTCCCATTTCTTGGTGAATCCCAGTTTGCTGACGTAGTAGTCCATCGCTGCGGCAAAATCTTTCACATTCAAAATCGGGACCACGCATTCGAATTGGTTCATGCCACCACTCCCGCGTTTTGACTCAAACTCCTCACCGGTTGGACAACTGGATCGGATTGCCGTCCGGGTCCTTGCCGTCGCAAAGGCAAAACTCCCCCTCCCGGATCTTGCCGAAACTCGCGCCCCGCGACACAAGTTTCGCCCGCAACGCCGCGACATCCTTCGCGTGGAAGACAATCTTTGGACCCTTGCGGCCAGGTGATGACGGACCGGAATGCAGGGCGATCCTTGCCCCGCCTGCCGCAAACTCCCGCCAGCCCTTTTCATCCGTCACCTGCTTGAGGCCAAGCACTTCGCCGTAGAATTGGCTCATCGCTTCGATCTGACCAGTAAAAAGAATTACCCGCGCCATCTTCATGAAAAGGCCACTTCCTTCAGCGTCCGCTTAAGCCTTCAGAGTCTACAATCCATCTCCCGCCTGGGCAATTCGAAACAAATCGAGTTGTTACCTACTTGGGCCGCCGCCGCGAATGTGGCATAATTCGGTCCGCATCGGCCTGACGAATGAGGGAACGGATTCCAGCTTGGCTTCCCGATTCGCAGGTTGAGCGGCTCGAATTCAAAACAGATCTGGAATTGCGCCTTGCGATCCCACTCCTTTCCCCGGCGCAAGCCACGGCAGATTTGTGGGATACCGGCGCATGGCAGCGATCACTCAACCACAAACCCGGCAACTCGATCTCGCTCATGTCCTTTTTGTGAACGTGGCGGGCTCTGCTGTGCCATCTCAGCCCGCTACCCGACTGGAAGGCTTGCAGGAGATCGTCCGCCGCACCCAGGAGTTCGGCAGAGCCCAAGCGCACCAGATCACTGTGCTCCCGAGCGGCGACGGTCTCGCATTTGTCTTCCATGGCGATCCTGAGGCGCCGTTGCGCTGCGCTTTGGAAATCAGCCGGGGCGCTCGGGGCGCGAACAGCGTCCGCTTGCGCATGGCCCTCCATTGCTGGCCCGCCCCTCCCATCGACAACATGAAATTCGACTGCCCCGCCGGCGAAGACGGAATCAACCTCGCCCAACGAGTGACCGATTGCGGCGACCAGGATCACATCCTGGCTACCGAGCCGGTTGTCACCCTCCTAAAGCAACTCGGACGGTGGAACGATTCCCTGCACGATCTGGGTGAGATCGAACTGCAACCGGGCGTCCGCATCCATCTCTTTAACTTCTACGATGCGGAGACGGGCAATCCGGCGGTTCCGCAAAAGTTTACTCGCCCGGCCACTCCACAGCACGCGGAGTCTCCCGGGAAGAAACACGCGGCCGGCGGCCTGCTCAACGAAACCATCTCTCACTATCGCATTTTGCGCAAACTCGGCAGCGGCGGCATGGGAGTCGTCTACGAAGCGGAAGATACCCGCCTCGGACGGCACGTTGCCATCAAACTTCTCTCCGAGAAATTTTCCAAAAGCTCGGCTGCCATCGAGCGCTTTCAGCGCGAGGCTTCTACCGCCTCTTCCCTCAACCATCCCAATATCTGTACCGTCCACGACGTGGGCGAACATGCCGGCCGGCACTTTATTGTGATGGAGCTTCTGGAAGGCAGGAACTTGCGGGATGTTGTCTTGTCCGGCGCGCTGCCGGCCGAACAACTGACTTCCTTTGGCATCCAGATCGCCGACGGTTTAGAAGCCGCGCACAAACGCGGCATCGTCCATCGCGACGTCAAACCCGCCAACCTGTTTGTCATCGATCGCGAGCGCGTGAAGATTCTCGATTTCGGTCTGGCGAAGTTGACCGGACGTGACCGCAGCGAGCGAGTTCTATCCGACCATCCTCCCAGCGACGATGAGCCCACCCAGAGCGTGACCGCCGCCGGAGAATTCGTGGGCACCGTATCCTATATGTCCCCGGAACAGGCCCGCGGCGAACCACTCGATCATCGCACCGACCTTTTCTCCTTCGGCGTCGTGCTCTATGAAATGGCGACCGGAGTGCTCCCCTTCCGCGGTGATACCTCGGCCGTAGTTTTTGATTCGATCCTCAATCGGCTCCCGGCGCCGGCCCGGGGCGTGAACCCGAAAGTTTCACCCGAGTTGGAGCGCGTGATCGCTCGCGCCCTCGAAAAACATCGCGACCTGCGCTTCCAGTCCGCCGCCGACATGGGCGCGGAATTGCGCCGTCTGGCCATGCGCGCCAACTCCGTCGCAGCCGTCGCCCCCGACGCCACCACCAATTCCCAGCTTGCTTTCAGCGCACCTGCTCCCCAACCTGATGCGAAACCGCAAGCCACCCAAGTCGTCCTCCTCTACCGCCGCAATGCTCAGCCCGACCAGCAGATCATGCGTGCCCTCGAGGAAAAATTGTCGCTCCAGGGTTACCGCGTCTTCGTCGACCGCCACCTCGCCGTAGGGGTCGATTGGGCGCGCGAGATCGAGAAAAAAATCGCGACCGCCGACGCCGTCATCGCTTTGCTTTCCGCCGCCTCGGTGCAAAGCGAGATGCTCGCCTATGAAGTTCAGTTGGCGCACTCGTTCTCCGAACGTCAAAACGGCCGTCCGCGCCTTTTGCCGGTGCGAGTCCAGTTTGACCATGAATTTCCCGATCCCTTGCATTCCGCCCTCGACGGCATCCACTACGCTTCCTGGAACGACGACGCCGATAGTGATCGCATTGTCGCGGATCTCGCGCGAGCGTTGCAGGCCCCGCCGGAGGCATTCCGCCGCAAGCCCAACCTCGAACCCGTCGGCGGCGCCTTGCCCCTCGATTCCAAGTTCTACATCGTCCGCCCTACCGACCAGGAATTCTATTCCGCCCTCGGTCGCAACGACAGCATCATTCTCCTAAAGGGGGCCCGCCAGATGGGCAAGACTTCCCTCATGGCGCGCGGCCTCCAACAGGCGCGCAAAGCCGGAGCCCGAGTCGTGCTCACCGACTTCCAGAAACTGAACGCCACCCACCTGAAATCAGTCGAGAGTCTCTTCCTCTGTCTGGCCCAGGCCATCGCCGAACAACTCGATCTCGATGTGGACCCCGAGGAGAACTGGAACGCCCGCCGCGGCCCCAGCATGAACTTCGAACGCTTTCTTCGACGCCAGATCCTCAGCCAGATCAACCACCGTCTGCTTTGGGGTATGGACGAGGTCGACCGCCTCTTTGCCTGCGATTTTGGCAGCGAAGTCTTCGGACTCTTTCGCTCCTGGCACAACGAGCGTTCGCTCGATCCCTCCGGACCCTGGCAGAATCTCTCCCTTGCCATCGCCTACGCCAGCGAGGCTCACCTCTTCATCACCGACGTCAACCAGTCCCCCTTCAACGTCGGGACCCGCCTCGTCTTGTCCGACTTCTCCCTCGACCAGGTCCGCGAATTAAACCGCCGTTATGGTTTTCCGCTTGCCAACGAGGCGGAGTTGGAACGCTTCTTCGCCCTCTTGGGCGGACAACCCTTCCTCACGCAGCGCGGATTGCACCAGATGGTCGAGCGCGGTCTTTCCTTCCTCGACTTCGCGGCGGGCGCCTCCCGCGACGAAGGTCCCTACGGCGACCACTTGCGCAGAATCTTTGTCTCTTTGAACCATGACCCCGCACTCTGCGACGTAGTCCGCAGCGTCATCACCGGACGCCATTCCTCCAGCACCGAGTCCTTCTACCGCCTCCGCAGTTCCGGCATCGTCGCCGGCGACTGCGCCCGGGACATGAAACTGCGCTGCCAATTGTATGAACAATACCTGGGCCGGCACCTGATTTAAAAAAAGATGGCCAGTCCAAAGAATCGAAACAAGTAAGGAATCGAAACAAGTAAGGAATAGAAACAAGTGTGGCGCGGACACTCCTGTCCGCGAAAAGCCATCGCACCGATACCGCTCCTGCTGCCTCCCCTAGAACTCCACCCTCACCGAGAACTGTAACGTCCTTTGCAGCGCGCCTTCGGCAAGCCCGGTAATGGAACCACCGCCCGTACAATCCACGCAACCATTCGGCTGCCCCAGATTCACTCGGTTGAACGCGTTAAACGCGTCCGCCCGGAAACGCATAGCAATCCCCTCCGTCACCGGAATGATCTTGGCCAGACCAATATCGCTTTCGAAAAAACCCGGCCCCGTCAAGGAATCTCGCCCCGCATTTCCGATCTGCCCCGCACCCGGCCGCTTCCACGGACCCATCTTTGGACCCGCGATTGGCTGTCCGTCGGACTCAACTCCACAATACTTGCCGTCTGGCGCACAGTCCATCCCCGGCAGAGGCACGACGCCCGCGGTTACAAAATATTGTTCCCGAGTCCCCAGAATGCCCACCGGGCCCACCCGATTAGGGATGCACGGGTCGCCAGTGTCGGTGTCCACCACGCACGAGGAATATGACGGCGTGAATGGAAGCCCGCTCCGCCAGATTGTGATCGCGCTGATTGTCCAGCCCCCGGCAAAGCGATCCGCCACCGGTCCGATGCCGCCCAACCACGCCTTCCCTCGCCCGATCGGCAACTCCCAGATGTTCGTCATCACAAACCGGTGCCGTATGTCGAAGCTGTCCGGACCGTATCCTATTCCCGGATCGTTCGCGAAGAAGTTCGAGCTATAGTCGAGCCCTTTGGACCAGGTGTAGTGCGCCAGGAAAGAATATCCCCGGCTGAAGTTCTTGCGTACTTTCGCCTGCAGCGAGTTGTAGTTGTCACCGGCGTTATTGCCAAAGTAACGTATATCGAAGAGAGTGGGATTAAACTCCCCAGAAACATCTGGGTAAAAGCCCCTCCCCTCGGGCTGCGTAAGACACCAGTTGCCGTTGAAAATACCATTCTTCCCACCCTTGCAATTAGGGTAATGGGGGCCGTTCCCGGCGGGTTGGATCAAGTCTTGCAGAAATGGCTGGCTTAGCAGGTAGTAAGTCCCGGAACTGTTCGTCCCGCCTCCCAGATCGGCGAAAACATGCGTCCCTTTATCTCCCACGTAAGCCAACTCAAAATAGAGATGGGAACTGAGTTCGTGCTGCAGCGTTAAATTCCACGAGTCCACCGTCGGGACGCGCACTCGGGCCGGCAGAGCGTAGAGGACAGCGCCACTCGGGGGAACCTTCGGAGACGCATTGGGATTCCCTTGATTCGCGGCCGCGAGATCCATCAGTGAAAAATGCGGGCCCGTGGCAGGGAAGCTGAAGGCCGGAGGACCTTGCGCCAGGTTGAATCCTCCCGCCTGAATGTTCTGGGTCACGGTTATCGGAGGATTCTGCGTCGCCGCGATCCCGAAGATGTCGCCCGCATAGCCCGCGTCGAAACTCCGCCCATATCCGGCCCGAATCACCGTGCTGGAATTGATCAGATAGGCGATCCCCAGCCGCGGGGCAAAGTTCTTCACGCCTCCCGTCAAGCCCCCCGTCTGCGACACATTGAACAGAGTGGTTGCCGGGTTCCCTTGCTGCGGCCCGTAGTTGCTCAAATCCGGTATCAGAAATCCGCCCGCGCCCGTCACCGATTGCGGAAAGTAGATTTCCCAGCGCAAACCGTAATTCAGCGTCAGGCGCGAGTTGATCCGCCACGTGTCCTGCCCGTAGAAGCCGAACCTCCTCTGGTGTTCGCCAGCTTCCGTGGCCGCTGAACTACTCACCGTTCTCTCAAAGGAAGTTACGTCACCGATGAGAAAAGTCGCCAGCCCCAATCCGGGCCCGGGAGTGGGGTCCTGCCCTGTGATGTTAGGAGCAAAACTGAAGTATCCCGTCGGTGGATACCCGCTGTCGAAGCGATAGTTCTGCAAAAAGCGCAGATCGCCCCCCCACTTGATCATGTGATTGCCCAAGCCGCGCGTCCAGTTGTTGGCTACTTGAAATTGTTGTTCCAGTTCCCGCAAAGGGCATTCACAAGAGTTAGCTACATTCGAGTACCCGAGCCGAAGATAATCGCTAACACCTTCTTTAAGCCCAGACTGCGCCGGAATCTGGAAATCAGGCGTACCCGTCGCGAAAGGATTGCCGGTGTCGCCGGCAAAAATTCCCTGGATTCCGATCGGAGGAGTTTGCCCGTAATCCTGAGCATTCACGTTCAGCCGGTAGCGAAAGTACCCAAAGCGAAAGTCCGTAAGCAATTTCGGGCTTAGCGAATAAGTGAACCCCGAGGATATCCCCTGGTTCCGCGTTCGGGCCACGCCGGCGAATCCCCCGGGGTTGGTGCCAAGCCCCCCCGCCATAGCGCCAAACGCCGGTGTTCCGCTGTCGTAGAAATTACCGAAACTATAGCGGCCAAACACACGCATGCGCGCGCTCGCGTTGTAGTCGCTCCGAACGTCGAACTGGTCGCCGCTGAACATATCTTGCCCGGTGGCCAGATAGTTGTCGCATATCACCGGATCGGGACAGCTTGGATCAGTCGTGGTCGATAGGCCCGGTGTGGGCTTCGGCAGGAGCGCGAGGATCGCCGCCGCCTGAGTCGAGACATAACCGTCAGGATCGTGATTCACGGCGTTGTTGGGGCTATTTGGAATCTGGTCGGGAACGCCGTTAACGGTTGGAAAAGCATGACCCTCCGCATCGGTCAGCGCCGTGCCGTTGAGCAGGCCACCGTATGCCGACAAATCGCAATATGACTGCGTCGCGCTTCCGGCCGGACCGAGACACGTCATTCTGACGCTATCGGGTGGCACGCTCAGCAGCACGTTCGCCCCCTCCGAGGTCCGCGTCCCCTGATAATCGCCAAAAATAAACAGCTTGTTCCTCACCATCGGCCCGCCGATCGATCCTCCAAATATGATGTCTTTGCCGGGGGGAATGCCCGCCGGAGCAAACGGATCCTGCGCTTGTCCAAATCCGGTTCGCCGAAATCCGAACCCGTCTCCATGCCACGAATTGCTTCCGCCCTTGGTCTGCACCGTGATCACGCCCGCCGTCGCTTGCCCGAATTCCGCGTTGTAGCCCTGCGTCGTGACCTTCATCTCTCCCACCGAATCCAGCGGCGGATTGATCACCGCGATGCCCTCCAGCGGATCGCGAATTTCCGTTCCGTCAAGTTCAAACGAGCTCCCGCTGAAATGCTGCCCGTTAATGTTGACTGGCTGCCCGCCCTGTGGATTTTGATTCGAAGGGATGAAGAGTCTGCCCCGCGCCGCCCCCGGCACCAGCAACTCCAGTTGCGTTACATTCAGGTCCAGCAGCGGAAGTTCGTCGACGCTCTGCGAATTAAACAGCGTCGAAACATCCGTCCGGTCGATCTTTAGTATGCTGATCTCGCCCGGGCCGGGTGTGGCAATCGCGTTCGGATCGCCCGGCTGTAGCGCCGCCTTCACCACAGCGGTTGAATCCACACTCACGCCCACGTTACTCTGCACCCGCTTGAACCCGTCCGCCCGCACCTCAATCTGGTAGAGATCCGGCGCCAGATTGCTCACGGAGAAATTCCCGCTCGCGTCGCTCTTGGTCTGGACCCGCGCCCCCGTCTGCACCGATACCAGGTTCACCGACGCCCCGTAGACCGGCGTGCCTGCCGCTGAAGTCAAATGCCCCCAAACCCCGCCATACACCGATTGTGCCGCCAGAGGCCGCGTCCCAAAACCAAATGCCAGTAGCAAGATTGCCGCCGGGAAGAGTCTCCTGGTTCTCATAACTTCCTCAGTCTCTTACCACTCCACATCTCTTGCAGGGGCCCGGTTGCCAAACGCCGGATCGCACGCGGGGAGGAGAACTGTAAGAGTCGAGCTGACAGTCCAACGCGAGGCCACCTTTCTAGATCAAGGTGCTGGGATTGTCAAACAAATCTTTTGCCGGAACTTCCCTTCATCATTTCAATTATTCCGACCCGCCCAGTGGACCATTACTTGCTTGGGAGACGCCCCGGAATATGGCATAATTCGGTCCCCGTAGACCTATGATCGGGGAGCGGGCTGTCCTGCCCACGGCCAGACAGAATGCCTGGGCCGAGTACTTCGCGCCCGCACAGCGAATCGACACGGCACC
>PLBE01000115.1 GCA_003134435.1 Acidobacteriaceae bacterium
CCATGCGGCCATAGCTGATGGCGGTGAACAGCATCGCGACCATCGCGATCAGGATGGTGGTGACGACGTGCCCATGTCCGCGGTCGCTGAGCACCCCGAAGACCGACATGGGGGCGACCGGCTGAATCACGATGATGCCGTACAGAATCAAGTCCCACAGGGTGAGCGAACGCTTCAGGCGTGGGGCATTCGCAGGCGGGTTGGCAATCGAACTCATCCGCGGACTCGTGGCGCTCCGAGAACAAAACCCCCATTATCCTGCGAGATAACGGGGTTTGGGGAAGGGGCAACGATCTCGGCGAGATTCGAAGTCAAGGATAGCCTGCCAGAGCTCGACGAAATTCTCTCGAATTCTATATGCAGGGAAATTTATGTCAATGAAAAACTCTTATTAAAACGATTCTTGCCTCGTATTGGCGCAGGTGCCGCCTCAGCGTGAAATCCGACTTCAGCATGAGCTGCGGTCATGGAATTCAGGCCATGATGCGAAATCCTGCGCCTTTTTTGCCAGTGGAATCAATCTAAAAAGAAATCGATCCGGGCGCCGGCAAAGCAGCGATGGCCTTGATTCCCTGCCCTTCGGTGATGGCGTAAATCTTGTCCGCGGCCACGTCTTTGAAACTCTCTGTCTTGCCGGTTGGCCAACGCACTTCGAGCAAGTCGATTTGGGTCGCCGATGCGAGGCCAAAATGAAGTCGAAGGTCGTTCTGCGAAAGATAACTGCCGCCGCCGCGCACTTCGTCGAACTGGGTCATACCACCGGCATGCATCGTGACCCGCGCGCCGATGGCGGCGCGATTGCTTTTGGTTCCCGCCAGTTGCAGCAGCACGCGATGATTGGCCGCTTGGTTCGTGTTGAGCAACAGTGAGGGCGGCTCCCCGACATTGAGCACGGCGATATCGACATTGCCGTGGTTGGCGATGTCGCCGAAGGCCGCGCCGCGGCGGGATCGCAGCGGCATGTCAGCCAGACCCGCAACCTTCGAGACTTCGTCGAACGTTCCGTTGTGCAGGTTGCGGTGCAGCAGCATGGGCTCGGCGTAGGCAGCGCTTCCCGGCACGCTGTCCATCTGTGGATAGACGTGGCCGCACGCCACGAACAGATCGAGCCAGCCGTCGTTGTCCATGTCGAAAAACGTCGTGCCCCATCCGAGAAATGGCAGACTGGGCGGGCCGAGATGCGATGACATGGCGACATCTTCAAATCCGCGCGAGCCCTGATTGCGATAAAGCGTGTTGGGCTGATCGGCGAATTCGGTGACGAACATCGAGAGACGGCCGCTGTGATCGTAGTCGCCCCAGGCCACGCCCATCGAGCCGAGCGCCTGCCCCTCACCATTCATGGCTACGCCAGCGACCAGAGCCTCGTCGCTGAACGTGCCGTTGTGATTGTTGCGATACAAGTGGTTGGGAGTGGTGTCATCGGCAACGAACAGATCGGGCCAGCCATCGTTATCGTAGTCACCCCAGCTCACACCCAGGCCGTAGTATTTTTCGGGATTGTCAACCCCGGCTTTTTTCGAAACTTCTTCGAAGGTGCCGTCGCCACGGTTGTGGTAGAGCAGATCGGTTTCTCCCTCCATGCCCCAAGGGCCACACTGCACCGGAACCCCTTTGAACTGGCAGAACTTGGTCGAACCGAAAACGGGGAGGTTATCCATATCGACATGGACATAGCGCGAGACAAACAGGTCGACGTTGCCGTCGCGGTCGTAGTCTGCCCAGGCGGCGCCGGTGGAGAAGCCGCCGCCACGGACTCCCGCCTTGTCGGTTACGTCATCGAAAGTGCAGTTGCCTTTGTTGCGGTAGAGCGCATTGCCGCCATAGCTGGTGACGAAGAGATCAAGGTTGCCATCGTTGTCGAAGTCGGCGACGGCGACGCCCATGCCCCAACCTTTGCGCGTGAGTCCAGCCTTCTCGGTGATGTCGGTGAACTTCAGGTCGGCGTCCTGGTGCCAGAGCGTGACCAGAAGATCACCGCCCTGCTGATAGCGATCGACGGTCGAACCATTCACCATGACGATATCGAGTTTGCCGTCATTGTCGCAGTCGAAGAGGCCGATGCCGCCGCTCATGGATTCGATCACGTAATGTTTGTCGGGCGAAGAGATGTGGGAGCGGGTAAGGCCCGCCTGAGCCGCGACGTCGCGAAAGATGGGGATGGCGGTTGTGAGTTTCGGCGGCGGCGGCTTTTTCTCAGCGCGCGCGGGAGGAAGTTTCGCGGCAGGCCCCATCGGACCCGTCGGCCCGGTCTGCGCCGAGAGCGCTCCGGCGATGGCGACTAACAGAATCGTGATCAGACCAGCCCGCATGCACAGTGATTGTAAGCGATGTCGTCACTTGGGATACTGGAACGAGTATGCGCTCGCTTCATTTCCCGACATGAACCGGGTGTTGTATTCCAGCAAGTAATTCAGGTGCTCGGCGTCCGCGGGAAAGGACTGCCCGGGATAGGGATACGCGCGCATATCGCGGAATGGTAGAGGCTCGACGGTATCGCCGCGGTAGGCGTAGAAGTCCATATCTTTCTCGTATCCGTTGGCAACAAAGAAATAGTCGCGCGCCCAGCCGCTCGGCAAGGCGGGTAGCGTCGCGGGATCGAAATCGAGGGCAATTTCATCGCCCGATCCGAAGACGACAAACTCATCGTCAATAGACTGCAGCAACGGCCGCACATCGCCGTAGCGCGTGTAGGCGCCTGCGGGCCGCGTGTAAGGCCCGGTGGCGCTGGTCTTTTCGTAAATGTATTTCACGTTGCCCGGGGGTTGGTCCTCGATTTTCAGCGGGAAGCCATGGAAATTGAGCTCGGCGCGCACCAGCGGTACGAGAGTCGGGCGGAGCCTTCGATCCCGGCTATCGGGCTGGGTGGTTCGGCTGATCAGGATGTTGTCCCAGTAAATCTGCAGATTGGTCGTGATGCGAATGCGCTGGGTGCCGGGAGGAAGCTTGCCCGTGAGATCGGCGGTCATGGTGCGCGCTCCGCCGGCGGGAAATCCCATGTCATCGACGACGCGAACCCATCTGGCTTTGCCATCGCTTGCCGTCGAATTGCCAGAGGAGACCAGCGCTTCGACAAACGGTGCAAACGGCCGCAGGTGGGCTTGGTCGGCAGCGTACATGCTGGTCGCCGAGTAATATTCGATCTCGCCATGCAGCAGCAGCCATAACGGACCACCGCGATAGGGCTCGCCGAGATCAAGCTCAAGGCTGTGGGGCTCGGCGAATCCCATGAACGAAAGCACTTTGAAGTCGCCAAAATAACGATGAGCCAGCAAATCAGGAAGCACGTTGTGGCCGTGCTCATCCCACGCTCCCGCGGGCGGACGCGCGTCACTCTTATTGCTGTACACCACCTTGAACGGTGGATACGGTGGATTGCTGGCGAAATATTCGTTGGGATAAACATCAACATCGGCGGGATGATCGACGGCGAGAAGTTGCACCTGATCGAGGTAAACCGATTCTTCGAGCGGCTCCATAAAGCGGAAGCTCAGCTTGCCATCCTTTTCACGGAGCGAGCTGCGGTCGAGCTTGATGGCTTCGGTGGGACGAGCGATGTTGCGTTCGATGTTGTTTTTGTCGGAAGCAATCCAGTGTCCTACCACTCCCGCGCCGAGCATGTCGCCGACTAACTGATATTCGCGACCATCCCAGGCAAAAAGCGTTGGACAGGAACTGCCGCGCCGGTCGAGCTCGCCGATATTCTGCACTTTGTTGGCGGCAACCTCGATTTCATCCTGCAGGACACCGGTGGGCCACAACATGCGGACAACGTCAGCAACCTTCGCTTGTCCGAGGCCTATGGTCAGGTAGGGCGAGTTCTGCCCAAGGTAACCGGACGACCCATAAACTTCAAACTTCTGGCGCAGTCCAGCGGAGAAGACTTCAATTTTTGTGCCGATGGCGCTCTTGTTGTCGTTGAGGCCCTTGAGCGCGAGGCGCAGAGAGTTGTTCTTGTTGCCGCCTTCGTTGCGGAGGAGCACGGCCGGGCCGTGATTCTGAGTGATCAGAAGATCGACGGCTCCGTCATTGTCGTAGTCGCCGACGATGATGGCGCGCGGAGCTTTAAGCTGAACTTTGTCGAGTCCGACATCGGCGGTAACGTCTTTGAAGCCATCGGGGCCGAGATTGCGGAAGAGGCGAACTTCACCCTTGCCTTCTTTTGTCTCGCCAACCGCGACGAGATCGACCCAGCCGTCGTTATCGTAGTCGATGGCGGCGACGCCGTAGGCGCGGGCCCAGTTTGTTTCGGGCAGTTTCACCTCTTCGAAGCTCTTGCCATGCTCATTTCGCCAGACAGTAAGGCCGGGTGCACCAAATTTAGTAAAGGCCAAATCCATCCATCCATCGTGATCGAAATCGAACACGGCGACCCCGTGTGTTGGCGCTGAGAACTGCGGTGCCCAGGGTTGTTGCGGAAATTTGCCCTCTCTGGGGTTGGTGAAAAGAGATGGTATGCGTCCACCAGTAACAACAAGATCGATGGCGCGGTCATTATTAAAATCGGTTCCGATTGCGCCCAAGCTGCTCTCAGGGGACGTCAGGCCAACTATCTCCGTGACGTTTGTAAATGTTCCGTTGCCGTTGTTTCTCAACATTAAGTTTGCGCCAGGTAACCCGCCAAAACGCCTTACGTCGGAGTAATAGCGGCTGACGTAAAGGTCGAGGTCCCCGTCGTGATCGTAGTCAATAAAGGCGAGTCCAGCGTTCTCCCCGTCAATTTTGACTACTGCCGATTGATTGATCCCGGCGGCCTCGGTCACATCCTTAAACGTTCCGTTTTTCTCGTTATGAAGAAGAGCGACACCGTGCTGATAAAGGCTTAGCGCAAGATCCTCGAAACCATCATTGTCATAATCTCCCGCGGTACACGCCACCGCTCGAAGAGACACATTGAGTCCCGCACTCACCGTCACGTCTTCAAACTTGCCACCGAGATTGTGGTAAAGCGCTAGACCACGTTGTGGGCCGTTCTCTGTAACCAGGAGATCGATCCGACCGTCCCCGTCGTAATCAAGAAAGCACGCGCCGGGCCCGAACAACGAAGCAACTTCGTTGTTTTGGAAGATCTCACTTCTAGGCTTGGATATAATGCCCGCCTCCTCCGTCACATCTACAAACCGCACCGGGATCGCCGCCCCTACTTTCTCCACCACCATCGGCGAATCTTCCGCACGGGAATATTTTCCCTGTTCGCCGTAGGACAGGCTGATGGGCGCGCCTAGCTTGTTCTGCGTGATGTACTGGAATTTCTTCATCGCCTCGTGAGCGGGATCGGCTTGGCCGGACTGCTGGTAGGCGCGCGCCAGTCCGAACTGGGCAGAGGCGTGGTGGGGATCGAGCTTTAGCGCTTGCTCAAAAGCGGAGACCGCTTCCGGAAATTGCTTGAGTTGCGAATACGTCGATCCCAGAAAGTACCAGGCATCGGCGTCGTTCGCGTCAATCTCAGTAACGCGGCGGAAGGCATCGACGGCAGAGCCGGCCTCCGAGGAATTTTTATAATAGAGACCGAGGTTGTACCAGGCGTGGGCATCTTTGGGATTCGTTTTGGAGGCTATTTCGAGCAGCGCCTTGGCTTCTTCTCCGCGCTGCAGGTTGAGCAGCGCCACTCCGCGATTCACGGTCACTACCTCTAGCGCAGGGTCGTTTACCGCCGCCGCTTCGAACGACTTCAGAGCTTTTTCGAAGAGTTGCTGGTTCATGTAAGCGACGCCGATGTTATTGAGGCGCGCCGCTTCGATGGGGTTCGGGGCGGAGCCGCTCGCTGCGAGGATTGCGATCAACAGTACAAAAAGCAAAGTGGAGACGAGGGCGATGGCGAATATCTTGAACTTTGACGCGAACTTAAACATGGCCATTGGGTTCAGGGAATAATTCTATCTGAGCGCCGAACGGCGCGGGTTCACGGTTTACCTCCTCCCATAGGGTCGCGCGGCGATCTGGCCTTGCGCTTCCTGGATGGTTACTGTCTGCCCGGTGACGATGTTAGAGAGTTTGTCCACCTGCCCGCTGGGCCAGTCGATCTCGACCGTGTCGGCTCTGGTTTTCGATCCCATGCCGAAGGTCAGCACCAGTTCGTTCTGCGAGAGATAGCTGGAACCGCTCTTCATGGTGAGCCACTGCTTGTCACTTCCAGCACTCACGCGGACGACAGCGCCGATACCATCGCGATTGGATTTCGCGCCCACGAGTTTGATGCGCAGGCTCTGGTTCGTACCGCCCTGGTTGAGGTAGAGATGGGCTGGGCCGCCGTTGGTCGTGAGCAGGACATCTAACGCTCCATCATTGTTGATGTCGGCATAAGCCGCGCCCCGCGCCACTTTGGGGGTGGCGAATGAATTGCCCACTCTATTCGTGACTTCCTCGAATTTGCCGTTCGCAAGATTGCGGAAAAGATGCGGCGGCTCGGCATAGCTGACGCGCTTCTGCACGCTCTCGATCTGGTCTTCAATGTGGCCGTCGGCAACCAGGATGTCCTGCCAACCGTCGTTATCGTAGTCGAAGAAGAAGCAGCCAAAGCCGAGCGTCAGGAGCGTAGCCCTGCCGACTTCCGACCGCGGAGCTTCATCGACAAAGAGGCCGTTACCTTCGTTGTGATAGAGCGAGAGCATCTGGTTGGAAAAATTTGTAATCACCAGGCTGGCGCTGCCGGAGCGATCATAGTCCGCGGCGTCGACGCCCATGCCGGCGCGCGCAATGCCATCTTCGCTGAAAGCGATGCCGGCGGAAACGGCGCGCTCTTCGAAGGCTCCGTTCTTTTTATTCAGGTAGAGCTTATTGGGCTGAGTGTCGTTGGCGATCAGAATGTCGGGCCAACCGTCGTTGTTGTAGTCGAGAATGGCTACCCCGAGACCCTTCGAAGTGGGGTCGAAGAGGCCGGCTTTCCGGGTAGCGTCTTCGAACTGGCCGTTGCCAAGGTTATGCCAGAGGCGGGCGGAAGTTCCCTTGTACGATTCGGGAGTGCAGTAAGACTTATGCGAACCATCAAGCGTGCAGAAGAGGTCGCCCGGTTCGGACCATTGCACATAGTTGGCGACGACGAGGTCGAGTTTGCCATCACGATCGTAATCGACCCAGGCGGCGCCGGTAGAAAACTCGCTCGGGCCCCACAGACCCGCTGCCTTGGTCACGTCGGCGAAAGTGCCGTTGCCGTTGTTGTGAAAGAGATGGCTTTGGCCGACGGCGGTAATGAAAATGTCGTCGAAGCCGTCGTTATCGTAATCGCCCACGGCGACGCCCATACCGACCAGCGAAATTCCGAGGCCGGATCTTCGGGTAACGTCGGTGAAAGTGCCATCATGATTGTTGTGGTAAAGCTTGAGCGTGGTCGGACCGCTCTTGGGGTGGCCGGGCCAGTCTTGTCCGTTCACGAGCAGGATGTCGGGAAAACCGTCGTTGTCGTAATCGAGGAAGGCGCAACCCGGGCCCATGGTTTCGGGCAGCCATTTTTTCCCAAAAGCTCCGTTGTTGTGGGTGAAGTGGATTCCGGCCTCGGCGGTGATCTCGCGGAAAGTGACAGTTTGCGCTTCAACGATCACGGTGGCCGCGACCAGCAATAGAGGCAAAATCCACCACTGAGAAACTTTGGGGCGTTGGATTGCATTCGCCAGCGGATCGGAATTTTCTGGTCTGCGTTGTGATTCTCGGTTGGACGTTACTTTGAACGATTGCATTATCTTTGGGCCCCCGGAATCGCAGCCGCGCGGATGGCCGCCGGGCTTTGCCTGACTGGACGGACGAGGGCGTTCGTCGCTGCGCGATTCCGCGTCCCGACGTGAGTCTCGGTGAGGATGGGCAGGGGGACGGATACGTGCTCGTGGATGTTCTGGCGTTCATTGTTGTCTTCGGGATGGAGTAGGCGATAGGGTCCGGTGATGGCTTGCGCGGCCTCGTCGGCTTTGAAACGCAGGTAGCGCGCCTGATGTTCCTTCGACATTTTGTCGTCGCCGAGCCCGTTGTAGCAGAGCATCAGATTGTAATGCGCCTGCAGGTCTTCGGGATCGACGGCGAGCACCCTCTGCAGAACTTTCACCGCATCGGAATACTTGCGTTCGAGAAAAAGAACGCGCCCCAGGTTGTTCAGCGCCACGCGGTCGCGCGGATACTGCGCCAGCACAATCTGCAAATGCGCGGCGGCTTGATCGTAGTCTCCCGTGGACTTCATCAGCGATCCGTAAAAGAAATTGGCGCGAGCCAGGTTGGGGTTGATCGCCAACGCTTTTTCAAGAACAACGCGAGCGCGAGCAGTGTCGCCCTCCTGCAGGGCAGCCCGGCCGATATTGACCCAACCATCGGGATTCTGCGGATCGACTGCGGTAATTTTTTCGAAAGCCGCCTGCGCCGCCTTCAGATCGCCTTGCAACAAAAGGCCAATGCCGTAGTCGTTCCAGCGCTGCCAGTCTTCTTTCGCCAGCTGGATCCTGGGCTTGGGCAGGGGAGCATTCGCGGGCAAAACATCGAGCGCTACTTCGTTCTCCGCCACCGCAACGATGGGCAGATCCGGAATTTTCTCAGACTTCGCGGAAACTCCGTGAAGCGACTTGGTGAATGCGACCTTTGAATCATCGTAGTCGGGCGTGACCAGGGATGCTGTGGCCGAGTCTGGCGTAGAACTGGTGTCGCGCTCGCCGGCAAACGCAAAGTGCGTGTTAAACCACGAGAACTTGCGATAGCACAAGCGCGCGGTCAAAGTGATTTTGCCGCCCGTTTTCTCAGGCACCTTCATGCGGAAGTGCACGGTGTCGGCCGCTCCGGGCGGTATCAGCCGTACATACACGACGGCGCGCGTGGCCCACGCGTTACGCTTGTTGATGGGATTGCCGTGTCCGTCCACTTGCAGCGAACGATAGAAGTGCGCTCCTTTTTCCACTGGACCTTTGCCATCGTCCTCGACCTTGCCGCTCCAGAAAACGGTCTGGCCTTTATCGTCCACGCCTTTAAGTTCGAGCCAGGTATCGTAAGCGTCGACGGTGCCACCGGGGAAGAAGTGCCCGATGCGCTTGGTGCGCACCACGACATCGACGCGAACCGTGTCGCCGCGACGCACGGCGGGCTGCACGCGGTTCAAAGGCGCGGTAACGGGCGAGGCCTCGGCATTGGAAGTAGAACCAGCGGTGATCGCGGCTTCCGCTTCTTCTCCCACCGCGAAGGTGGTTGAGAGTTCGTGTTCCGCGGTAGCGCCCGCTTTCACGGGGGTTGCCTTGAGTGGGACGCTGGCCGGTGAAAGCGCGAACACATCGACGGTAATGGCTCCGCTGGTCAGGAAATTTTCGGTGGCCTTCAACTGCGACGCATCTTCGTTGGCGGTGGGCAACGCGGTGTTGGCTGCCGGGAAGCGATGGGAGTGAACCTTGCCTGCAATGTTCCCCAAATCATTGGAGCGTTCCAGCGGCATGTGACAATCCGCGCATTGCTGCGACTTCGCGGGATAATAGAAAGAGCGCGCTCCTTCTCCGGAAACTCCGCTGGCCTGCCAGTTATCGTATTCATTGAAACCGCGAAACCAGCGGTAACTATTGACCGGCACGTCGAGATGCACTTTGTGGCAGGAGGAGCAGAACTCCGCCGTCTGGTTCTTCATGAAAGGCTTCAGAAACACGCGCCGATGCGGCTCCGGATTGAGCTTGACCATGAAGTCGTGGAAGCTGCGAACCAGCGGATTCTTGCTCGCCGCAAGCTCGTGCAACCTGGGATACTCGAGGTAAAAGTCAGCCTGTCCCATGGTGCTTTTTACGTCGGCGATGGAATGGCACATCATGCAGCCGAGTCCAGCCTGGGCTTCGGGCGTATGCACGATCTGTTTGATCGGAGTATCCATCTTGCCGGCGTAAAGAACGGCCGGATCATGGCATCCGCCGCACCATTTTGAAGGCCTGGTGCCGATGGTGTCCTGCATGTACTCGATCGACTTGCGATACCACTGATTGTTAAACGATGAAAAATGGTGGGCCGAGCTGTTCCACTGGTTGTAGATATCCTGATGGCAGCGCTTGCAGGAATCGGATTCCATGAAGAACTTGCTGGGAATTTTTTCTCCACCGTAGACCTGGGCGGAGCTGGGGAAAAATGGGCCGGTGGGGCCGTCGCCTTCGTTCGCCATGGTCAGTGGCGGGAGAGCTGGGTTTTGAATGCGGCCGTGCTGGTTCCAACGGGCTTCACGCAGATAGCGAGCGGCGGGCGCGAGCACGGCCAGAACCACGAGAACAATGGCGACGCGAAGCGCGGCGTGGCGGGACAGCCAGCCAAGCCTTGAGGCTGCGATCAAACCGGCGCCCAGAAAAGTCAGTCCGAGGTGGAAGTAGACGAGGGTCCACTCGGTCCGTAACGCTCCGGTGTAGATCAGGGCCAAACCTAAGATTGCGCCACCGAACAGGAAGACCATTCCGGCCCGGACCAACGGCTCACCCTGACGCCACGAACGCACCAGCCAAAGCACCAGCAGCACGGCCGCCACGACACCGCCGACAGCGTGCAGCAATACGACTCCGGCATAGAAAACATTCGCCTGCGGGAACGCGTAGAGATAAATTGCGGACACGACCAGAAAGCCGATCAGCAGCGTTAAAGCTCGATTCACAGAACTCCCGGTAGCAGACATGACAGACCCCACAGAAGCAACACTCAACCCAGAGTTGCGCCATATTATCGGCAGGGGTGAAGTGGTGTCTCTAGTTGAAATAGATTAGAAGCCGGCATCGATCGGCTGCAGGCCTGCGTGTTGGTGGCGTTTCAACTCTTCGTTATTGCTTATGAAGAACCGGCACTGCAACGGCAGTTTGGGAAAGAATACGATCGCTATCGTGGGCGCGTGCCGCGGTGGATTCCTGGATTGCGGCGCGGGGGTCGGCCAATTTAGGGGTCGACTACCACTCGACTCGGTTGGCTTCACTGGCGCTTCCCTGTAAGATTTCCTCCGACCCATGCCCGCCTTCTACCAGCAATTTCAGGAATCGGCTCGGAAGTTCCCCGACAACGTCGCGCTTGAAATTCAACGGCAGCAGACGGTAGAGCGAGTCACGTTCGCGGAATTGGTCCAGATGTCGGAGAGCGTGGCGAACTGGCTTTCGACGAGGGTTCCGCGGGAAGCGCGCGTTGCCATTCTGGCCGCGAATCATCCTCGATGGGTGGCGGCCTATTTAGGCATCATCGCCGCTGGTCGGACGGCGGTCCCACTCGACACGGCCTTCCACGCCGAGCAGGTGAAAAAGCTGCTGCTCGATAGCGGGGCGTCATTGTTGTTCTGCGATTCGAAGCACCTTCCCGTGGCGCGGGAAGCGGTCGCAAATTCGAGCGTTAGTCTGGTCCTAACCTCAGCGGCAGGGGAGCGGATCGTTGCCCCAACAGCTTCGACCGCTTCGCTCGGGATCTCGGAGTTGGCTGGCGATCTTGATTCGATCTTTGCCGCTGGCCCGGCGGGCTTTGAGGCCGTCGTCCCGGCTGAGAGCGACTTGGCCGCGCTGCTCTACACTTCAGGCACCACGGCTGATCCCAAGGGCGTGATGCTGACTCACGCCAACCTGGTTGGCGAGGCCAACTCCGTGCTCTCCGTGGTCCAGGTAGGTGCTGACGATGCCCTGCTCGGAATTCTGCCGATGTTTCATGTACTCGCGCAGATGGCAAATCTCTTTCTGCCCCTGTTCAATGGCGCGCGCGTGGTTTACCTGGAGACACTCAACACCACCGAATTACTGCGCGCTCTGCAGGAACGCAATATCACCGTGTTCTGCGTGGTGCCCCAATTTTTCTATCTGATTCACGAAAAGATTTTCAAAGAACTGAATAAGCGCGGCAGGATCACGCTGCGACTGGTACGTGCGCTGATGGCATTCAACCGGGCCCTCCGCCGACTCGGAGTGAACGCCGGCAAGTTGTTCTTTTCTAAGATTCACGCGACGTTTGGCGCTCGAATGAGGTATCTCGTGACTGGAGGTTCGCGATTCGATCCGGCCATTGCCCGCGATTTCTATTCCTTTGGCATCGACGTACACAACGCCTACGGATTGACGGAGACCACGGGCGGCGCTTTCATGAACCCTCCCGGCGAGATCGTTTTTGGATCAGTGGGCAAACCTTTCCCTGGCGTCGAAGTCACGATCGTCGATCCGAAGCCAATTGAAGACGGCGGCCAACCGGCCGGCGAGGTAGCGCTGCGCGGCGCGATCGTGATGAAGGGATACTGGAATCGGCCCCAGGCGACCGCCGAAGTGCTTCGCCACGGCTGGTTCTACACTGGCGATCTGGGCTATTTGGATTCCGCCGGCAATCTTTACATCACCGGGCGGCGCAAGGAAGTCATCGTGCTCGCTAACGGGAAGAATGTCTATCCCGAGGAGATCGAAACCCACTACCAGCAGTCTGCTTACGTGAAAGAGATTTGCGTGATGGCTCTCGAGGCGCGCCCCGGGGACCCCACGTCGGAGCGGCTTCACGCCGTGGTTGTACCCAACTTTGAACTGCTGCGCGAACGCAGGATCGTCAACTCAAAAGAAGTAATTCGCCTCGACATCGAAGCACTTTCTCACAAGATCGCTTCGACGAAACGACTCGGGAGCTATGACATCTGGCAGGAAGACCTGCCGCGCACCACTACCCGCAAATTGAAGCGCTTCCAGATTGAAAAGAGAGTTCGGGAGCTAAAGCAAAGCGGCGGCGGGGATTCCGAGATTGGCGGAAAGAACGAAAAGCCGCTAACCGACGACGAAAAATCCTGGCTAGCGCGGGAAGATGTGAAACGCGCCCTTGCGATCGTTCGCGAGTCCTCGCGTAATCAGTTCGACGCGATTATTCCCGCGCATAATCTCGAACTGGACCTTGGCCTCGACTCTATGCAAAGGATCGAACTGCTGACTGCGCTCGAGCAGCAAGTGGGCGGAGGAGTGCCCGAGTCAGAACTGGCGGATATTTACTCGGTGCGCGACCTGGTCGATGCCGTCCTATCCAGCGCTGCGCGTGGCGAAGGCAAAGGCCAAGTCCGGCCGGTGACAGCGGCATGGTCGACAATCTTGACCGAGCCGGTCTCAGATCCTGAGGTACTTGCACTGGCGCAGCACAATATTTTCGCGGAAGTCTTTTTCTTTCTGCTGGGACGACTGGTCTATCTTTTCGCGCTCGACCGCTTCCACCTCAAGGTTCGGGGACTGGAACACTTGCCTGACAAAGGTCCCTACCTGGTCTGCTCGAATCATCAGAGCTATATCGATCCGCTGGTGATGGTGGGCGCCTTTCCCTGGCGCTTATTTCGCGACACGTATGCTTTAGGCACAAGCGACATCTTCGGCAAGGGGTTCATGCGCCGTTTAGCGGGTTGGCTGCGTGTGGTGGTGCTTGATCCCGATGCGAACCTGGTGCCGGCTATGCGCGCCGGATTTTTCGGTCTTAGCCATGGACACATCCTGATTCTTTATCCGGAGGGCGAACGCACCGACGACGGCAGACCCAGAGTATTCCGCAAGGGTGCAGCGATTCTTTCGATCCACGCCCAGGCCCCGATTGTCCCGGTTGCGATCGAGGGCTTCTACGAAGCCTGGCCCCGGCACCAGAAATTTCCGAGGTTCAGCGAACTGCAACTGGTCTTCGGGAAGCCGATCCAACCGCCGCCGGTGGGCGAAGCGAGCGAGGCGGAGTACGAGCACCTGACCGCCGAACTGAAATCCGCGGTCGTCGGAATGTGGCAGGAATTACGAAGCAAGAGGTCGAATGAAATAGATTCGCACGGACCGGAGGAGACTTCGAAGACTGCAACGCCAGTCGAATTCACGGCTTCGACCTGATGGTTAGGCCGAGGCGCCTGCGCCCTTAGCTCGAATGCCCATGGCTTTCGCGAAGGCCTCGACGACGCCGGCATGGAATCTCTGGCCCGCACCCGCCATAATCTCCGCTTCCGCCTGGTCGGGCGACAGAGCCTTGCCATTCGCCCCGCTGATCAGTTTCTGGTAGGCATCGGCCACCGCCAGAATGTGGGCCTCGATGGGAACATTGACGGAACGCGCCCCCTGATCCTGCAAAATCTGTTGCGCTACGATGATCGGAATCACCCTACGCATGGAATTCCCAACGGCCTGAGTGCGCGCATCGGCTTTGTAAGGCTTGCGGAAACTTGCTACTACCTCGTCGCGGCTCATATCCGCTGCTTTGTAGAGAATGTCGTTGCTTATTCCGACCCTGCTTAGATCCCGCAGCAGCACGGCAGAGCGCAACAACTCAGTGCGCTCCGAACCCAGGGCCATCGCTTCCGCGATTCTGGTCGACGCCTCCACGACCCGCTGGTTTTCACCTACTCCTAGTTTCTCGTTGACCATGAAGTGTTGCAGCACCAGCAGCAACCCGTTGAAGCTTTCGCGAATGTCGTTGGTCATCGCTTCCTTGCGTTCGTAAAGCGTGCCCATTACATAGCCAACCACCGCCAATATCCCCGCCCATATAGCAAAGTTGAACAATCGCTCCCCGGGCAGCGACAGCACCCGGTGCGCGGGCATCAGGTTATTCAGAAAGTCCAAAAGAACGACCAAGAAGACGCAGGCGAAAGCGGTGAGAGTCGCGTGCCGGCGTCCGAAGTTGTAAGCCGAATACAAAGTCGGAAGGAAATAAAAACAGAGCGCCATGGGCAGCGACTGAGCGAAGAATTGCACCATCGCCGCAATCAGGAAGAGCGAAAGCAGCAGGACAGTTTCCTTGGCAATTTTGCTCATTTTTATATCTCGGTCCACCGCTCCACTTGCCCGAGCGAGGAAGCCCTGTTGCCATGGTCCAGCAAAAGCGGCCCCGCACCAAGTTACATTGGTAACCAGCATTGAGGATCAAAGGGGGCGAGTTACTTCCGCTGCATCGACTCCAGATACTTGGTTAGGTTTTCCATCCGGACATTGCCCAAGTCCTGATCAAACTCGATTTCGTGGAAAATCGGGCCCCAGATCGGCATCTCCTTGGAACCGTGGGCGGGCAGGAGGTTGTCGCCGCCAAACATGATTGTGGTGCGGACATGAATGGCCGGAAACTTGCCGTCATTCCGCTGCGAGAGTCTCGTCAAGTCGGGAACGTCGCGTTTCAGCGCCTTCGAAGCGGGGCCGTTGCCCCGCCCTTCGAGGCCATGGCAAGCAGCACAATAGTTTCGAAAGATGCTGGCCCCGTCCACTGGACGGCTGGGTTGTTCCTGTTGGCTATTGCTCTGTGCGGAGCTGAAAACGACCGCTAAAACCAATAAGACCAAAACCAACATCGGTGCTCGTCGCTGCACTAAGGCCTCCGGCGAAGAACTGCATGGGCAGAATACGACTCCCATCCACTATACAGCTTGCGTGCCCAGGTCGCTGACAGACCCAGCGGGGGGACCGGCGCAATGCCATGGGATCGTTGCCGTGGATGCTAGGCCGTTTCGCCCGTCAGGATGAACAGTGGCTTCTTCTCGAAACTCTTATAGTGCGGTCGCAGACGCTCGATATTGTAATGCTCGTTTACGTCGACAATCTTTTTCGAAGCGGTAACGGTGTCAATGGGAATGCTGTCGTAACAACCATTCCTGAGCACCACCAGTCGACCATGGATGTTCCCGAGAAGTAAGTCGAGAGCGATGTTCCCATACGCCATCGGGACGATGGAATCAATGGCATCGGGGTCGCCGCAGCGAACCAGGTAGCCGAGTTTCTGATTAATGATGTCGATCGCTTTACCACGATTGTACTTGGGAGAAAGCTCCTTAAGTTTCTCCGAAACCATGTCCCCGATACCGCCGAGTTTCTTGTGGCCGAAGGCATCCACGGTTTCACCCTCAAAAACCATATCCCCGCCTTCGAACGTAGCGCCCTCGGAAACCAGGACGATGGAATAGCGGTTCGGGTTTTTCTGGCGGTCGGAGACCAGTAACTCCGTAAGCCGCTCGATGTCGAATTTGTGTTCCGGGATGACGCAACGGTTCGCAGCTCCGGCCATGGTGGGCAGCATGGCGCTGAACCCGGCGTAACGGCCAAAGACCTCGAGAACCATGAAGCGCTCGTGCGAACCGGCGCTGGTGCGCAGGCTGTTGGTCATCGAAATCGTGCGCGTCACGCAGGTGCTGAAGCCGATGCAGTAGTCGGTGCCGGGAACGTCGTTGTCCATGGTCTTGGGAATGGCGACTACCTTGACTCCCTCCTTATGAAGTCGCACGCCATAGCTCAGCGTGTCATCGCCACCGATCGGAATGAGGTAGTCGATGCCGAGCCAATCGAGGTTCTTCAGTACTTCCGCAGTCAGGTCGTTCTTCTCCGCGTTATAAGCGGACTGCAGGCGAGCCGGAACGCTGGACTTCTTCACCCGGCTGGGATTGGTGCGCGAAGTGTGCAGAAACGTACCGCCGGTCCGGCCGGCGCGGTTGACCAAATCCTCCGACAAAGTCTGGAAATTCTCGCTATTGTCGTAGTCTCTTTCCCGGACCATGTCGACCAGTCCGGCCCATCCCCGCCGGATACCAATCACCTGGCAGCCCTCGCGCAGGGCGCGAATGGTAACAGCTCGAATAGCCGGGTTCAACCCGGGGACGTCGCCGCCACCGGTCAGAATTCCGATTACACCTTTTTTTGTGGACACGCGTGCCGCCTTCCATTCGGACTTTTCAGGTCGTGATTCCCATCTTAACGTTTCCTTGTCGCTCGCAGAAAAGTTATTGACGCACGATTGGGCGCGGCTTCCTGAGCCGGGTGATCGGCTCTCAGCGCGATCGATTCTGAATGGATTTCGTGCGGGTTCTACTCGCGCGGCCATTCACTGGCGAACACTGACCGAAGGTCGTGTTTTAAGGTCGTGTTTTGCCGGGACGGCATCGAGGCCCCCCGGGCGAACCGCCGGCCGCTGCGGCCTCGGAGAGTTGCAAGAGTGTGTCGGGTTACGGCTATGCCGTCCAGTTCATGGAGGCGACTTCACCCGCACCGGCCGCTGCGGCCATTGACTTTCCTGCTCCTGGGACGGAGGCGACCGGTTCAGCCGTCGCGTAGGCCGGACCAAGGTTTGGCTTGTCAACCTGCTGCCAGGCCTGTCGAACCTCGAGCACCAGCTCAATTTGCTGCCGCAGGATCTCCGGACTCGCCTTAATTTGCGCTTCGAGAATCTTGCTGCGCAGAACCGAGTAAAACGCGGAGAGATGTTTTGCCGCCTCCCCGCCATTTTCCATGTCCAGCGATCCTTCGAGTTGCTGCAGCACGAGAAAGGAATGTTTTATCTCCGCGGTCCGCTCCTCGATGTCCGCTTTCGCGAAGGCGGCGATCGCCTGCTCCAGATCGTGGACCAGAAGATCGTAGAGGACAATGACGAGCCCGGCCGCAGTCGCACTCTGCGCGGCCGCTCTCATGTAAGTGAGTTCGGTTTGGCTTTTCTTCATAAGATTGCACTATGAGCTTTTCGTAGTTGGCGAATAACCAAGTTCGGCATTGATTTGCGCCTGTTCCTGAGGAATTTCCTGTAAGGCTATGTCAGCCTGGTTATATTCGGCCGTTAAGAGCGTCCGCTGGTTGTTAATGTAAGTCTGAAAAGTGTTGATCTGCTGTTGCAAGTCGGTGTTTTCGCTGGTGATGCTCTGAAGGTCGACGGTGAACGCACCGCTAGCCGAATCGGTGAGCGCATTCAACTGGTTATTGAGAGTAGAAGCAAAGCCGTTCGAGGACGCCCCTTGCATGAAACTCTGGACCGCAGAAAAGCTGTTTTGCACGGCATTAGCGAGGGTCGCGGTATCCAGGGTCAAAGTTCCGTCTTTGTTCATGGTGATGCCCAGATCGCCAAGAGTCGAGACCCCGTTCCCGCCTCCGGAATAGCTGCCTGCCGCCAATAGCGCATCCTGCAGCATTCGTACGGTGCTGTCGCCCGCCAACGGCCCTTCTTGATTACTGGTATTGACCGTGTATTGTGCGTTGACGTCGCCGATGGCCGTGTTGTAGGCCCCCACGAAGCTGGCAATAGCTTTTTCGGCTGAGGCGGAATCCGGTGCAACACTGACCGTGACTTGGCCCCCCGGGGAAGCGCTCAGCAGATTCAAAGTCAAACCACTGACGGCTCCAGAAACCGTATTCGAGGCACTGTCAATCGGAATTCCATCGACGGTAAGAGATGCATCCGCTCCCGCCGAGGCCTCGGTGAAGGTCAGGCCCGAAGCATTGCTTATCGTAAAGCCAGCGGCGCTGCCGGAACTGTTGCTGGCGATGGCCAGGCGCGCCCCGGATGAATCGTTGACCACGCTGGCCGTGACACCAAGATTCTGCCCGTTGATGGAAGCAGCCAACTGGTCGAGTGTGTCCACGCTGCCGCCAATCGGGATCTGCGTCGCGGTGCCGGACCCGACCGTCAGGGTAAAGCTACCCGACGCCAGGGGTGCACTGCTGCTGGCGACGGAATCTGAATACCAGGATGCCGTGGTGGCAATGTTATTGACGACGATGACATGACTGCCTGCAGTAGTGCCGGGTGCGGCCGATGCAGTCACGACGTTCGCGTCCGAAGAGGTCGTCGTCATGGAGGCCAGCGCGCCGGCAGGATCTGTGAGTGCGGTCAGACTGGTCTCAAGCGCGCCCACATCGGTCTGGATCTGGTTGATCGCGCTGGTCTGAGTTTGCAGGGTCTGCTGCTGCGATTCCCACTGCAGTTCCGGAGTGGAAAGAGCCGAAATGGCCGCCGCTACCGCAGAAGAGACGTCAATACCTGAAGAGGAAGACCCTAACGCGGACAACAGAGAACTTAAGTTGATCCCAGAAGTACTCATAGGTTCACAACACCCCGCTCCTTCTTTCAGAGCTTCAAAAAACTAAGGGATGGTGGGTCTGTTGTCCCACCATCCCATCTTGTTTACTGGAGCAGTTTCAATACGCCCTGCTGCATCTGGTTCGACTGTTGCAGTGCCGCGATGCCGGTCTGCTGCAGGATGGTGTACTTCGAGAGGTTGGCAGTCGTCTTCCCGATGTCCGCATCCATGATTCCGCTTTCCGCGTTCTGCACGTTGGAGATCTGGTTGTTCATAACGTTGGTAGCCGCCTGGAGCTGGTTGGAACTCGCTCCAAGGGTGCCGCGCAAGGCAGCGACGTCTGCGATCGCGCTGTTGATGTCGGTCAACGCCGAAGTGGCAGCCGCGGCCGTGGTCAGCGCGTCGGCAGTCAGAGAGACACCGTTCAGGTGACCGGCGTCCACGGTAACCACGCCCACCGTGACACTCGCGGTGCCGGCGCTGCTCGAATCGCTCATGAAAATGGTCAGCGTGCCTGCACCAAAAACGGCGGCGCCGTTGTAAGTGGTGGTCTGACCGATGGTGGTGATTTCGGTCTTGATCGATTGGAATTCGTTGTCCAGCGAGGTGCGCTGCGAGGAGCTCACTGTGCCCGATGCAGCTTCCGTAGCCACCGATACCGCCTGGTTCAACAGCGTCGTGATCTGCGACAGGGCGCCATCAGCGACCTGCAGGTAGCCTACGCCGTCGCTGGCATTCTGCACCGACTGCGTGAGCGCGGTTACGTTCGCCTGCAACCCGTTGGCAATGGCCAGTCCGGCAGGATCATCCGCACCGGAGTTGATACGCTGACCGGTGGAGAGTTGCTGCAGGGTATTGTTGAGGTTCATCTGCGTCGTGTTTAACGCGTTTTCCGCTTGCAGTGAAGAGATATTATTCAGAATACTGAGCGACATTTGTAAAGTCTCCTTGGTTCGAATTCCGCCTGCGTCAAGGGTTACGGCCCCGTATCTGACTCCTCGAAGGTTGAGCACCGGCCATTCGAGCAGGAGGTTTGTTTTTGCAGCCTATCTATCGGCACTTCCCTCCTTTGGAACAGCCCTGAAAGATCACGACGGTAACTTTCTCTTTGGTTACTCGCAACCAAATCCACATCGACAATTTGGAACTTGAGTCGCATGAGCGTTGATAAGGACAGCATGGGGTGAAATGCCCGCGAAACCAGTACTTGCAGCAGTCTGGAAGCCATCGCAGGCCGCCCCTCTAACCCACGTTAGTGTTGGGAACGGCTTCCGGCTGCCGCCGCTGCCATCGCGGGCTTAGCGATGGCGTCATCAAGAGCCGCCTGTCTCTTGCTTCCAACTTCCGCGCGCGCTGACCGCAAATCCTCAGATTCCGGAAACAATTGCAAGCCTCGCGACAGAATTTCCTCCGCCTGGCCCCATTGCTTGAGCTGAGCACGAATGCTCGCGGCGCGCAGAAACAGTTTGGGATGACCCATAACCAGAGTAAACTTTTCCGCCGCCTCTGCGGCCTCCTCTAGTTTGCCTGCCATGATGCAGCCTTTCATCAGACGGTCATTGACCGCGTGGATGTCTGGAACCTCCATCGCGGCATGGCGTAACCTCTCCAGACCCGTCTTTTTGTGACCTAACTTCACCTCGGTAAACCCCAATTTGCTCTCGAGTAGAGGGTTGTTTCCAGATAGTTTCAGAGCCCGCCTGTAGGCAGCCATCGCTTCCTTGTGTCGACCGACTCCGTACAAGGCATCCCCCCTGAGATCTTCATGCAGAGCCAGGCTGCTCCCATCCCGGCGATCGTGGCGCAATGCGTTCAGAGCCTCCTGGTATCGCTCCAACTTGAGATACACCATTCCCACAAAAAGCCAGGTCTCGGGCGCAAGTGGTTGCAGGCTCAGGGCCCGCTCGAAGCAGCGCAAGGCCTCCTCCGGCCGATCAAAACACTCAAACTCGTGCAGGCCCAATTGCGTCCAGGCCACAGCGTCGTCAGGCTTTTCCTCGACTTTTGCCCGCAGCAGATCAAGGTAAAACACCCTCTTCTTCTCTCTCGCCTCCTGGTCGACCAACTGTCCAAAATGATGGATGAAGAAGTTCGCCGGGAGCAGTTTGAGCCCCAGCTTTCTGATCTGCGGTTCCACTAACTCGTGGATGCGGTTGGTGAAATAAATCTCCTGATGCTTTCTGAACAAACGACAGTTTTCGTGTTCGATATATGACGGTGAGTCCTTGGCCCGCGCATGGCAGTAATCATTGGGTACTCCAATCCGGTCCCATCCGCGGTTGAACCGGCTCAACATATAATTGCGAATCGGAGTTACATATCCACCTACATCCTGCGCGCCGAGCAGGGCTGGGATGCGCGACCCGGCGTCGCGATCCAGTTCCTCATCCGCATCCAGCATCAGAACCCAGTCCGTAATCATGGACGCCAGCGCAAAGTTGCGAGCTTTGGCAAAGTCGTTTTCCCAGGGAAACGAGACTACGGTCGCGCCAAACTCGCGGGCTATGTCGCAAGTGTTATCGGTGCAGCCAGTGTCGGCGATCACGATTTGGCTCACGATCTTGTGGGCACTTTCGAGACAGGGACGGATGGTCTCCCCCGCGTTCTTAACAATCATTGAGAGCCCTACAGTTGGCACGCGCTTCCTCGCTTGAAAATTAATATTTGATTTGAAAAGTGCATAATTCCGGATGCCTATGCCGGATTGGCTGCATGTCCATTACCAACATGGCGGCGTAGGCTCGCGGATCGACTGTCCTGACCAATCCGCACTTATCCAACAATCACTGGAGATAGAGAGATCGCATGACACTTTCGCTGGTCTAGACGTCTTCGTGAGTTAGAGAGAGATGAGGCGACTCGATTGCATGGTTAGAGCAGTCCTTCCGCGGATAAGGGCCGAGTTGTGCAGCCCACTGAGAGTGGGTACTTGAATGAGCAGATTTCAGATCACGCTAGTGCGACCGGGAAACTTCCTCCATACCGAGGCCTTCCGTGAAGTTGCGGAGACGCTTCAATTCGGGCTGCGAAGCATCGGTCACAGCGCCCGGATTCACGAGAACGCTTTTGATCCCAACGCAACTAACATCCTGCTGGGAGCCCACTTGCTCTCGCCCCAACAGGCGTTGCTCGTCCCCTACGGGTCAATCCTGTACAACCTGGAGCAACTCGGTGGACCAGTGCTTTCGGCCCAGTTCTACGAACTGGCGCGCCAACATCAAGTGTGGGACTACAGTCTGCAGAACATTGAGAAGTGGCAAGCGCTGAGTTGTGCTCATCAACCCGTCCACGTTCCATTAGGTTATGTACCTGAGTTGAGCCGCATCGAAGCTGCGCCAAACCAGGACATCGACGTGCTCTTCTATGGCTCGCTGAATGAGCGCAGGAATCTCATTGTCAAAACTTTGAAAGAAGCCGGCGCTAAAGTGCATGTGTTGTTTGGAGTGTATGGCGCCGAACGAGACAAACTGATCGCGCGGTCGAAGATCGTGCTGAACGTGCACTTTTACGACGCCAAAATCTTTGAAATTGTCCGCGTGTCGTATCTCCTCGCAAATTCGAAAGCAGTAGTAGCCGAATGTAGCCCCGGCACAGAAATAGAGCCCGAACTTGCCACTTCCGTCCTGGGCGTTCCGTATGACTCGCTGGTCGACAAGTGCATGTCGCTCTTGGAGGACGAGAGAGAGCGCCGACAGTTAGAGACGCGAGGCTTCCAGCGGTTCTCGCAACGAAAGGAGTCCGACATTTTGAGCAAAGCACTGCAGGAATCTGCGAATAAATCCGCCAGCACCGACCCGGTGCGCATTCCCACTAAACTTAACTTGGGCAGCGGAAAAGACTGGCGTGAAGACTACTTCAACGTCGATTTCGATCCCTACTGGGAACCGGACGCCGTGCTGGATTTCAGCCAACCTCTGCCTATCGGGAAGCCGCTGCAAACCCAGCGTTTCGGTACTATCACTCTGGGTAATAATTCCTTCGACGAGATCACTGCCAACGACTCACTCGAGCATATTCCCAGCCTGATGACCGCGATGAACTCGTGTTTGAACCTGCTCAAGGTCGGCGGCCTATTTCGTATCAGCGTGCCTTACGACCTCTCCTGGGGCGCATGGCAGGACCCTACCCACGTGCGAGCCTTTAATGAGCGCAGCTGGTTGTATTACACGGATTGGTTCTGGTACATGGGCTGGACCGAAGCACGTTTCGACCTGGTTCAGTTCGACTTAAGCTTGAGCCCAATCGGCGAACAATTGAAGAAGCAGCAAATAAAGGGCGAGGATCTCGTCCGCCACCCTCGCGCAGTCGATCAGATGCGGGTGGTGCTCCGCAAACGTTTGTTGACGGAAGCGGAAAAACAACAGGTAGCGGTCTATCTGAAGCGCCCAAGTCGCAAAGCGGCCACCGCAGGGACGGAAGCGAAGTGAAAGACCGACCGATCGTACAAACAGAGTACCCGGCATGACGTTACTCCAGTAATTCGGAACTGGGCTGTTTCTTTGGGAACAGCCGAACTAATGCCGATTAATGGCCGGCAAACGAGGTTCTAGGACGGCTCCAGACTAGTCAGAGGTACGCTTTGATTCAACTTACCCGCTTAAACAGTCAACAGATCACCGTCAACTCCGATCTGATCAAGTTCGTAGAAAGCAATCCCGATACGGTGATTACCTTGGTAAACGGAGAAAAGATCCTGGTTCACGAGACTGCTGACCAGGTGCTGGCGCGAGTTATCGAGTTCCGACGCGCCGTTCTCGCCGGCCTCTTGAACAACAGCAGCGATGCCACCACTATGGTTGCTGCCGGATGTGTACAGCCCCAGGAGCGCAGCATGGTGCCGCGTTCAGAAGCGCGCCCGGAAGGAAGATCGCGTGGATAAGAGCACGATTGGCGGAATATTCCTCGCGGTAGGGGGAATTCTGTTGGGCTTGCTGCTGGAGGGAGGACGGGTTAGTCAGATCCTTCAACCTACGGCCGCAATGATCGTGCTCGGCGGAACCATGGGCGCTGTGATGGTTCAGTTTCCGCTCGCCACCGTGGTGCAGGCATTCAAGAAACTAGCGTGGGTTTTTCTGGACAAAGCTGAAGACCCCAGCCGCCTGGTTGAGACCCTTGTAGGCTTTGCCCAAAGAGCCCGCAAAAACGGAATCGTTTCTCTCGACGCTGAACTGACTAACATCAAAGATCCTTTCTTGAAACGAGCTTTAACGCTCGCTGTGGACGGCATTGAGCCTGAAGAACTCCGCAAAATGATGGAATCAGAGCTCGACAGTCAGGCCGAGCACTCGGAAAAGATCGCTCAGGTATTCGAGTCCGCAGGCGGTTTCGCACCCACCATCGGCATCATCGGCGCCGTTCTCGGTCTGATCCAAGTCATGCAACACCTGGCGAACATTGATGAGGTGGGGAAAGGCATTGCCGTCGCTTTCGTAGCCACGATTTATGGTGTGGGATCCGCCAATCTGTTCTTCCTGCCTTCCTCCGGCAAACTGAAGATCAAAGGACGCGAGGAGCAGGTCTTGCGGGAAATGACGATGGAAGGGGTCATCTCGATTCTCGAAGGCATGAACCCGCGCATCCTGGAGACGAAACTTGAGGGCTATCTGTTCGAACAGGAGCAAGAGGAGCCACAAAAGGCATGAGCCGCCGTCGTCAGAAGCAAGCAGGTGTGAACCATGATCGTTGGCTGGTTTCCTACGCCGACTTCATCACTCTGCTCTTCGCGTTCTTCGTCGTGCTTTACGCCACGTCCCAGATGGATAACAAGAAGGTTGTTCAGGTATCCGCCGCGATTCATGGAGCTTTCCAGGAATTGGGAGTCTTCTCCGGGAGCGCTCAAGGCTCGCCTCTTCGCGTCGAAGCCGCTCCTCCCGGAGCGGTACAACCGGTCCGAGATCCGAATCAATTGGCGGGCGTGCAGGGCGAAACCGGGACAGGGCATGGCGGCGCAGGCGTGGACGTCGACCGATTGAAGCGCGAGCTGGAGGAGGCTCTGGGAGACGAGATCAACCGTCACGAAATTGAAATGCGAGTAACTCCCGAAGGACTGGTTGTAAGTCTGCACGAACTGGGTTTCTTCAACAGCGGGAGTGCGGAACTCTTGCAGGAGGGACAAGCTCCACTGGGTCGCATCGCTCACATTCTCAACGTGAGCGGATTTCAGATTCGAGTGGAAGGTCATACCGATAACGTGCCCATACATACTGCTCAATTCAAATCGAACTGGGAGTTGTCCACCGCTCGCGCCACCGAAGTGGTCACTTTACTCGCGGAACGTTACGGACTCGATCCGCAGCAAATATCGGTCGCGGGATATTCCCAGTATCGTCCCGTGGCCAGCAACGAAACTGAAGAAGGCCGAAAGCTTAACCGGCGCGTCGATCTAGTGGTTGTTTCCAAGACGGAACCGGCAAGTAAGGATCCTTTGGGGCAGGTCGGTCCCCAGGCCAAGAGGGGGGATTAGAACCGCATGTTTTCAATCATCGGAATCGTAGTCGTAATCGGCGCGATCATGGGCGGGTACCTGATGGAGCATGGCAACGTCAAGGTCCTGATCCAGCCCGCTGAACTCGTCATCATCGGAGGCGCGGCAATAGGGACCGTGCTCGTCGCCAATCCTCTCCATATCCTCAAGAAGATTGCGTCTGGCTTAGCCGCGGTGTTCGGCGGATCCAAGTTAACCAAAGAGCGCTACATCGAGTCCTTGAAGATGATGTATGACCTTTTTAACAAGGCGCGTAAGGAGGGACTGATGGGGATTGAATCTGACGTAGAGGAGCCGTCCAAGAGCCAGATTTTTTCCAAGCATCCCAAGTTCCTGAAAGACCATCATGTGCGAGACTTTGTCTGCGACACTCTTAGGATGGCGGTTACTGGTGCGGAGCCTTTTGATTTAGACCAACTCCTGGATCTTGACATGGAAGTTCACCACCACGATGCCGCGCAACCAATTGCGGCCTTGAGCAGCATGGCTGATTCTCTGCCGGGCCTGGGGATCGTGGCCGCAGTGCTGGGCGTAGTCATGACGATGAGCGCTTTGGGCGGTCCCCCGGAGGAAATTGGACGCAAGGTAGCCGCCGCGCTGGTCGGTACGTTTCTGGGTATTCTGCTGTGCTACGGTTTCGTCGGCCCGATTGCGGCGAATATGGCCAAGACGGCGGAGGATGAACGGGCTTACCTTTATGTTCTTCGCGTGGTCATGATCTCTTTTCTGAAGGGGACGGCTCCGATCATGGCAGTCGAAGCAGCCAGGCGCGCGATTCCCGGGCATGTGCGTCCCTCTTTCCACGAAGTCGAGAAAGCGTGCCGAACTGGTGGCAGCAGCGCCGGCGAATCCGCCGCAGCCGCTTCGGCCGGATAAAGGCAGATTTGAAATGGCAGATAGCCGTCCCATCATCATTATCAAGAAAAAGGCGGGTCATGGCGGCCACCATGGCGGCGCCTGGAAGGTCGCTTATGCTGACTTCGTAACCGCCATGATGGCCTTGTTCATCGTCCTCTGGCTGATGAATTCCAGCAAACAAATGCAGGAGGCGGTAGGAGGATATTTCAAAGATCCATCCGGCACTTCCAAGTTGGTCGGCACCGACCAGCGCGGCGCGGGTGAGAACTTCATGCTCACCAAAGACGACATGCCCAAACTGAAGGAACAACTGCAAAAGGCAGTCCGCAAGATGACCGATTTTGACAAGCTCAAGAATCAAATCCAGATGACGATCACGGGAGAAGGTTTGCGCATTGAGCTTCTCGAATCCGCCTCCGGAACTTTCTTCGAAAGTGGCAGTTCTCAACCCAATAAGGATGGTAAGGACTTGCTGATATTGCTGGCCGCGGAACTGGGCAAACTTCCCAACAAACTTTCCATCGAAGGGCACACCGATTCCAAGCCCTATGCCGGCGAGAGGGGCTACGGAAACTGGGAACTTTCCGCGGACCGCGCCAATGCCGCACGACGCCTCATGCAACAGACCGGGATACGTCAGGATCAGGTGTCACAGGTTCGAGGATACGCCGACCAGATGTTGCGCGCTCCCAAGGACCCGCTAGACCCCTCGAACCGGCGCATTTCGCTGATCGTTCAATATATAGTGACCACCCCAGACGGTCCGGATAAAACCTCCGCTCCAGGCGCACCTGGAAAGCAAGAAAGCGCGGAGGCAAAACAATGACCAACTTTGATTAGTGACTTGTCCGGGCATGCTGAGGTCGACTTTTTGGTGATATGCAGAACTCAATCAACGTACTGCTGAAAACGTACTGCCGAAAACTGCAACAGTTTTGAGGGCTCTTTAGCTGGGTGTCCGCCCAGGTTGAAACGTGTTCTTTCGCGGAACCGGAACCAATCACAATCTCATCTTCCTGCGGTGCTGTTCCCATTCCGGGACTGCTTCCCGGAATCATCGTCCAGATTCTGTACACCTTTCCAGCTATTGTTCACCGACAAGGTCATGGCCCTTCATGAGTTCCGGAAGTAAGCACTTTTTTTTCATCAAGATCCGCTCTCCCGATTATTAAGGCGCTCTAATTGCCTTAGTCCTATACGAAGGATCAAGATCAACACCGGCAAGTCTTGGTCGCTTCGAGCGCACGAGAGAGCTCGACTTTTGAGCGCATTCTCTCAACAGGTAATGACAACGATGAGCACAGCGAAGAGAGCAGTGCCAGGATGTTCACAACCACAAGCTTCCCTGAAGTCGAACACTTCGGACGAGCTTACTCTCAATCAATTCGGGCACAATGACAGAACCCATGGACTCTGCGATTGTGGTGCCAACGTCGCATCCGCCGATTGTGAGTTACTATCTCGCAAAATTGGTTTGAACAGATTCAGCGCACTTTCTGACGAAAGTAATCCGACAACAATAACTGGAGTGCCTTTCATCAGTCCTTAATCGTATTTTATAGTTCCATTAGAATCTCCCCGAGTCAAACACTAAGCACAGCATACAAACGACAACGCAACAATTATAAATCTGTTTCATACGGACTCAAGGAATCCATGACAGACGAAGTGATTAAGACTGAAAGTCCGGCGGAGCGCAAGGTCCCCGCTAGAGGATCGGACGCACTGCGAGTGCTGATTGCCGAGGATGACATTCCGCTGGCTAATTTTCTGCGACGCGGATTTCAAACGCAAAGCTATTCCGTGGACATGGTTCACGATGGCGAGGCCGCCGCCGGCGCAATTTCGGAAACCAAGTACCAACTTGTGCTCCTGGACTTGAACTTGCCGAAACTCGACGGGCTTCTTGTTTTGAAGAAAGTCAGGCCCCTCTTCCCAACTTTACCGATTATGGTCCTAACCGCGAGAAACAATCTTGAGGATAAGATCACGGCTTTGGACAGCGGCGCTGATGATTGCGTGATCAAGCCATTTTCTTTTCAAGAGTTGACGGCCCGTACCCGCGCGCTGCTGCGCCGAACCAGTTCCCGATCAGGAGGCACTCTGCAGGTCGCTGACCTGGTGCTGAATCGCGATGAGTTCAGAGTAGAACGGGCGGGCAAGAAAATTGACCTGACGGCTAAGGAATTCGCACTGCTGGAGTATTTTATGGTCAACGCCCGGCGTCCCGTGACTCGCGAGATGATCATGGAGAACGTCTGGAAGTCAACCTATGACGGCAGCACGAACCTGGTTGACGTCTACTCGAAATATGTTCGCGATAAAGTGGACGCGGGCTTCCCGCTCAAACTGATCCGCACCATACGTGGCATTGGATATGTTCTCACTGACGACTAGGAGCAAGATGCCTTTAGAATCCCACGACGACCGGGCTGCGGCCTTTGAGCAGACAATCGCGGGTGCGATGTCACGCGAACTGCATAAGACCGCGCAGCCATTGACGATCCTTCAGGGACTGATCGAGCTTATGATAGCACGAACTTCCAGCGGCGATTCATGCGGCAAGTTCCACAAACACGGTGGGGAAGAAGCGCTCCGAATGGCTGGGTGCGACGAATGCCGGCTCTTCCTCGAACGCGCAGGCGAAGAAGTGCCCCGGTTGGCGAGTTCCTTTGAAAGCGTCCGCAACCTCGCCGCGCTCCAGCGACCGGCACAGGACGTGGCGGTTTTCCCACTGGCACCGCTCGTGACCGATGTCGTTCAGGACCTAGGGCGCGATTTCGAACTCGCCGGCATTACGGTCACCGTCGATCGGTTCGATGATCGACCAGGTGATTCCCAAGATGCTAGCCGAAATGGCTTGCTGGTGAACGCTTCTTCCAGCAGGGTGTCTACTGCCGTCCGTTTGGTTCTGAGCATGCTCGTCGATTGTCTCCGCGCCGGGGATCAAGTCTGGATCTCGATCGAAACGGATGGTGGAAACGCCGCAATTAAGTTCCAGCTATCAAGACCTTCTCAGGTGCCTATTTCGCAACACGATCTTCTGCCGATCGCACTTACTTCACAATTGGAGTTTGCGAGCCTTCTGTTCGCCAGTGTTGGAGGAGCATTAAGTATCGGCGAAAGCCCGGATCTCGTGGTCCTGTCCATGCCGACAGTAGCGTCCCCCTCGGCTGCTCAAGACATGCACCGGAGAGAGACCCATGTCTAGCATTCTGGCGTATCCTCACGATACGAGTCGGGACCGCGCAGTCCCGGAAACAATAAGCCTCTTGATCGTAAGTCCGAATGCGAAACTGCGCGGCGATCTCCTCTCGAATCTGGATTCGAATCGCTGGCTTATCACCGCAGCGGCCAGCGGTGCCGAAGCCCTCGAGACCTTGGAGTCTGGGCAGGTGTCGCTGGTGCTGCTGGACCCCGGGCTGCCCGATCTTAGAACCGACGACTTCAAGGACCTCGTTCACTCGCAATATCCCGATGTAACCATCGTCCCCATCAATCCGCACACAGGACGTCCGGTCGTTACTGCGCCTTCTCCGGATTCGACAATTTTTGAGATCCTGCGAAAACTGGAAGGTAGCGCGCCTTCGCGAGCGGGCAATGCTGGTTCGCCCCTGCGATTCCAAGACGACACGTCGGCGCTCGGCGGCATCCCGGGCTTCATCGGCGCGGCACCTTCGGTACAACGACTCTGTGCCATGCTCCGATTGGTAGCTCCTCGCGATACGACGGTCCTGGTGACTGGTGAAAGCGGCACGGGTAAAGACATTGTGGCGCGTGCGCTTCATCAACTCGGCACTCGGCGGCTGAAACCGTTCGTCGTGATTAACTGCGCTGCCATTCCCGAGGCGCTCCTGGAAGCGGAATTATTCGGATATGTAAAAGGAGCCTTCACCGGAGCGTTGCAGTCTCGCATCGGCCGGATCCATTCCGCTCAAGGCGGGACTTTGTTTCTGGACGAAATTGGCGACCTGCCTCTCGGACTGCAATCGAAGCTGTTGCGCTTTCTCGAGCAGGGCGAAGTGCAGAGGTTGGGTTGCACCGACACGCTCCGGGTTGATGTGCGGGTGATTGCAGCCACCAACTCCAACCTGCGGAAACTGGTACAGGACGGCGGGTTTCGCGCCGATTTGTTCTACCGCCTCTCTATTTTCCCGGTGGAAGTGGCGCCGTTGCGCGAGCGCATGGAAGATCTGGGATTGCTGGCGAGCAGCTTTCTGGCAAAATATTGCCCTCATCATGTAACGTTGAGCCTTGAGGCTATTGAGCTTCTTAAGCAACACAATTGGCCAGGAAATGTCAGAGAACTCCGCAACGTCATGGAGCGGGCCAGCATAATGTTGGGCAACGAAAAGGAAATTCGCGCGCACCACATCCTTCTGTAGCGTTGACCCTGGCGGCTTCCATGCTGGGAGGCCTGCCCCGACTTAACCGCTGACGTGCCGTCGAGTTCAGCCACTGTCATGGTGGCTAGGCCGAGCCCGCGTGTTTCCCACTCGCCCGCTGCTGCCCCACGAACTGCTGCGCCGCTTTGGCCTCCAGCGGCCGAGAGAACAAATGCCCTTGACCTAGATCACATCCTAGTTCCCGAAGGCGCTCAAGTTGGTTGGCTGTTTCAACCCCTTCCGCAACAGCCTTCACACCCAACTTATGCGCCAGGGTGATGATCAACTCCACCAGATCCCCGCGGCCACGGTTGGCAGGGAGTTCATTTACCAACGAACGGTCGATCTTCAATGCCTCGACTGAAAGTTGTCGCAACTGGCGCAGCGACGAGGGTCCTGTTCCAAATCCGTCGAGAATGACTCCCACGCCGAGTTGCCGCACTTGGGAAATGACGTTCGCGGTTAAGGACGCATTTGTCATGGCTACGCTCTCATTCAGTTCCAATCGCAGCCCCGCCGGTTGCATCCCCGTCTCCTGCAAAACTGAGCGCAGGTTGCCGACCAGCCCACTGTCGGCAAGCTGCCGGGAAGAGAGATTCACCGAAACATAAAGCGAACCCATGGCTGAGTCCATCGACTGCCAGCTCCGCATTTGCCGACACACCTCGGCAAACAGCCACTGGCCTATTGAAACCAGCAGCCCGGCGTCCTCGGCGCATTCCAGAAATTTTGCCGGCGAGATCAGACCGCGCTCTGGGTGTTGCCACCGCAGCAGAGCCTCAAAGCCCAGCACCCGTTTGCTCTCGAGATCGACGACGGGCTGGTAGTGGACGCGAAACTGACTATTTTCGACTGCGTCCTTCAACTCGCCTTCCAGCCGCAGCCGACGCAGCGCGCTGGTGTGCATGGCCTCGTCGAATACCTCGCAGCGGGCGCCGCCCAATCCCTTCGCCCGGCGCATGGCAACATCGGCCTCCTGCAACAGATCTTCCACCCGCTCGTGCGCGTTCGTGCTCACGGCGATCCCCACGCTCGCCGTGGCCAGCACTTCGCGGCCGTTCACAACGAATGGTTTTGCAACCGAGGCCTGAAATCGTTGGGCTACGCGCATGGCGTCGCTCGCGTCCGAGAGCCCATCCAGCAGAACTGCAAATTCGTTTCCTCCCAATCTGGACACCGCGTGGTCCGGCTGGAGTCCACCACCGGGACGCGCTACCGTGTCGTCCTGCCGGAGACAGGTCGACAATCGCCGCCCAAATTCAACGATCAGCTGGTCTCCGGCCGCATTTCCCATGCTGTCGTTAAAAGCCTTGAAACGGTCGATGTCCAGTAGTAAAACCGCGTATTGGTAGTCAGGATAACGTTGCGCACGCGCGAACATCTGCTGCAGACGATCCAGAAACAGGCGCCGGTTGGGCAAGCTGGTCAAGGCATCGTGGAAAGAATTGTGCTCGAGTTGCTCCTCCGCCCGCTTGCGTTCGGTGATGTCCGTNNCCGAGTAGCCCAGGATTCTCTTATACGCAGGACTGTTGTAGAGGCGGTGGCCCTTCATATCCACCAGGGCGATCATATCCGCCGCATTCTCGGTGACGATCTGAAACAGTTCCTCACGCTGTTTGGCGGCTCGCTGAATGTAAAACATGCGGAACGCCATCAGGACGGTCAGCGCGGCGAGAATTCCGCAAATTACGGTTTCGATCATGTTAAGTCGCTCAGTCGCGAGGACGCGCAGACAGCCGATCCTGCAGAATATTATCGGCGCGTGGTGCCGGAGAGCTTAGTCAAATCGAGTTGCAGTGAGTACCTCGGTGCCAGGAAGCCCAGCATGCCCCAATCGCTGCGATAGGGCAGAAACATCGCGAGTCCCATCGGCAATTCTTGCCTAAGCCAGATCGGCAAGTCTTGCCCAGCCCTCGCGGCCAGCCCAAGCTCCCGGGACGAACTTCCTCGCATCTCACTGTTGTTACTGCTACTTACCTTATGCCTTGTGCCTTTCGCCCAATGGAATCGGGCGTGCTCCATAACCACGTGTTCCCCTGGAGCTTTGCGCGGTCATTCTCAACTGTCCGCCCAGAAGTTGCCGACGAACGCAAACAAAAACTAGATCGAGGTAGTTCAATGTCGATTTCCGGAGTTACAAGTAGCACCCTCAGTCAGTACCCGCTCGGTGACGCCAGTTCTGGCCCCGCTTTCAGGTCCGGCAATCTCTCGGCCTCTCAGGCTGATCTCAACGCCCAGTCGGCCAGTTCGAGTCAGAGCCCCGGCTCCTTGCCTATCTTCAAGGTTTCACCTCCGGCCGTCCCCGACAAACA
>PLBE01000165.1 GCA_003134435.1 Acidobacteriaceae bacterium
ACCGAGTTTACGAAGACGGGCGACAATCTCACGCCGCCGTTGGCGAAGCTGGTGTAGGCCGATGTCATGTCTACCGGAGTTGCATCATACGCGCCGAGCGCCATTGCGGGGGTGGCTTTCACGGAAGCGATTCCGGCGGACTTAGCCAAGTTCGCCACTTTGTCGTAGCCGACTTCTTCCGCCAGTTTGACGGTCGCGTTGTTGAGGGAAAGCGCCAGCGCGTAACGGAGCGTTACGTCGCCGTGATATTCCTCTTTATAGTTACGTGGCTCGTAGATCTGGTCGCCGTAGGAGAACGTCGAAGGCTGGTCGGTCACTGTAGAGGCTGGAGTGATCACGGTGGTCGNNGTTTGAAGATAGACCCGGTGGGACGCTTGGCGAGGGCATGGTTCAACTGGCTGGCGGCGTAATTTCGTCCGCCGACCAACGCCTTGATTTCGCCCGTGTGAGGGTCCATGGCCACGAGTGCGACCTGCGCTTGGGGGCCTGGAGTGACGGTGGTTTCAAACTTGTTCTTACCCACCTTGGTTTTGTGAGTGCGCATTTTGGTGACTTGATCGTCCACCAGCTTGNNGATCGAGCGTGGTGTAGATGCGATATTCCTGTTCGTTGACTTCGTGCTCGTTCAGTTTGCCGACCACTGTGTCGCGCACCATGTCCACGAAGTAGGGCGCGTCACTGGCCTCAACATTGGGTGGGGCCAGGTTCAGTTTCGTTGCCTTGGCCTTGTCGGCCTGTTCGCGGGTGATCGCGCCCGTCTCGACCATGGATTCGATTACGGTATTGCGACGTTCCAAGGCCCGTTCGGGATGGCGATAGGGCGACAGGTAGCTGGGTGCCTGGATTAATCCAGCGAGCAGCGCAGCCTCGGGGATGGTAACGTCCTTGAGATCCTTGTTGAAGTATGAGCGCGAGCCTTCACCGAGACCTGAGATGGTGAAAGACCCGCGTTGGCCCAGATCGACGCGGTTGGCGTAGAACTCGAAAATCTGCTGCTTGGAAAACTTCTGCTCCAACTCCACGGCGATCAGCATTTCGATCAGCTTGCGCTTGAAAGTCTTCTCCGGACTCAGAAAAAACGCTCGCGAGAGTTGCATGGTGATGGTCGAACCACCCTGCTGATGGCGCTGGTGCGTGAAGTCGATCCAGGCCGCTTCCACCAGGCGCATGAAATTGACCCCGCTGTGCTGAAAGAAGCGGCGGTCTTCGATCGACGTGACCGCGTCCACCATGATCCTGGGGATGTCGTCGTACTTGATCAGTTGGCGTTTGGAGCGCTGCTCGGCGTCGAAAAGCGAAGCCAGCATCTGAGGTTCGAGTTCATAGGCTTCGAGTTCGTCGGCGGTACGGCTGGTAATGGACGAAACGGCGCCGCCGGAGACGTTGATCGTAGCCGGTTCCGGACTGTGATAGGACTGGGGCCCAGGCTGAACTTCAATCGAGGCGGCACGCAGACGATAGCTGCCGAGAGGTGATTCGCCGTCATTTTCGGAATAGCCCGCCCGGCGCAACTCCGCCGCAATCTCAGAGATGGACATCTTCGCTCCGACCCTGACCACCGGCGGCGCGGCGAAGATTTTTGCCGAGGTGGCAAACGCGGGTCCGCGGAAGCGTTGCTCGATGATGCGGTCGTACTTTACATACCAGTAGGCAAAGAAGCCGATCACGAGGACGGAAAGCGATAGAAAAGCGAGCAGGGCAGCGCGCACGATGGGATCACGGGAAAGCGGGCCGCCCTTGCCGCGGGGGCGCGGCGCGGCGCTTCGAGCTGTCGGAATTCTCACCTTAATGGCCATGAAGAACGCTGCGTATCAAATGCCGTGCCGGACCGGCGTTTCCTCCGGTGGAGAGCAGAGCAAGTCTCAGTCCGAACGAGTTTGAGTCGTTGTCATTGATTCTAAATCACCGGGCCATCCCGGAAACCGTTGGTGCGTGTCAAGATATGGACGAGTGTGTGTCTACACCTCCAAGCTGGCGTTCGAACCCCAGCGCCAGTGGGAGGCGAGAAACCTCGGGTTCGCAGTGTTACAACAGCGGTGGTGCCATGTTAGTATGCTCACCTGCTCTCAGGCTCCTGGAATCGGGTGTCCTCACGCGAGCGCAAATCCAACATAGAGTAAAAGAGGAAAATCATGGCGATTGATCTCATCGGCCTTGTAAAAAGCGCCATCAGCAGTTCGGGCGCGATCGACAAAATCAGCGGCAATCTGGGAGAAACTCCCGCAGCCACTCAAACCGCGCTGCAGGCCAGTGTTCCGGCTTTGCTGGCGGCAATGATTGGGAAACTCAGCAGCGAGAGCGGCATTGCCTCGCTCTTGTCTCTGTTCAACTCTGGATCTTACGATGGCAGCTTACTGAGCAACCTGGGCAAGTCTCTGAGCGGTTCGGGCGCGACTTCGGTGATCGACAGCGGCAAGGCCATTGCGAAATCTCTACTGGGCGACAAGCTTAGTCCGGTTGCGAATGCGGTGGCATCGCAGGCAGGCGTGTCGGCGACTTCGGCGACTTCAGTGCTAGCTTTGGCAGGACCGCTTTTGATGAACGCGATTGGCAAGGCGACTGCGCCAAGTGGGCCAAGCGCGAGTTCGTTGACTTCGTTGTTGTCATCGCAGAAGGATGCGTTGGCGGCGGCGCTGCCTTCGAGCCTGGGCAGTCTGGTTGGAATGTCTTCGTTGTCGGGCGTGCGCGCGGCGATTCCACCGATTGTGCCTGAGGTGGAGCAACCGGGACGCGATTGGCTCTGGCCGATTCTGCTGGCGGTGCTGGTGATCGGCGGGCTGATCTACTACTTCACGCGCGGGACGACGGAACCGGTGAAGGAAGCGGCGACTTCGGTTGTTTCCACTGCCAACGAGGCGGCAAAGTCCGCGCTCACCGCGCTCGGCGAATTCTTCAGCCGCAAACTGCCCAATGGCGTGGAGTTGAATATTCCGCGTCTGGGCATCGAAAACAAACTTATCGACTTCATCGAGGATGCTTCGAAACCAGTCGACAAGACGACTTGGTTTGATTTTGACCGCTTGCTGTTCGATACCGGCAAAGCGACCTTGCAACCTTCTTCGCAAGAGCAACTGGGAAATATTGCGAATATTTTGAAGGCGTATCCCAAAGTGAAGGTCAAGATCGGCGGTTACACCGACAATACTGGAAATAGCGCGGCGAATCTGGCGCTTTCCTCGGAACGCGCCAACAACGTGATGGCCGAACTGGTGAAGCTCGGGGTGCCTGCGGATCGAATGACAGCGGAAGGATATGGCGACCAATTTCCGGTTGGCGACAATGCTACGGAAGAAGGACGAGCCAAGAATCGGAGGATTTCATTGCGTGTAACCGAGAAGTAGTTGGGGGCGAGTGGTCTGAAAGTAAAGTCAATCCCACCTGGCGCCGGTCGGCAAAGGGTGGGTTTGTTTTAGTAGACGCCTTTGTTCTGTGAAGAAGGGTGGAAACTGAGAGTTGTCGAGAAGCCGGGCAGTTCGACTGGAACGCTGTATTCGGCTTCGATGGCGAGAGTGCCGATGCCGAAGCCGCCTACGCGCGAAACCTTGACCTGCTTGGGCGTGAGCGCGATATCGTAGTTGCGGGCCTGCTTGATGACGGAGGCGCGAATGTCATCTTCCGAGCGCGTGCTGTAGGTTGATTGCAGAGCTTCAGTTTTCATCGAGTCTTCGAGCTCATAGTTGGCAAAAAACGGTGGGATGATTTTAATTCCTGCCAGGGCCAACGCCAGAAAGATGGCCACGCCGAAGAACAGTTTCAGAGTTGCCATAAGAATACAATCGCCCAAATCGCTGGTTGCGAGCTGTAATTGCGAGCTTTCCCGATCCTGCGCCGGCCGATTCCGCCGGTTAGCGTGAGGCCGGACGCAGTCCCTGGAAATGCTCGGTTATGGCTGAAATCTTAACGTCCTCCTTGTGCAGAGTCGAGCGTTGAACGACTTCCACGGTATCTTCGGTAACCTTCTTCCCGACATTGATACGAAAGGGGATACCGACGAGATCGGCGTCTTTGAACTTTACGCCTGGCCGTTCGTCGCGATCGTCCAATAGAACGTCAAAACCGGCAGCTTCGAGCTTTCGCACAATGTCCTCGGAGGCGTTGCGGATGGCTTCGTCTTTGGAGTTGGTGGACACGACGACGACCTCAAAGGGCGCAATCGAAGGCGATAGCCAGAAGCCGTTCTCGTCATTGCTCTGCTCCACGGCGGCGGTCAGAATGCGCTCGATGCCAATTCCGTAACTCCCCATAATGGGGGCAATCTCTTTGCCGTTGTGGTCGAGCACGCGCGCGCCCATGGATTCGGAATACTTATAGCCGAGCTTGAAGATGTGTCCGATTTCTACGGCGGTGTCGATGCGGAGCGGGGCGCCGCAATTCGGGCATTCTTCGCCGGCGGTTACGCTGCGCAGGTCGGCGTAAGCGGTGGGATGAAAATTCTTTCCCGGCGTGAGGTGCTTGACGTGGTACTCGTCTTTGTTGGCGCCGCCGATGAGGTTGGTGCGGCCTGCGAGGGCCTGATCCACCAGCAGAATCGGCTTGGCGGAATCGTTCATGTCTTTTGCCCAATCAATTCCGAGCGGGCCAAGGTATCCGGCGGGGGATTGAAAGAGGTCGCGGATTTCATCTTCCTGCATGGGGCGGGTGTCTTTGCCTGCAAGCGCGGTCGAGAGTTTCGCTTCGTTCATCTGATGGTCGCCGCGCAGCAGCAGCACGATGGCCTGGGCGCGGATCCCGGCCGCCTTCTTATTATCTTTATCCCCTTTATCGTCTTTATCGCCCGCTTTGTTTTCCGCAGTGGACATCATCGCCAGCGTCTTGATGGTGTGCACTGGCGAGACGCCCAAAAACCGCGCGACGTCTTCGATCGTCTTCTGGCCGGGAGTGTGCACTTCGATCGGCCCGGCAATGCCCAGTTGGCCATTGCCCTCGGGCTTTAAGTCTTCGACCGCAGGCAGTTTCGAAGCGGCCTTCTCCATGTTGGCGGCGTAAGTGCATTTTCCGCAGCTCACGACCTGATCCTCGCCGGCCGGAGTGCGCACCATGAATTCCTGCGATTGCGATCCGCCCATGGCTCCGGAGTGGGCGTCAATGACCATGTACCTGAGGCCGCAGCGGTCGAAGATGCGGCAGTAGGTTTCGTAATGTTTTTGATAAGAAACGTCGAGTCCGGCGGCATCGATGTCGAAGGAGTACGCGTCTTTCATGATGAACTGGCGCACTCGGAGCAGGCCGGACTTGGGGCGCGGCTCGTCGCGAAACTTAGTCTGAATCTGATACCAGATCTGGGGCAGTTGCTTGTAGCTGCGCAGTTCCTTGCGGGCGATGTCGGTCATAACCTCTTCGTGGGTCATGCCGAGGCATAAATCGGCGCCCTTGCGATCCTTGAGGCGAAACATATTCTCGCCCATGACCTTCCAGCGTCCACTCGCTTCCCAGATTTCGCGAGGATTCAAGGCGGGCAGGTAGAACTCCTGGCCGATCTTGTCCATTTCCTGCCGGACGATGGCCATAATCTTCTGGGTCGAGCGATTACCCATGAAGAGAAACGAATAGATGCCAGCGCCCAATTGACGGATGTATCCGGCGCGGACGAGCAGTTTATGACTGGCGACTTCGGCGTCAGCCGGAGCCTCGCGAAGAGTAGGAATAAAGAGTTGCGACCAGCGGTGCATGATGGTTTCCAATCGTCTTTCAACCTGGAGAGAATCTCCGATTGTAAACGATGGCTAGCGCTGCGCCTCGGCCGGACTACAAGACGATCTGATGAAGTGCGGCATTGCGCATACCATTTTCTCGAATCGAAGGTGAAACTTAGGTATAATCCGCCGATGCAAGGAATACCGTGGAGCACAATTGCGCTCGGCTCGCTGTTGCTGATCGCGGCCCGCTCAACAGGAGGACAGGAAGTGAAATCTCCGGAACCGGAAAAGGCGAAGCCGGCAGTGAAAACAGAGCAGCGCGGGCGCATTCTTGGAATCGGCGGTGTCTTTTTCAAATCCGCCGATCGCGATCAGATGCGCGAATGGTATTCGAAGCATCTGGGGCTCGCTGATAAAGGCCAAGGCGTGATGCTTCCGTGGCGCGAACACGACGACCCGCAAAAGGAACACGTTACNNGAGGGAGTAAAGATTGACGCCAAACGGATGGATGAATCCTACGGTCGGTTTGCGTGGATCTATGACCTGGATGGGAATAAGATTGAGCTCTGGCAGCCGCTGCCCGCAAAGCCGTAACCAAGGGCCTTCCCGCGCGCTGACTCATCCTCAGAAGACCTGCAACGCCGGAGCGTTATTTCTGTCACGGTGCGGCTTTACCACGATCCCCACATCCTGATCGAGCGCCACCAGGAATCGAAGCAGGCGTTCCACGGAGAACTGGCGGAACTCGCCGCGGAGCAACTTGGAAACATCGGGCTGCCGGACGCCAAACAACTCGGCGGCCTCCACCTGTTTGAGACCGCGAGCTTTCAGGATCGCGTCAATCTTGAATACCAGTTGCGCCTTGACTAAATGCTCTTTCGCGTTCGGGACGCCAATGTCCTCGAACACATTGCGGCTTCCAGATCCGTTTCTTTTCTTGTTGCTCACAGGTTTCTCCCCCTGGCAATCTGTTCGGCTTCGCGCAGTCGCTGCTTGATCAGTTCCATGTCCCGGCGCGGCGTTGCCCGACCGGTCTTCGATTTCTTTGGAAGGCGTGAAGCACATACACCGTCCCCGCGTACTTCAACGTATACACCGCTCGAAGGTGTTACCACGATAATCACTGATGACTTCCAACACGCCTGCGCCACCGAAGCCGCTTAGCACCTTGGCATCCGGGTGCTTGCCGCCGACTTGTGCGAGATACAAGGCATAGCCCACTACGTCCTGAACAAGCGCGGGGAACCTTCGCAAGTCTTTGAGGCTGGTGCCGATCCAAGGCACCGGTTTGAACGACGGTTCATCGGGCATGTCTAGCGTCATATTATGGTGATATCACTATATGCGTCGAGAGAAATCAGGGGGGAGTGGGGCACTTGAGCTGACCATAGGTTTCAGGCGATTGAACTGGGTACCGCTTCACCGTTCTCCTTTTCAACTGGTTGATTTCAAGCAGGATGGTTGAAATCAGCCACTCTGATTTCCGCAACTTTTCAAAGCGATCGGAGTTCAAGTGAGTAGGCGCTTCAGAAGAAACAAAAAGCTGAAGGACCTCACGCATCGGCGATTCGCAACCGCGAATCGTAACGCGAAAAGCCGAGCGAAATGAAAGGGAGGTTCACTATGAAAAACCTGAGATATGTTGCACTGCTTGCATTACTGGCGATGCCGCTGGCGTATTCGCAGGCGGAAGTCAGAGTGGGAGTGGGGATCGGAGTGGGCGGCTACGTGGCGGGCCCGCCGGTCTGCGCTTATGGGTATTACCCGGACTATCCGTATGGTTGCGCGCCCTATGGCTACTACGGACCGAGCTGGTTTGCGAACGGGATCTTCATCGGGGCCGGGCCCTGGTATCACGGCTGGGGACGTCCTTATTATGGACGAGATTACGGACGCGGCTATGCTCGCGGTTTTGAGGGACGCGGTTTTGCGGGGCGTGGTGGCGAGGCGCGGGGCAGGACGGTTGGGCGCGGCTTCGAAGGACGCGGTCCGGTGGCCAGCAATCGTGGAGGTTTCCATGGCGGATCGCGCGGCGGCAGGCGCTAAGTAAGTGATCGGGTCGGGTAAACTCGGGCCATCGGAAGTCATAAGGTTCCTGACTTGCGATGGCCCGGTTACCCGATCAATTGGGATGGATCGTTTTTCCGCGAACTTTTTTGAGTCTTGCTTTGCGGTTCTTACTTTTTTGGTTCGAGGATGATCTCCCGAGCCAGGCGCTGACCGACAATCTCGCGCCAACTGGAACGTTCTTCATAGCCTTCGATCATTTTCTTGTCGTCGCTCTTCAGCGCCTTGGTGCCAACCTCTTCGCGCTTGTCCTGATCGGCTTCCATGGTGGCGAGATCTTTGAACTCGGTCATCAGCATGAGGTCCCAATCGGTGGAGGCGTGGGCTTCGGTGGCAATGACTTTGTAATCGAGGATGAGACCGGCTTTTTTCAGGGCTTCCTGTTCGGTCTTCCAGTCCGCGGCGAGGTAGTTCATATATTTCAAGCCGACGCCGGGTTTGGCTTTGACGAATGTGATGTCCCAGACGGGACCGTCGTGGAAGGGGCGGACGGGGACCTGGGCATGGGTGAGGGCGGGCAAGAGGAGGGTGGCGAATACTGCAACTGCAACTACGCGGAACGTGATCTTCATTGGATTGGCTCCTGGAGGTTGTCGAGAGTTGTGGTGGCGGGTGTGATAACTCCGCCCGTCCCGCCACCGATAGGTCTGGGCAGTTTCACTGACTCAAATGCCAAACTCACTTAGGGCGTCGACCAACCAGTTGCGAGGTCATCCTGAACCAGGTAAACGTTTAAGGGAACGAACCTAAGAAGCCGACAACCGTTGTCCCGTGGTTTTTATAAGGAAGCGTGCCGAGAATACTCCATTGTTCGATAAATCACAAACAAGTGTTCGGAACGGGAGCGAGAAGCAGACTTATTGGGCGAGGCGCTGCAGGATTTCCTTGCCAAGTTTCTGGGCTTCGCCGAAGAATTTCTGGTACTCGAGGAAGATACGATTCAGTGCGAGCGACTGGTCAGCGGAGAGTTTGCGGCGGAGCATCATGTCGCGGACGTGGACGGGATTGGGCAGGGTGGCGTCTTCGGTGAGTTCTTCGAGGGCGGTAGAGGGATTGTAGTGGTACATGCATTTCATTTTAGCGCTGAGTATGGTGCGTTGTGCTCTCGCAGTTGTTATTCTTGACTCAGCGTTACGAATTGGCGGTCAAGACTCAGGGTCGAGAGTTAATGAACGGGCCAGCACGAGGCTGAAATCCGGTTGGCAGGTTTCAGTGAGCAAACTCAGCGGAGAAAACCGATGCCCACGGGTCGCATTGCCGTTGTTGTGCTGATGCTAAGCCTGATCTGCGGGTGTGGCAGGCCTGGCAGCGATGCCAATGACAACGCATCGGGCTCGGGCGAGGCGCAGAAGTTGCCATTTGATCGCGAACCGCGGGCGAACGGGGTTTCACCGAGCCAGTTGCTGCTTCCATCGGCGACGAAATTGCCGGAGGGAACGCCGATTCCGATTCGCCTGTTGAACGCGCTATCGAGCGCGACGGCACGGCCGGGAGACACTTTCAGGGCGACGGTCGATGAGGCGGTGGTGATCGATGGCCAGACGCTGGTGGGGCGCGGCGCGCCCGCCACGGGTCAGGTGCTGGATGCCAAGTCCTCGGGGAGTTGGTTCGCAGGTTCGTTTGAGCCCGGCTATCTGCGGATTGTGCTGGTGAGTTTGACGGTTGGCGGCAAGGTGGTGCCGATTGAGACATCGAGCATTTTCGCGAAAGGCGGTTCGCGGGAGGAACGGAACCCGGCGACCGGCGGCGCTTCTGGCGCGAGTGAGAAGGATAGAGAGAGGGATAAGGATAAGGAAATCGTGTTCGGCACGGATCGGCGGCTCAACTTCCGTCTCGCGCAAACCGTGGACCTGCGATAATGGCTGGCGACAATAAATCGTGATCCGCAAGAAGCAGTATGATTGGTTGGTCAGGCTGGGCCTGGGAACAGCTTCTGCGGGGACCGAAGTTTCAAGTTTCGGCACCGACGTGTCAGGGGCCGGCAATCTCGCCTGTCAATCCACGAAACCCGCAGCAGTGAAAGCGGCACCGGGCAAACGAGGGATGATGGGCCCGAGGGATCACCATGCAAATGCGTTTTATTCGTTCGCTGTTATTCGGACTCGTTGTGCTGTCGATGTCGGCAGCATCGTTCGCGCAGATCGGGGTGGGCATAACGTTCGGCCCGCCGCCGCTGCCGGTGTATGAGCAACCATTTTGTCCAGGGGACGGGTATATATGGACGCCGGGCTACTGGGCGTATGACTACGACATTAACGATTACTACTGGGTGCCGGGGACCTGGGTGCTGGCTCCGGAGATCGGTTTTCTGTGGACTCCGGCTTATTGGGGATGGGGAGGGGACCGGTTCTTTTTCCATGAAGGCTATTGGGGTCCGCATATTGGCTTTTATGGCGGGATTAATTATGGTTTCGGCTATTTCGGCGAAGGGTATGAAGGCGGGCGGTGGGACGGCGGACACTTTTTCTACAACCGATCGGTGACCAACGTGAACATCACGGAGATTCACAATGTATACAACACGACCGTGATCCATAACGACGTGAGCCGAGTGAGCTACAACGGCGGCAACGGTGGAATCGACCGGCGGCCGAGTCCGCAGGAAGAGGCGGCGGGGCGGGACCGGCACGTGGCGCCGGTAGCGGCTCAAACCCAACACCTGCAGGAGGCCCGGAACAACCCGCAACAACGGGCGTCAGTGAATATGGGCAAGCCGGCGATCGCGGCAACCGCGAGGCCGGGAGAGTTCAAAGGCGGCGCGGTGGCGGCGAAGGAGGCGGGTGGGACTTACACTCCAGGCAATCGGGGCGGAAATGGGGGACGGCCGGAGAATAACGTTCCGCGGCCGGGCAACCCGGTTCATCCCCGGGACCTTGCGCCGGTGGCGCGGCCGGGCGCACCAAACACGGGCAACCCGAAGCAGGACCAGAAGTACCAGCAGCAGCAAGAAAAGATGATGGCAAAACAGCAGCAGGAGCGGGATAAGCTGCAGCAGAAGCAGGAGCAGGAACACCAGAAGCTGGATCGACAGAAGGCGAACGACTCGCAACGGCAGCAGGTGGAACAGCGGCACCAGCAACAGACGCAGCAATTGCAGCAAAAGCACGAACAGCAGCAACAGCACTTGCAGCAGAAAGCGCAACCCGCGCCGCGGCAGAGCGGAAAGCGGTAGCGTCATTCCGCAAACCGCGGACTGAAGCAAACCAGGCGAGGCATCGACCAGGCGGTCGATGCCTCGTTCTGCATTGGGGGAATCGCGGGAGGCCCATTATTTTATGCAGACCGTTGGGTGCTGGTAAGGATACAATCCCGAAGTTGATTCACTAACACTTCCTGGAAATGTCATGGTAGGCGTTCTTGTAACAGGGATCGATGACCTGCCAGAACCAACTTACAGAAGGCGAGATAGGCTGAAGCCAGATAGAAGTTAGTTGCCTTTTTCGAGTGAAGTTGAGTAAATGTGTGCCACGCATGATGAAACTGCTGGTTTGAGGAGCGGATGTCAAATCTGGAGGAAGCGGAACGGTACTTACGGGCGTCATGGAAGCTGACGCAGGACGGAGTGGTGGCCGGTCATCTATGTCATTTGTACAAACGCATTCATAAGATCGGGTTGGCCATCGAGATGTGCCGGATGGCGGTCTACCGCATGCCGTTGTCGGGACAATTGGCGCTGAGCGAGTACAAAACGGAGATGGATGCCGCGCAGAAGAATCTGGATCACTTGACCGGCGGAGCAGCGAAATCGAAGAACGCGGGAGAAGTCGCCGAGGAGGCGATCCGCGAACGCACTTTTAAGTTGCCACGGTTATTGCGGGGGACGGAGAGTGCGGAGTTTTTTGTGCTGGTGGCGTCGGACGGGAAGAGTAAGGCGTTCAAGGTTGAGGATGTGAAATTTATCAGAGGGTCGGACAAGGCGAAAACTTTTGGGAAAGAACTGAAGAGCATCGATTTTAATGTTCCCGCGCCGAGCGACGTGCCCACTCGTTTCGTGCGGCGCGGCATGCTCAATTGCTACGAGAACAACGGTTGCTCGTTCGTGCTGCTCGACCCGACCTCGGTGCACTCGCTGAATTAGGGACGACCGCGGCGAAGCCGACATGAGATTCCTCCGGCTCGCCGGTGCCTAGTCAGGCGGTCAGCTCTTCGTTCTGTTTCGCATCTGATTTTGCGATGGCGGGCAAGCGGAGGCGAAAAGTGGTACCCGCTCCGACGATGGTATCGAACTCGACTGAGCCATAGTGCCACTGCATGATCTGGTAGGTCTGGGCGAGGCCGATTCCGCTGCCGCCTTTATCGCCCTTGGTGGTGAAGTAGAGTTCGAAGATTTTCTCCTGCGCTTCGGGAGGGATGCCGCAGCCCTGGTCGAGCACTTCGGCGAGAATCATTTCGCCGTCGCGGCGCGCTTTTAGAGTGAGGGTTCCAGCGGCGGTCATGGACTGCACTCCGTTCAGCACCAGGTTGAGGATGGCCTGCTTGATCAGGTCGGAATCGACGCGCACCAGAAGCGGGTCGTCCTGAGCGGGGATGTCGAGCGCGATGCGCACGCCGTGGCGGGCGGCATCGGGGGCGGCCAGCGCTGAAACACTTTCCAGAATGGGGCGCAGGTCGAGGTCTTCCAGGCGCAGGTCGCGGGGACGGGTAAAGTCGACGAGGATTTGGACGACGCGGTCGAGGCGATGGATTTCGTTGCCGATGATATCCATGTGGCGGCGAGTGTCGGGATCGTCCTGCTGGAGCTTGTTTTGCAGTAATTGCAAGTGCAGGACGATGGCATTGATGGGGTTCTTGACCTCGTGGGCTACGCCGCGAGTGAGGCGTCCGCTGGCGGAGAGGCGGCGCGAGATTTCAATTTCGTTTTCGATGCGGCGGACCGATTCAGCATCGCGCATGGTAAGGAGGGCGCCGATCGGCGTTCCTTTTTCCTGAATGAAGTCGAGCGAGACCTGGACTCTGCGGCCGTCGGCGGCGTCGAAATCATACTGCGCGAGTTGCCTTTGTTTCTGGAACGCGGGCAGAACCACGGCGCCGAGAACCGAACCATCGGAGAAGATTTCTTCCGCGGTGCGGCCGAGAATTTCGCGGCGTGGGCGGCCGAGAAACTTTTCCGCGGAAGCGCTGACCAGTACGACGCGGGTGTCGCGAGTGAAGAGCATGAGTCCGTCCTGCAACTTGGTCATGACCTGCTCGACGTTGTCCTTGAGGGCGGAAAAGATCTGGTTGGTGTCGCGAATCTGGCGGCCGAGGTGCGCGATTTTCAGGGAGACGAGGCCGACTTCGTCCTCGGAAGCGGACTCTTGCTCGGGCAAGGGATTTCCCGCGGTGGCGTCATCGAGATTGCGGGCGATGGCACGCAACGGGCCCAGCGCAACATTGGAAACCACGGCCGCGAGTACCAGGGAACAGAAGATTGCGACCACCGAAAAGAAGGCCGCCTGCTGCAGTCTGGGAGTGAGTTCGTTGCGCAAGAAAACGGTGGAGACACCGACCCGAACGCTGCCGAACGCCTGGCCATCGAGTTCCAGGCCGATGCTCGCGTCATAGACGGTGGCGGGGCCGTAGAGGAGGCGCAACTGGCGGCGGAATCCGGCATCGCGCAAGACCGCCAAACGGGCCCGCTCGGGAACCGGCTTGCCATTGAGAGCCGGGTTGGTGTTGAGAATCGCCAAGCCGCTGGGATCGATGATGGCGGCATCGTAGATGATGCGGGAATTTCCCACTACCGCTTCCAGCATGTCGTTGAGATTGGTGTCGGTCTGCAGATAATTGGTGATCGCGGCGCGCATGGCCTTGGGGTTGTTGGTGTCAACCCGCGTGCTGGTCAGATCGGGCACCGCTTTGGAGGCGGCGTACTCGAGTTGATTGGTCAGTTGGGAAGCGGTCTCATCGGCCCAGAGCAGGCGCTGGCGCAGCAGTTGGGAGAGGTAAATCCAGGAAAAGCCAACGACCAGGGCGGTGAACAGCGTGGTGATCACGAGCACGATGATGAATTTGCGAGTCATTAATTCGAAAAAGTTCTCAGTTCCCGGTTCTCAGTTCCCGGTAAAGGCAACCAAAAAAATGGGAACTGGAACGACTGGGAATTTCTTCTCACTCTGCTCTTCCTCTCTTCGTCACTCTCTTCGTCACTCCTCGGCCGCCAGCAGCGCATCCTGGGGGCGGCCGTATTCTTTCAGTTTGTTATGCAGGGTCTTGAGGCTGATCCCGAGTATCTCCGCGGCACGGGTCTTATTGTTGTTGGTGGCTTGCAGGGTTTTGAGGATGAGCAGCTTTTCCGCTTCTCCGACGGTGGTGCCCACGCCGAGGTGCACGGCATCCGGATCGTTCACTACCTGGCGAATGCTTTGGCCAAAGCCGGGGGGCAAGTGCCTGGTCTCCACCAGTCCGCTTTCGCAGACGATGACGGCGCGTTCCAGGGTATTGCGCAATTCACGGACATTGCCGGGCCAGGAATAGGTCTGAAAAATATTGAGCACGGCCTCGCTCACGTCCGCCACCTTGCGATTGTGCTTCTCGTTCATGTCGGCCAGCAGGCTTTTGACCAGGTCGCGGATATCCTCTTTATGTTCGCGCAGCGCGGGCATATGAATATTGAAGACGTTGAGCCGGTAGTAGAGATCTTCGCGCAGTTCGCCATTGGCCACGGCATCGTCGGGAACTTTGTTGGTGGCGGCGAGCACGCGGACGTCCACCGAAGTTTCAACCTTGCTGCCGAGGCGGCGCAACTTGTGGTCCTCGAGGACACGCAGCAGTTTGGCCTGCGTGCCGACCGGCATCTCTCCGATCTCGTCGAGCAGCAGGGTTCCTCCTTCGGCCAGTTCAAAGCAGCCGGTACGGCGCTCCATGGCACCCGTGAATGCGCCTTTTTCGTGGCCGAAGATTTCGCTTTCGATGAGCGTTTCTGGAATGGCGGCACAATTAATGGGGACGAAAGGCTTGTTGCGGCGGGGACTGAGATCGTGGATGGTGCGGGCCACCAATTCCTTGCCGGTGCCGCTGGCGCCGGTGATCAATACGGAGGCGGTGCTGGGGGCCACGAGTTCGATGAGGCGGAAGATCTCCTGCATTTCAGCGGAGGCGCCGACGAGGAGGCCGAGGGCTCCTTTATCGCGCAAACGGCGGCGGAGCGATTCGTTTTCAGTGCGGGTGTTGAGGATCTCGCCGATGTTGGTGAGGATGGAGCGCAGGCGGCGAAAGTCAATGGGCTTCTCGATGTAATCCTGGACGCCGAGTCGTCCGGCGTGAAAGGCGGTGTCGGTGGCCTTCTGGGCGGTGACCATCACAACCGCGACGGACTGCGCCATGTCGGCGAGCCGCTCCACCAGTTCCATGCCGCCCATACGAGGCATCTTGACGTCGGTGATCACGATGGAGGGAGCGAAGGCGGGAATTTTTTCCAGCGCTTCTACGCCGTCGGCGGCGGTGTCGGTGCGATAGCCCCAACTCGAGACCAGTTCGGCGAGCCCGGTTCGTTCGTTCTCTTCGTCTTCGACAATCAGTACTCGTTCCTGTGTCATAATTCCTGCGCTGTATTTAGGGGGCAATCGCGCAATGAGTATTATTCAGGGAAGCACGCCGCCTCGCAACCCGGGGGCGATGTGACCATATCAATTTGAGATGGTCAGGGGAGAACCTACTCCCGAAAACGGGAATTGCGGATGATGGTGACTATGAAAATACCCGTTAACTAATTCTGCCTCTTTTGCAAAACCGCGGGTTGCTGTAGAATTCAGTGTTTCCAAGATGCAGGCCTTTTTTTCGTGCGTGCCGTCAGGCCGCATTTGATTCCAGTTCTAGTCAGGTAGTCGTAAGGATACGATTTCGGAGGAACTCAATGTCACTTTGTCAAGAAACTTATCGGAGAAGAGCGAACGCCGCCTTCGTCCTGGCCATTGTTATGGTTGCGTTGTCGTCTTTGTTGAACGCACAAACCGCAGCGCCCAAGGCCGCGCCGACCATGCAGTTCGATGACTCGGTGCCGACCTGGGAATGGTTCATTGGCTATCAGTGGTTGAACCCGGGAGGGAACATTCCCGATCAAACGCCGCCACCGACCGGGCCGCTGGCCTATAAGGTGCCCTCGATGGCCAAGGGATTCGGCACGAGTTTGTCGTACAACTTCAACAAGTATTTGTCGGCGGAAGGCAATTATGGGGTGAACTGGAGCAGCGCCGCCCGAATCAGCACTTTTAGCGCCGGGCCGAAAGTGACATGGCGCGGCGAGGGGGTGAATTTTTTCGCGCATGCGCTGATTGGATACGAGCGTTTTGTGCCCTTTGACACGGATGCGAGCAATGGCGTGGATGCGATTCTGGGCGGCGGCATGGATCTGAAGATCTGGAAGCAGATCTCGGTGCGGCTGTTTGAAGCGGATTACCAGTGGTCGCACCAGAACTTCGCGGCTTTGGCGCCGGCCACCGAACCGGGATTGCGCCGTCCGACGTTTGATGGAGCGCTGCTGCGCAGCGGTCTGGTGTTCAGTTTTGGTGGAGCGCCGGAACTTCCGGTGGCTGCGGCCTGCTCGGTGGAACCGAGTGCAGTTCTGGTTGGCGAACCGGTGCACGCGACGGTTACCGCGAGCAACTTCAACCCCAAGCACACCCTGGCTTACACCTGGGCGAGCAATGGGGGCAAGGTTGAAGGCAAGGACACCGGTGCCAGCATTGACACGAACGGCGTCAGCGCCGGCAGTTACACGGTTACGGCCACGGTGACGGATGCCAAGAAAAAGAAAAATGGAGTGGCCAGTTGTACGGCCAACTACACGGTGAAGCCGCTGAATCCGCCGCAGGTTTCCTGCTCGGCGAGTCCGTCAGCGGTGGATGCCGGAACGCCCTCGACGATCACGTGCTCCTGCACGAGTCCTGACAACGCCACGGTCACGGTAGGCGGCTGGACTTCGAGCGCGGGCAGCATCGCGGGCAGCGGGAATTCCGCGACGCTCACCACGACGGGAGCTGCGTCGGGTCCGATCACGATCAGCGCCACCTGTACCGACTCGCGCGGATTGACGGCCTCGACTTCGAGCACGGTGACGGTCAACAATCCGCCACCGCCACCGCCTCCACCACCGGCGGCGAGCAAGGTAAACGAGTGCGCTTATCCGAACGCCAAGAAGCCGTGGCGGGTCGATAACACCTGCAAGGCTGAGTTGGACGATGTTGCACTCAAACTGCAGCAGGATCCGGATGCCAAGCTGGTGGTTGTTGGAAACGCCGGGCCGAAAGAAAAGCGTAAGAATCTGGCGGCGGAGCGCGCGCTGAACGTGAAGGCATATATCTCGGGAGGCGAGGCGAAACAGAACATCGACGCCAGCCGTATCGAGGCGCGCACTGGAAATGCCGGCACCGCGACGACGGAACAGTGGATTGTTCCGGCGGGTGCGACCTTCCCTGAAGCGGACAGCACCAGTCCGGTCGACGAAAAGAAGGTAAAGGCAGTTCCGGATCATCCGAAACCGGCGGCCAAGAAGAAAGCGGCCAAGAAAGCCGAGTAACTGATGTAGGAACACACGAAAGGCCGGTGGGGGTCATCCCGCCGGCCTTTCTATTTTTTTGCCCTTCGGTAACCTTGTCCGCGTCGTGCTAGCCTTGTGTAATCTGAAACGCAGGCGAATATTATTCGCAGGGGTCAATCTACGCGCATGGAATTCACCGTGAAACGGAACGTGATCCGCATCGGTTTGGTGGTTTTCGCTATCAGTTTATTGAGTAGTTCACTGCTGGCGTCGGGGCCGTGGCAGGTATTAGGTCCGGATGGGGGCGACGCCCGGAGCCTGGCGTACGACGCGCATGATCCGGATCACATTCTGCTGGGGACGAGCACGGGGCAGATGTTCGCGTCGAACGATGGCGGGCGGGACTGGTCGCGGCTGGCGCGACTCGGCGGCGACGATTATGTGCTGGACCATATCGTCATCGATCCGCAGGATTCCAACCGCATTTTTGTATCGGCATGGAGCGCGGCGGGGCAGCAGATCGGGGAGATCTTCCGCACCCGCGACGGTGGGCGCAACTGGGAAGCCGTGCCTGCGATGCACGGGAAATCGATCCGGGCGCTGGCGATGTATAAGGGGAATTCCGATGTGCTGGTGGCGGGCGCGCTCGATGGCGTCTATCGGAGCAAGGATGGCGGCGATAGCTGGGAGCGTATATCGCCGGCGAATTCCGATGAAATCAAGAACATCGAATCGATCGCGGTCGATCCGCGGGATCCGAATACGGTTTACGCGGGAACCTGGCACCTGGCGTGGAAGACTTCCGACGGAGGGGCCAACTGGCAGCATATTAATAAAGGGATGATCGATGATTCGGATGTATTTTCGGTGATTGTCGACCATGCCAATCCATCGATTGTTTTCGCCAGCGCCTGCTCGGGAATCTACAAGAGCGAGACGGCGGGCAACTTGTTTTCGAAGATACAGGGTATCCCGTTTTCGGCTCGCCGTACACGCGTGCTCAAACAGGATCCGACGAACGAGAGTATCGTTTATGCGGGCACGACCGAGGGTCTGTGGAAGACGACGGATCTGGGCAAGGTATGGAAGCGGGTGAGCGATCCGGAAGTTGTGGTCAATGACGTGATGATCGATCCGCGGGATTCCAAGCGGGTGCTGCTAGCGACGGACCGGAGCGGCGTGATGGCGTCGACGGACGGGGCGTCCAACTGGACGACTTCCAATCACGGTTACGCGCATCGTTATGTGTCCGCGGTTCTGGCAGATAACAAGGATGCGAGCACGCTATACGTGGCGGTGGTGAACGATCGCGAATACGGCGGCGTGTTTCATTCCAATGATGCGGGACAGCACTGGTTGCAAAAAGCGGCCGGCCTGGGCGGGAAAGATGTTTTCGCGCTGAAGCAGGCTCCCAACGGAATGCTGGTGGCCGGCACGAGTCACGGCATTTACGGTTTGGAGCGCAATGGCAGGGAATGGCGTCCGATGAACGTGGTCGTGGTCGAGTCGACGCTGAAGATTCCGCGCAAAGGTCCGCGCAAGAGCGCGGCTAAGACAACGTTGGAGAAGTCGCAACTGGAAGCGCGCGTCAACGATCTGGAACTGGGTGCTGGACGCTGGCTGGCGGCTACCAGCAGCGGTATTTACTCGAGTATTGACCAGGGAAAAACGTGGAAGGGCGGGCCAATCCTGGGACAGCAGGATTTTGTGTCGGTGCGGAACGAAGGTCTTACGGTGGTCGCGGCCACACGTTCGAGCGTGCTGGTTTCGGAGGATAACGGCGCGACGTTTAAGCGGGCCGGTCTACCCGGGTATGTGGTCAGCATCCGCAGTGTGGCGATTGCTCCGGAAAGCCAGATCATGATTGCGGCTCGGGAAGGCGCCTACCGCAGTGGCGACGGGGGCGCGACCTGGGAGCACGTCGTAAACGGCCTGCCGGCCAAGGACATCACGTCGGTCAGTTTCGATTCCAGCCACAAGCGTCTGCTGGCTACGAGCGACACGACGGGCGTGATTTTCGAAAGCGGCGATGGCGGACGTTCCTGGTATCGCGGACCTGACAGCGGGTTCCCGCTGCGCCGGGTGAGCGTGGTTGGCGGACGTTTTGTGGGCGCGACTCCATTCGATGGCGTCGTGCGACAGCCCGAAAGCGAACCGATCAGCGCAGCCGCCGATGCGGGCAGCAGCGAGTAAGACTGCATTCAATCAGAAACAGCAACCGGGGAAGCGGAAGCGCTTCGCCGGTTTTTCTTTGTCCCACGGTTTTCGAGTGTGATTGCCCGTGCTTCGGCCCTTGCGTTCCTGGCGGGCCTGGGAAACAATTCTTTTGACACTCTCATGCGACTTGCCTGCGGACTTGCGTTTGCGCTTTGGCTGAATCCTGGGGCCGTCAAAACGGCCAGGCCGCAGGAAGCCTCGGGTCAGTCTGCGGTTAAGCCTGCGGCCCCAGCGGAGGCCGCTGCAGCCGCGGAGCAGAAAGCGGGAGAGAGCGAGGCAAAGAAGGCGACGGAGTCGGGCTCGGCCAGCGCGGCTCGGAACCTGGCGAAACGGCGGAAGCGCGTTGCCTCGCCGGCCGGTGGTACGCCACGGAAGATTGTGGTTCGAGAGGGCGGGGCGAGCGAACCGGCGGCCCAGATCGCGCCCGACATCACTCCGGCAGAAGCCGCCCGGGAGCGCCATAACGCGGAACAGTGGCTGGGGTCCAGCGACAACCAGTTGAAACAGCTAGCGGGAAGAAGACTGAACGCGCAGCAGCAGGAGGCGGTGGGACAGATCAGGAACTATATGGACGGCGCGCGCTCGGCGTTGAAGGAAGGCGATGTGCGGAGAGCGAGCACGCTGGCGCAGAAAGCGCATTTGCTGGCCGATGATCTGGTGAAGCAGTAGGAACGGGAGGCGGACCGATGGCGGAGAGTAATTTGTGATGCTAAAATGTATCACATGAGGAAAGCGTCGGTTCGAGACCTCCGCTACGAGTTCAAGAAGATTGAACGCCTTCTGCTGCAGGGGGAAGAGATTCAGATTACCAAGCGCCGGCGTGTGATCGCGCGCCTGGTGCCGGAAAGCACGCGAGTCGCAAGAGAGATGCCGGATTTCCTGGGCCGCATGCGCTCCATTTTCGGCGACAAGGTGCTGGCGGTCAGCGGAGCGGATTTGATATCCGCCGATCGGGATCGCTATTGAAGATTTACGCGGAACCCAGTTTTCTGGTGTCTTTGTACAGCCCGGATGATAATTCCGCCGCTGCCTTGCGCACAATGCAGTCTTGCACGGGCGATTGTTTGGTCACCGTTTTGGGAGAGCTGGAAGTGGTCAACGCTTTCGGGTTGCGGGTGTTCCGCAGAGAGGCTTCGGCAGTGGAAGCCAGGTCTGCCCTGGCTAATTTCGAAAAGGATCTGCGCGAGGGTATTTTCCAGCTCCGAGCTTTACCGGATCCTGTCTTTCAGCGCGCGAGGCAACTGTCCCAACAAACGACCGCCAAGCTTGGGAAACGCACGGCAGACCTGCTGCACGTGGCGGCAGCGCTTGAACTGGGCGTGGACTACCTCTACAGCTTCGACCAACAGCAGAGGCAACTTGCCCGGACGGTTCACCTGAAGCTGAACTAGAAAAGTCTCCGGTCCCAAGGAAAGTCCGATTCAGTGTTAACGGGCGAGAAATGCGCTACTCAGCGGCTCAAGCCGCTTGTTTAGCGGGTTCTGACGGCATGGCTGAAGCGATGCAAAACGCTCGGTGAAAAGACTTGATCAGAGGTTCGCTAATGAGGCCAGGAAACCGTTTTATTCGCTGGTGAAGTAATCGACGCTGACGGGGTTCTCAAACAGGGAGTAGTCCCGGGTCACGATGGTGATGCCAGTGTCGGTGACGAAGTAGCGTTCGCGATCGGCTTCGGCATCGTAACCCACGGTGGTTCCCTCGGGAATGTGCACGTCGCGGTCGATAATGGCTTTGCGGATGCGGCAACTGCGGCCAACGTTCACATGCGAAAACAGGATGCTATTTTCGATTTCGCTATAGGAGTTGACGCGCACATCGGGCGAGAGCACGCAATTCTGGACGGAGCCGCCGGAAATGATGCAACCGGAGGAAACGAGCGAATCGAGAGCGTGGCCCATGCGCTCGTCCTCGGCGAACACGAACTTGGCGGGCGGATACTGGCGCTGGTGGGTGCGGATGGGCCAAGCCTCGTCGTAGAGGTTGAACACAGGAGAGACTGAAACCAGGTCCATGTTGGCTTCGTAATAGGCTTCGAGCGTGCCAACGTCGCGCCAGTAGAGGGCTTCCTTTTTGTTTTCGTCGACGAAATTAAAGGAGAAGACGCGGTAGTCATCGAGCATTTTGGGAAGAATATTCTTGCCGAAATCATGGCTGGAATTGGGATCCTCGGCGTCCTTAAGGAGGACTGGAATGAGGACGTCGGTGTTGAAGATATAGATGCCCATCGAAGCTGAAATCTTGGTGGGATCGTAGGGCGACCGGAGGTCGGTCTGTTTGGGTTTTTCGAGGAAGCCGGTAATGCGATGGTCGCGGTCGATGTCGACGACGCCGAAATGGCGGCATTCGGCCGGGTCGGTGGTGAGGGTGGCAACGGTGACGTCGGCGCCGGCTTCGCGGTGCTGCTTGAGCATGCGCTCGTAATTCATTTTGTAGATGTGGTCGCCGGAGAGGATGATGACGTACTTGGGCTGTTCGGAGCCGATGGAGTAGATGTTCTGATAGACGGCGTCGGCCGTACCCATGTACCAGTTTTCACTGACCCGCTTCATGGGAGGCAGGATTTCGATGAACTCGCCGATCTCACGGCCGAAGATGTTCCAGCCTTCGCGGATCTGGCGGTTGAGGGAGAGCGCCTTATATTGGGTTAGGATAAAGACGCGGCGCAGACCGGAGTTGACGCAGTTGGAGAGGGTGATGTCAATAATGCGGTAGATGCCGCCAAAGGTAACGGCCGGTTTCGCGCGGTCACGGGTGAGAGGATAGAGGCGTTCACCGGCACCTCCAGCGAGCAAGATTCCCAGCGTATCTTTCATGGTCCCCGTCATGGGCGCGCCGTCATGGGCGCGTCGCAGGATGCAGCGTGCAATGCGGACGCCGCTCTGGTTCAACGCGACATACTAGCATAGGCGGTACGCTCTGAATCGATGAAGCTATCACAAAAAGCGGCGTGAAGGGCACGCCGCCCGGACGGTCGGATGGCGAAAACGTGGCCGCCGAGCGGGTCGTCGACGCCGGAGCGCGGCCGAGCGGCGGTCGGGTGGGACGGGCGAGAGCCCGTCCCTGCACAAACTTCGTTCTTACACAAGCTCTAGCAATGGACGATTTTGTCGCTTTTGATGCCGCGGGTGGCGTTGCGCGAATCGACCACCAGTTTGGCGTCGTTGACGATCTTTTTGTAATCGTAGTCGGTGTGATCGGTGACGATGAGCACGCAGTCGTACTGGCCGAGGTTGTCGAGCGGGGAGCATTTCATCTGCAGGTCGTACTTGCGGCCACGGCCGACGAAGGGGAAGTAGGGGTCGTTGTAGCTGACCACGGCGCCTTCTTTTTGCAGCAGTTCGATGATGGTGAGGGCGGGCGACTCGCGGAGGTCGTCGATATCTTTCTTGTAGGCGACACCCAGAATGAGAATCCTGGATCCGTTGATCGCCTTTTTCTGGCGGTTGAGGGCGGAGATGGTGGAGGCGATTACGTTGTAGGGCATGGCCACGTTAATTTCGCCGGCCAGTTCGATGAAGCGGGTGCGGAAATCGAACTCTTTTGCCTTCCAGGAAAGATAGAACGGATCGACCGGGATGCAGTGTCCGCCAAGGCCCGGTCCGGGATAGAACGGATGGAAGCCAAAGGGCTTGGTGGCGGCGGCGTCGATGATTTCCCAGATGTTCAGATCCATGCGGAGGCAGAGCATCTTGAGTTCGTTGACGAGCGCGATATTGACGCAGCGGTAGATGTTCTCGAGCAACTTGGTCATCTCCGCAGCGGCGGGCGAAGAGACGGGAACGGTGCGCCGGAAAATCGAGCCATAGAGCGCGGCGGCGATTTCGCTGGCCTGGGGATCGAGTCCGCCAATCACCTTGGGAATATCGTGGCGCGCCACCTGGGTGTTGCCGGGATCCTCGCGCTCGGGGGAGAAGGCGACCCAGATATTCTTGTCACCGGCGGCGCCATTGCGGGAAGCCTTGAGTGCAGCCTTATTTTCTTTTTCGAGGATAGGAATCAGGACTTCTTCGGTAGTGCCGGGGTAGGTGGTGCTTTCGAGGATCACGATCTGGCCGGCGCGGAGATAAGGCGCAACGGCGTGGGCGGTGTTGGTGATATAGCTGAGGTCGGGTTCGTGATACTCGTTGAGCGGAGTAGGGACGCAGATGATGATGGCATCCATGGCAGTGATCTGGGCATAGTTGGCGGTGGCTTTGAAGCCATTCGCCTTGGCTGCCGCGATCTCTTCGGGGGTGATGCGGAAAATGTAAGTGCCGCCGCTGTCGATGGTATCGATTTTTCGCTGGTCAATATCAAAACCCGTGACCGGAAATTTCTGTTCGCTGTAGAGCAGGGCCAGAGGCAGTCCGACATAGCCGAGGCCGATGATTCCGACGCGAGCCGAGCGCGCCTCGATGCGGCTCTTCAAGTCAGTAAACAGGGAAGATGCGACAAGTTGAGTATTCATAAAGGAAGATACAATTTTAGCATTGGCGTTTGGGTTTGGCCCACGTAAGCGGCGGGCGTCATACGATTTTCTCGCGCTTTTCGTATGATTTGTGCAGGACGGCAGCGATCCCGATTACTCCGGTAATCGACGGCGCGGGCGCCTCGGCTTCCTGGTAGCGAGGCGGTCTGGGGTAACATAGGCCCCGATGCGTTTCTCTCGGCTGGCAGTGGTGGTCCTGGTTGTTGCTGCTATGGCTG
>PLBE01000258.1 GCA_003134435.1 Acidobacteriaceae bacterium
TATCGCCAACGCTTGGTTCATGCCGAGGCACTTGCTGGCCACTCAGGCAACGGAAAAGTCGGCGTTACCTCAACCTGTAAGCGAAAACGCAAACTAGGAGGGAGCATGACGGGAAAACGACAGAACGCGTATTTTCGAAAACTGCTAGTCGGTTACGACGGGTCTCCGCAGTCGGAAAAAGCGGTGGATGTGGCCTTCTCGTTGGCAGAGTGCCTGGATGCGACGGTACTGATCTTTGCGGTTGCGCGACCCCCTGAACCGTCGACGTCGGTCGAATTGGAAGCGGTGCTGGACGACGCGAAGGAACACTTTGAGGAGGGATTCAAAAAGGTCATGGAAAGGGCACGCGGGCACGACCTAAACGTGAAGACCGACATGGCAGTAGGCCACCCGGCCGAACAAATCATCCACCGGGCGGAGGCGGACGGCATCGACCTCATCATTTTGGGTCGTCGTGGACGATCCATGATTTCGAGGATGATGTTGGGTTCGGTCTCCGAGCGAGCTCTGAGATATGCGCACTGTCCGGTGATGGTCGTTCACTGATTGGACTGTGGGGTATGCTCTTTGAAGTGGACCAAAGCGAAGAAGAAGAAGATCGAAGATAAGGGTCCACCACGCCGGGGGTTGTGGTTCACGCGCAGTACTCTGAGCAAGGCGTTTGCGCTGGGCGGTTGCGCTCTCTGTGCGGTGGTCCTTGCGTCCGAACGAAAAGGAATTCACTCGTTTCTGTACGAGAGCATGATGTCCGCCTCGGTACGCCAGAAATTTCTGGATGGCGGGGGATTCTGCTCGCGTCATTTCTGGATGGCGAAGGAAATCGAGGAAGAAACGTGGCTGAGGGGGAGTATCGCGGTGGCAATTCTGTGTGAGGATCTCACCCGCCAGGCGAATGCAGGCTTAGCCAACGTCGCGGTGGTAGAGCCGAATTCCCGGACCACCCTGTTCCGGCATCGCGAGGTAAAAGCGTTTGTTCCGGGCCACAGCTGCATGTTCTGCCAGGACAATGCGGACAAGGAGACTTTTTTGGCCGAAGTCTTAGAGGAGTTGGTTGAGGAACCAGAATTCGCAAAGCCCTTGGAGCGAAACGGTCTCTGTATTCGGCACGGGCAGCTCAGCCTCCAGCTCTGGAAGGATCAGGCGAAACGCAAACAGCTCTTCGCCCAGATCGAAGCGCAAGTCAGCGAACTGAGCGCCGATCTGCGCGAGTTCATTCGCAAATACGACTACCAGTACCGTGATGAACCTCGTGGCCGGGAACAAGATTCAGTTCTGCGAGCGCTCCGCTTTTTTGTGGGTCCAGATCCATGGGGAAAGAGAATCAGGACGGAAAGCGCGTGAAGATTATCATCATTACTGATCTGCACGGGAATTACGAGGCCGTGCGTGCGCTGCCGGAAGCATACGACGAACTCTGGGTCTTGGGAGACTTGGTCAACTACGGACCCGAGCCGGCAGCAGTCGTTGATTTCGTGAAAGCCAAGAGCGCCGTCACGGTGCGTGGGAATCACGATCATTGCATCGGCTACGACGTCGATGCACGATGTACGGCTCGCTATCAAAAGATGACTGAAACCACGCGCCAATACACCACTTCCGTGTTGAACGACAACCAAAAGAAATTCTTACGGGAGTTGCCACTTCACGTAGAACTTCGGAGACAGGACAAGCGCTTTTATCTCTGCCATGCGAAACCATCCGATCCTCTGTACGGATATTGTCCTGAGGATTCCGATGACTGGATTCGCGAAGTGGATAGCGTCCCGGCAGATGTGTTGCTTGTCGGGCATACGCACACTCCGTTCATACGGCGGATCGGGGATCGTGCAGTGGTCAATCCCGGTAGACTTGGTCAGCCGAAAACCGGCAAACCGGAGGCATGCTACGCGGTTTGGCAGGATGGCACTTTTGAACTGAAGTCATTTTCTTATCCCGTGGACGAGACTGTGGGGAAACTTCAAGCTTTATCGTTTCCCCAAGATGTAGAGAAAGACTTGATCACCGTACTTCGGACGGGTTCTGTTTGACGAACTCATACAACTCATACAAAGGAGACTTATGTCGACGATAAAGAGCATTGATGCGCTGGAAATTCTGGACTCGCGTGGAAATCCTACGATTCAAGTGACCGTGACGTTGGAAAGTAGCGCAACCGGTGTAGCCAAGGTTCCCTCTGGCGCTTCAACCGGGAAACATGAGGCTGTCGAACTCCGCGATGGCGACAAAGGCCGCTATAACGGGAAAGGTGTTTTGAAGGCCGTTCATAACGTTATCAGTGTTATCCAACCCGCTGTGAAGGGACTCAACGCGGCAGACCAGAAATCTCTGGATGAAAAACTGATCGCGCTCGACGGGACACCTAACAAATCCAAACTCGGGGCGAACGCCATGCTCGGGGTGTCAATCGCGGCAGCCAAGGCCGATGCGGCAGAGAAGAAAATTCCGCTTTATCGTCAGTTTGTCCCGCGCGACGAGTATCTGTTACCTGTGCCCCAGCTAAACGTACTCAACGGCGGAAGGCACGCCGACAACAACGTGGACTTTCAGGAATTCATGATCGTCCCGGCGGGCGCACCCAGCTTCAGCGAGGCACTGCGAGCGGCGGCGGAAACCTTTCACGCGCTGAAAGAGGTTTTGCACCAGAAGGGCTATGAAACCAGTGTTGGCGATGAAGGCGGTTTTGCGCCGCGTCTGCGATCGAACGAAGAGCCCATGGAGTTGATATCCGCTGCGGTGCAAAAGGCCGGCTACAAACTCGGCAAGGATGTCGGCATCAATCTGGACCCAGCCGCGAGTGAATTCTACGAGGATGGCCAGTATGTATTTCGCAAGTCCGACAAGTCGCACAAGAGTTCCGATGACATGATTTCGCTCTGGACTGATTGGCTTAAGAAATATCCCGCACTCTTTTCCCTCGAAGACGGGCTTGCCGAGGATGATTGGGCCGGCTGGAAAAAACTGACTTCCACACTTGGGGGACAGGCGCAATTGGTGGCCGATGACATCTTTGTCACCAATCCTGAAATCTTTGCCAAAGGAATCAAGGAAGGGGTAGGCAATTCGATTCTGATCAAACTTAATCAGATCGGAACGGTAACCGAAACGCTGCGCTGCATAGAGATGGCGAAACAGAACAATTACACATGTGTGGTGTCGCATCGCTCAGGCGAAACCGACGACACGACCATCGCTGATTTCACGGTGGCCACCGGGGTTGGGCAACTGAAAACAGGCTCTGCGTGCCGCGGTGAGCGCATCGCAAAGTACAACCGTTTGTTGGAAATCGAAAAAGAGTTGGGACGCAATGCGAAGTACGCGGGCCGCTCGGTTTACGCCCGATGGGGCAAATGATGGTTATAGGAGTCAGGCTCTGGTGGAGAGAAGCAGCCAAGCATTTCGCGATCTTTCCGACGAGGAAATCGAAGCGCTCGTCCAGAGCCTGAACTCCCTTCACGAGGGTGAACTGGGAGTTGACATGCTCGTAGCCTGCGGCATAAAAGCCATCACGCCGCTGCAGCGTTTCCTTCTGCAGGGCAAACCTAGTGGCATCTTTGTGCCGCGTCAACGGGCGGTGCGTGCTCTTGCCGAACTAGGAGCTAAGGACGTGTTGCTCGACTATTTGACGTCGGAGGATCACATCGTAGATCCAGTCGCGGCGCACGGGGAAGAGGCGGTGAAAAACACGGCTGCACGAGCCCTGGGTGCCTGGCGCACCGAGGACGTTTTTGAGGCTCTGCGGCATGTTTTGCAGCGGAAACATTTGGTGGGAGCCATCGAAACGCTGGGCGAGTTCCGACGTCCGGAGGCTGTGCCCGAGTTGATTGAAGCATTGGAGGATGATTTCTGTCGCAGCTTTGCCGAGGACGCCCTTCGGAAGGCTGGCGAGCTACCCCATTCCGCCTTGATCGACGCAGCTAGAACTCCTGCTCCGTCCGGCTCCCATGAACGGCCGCAAAGCCAGCGTCGGCGCAGATGCGCTTTGCGCCTTCTCGAATGCCTGCAGTTGTGCAATGAAGACTGGTGCCAGGTCGCAGCCTTGCTCCACGACAGCGACCCGGAGGTCGCGGCAAGGACAGGCGCGATTGCTCTGGCTGTTGCGGATCGAGGAAACAAGGAACTTGCGGTTAAGCGGATGATCAAGGTCTTGCCCGCATCAGATTGGCTACTGCAAGGCGAGATTGAAGGATGGCTCGAAAAGCATCTGGACGTTGCGTTGCCTTCGATCAACGAAGAGATCGAGCGGCGGGAGGCCGCGGCCGCGTCGATTCAGACTAAAGATCATGTTCTACGATTGCTGCTTGCCGTAAAGCGAAAAGGGCAAGACGAGTGAGGCCGCGAACGGAACCAATGATGCCGGATTTCATCTTCGATCGTGAGGAGGAACGTCAACGAATCGCCCAGTTCCTGGCGAAGAGGCGCTCGTTTCTCATCTACGGACCATCGGGGGTTGGCAAAACACTTCTGCTCCGCAATGTGCTGCCCCCGTTTCGGTCTGTTCTCTATTGCGAAGACTCTGCGACGACCAACGTGATGTTTCGCAGTCTCGCCCGTAGTCTGCTCCGATTGCAGAATTCGCGTGCCACCAAAGCATTTCGCGACGAGGATGCGATTACGACAAAATCCGCGGTTTCGTTGAAAGGGATTGTGATGGATGCACTGCGAGAGGGGGAGTATTCGATCCTGCTTGACCATCTCAAACGGCCTTCGTACTCGTTTGCGTCGGCCGTTCGCGAAGTCATGGGATGGGGCTCGACCCCGGTGAGCGCGGTGGCCCGTTCCATCCACATGGAAGACACGGGTTTTCTCCAGCCGCTTTATGGCGACCGTTCGCAGAAGTGTGAAATCCGCAATTTCGACGACTCAACCGCCGAGCAATTTGCTCGTGAGCGAATCAATCGCTCTGGCTTGTCAGGCACAAACATCAGCGAATTCGTCGATAAAGTTCTGGAATTCAGCGGGGGTAATCCGGGAGCGATCATCGCATTGATCGATATGGCAACTTGTCCAAAGTACCGATCCGAGGAACACATCAAGATCTCGCCGCTATACATCGACTTTCGCATGAACGGGGGCGTTGCAAGGTGACGAACGGGTCCAATTCGCTCAATTCGAATCATGAGCGGCGCCTTAGCGTGACCTGTCGCCACATTGACAAGCTGCTGGCGGAGATGGAGAGCACGCTCAATGTCTCGGCATCTAATCTGGCTTTCCCACAATATGCTCCCGATCTGAGTCCTGCCCAGCGGCGTGTGATCGAAGACTACATCAGCCGCATTCGCGCTCAGCTGATTCGCGTGCTCGATGGACAAGGAATGGAACGACCGCCAGCCGATATCCCCGTTTCGCGTGCACTCCACGTAAACCTTACGTTTGTGGAAATTGCCGCCGAGGAGTTGAAGCCCGAATACATGAGCGGCTATGGACAAGTTCCCCAGGCGGCCGCAGTTGAACTCAACGGCATCGCTGGAGAACTCCAGGGTCTGGCACGACAGCTCGACCAGTATCTAATGCGTGGGTCCAGGGAAAACCTGCAGGAACGCTTGGAAAGGCTGGAACAAACTGGAGACGAGATCCCGGTTCTCAAGAAGCTGGAGTCGGTCATCAGCGAGCACGGACTGGTGGAATTCCGGTCCACATTGTCGATGATTCTGGACCGTTTGGAAGACAACAGTTTCGAAATCGCGATCTTTGGACGCGTCAGTTCGGGCAAGTCCTCTCTGCTGAATGCGATGCTCGGGAGCGATGTACTTCCGGTGGGGGTCACTCCGATTACCGCCGTTCCGACACGCCTACTGTACGGCGAGACTCCGGTTGTTCATGTCTGGTTTGCCAATCGGACGCCCGAACAGTTCGACATTGCGCACTTGCCAGAGTTTGTGGCGGAGCAGCTCAATCGTGGGAACGAGAAGCATGTGACCAAAATCGTGGTTCAGCTCCCGTCGCCCCGCCTTCGCGATGGCATCGCATTCGTCGATACTCCTGGGTTGGGATCT
>PLBE01000226.1 GCA_003134435.1 Acidobacteriaceae bacterium
CTTCCAGTCGAAAACCCGCTGCGTCGCCGACGCCCGCACGTCAAAGTATGAGAAAGGCCCGATCACTCGGGGCAGAGTCACTCCGGGAAACAGCGAGCCGCTAAATCCCAGCGCTTGCAGGCTCACCTTCTGTCTCGCTTCCTGCACATCCGCATTGACATTCGGCAGCAGGTCGCTCAGTTGCTGCCATTTTTCGCCCCGCGCCTCGATGGTGTTGTACTCCGACAGAAGCCCGGCCAGGTTCTGCCGCAACGCCCGCTCGATCGCGCCGCTGAACGTCAGCGCCAGCACCCCAGGCGTTGGCTTGTCATCCGGCACACTTCCCAGCACTGGATTCTGTGCCGAGCTTTGGAATTGCGAACTTTGAACCTGCATGTTCCCGCCCGCTGAGCTCGCCGTCGAACTACCCGCCGAACTCTGGCCGCATAGCTTCCCGGGAAAAATGACAACTGAAACCAGCAGCGGGACCAGCAGAAACAACAAAGAAGATGCGCCCAAGCATGCAGGTTTGTGGTTGGGGTGATCCGAACAAGCCATGGACCTGGATTCTCTCCTTACCAGCTACAAACGAAAATCATAAGTCTTTTGGACTCCTTTTGCCTAAGTTGGGATGCAAATTGTTGTACCGCATGGCGATAAGCCGAGCCCCGTCCCCCTCAAGTCAGCGTTTCCCCCGGGTGGTGGTGGGCTTGGCCCCGCCCCGGACCAATGCCAAATTCCCATCCCTGCCCAAGGGACTGCCTCGCCCCACTGCCGTCGTGACCTTGGTCATCTTGTGAAACCCCGGTGCGACGTTCAATCTATGAAGCGAGCCAAGCTGCTTCCAGCCGACGGAAACGCCGGGGAAGCCCCCGCGTATGAGCGAAGACAAGAAGCTGTCGCCGAAAGGGTCCGACTGGACGCGCCTCCTCACCGATCCCGAGTTGGTCAGCCACCTCGGCAAACTGCTCCAGACCTACCGCGAAGTGCCCGCCGAACAGCGCGAAGCCGCATTGCTGCGGGCGATGCGCGAGATCAAGGAAGCGGCCATTAAAGATCGCGAAGCGCGGAAAGCTGTGCCCGCCGCTGCCTCCACTCCCGACCCTGTTCCAGTTCCCGTTCCCGTGCCAGCGCCTGCTCCGCCCGTTGTTCTTCACCATCCCGAACCTGTGGAGGGAACGCCCCCGTTTGAACCCGATCTTTTCACGCCGCAACCGGACTCGGGTCGCCGCCGGTTCCAGCGCCTGAAGTGCTATGTGGCCGTGGAAATTCACATCGAAGGCGTGGAAGCTCCCGTCTGGGGCAATCTGGCCAATGTCGGCCGCGGTGGCTGCCTCGTCGAAACTCCCGGTCCCGTGCCCCCGGGCAAGGCCCTCGAAATCGGACTGTGGGTAGCCAGCGGAAAAATCTGGGTAAAAGGCGTCATCATCAGCGGAGTTGCCACCCGCAGTGCGCCCTCCTTTGGCGTTCGCGTAAAATTCTCCGAAACGGAATTGTCCGAAAAAGAACACCTGCGCGAGTTCCTGAAATTCGTCGAAAGCACTGCTCGCAAATCGCATAGCGGGTCGGCCTATGTCGCGAAACTAAAGAACTAGCTGGACGCAGGATTCTCTGACGTACGGCCGCACCGGTCTTGGAAAGGCACAGCCTTTCCCGCAACTCGCCCGGCCGCTACCTTCCACGTCGCCAGCAACTTTTCGGGCTGTCCGGGTTAATCCTATTGAGGCCAATCACGATGGGAATGCCTTCACCCGGACGCCGTTTGCTGGTGACATCGGTCTTGCTCATTGCTGCCGCGCTCACCACCCAGTTTGCCCTGGGCCGCAAGAAAGACAAGCTCCCCGGCACCGCGTCCACTCCCATGGACGAGCACAAACGCGCCGTCCACGCGCTCAACCGCCTGACCTTCGGCCCCCGCCCCGGCGAGGTCGACCGCGTCACCCGGATGGGCGTCGATAAGTGGATCGAACTCCAGCTTCACCCCGACAAAATTGACAATTCCGCTCTCGATGCGCGCCTCGCTCCCTTCCGCACTCTGCGCATGGGAACGAAGGAGATTGTCGAGAATTTTCCCAACGATCAGGTGATCAAACAGATCGCCGACGGCAAAGCTTCGCTGCCCCGCGATCCCACCAGGCGCGCCGTTTACGAAGCCCAACTCCAGCGCTACGAAGACAAGCAAGAACGCAAAAAGGAAGAAGAAAAAGACGAAGCCGTCAAGAGCACTACGCAATCCAGCGCCGCCGCGTCCGACGTCCCTGCTGAACCGGGCCAGTCCACCGATCCCGACCAGATTCGACGCCGCGAAGAACGCCGCCTCGCCAATCTCAAAACCCAAGAACTGCTCGATCTGCCTCCCGACGAGCGCATGAAAGAAATCCTGCGCCTGTCGCCCGAAGAACAGAAATCTCTTGCCGCCACCACCAGAGGCGCCAGGGCCGACGCCCTGCTCGAGGGTATGAACCCGAAACAAAAAGAAACGGTCATGTCGCTCAACAATCCCGAGCAGGTCGTGGTCAACGAATTAACCCAGGCCAAGCTGCTGCGCGCCATCGATAGCGAACGCCAGCTCGACGAAGTGATGACCGACTTCTGGTTCAACCACTTCAATGTGTTCATCAACAAGGGCGCCGATCGCTACCTTCTCACCAGCTACGAACGCGACGCCATCCGTCCCCATGTGTTGGGAAAATTCGAAGACCTGCTGGTCGCCACCGCAAAAAGCCCGGCGATGCTGTTCTATCTGGACAACTGGTTGAGCGTTGGCCCGGATTCGGAAATCGCGCTCGGCATTCCGCCCCACGGTCGCTATGGCCCGGGCCCCTACGGACGTCCGCCGCGTCTGCGCACCAAAGGTAAGCAGGCCAGCGGCCTCAACGAGAACTACGGCCGCGAATTAATGGAACTGCACACCCTGAGCGTCAACGGCGGCTACTCCCAGAAAGATGTCACCGAAGTGGCCAAGGTTTTTACCGGATGGACGCTGCAGCAGCCGAGAAAAGGCGGCGACTTTCACTTCGAGCCCCGCATGCATGAACCCGGCGACAAAATGGTCATGGGTCATCGCATCAAGCAAAGCGGCGAGCGCGAAGGTCTGGAAGTCCTCCACCTGCTGGCTCACAACCCCAAGACGGCGCATTTCATTTCGCAAAAGCTCGCCATGCGCTTTGTCTCCGACGATCCTCCGCCCGCGCTCGTCGATCGCATGACCCAAACTTTTCTCAAAAAAGACGGCGACATTCGCGAGGTCCTGCGCACCCTCTTCAAGTCGCCCGAGTTCTGGTCGCCCAGCGCCTATCGTGCCAAAGTCAAAACGCCGCTCGAGTTCGTCGTCTCCGCCGTGCGCGCCAGCGGCGCCGAGGTCGACGACACCCGCGCCCTGGCCGTCACCCTCAACAACATGGGCATGATCCTCTATGGCATGCAACCGCCGACCGGTTACTCCATGAAAGCCGAAACCTGGGTAAACTCGTCAGCGCTCCTCGGACGCATGAATTTCGCCCTCGGCCTGGCCGCCGGAAAAGTAAAAGGAGTCAAAGTCGATCCCGCCAGCCTGGCAAACGGACCTGCCGTAACCCGCTCCGACGCAGCCGGCTCGAATGCGGCGGGTTCAGAAAAGGAATCGTCCGCCGATCCCCAGCAGGCCTTGGCAACCTTGGAAAATTCCTTACTCTCCGGCGACATTTCGAAGCAAACGCACGATACGATTAGCAAACAACTCGAGGACCCCAAGATCAGCCAGCGCAAATTGGATGATCCCAAACGTCCTCCAAACCTGGCCGCGATCACCGGATTGATTCTAGGATCGCCAGAGTTTCAAAGAAGATAGCCGCCGGTCACCGGTTTTGAATACTGAGAACCGGCAACTGAGAACTGTGAGCCGAATTTATGTCTATCACTCGACGCATTTTCCTCCGAAACGGCGCCCTCGCCGTAGTTGGCACCACCGCTCTTCCCGGTTTCCTGACTCGCGCTGCCTTGGGAGCGGCTGACCCCGGCGCGCGCTCCAAACGTCTCGTCGTCATCTTTCAGCGCGGCGCCGCCGACGGACTCAACATCGTGGTGCCGCACGCCGAGCCCAGTTACTACGCCATGCGTCCCACCATCAACATTCCCAGAAAATCCGTGCTCGACCTCGACGGCTTCTTCGGATTACATCCCGCCATGGCGTCGTTTGAACCGCTTTGGAAACAAAAGCACCTCGCCATCGTCCACGCTGCCGGTTCGCCCGACCCCACCCGCTCCCACTTCGACGCCCAGGATTTCATGGAGTCCGGCACGCCCGGAGTCAAGGTCACCGACGATGGCTGGCTGAACCGCGCTCTCCGCGAGCTTCCCGGCTCATCCGCGGGCGCTTCTGCCAAAGATAAATCGGCCTTCCGCGCCATCGCCCTCGGCCCATCCCTGCCCCGCATTCTTTCCGGCAAAGAACCCGCGGTCGCCGTCAACAACCTCAACGACTTTTCCGTAGGCGGAAAAAATCCCAACGCCGCCGCCAACGCCAACACCTTCGAAGCCATGTACGATCACTCCGTCGACACCGTGTTGCACGGCACCGGACAGGAAACCTTCGACGCCGTCAAGTCCCTCAAAGCCGCCGATCCCGCGCACTACACACCCGCCGCCAATGCCCACTATCCCAAAGGCCGCTTCGGCGACAGCCTGAAGCAGTTAGCCCAACTCATCAAAGCCAACCTCGGAGTCCAGGTCGCCTTCGCCGATATCGGAGGCTGGGACCACCACGTCAACGAGGGCAGCACCCAAGGCCAGATCGCCAACGTCCTCGGGGATTTCTCGCAATCGATCTCCGCTTTCTGGACCGACTTAGGCGATCTCGGAGAAGACACCGTTGTAGTGACTATGTCCGAATTCGGCCGGACAGCCCGCGAAAACGGCAACCGCGGCACCGACCACGGCCACGCCAATGTAATGTTCGTCTTAGGTGGCCCGGTGAAAGGCGGTAAAGTCTACGGCCGCTGGCCCGGCCTCGACCAATCGCACCTCTACGAAGGCCGCGACTTGGCCGTCACCACCGACTTCCGCCTGGTGCTCAGCGAAGTCGTCGAGCGCTATCTGGGGAACAAGGATTTGAAGACGGTATTCCCGGGATTCGAGAATCAGCCCGGCCAGTTCCTGAAATTGCTCGCATAGCGGCGGCACGACATCGTCCGCCCTGTCAGCGCAAAGCACGGCCCGTTCTAAGCCGCGATTATCTTGTTGTCAAACAACTGCTGGTCGCCGCGCCTCGCTCGACCAACCGGACCAGGGCGTCCGGGTCGCGACTCACTACATCTCGATCAGCACATCCCCACCCTCAACCTTCACCGGATACACCGCCACCTTCGCGCCCGGCGCGGCCGCCGCGCCTGTCTTCGGATCCCACTCCCATCCATGCCACGGGCAAACAACCTTCCCTCTCATGATCACACCCTGCCCCAGCGGCCCTCCGCGATGCAGACAGATGTCATCCATGGCGCTGATTTCGCCATTTACATTGGCGACGCAGATAGTCTTGTCGCCGCAGGGAAATTCTTTGGCTTCGTTAAGGGCTGGGAGGTCGGATTCAACAGCTATCTTTATGAGGTTGCCCATGAATTTCCTTTGTGATGGCCGCGAAACCCTGCCGAACTCGGCTTCGACGCGCGAGGGCGCCCGTCCCTATCGCCCTGTGGTTTACCTGACGGCTGATGGCTGGCGGCTGACAGCTATTTCGGCTGCATCGTCTGCGCCACCATCACCTGCCGCTTGAAATCATCCATCATCTTCGCTTCGAGCCGCACTTCCGTTGGACGCTTCGCGATCGTCATGGTGTCGATCTTGTCCTGCAGTTTGAGCAGAGCGTAAAACAAATTCTCCGGACGCGGCGGGCATCCGATCACATACACGTCCACCGGCACGATCCGATCCACGCCCTGCAACACCGCATACGTATTGAACGGGCCGCCCACCGACGAACAAGCGCCCATCGAAATCACCCACTTCGGCTCCGGCATCTGGTCGTAAATTCGCTTTACCACCGGCGCCATCTTCAGCGTCACCGTCCCCGATACAATCATCAAGTCCGACTGCCGCGGGCTGGGCCGAAATACCTCCGACCCAAAACGCGCAATATCGAAGCGCGCCGTCGACGACGCGATCATCTCAATAGCGCAGCATGCCAGTCCAAACGTCATCGGCCAGAGCGCCGACTTGCGCGCCCAGTTGAAGACGTAGTCCACCGTCGAAATCATGAAATTCTTTTCAAATTTATTCTGCAGCCAGCTCATGAGGCCTCGTTCCCTGCCAAATCTTTATAAGAATACATCGCCCCTTGGCATCGGGGAGTGATCCAGGTCACAACCCGCCAGAGCGCAGTCTAGGCAGCGGACATGCCCCTGTCAAACGGCCCCCTATCGCCACGCGCAGATCGCCACCCGCACATCGGCCCTCGTAGATTCTCGGAGCCATCCTGCCTCTAGCCACTCGATTGTCATCCCGAGCGAAGCGGGGGATCTGCACTTGCTTGCCCTCCGCCCGAATAAGGAGTTCCGCTAAGAATCTCCTTGATCTACGTAATGTCTATAGATATACTTATATTTAAACGCACCCCCGAGTCCTCCCCCGGGTGCGTCCTGGAAGGCTCGGCCGCGATGGGGATCAAGGCCGGGTGGTTTGTTCACCAAAGTAGCCTCGGCTGCCGTCGGGGGATTGCAGCCGAGGCGTTTTTTCGTTTCCTAATTCTGCTGAAAACCGGCAGCCGCGAGCGGTCGACTCCTGCTAGAATTTTCTCGCGCCCGTGTGGGGGCGACTCTAATCGGCTTCAACGCCGTGAGTGCCGTGGGGAATCCTGCTTGTTCCACCGAATTTGTCCAGTATTCTTGCTGCTTGCATCCGCTATCATGGCAACCGCGCAGGCGCCCAGCGCTCCCGGCAAGCCCCTTCCGCCCGGACCCGCGCAGGCGAAAATCAAGGCCACCTGCACTTCCTGCCATAACACCAGTCGCATCACCGAACAGCACCTGTCGCGCCCGGAGTGGTCGGCTGAACTCGAAAAAATGGAGGGCCTGGGCGCCGTCATACCCGACGCCGATCGCAATGCGTTCTTGAGTTATCTGACCAAAAACTTCGGCCCGGAAAAAAGCGCAGCCAAGCCAACAAAAAAATCTGGCAGCTAAACCCGTGTGGCGCGGACATTCCTGTCCGCGAAAACTAATCACCGCCAGTGCGTAAGCCGAGAGCGCGCGAGCCTCCGGAGCACACGGCGTCCACGGCCCTATGTCCCTGCGTCCTCCCCGCCAGCAACCCGCTCCGGTCGCAATAGCGGAAACAAAATCACATCCCGGATGGTATGCGAGTCCGTAAGCAGCATCGCCAGCCGATCCACTCCCAGTCCCACTCCGCCCGCCGGAGGCATCCCGTACGACAACGCGTTGATGTAGCTTTCATCCATTTGATGAGCTTCGTCGTCACCGCGCTCCCGCTCTTGCAGTTGCCCTTCAAAGCGACGCCGCTGATCCTCGGGATCGTTAAGTTCGCTGAAGCCGTTGGCAATTTCCATCTGTCCGGCATACATTTCAAAACGCTCGGTCCAGTCCGGTTCGTCCGGCTTCTGTTTTGACAGCGGCGAAACCGCAGTCGGAAATTCATAAATAATTGTCGGCTGCATCAGATGCTCTTCCGCAACCGCCTCAAAAATAGCGGCGATTGTCTTCCCCACAGGCGCCGCAGTTTCGTACTTCAAACTAATCCCCGCTGCCCGCACGCGCTCGACCAGCGCCGCCACCGATTCACGCGCTGCAAAATCGCTCCGCTCCGGTTTGACGCCCGCCTTCTCTGGCCAGAAATGCACAATCGCCTCCCGCATCGTCATCCGCCGCCAGTTCGCATGCGACCAGTCAATCTCCTGCTCGCCCCACTTCGTCTTCATCCCGCCCGTCACATCCTGCACCGCCCGTTCGGTCGCCGCCTGCGTCGTATCGAGAATGCCCAGATAGTCGGTGTACGCCTGATACGCCTCTAGCATCGTGAACTCCGGATTCCATCGCCATCCCAACCCCTCATTGCGGAAGTTGCGATTAATCTCATACACCCGATCGAATCCCCCCACCGTCAGCCGCTTCAAATAAAGTTCCGGTGCAATGCGCAGAAACAGATCCATATCCAGCGTGTTGTGGTGCGTCTTAAACGGACGCGCCACCGCTCCGCCCGCGATCGGATGCATCATCGGCGTCTCCACTTCCATGAATCCCTGTCCGTCGAAGTACCGCCGCAACGATTGCACCAGCTTGCTCCGCTTCAAAAACACTTCGCGTACTTCCGGATTCATCACCAGATCGAGATACCGCTGCCGGTAACGCAACTCCACGTCCGTGAGCCCGTGAAACTTTTCCGGCAATGGCAGCAAGTCTTTCGACAGGAACGTCAGTTCCTCCGCGTGAACGCTGAGTTCCCCAGTGCGCGTGCGAAACAGATATCCGCGCACTCCAATGTGATCGCCCAGGTCAAGCAGTTTCCACAACTCGTAGCCCGCGTCGCCAATCGCGTCTTTCTTCACGTAAATCTGCAACCGCTGACCGTCCTGCTGCAAATGCGCGAATCCGGCCTTGCCCATCAACCGGATCGCCATGATGCGTCCCGCCACCCGCACCGTCACCCGCGGAGATTCCAGTTCCTCCGTCGTCTGCCCGCTGTACTCCGCCAGAATCTGCGCCACCGTGTGGCTGTAGTTGTACTTCCGCGGATACGCCGGATGCCCGAGAGCCTCGATCTTTTTCAGCTTCTCGCGCCGGATTTCATAAATGTTTTCGTCGAGGGCCAATGAGTGTCCTTGGATTGCAGAGTCGCTCCTGATTATAGACAAGCCCGCGCTTTCGCCAGACAGTTAAGCGCTCAGCCGCTTCGCCATCGCGCAATAAATCTCCACCGCTTCCTGCAGTTGCGCTTTCTCCACAAATTCGCCCTCCGTATGTGCCACGTGGATCGACCCCGGCCCAAGCAGCAGCGGCTCGCCCCAGTTCGTCAGCGAAGGAATATCGGTGGTGAACGCCGCCACCATCGTCGGCAGGCCGTCCAGCGTGCGCAAACGAAGAAAAGGAGTCTCGCGGGTAAAATTCACTTCGGCGAGTTCACCAACCGCTTCTTGAATCTCCCGCCGCAGCGCGTCCGTCGGACCAATCAGCCGATAAAAAAGTTCGGCTTTGGCAAAGTCTGAAATCACATTCGGCGCTCGCCCGCCCTGTATCGAGCCCACGTTTTTCGTGCATGGACCAACCTCCGCATCTTCGGGAAGTTTCATCCCGTGCAACCGGTGCAGCGCCTCCACCAGCTTGTCAATCGCCGACTCGCCCAGTTCCGGATACGCCGAGTGCGCCATCTTTCCCCGCGCCACCAGTTCAACGTGCAGCGCGCCCTTGCTGGCCAGCGCCAGCTTATTCTCCGTAGGCTCGCCGTTGATCATGTAGCGCGCGCCGATCGGCTGCTGGTTCGCCAGCTTCGCGCCCATCGAGTCCCGCTCCTCCCCTGCCAGAAACAGCAGCCCGACGAAAACTCCTGCCCCGCGCAGCTTCTCCGCGGCCACCATCTGCGCCGCAATGATCCCCTTCGCGTCGCAAGCGCCCCGCCCGTAAATGCGCCCGCCATCCTCCGACGACGCGATGAACGGCGGCACCGTGTCCATGTGGGTCGAAAAAACAACTTCGGGACGCTCGTGCCCCGGCCACGTCGCCAGCACGTTCGCCCGCGCGCTTTCCACCCGCATTTTTCGCGCATCCATCCCACGCCTTACCAGTTCGTCACAAAGAAAATCTCCGACCGCGCCTTCATTCGGAGTGATGGATTCGATATCGATCAAGCGGCGCGTAAGGGCAAACAAGTCCATGCAGGAAAAGAGTAACAGTCGCCTGTCGCTGGTCGCTAGTCGCTGATCGCTGGCGGTCGGATTCTCTGCAATACTAACAACGAGCCACTGCCGACGAACTATGCCCTCCGCAACCTCCATCCGCTCGCTCTTCCTCACGGGCCCTGCCGGACGCCTGGAAGCTCTCCTCAACGGATCGCCGAATCCTGCATCGCCCAACCCAACCCACTCCGCCGTCGTCTGCCATCCCCACCCTCTCTATGGCGGAACGCTGCACAACAAAGTCGTCTTCCACGCCATGAAAGCCCTCAACAGCTTTGCCTTCCCCGTGCTCCGTTTCAATTTCCGCGGCACTGGCCTGAGCGAAGGAGAACATGCCAACGGCATCGGCGAACTGGAAGACGTCCGCACCGCCCTCGACTGGCTCGCGCACGAATTCGCGCTCCCCGTGATCTTCGCTGGATTTTCTTTCGGAGCCGCCGTCGGATTGCGCGCCGCCTGCGCCGACGATCGCGTCTCAGCGCTGATCGCTCTCGGCCTGCCCGCTGTCCCCGTCGCTGGCCGCACCGAAGACCGCGTCTACGACTTCGATTTCCTGCGGCCCTGTACCAAGCCCAAGCTGTTCGTCAGCGGCTCGCGCGATCCATTTGCTCCCGCCGGTACACTCGAAGACCTCGTCAGCACCTTTGCCCATCCCAAGCAACTGGTTCGTATCGATGCCGCAGACCACTTCTTCGAAGGCCGCTTGCGCGAAATGCGGGACGCAATTGAAATGTGGGTGAAAGAAACTACAACTTCGTAAAACTACAAATTCGTGATTCGCAATCTGTAGCTCGTAACTTTGACGCGCGCCAGTGAAATTGCAAATCCCAAATTACCAATCAACAATCCTTCTCATTATTTCTTCTTGCCCCAGAGCGCCAGCGCATCCTCGCGACTCAGATCCCGCTCCCCAAACTCCGCAAAACGCCGAAAGCTCGCGTCCACCAGCGTTCCCAGTTCCGCAAACAGCGCCGCCTCCGGTCTTTTGAAATTCCAGCACGTCTTGCCCTGCATCCGCTTCTTCAATTCCGGCGAGATCCCCTTCACTAGGTCCGGAAACATGTACACCGGAAAAAGATGCAAGGCCACGTAGCTCTTACTGGAAATGCTGGCAAACATCACCGGCTTTCCCTGATATCGAATCGTCTTCGATTCGCTCAAATAGCCGAGAGGCCCGTCCTTAACCACCCGCAGATTCTTGTCGTAGACCTTCAGGATTTTCCGCAAACCCTGAAATGCCAGCTCGAATTCGCGCTTCTTGTCGGCAACTTTGGTTTTCGTGGGCATGGCGCAGGATTATATTGCCGTTCTCTATAATCGTTCAACATGGCCGACATCGCACCCGACCGGTTGCACCAGTTCGCGCGTATGCGCGAAGTCGCCCGCGAGATATTCAGCACAGCGCTGAAGAACGCCTCCATCGAAAGCGCCTTCGCCCGCAATCTGCACTGCGAGCGTCGCATCCTCCGCGTCGGCGACGATCTCCACCATCTCGATTCCTACCATCGCGTATTCGTTGTCTCCATCGGAAAAGCCGCCCACACCATGGCCGCCGCCCTCGAAGCCCAGGTCGGCAGCAACCTCGAAGGCATCGTCGCGTCGTCCATCGACCCCCCGAGCCAGATCCGCGGTTTCCGCTATTTTCGCGGTGGCCACCCCACCCCCACCGCCGATTCCATCCGCGCCGCCAGCGCCATCCTTAAATCGCTTTTTGCTCTCGATTCCTCGTCGCTCGTCATTTTCATGATCTCAGGCGGCGGCTCTTCCATCGTAGAAAAGCCTGTCGCCACTCTGAAACACACCGATGCTGATAGAGATAACATTAAGAATCAGGATACCTTCTCCGACGACGGGATCTCCCTGCCCGATCTCGCCGCCACCTATCAGGCCTTGGTGCATTCCGGCGCGCCCATCGCCGAGATCAACGCCATTCGCAAACATCTTTCCGCCGTCAAAGGCGGGCGCCTCGCCCAGGCCGCCTATCCCGCCCAGCAGGTTTCGATTCTCGTCTCCGACGTGCCTGACGACACGCCCGACGCGCTCGCCTCCGGTCCTACCATGCCCGATTCCACCTCCATTCAAGACTGTGAACGCATCGCCGCCAAATACCATCTCCTCCATCAGTTCCCTGCTTCAGTCGCCAGTCTTTTCCATCAGCATGCTCTCGACGAGACGCCCAAATCCGACGACCCCGCCTTCGTCCGCGCCCGCTGGTGGACCGTGCTCTCCAACAAAGTAGCCATCGATCAAGCCGCCATCGCCGCCTCTGACGCCGGTTTTTCCGTCGCAGTCGATAACTCCTGCGACGACTGGCCCTACGACAAGGCCGCCTCCTACCTGCTCGATCGGCTCCGCGAACTGAGTCGCACCGTACCACGCTTCTGTCTGATCTCCGGAGGCGAAGTTACTGTCACCGTCCGCAACGGCGGCACCGGCGGACGTAATCAGCAGTTCGCTCTGGCCTGCGCCGAACAAATTTCCGGACAAGATATCACCGTGCTCAGCGCTGGCACCGACGGCATCGACGGCAACAGCCCCGCAGCCGGCGCCCTGGTTGACGGCAGCACCATCTCCCGCGCCCATGGCGCGCAATCTGCCCGCCATGCCCTCTCCGCTTTCGACGCCTATCCTCTTCTCGACGCCCTCGGAGACACTCTGATCACGGGACCTACCGGCAACAACCTCCGCGACCTCCGCATCCTCCTGGCCTACTAGCGCCTTTCTTGATAGCTATGACAACCGCCAGCTTCATAGGGCCTTTCGTACATGGTCTTCCGGCACCGTAAATTCTTGTAAATCTACCCTACCCCCGCAGCGCCGCGCCCCCAGCTTGCATCCAAGCTGGTAAACCCAATTAACGCACTTGGAGGATCGCTTGAAACGGGAATTTCGCTTTGCGATTGTATTGTCTTTTGCCTGCGCCGCACTGGCTCTCTGCCCGACTGCTGCGCAAGCCCAGAAAGTTGACCTTGCCTTTGGCGTCAGCACCGTAGAAGCACCCGCCGCCAACTCCAACGGCCCATCGCTTACCGGTGGCACCTATACTGGCTTCAGCGGCGACGTGCTCCCGTGGCACAATTTCGGCATCGGCGCCGAGATCTATTGGCGGACAACTCAAAGCGTGTATCAGAGCGTCATCTATGGACCCATCCCCTATCGCCCGCTCTTTTTGGATGTCAACGGAATCTACGCCCCCAAGCTAGCCAGTCACACCTATCTCGAACTCTCTGCTGGCATCGGCGCCATGGACACCCGTCAGTATTGCTCGGTCTGCGGCAATGGCTACAACACCAACTACACCAGCGACAAACACTTCATGGGAGACTTCGGCGCCGGACTCAAGATTTATCCCAAGGGCGGCTTCTTCATTCGCCCCGAAGCCAAACTCTACGTCGTCGCCAACAACCAGTTGTTCAGTTCCTCCTATTCCACGCGCTTCGGCGCTTCCATCGGCTACACCTTCGGAGGACACTAAAAACCTCTTTTGAAGTTCTCAACCTCGGCCCAGCGGAACGTCTGCTTCTGCCACTAGCGGCAGAATCAGGTGCCTCCGCTGGCCAGTTTCCTGTTTCACCCGTCCCGCATTATGATAGGGCTATGAATTTTGGCTTTTCCGGCGAGATGGTCTTCCTGTTTTTTCTGGCGCTGATCCTTTTTGGCCCCAAGAAAATGCCCGAGATCGGCCGCCAGGTAGCGCGCTTCCTCAACGAATTCCGGCGCGCCTCCAACGAATTCCGCTCCCAGATCGAGTCCGAAATCAATTCCCTCGACGTCACCGGCGGCACCAACCCCAGGCAGCAGATCCTCCCGCCGCTCCAGGCGCCTCTCGGGTCGTTGGCCAATCGCATCTTCAATCCGCCACCCCCAGAAAGGCTGGCGGCGGCCGAGCATGCCGCGGAAACCACTGCAGTCGCCGTGCCTTCCGTCGAAGCCATCCCCGAACCAACTCCTGCTCCGAAAGTAGCGCCCGATGCCTGAAGCGGCCGCCGATTCCCCTCTCAACGAATCCGCCAAGGATCACGACAACGACCGGAACACAGAGCAGATGCCCACCATGGGCTTCCTCGATCATCTCGAGGAACTGCGCAAGCGCATCGTCTATTCCATCATCGCCATCGTCATCGGATTCCTCGCCTGCTGGGGATACGCCGAGAACATCTACTCCATCATGCAGCGTCCCATCATGGACGCCCTGCAACGCAACGGCCTCTCCGCCAAACTCGTGTACGTCAATCCCGTCGAGCCCTTCAATCTCTATCTGAAGGTCGGCATGATGGCAGGATTGTTCGTCTCCTCGCCCTTCGTCCTCTACCAGATCTGGTGCTTCATTTCGCCCGGCCTCTACCGCAACGAGAAGCGCTACGTCTTCCCCTTCATGGCCTCCACCATCGCCCTCTTCCTCTCCGGTGGATACTTCGGCTACAAAGTTGTCCTGCCCCAGGCCCTCGTCTTCCTCATCGGCTACGGAAAAGACTTCCAGCCCATGATCACACTCAGCGAGTACAGCTCACTGTTTCTCACCATCATCGTGGGACTGGGCGCGATTTTCGAAATGCCGATCCTGATCTTTTTCCTTGCCCTCATGGGCATCGTCAGCGCCGGTTGGATGTGGCACAACATCCGTTACGCCGTCCTCGGCATCTTCGTCGTCGCCGCCATCATCACCCCTACCCCCGATATCCTGAACATGTGCATCTTCGCCGCTCCCATGATCGCCCTCTACGTCCTCAGCATCGGAATCGCCTGGCTCGTGCATCCGAACCATCGCAGGAAACGCGCGGAGAAAAAACGCTAACTAAAGGGAGCGCCCCCGAGGTGACAGGGAAATCATCACAGAGAAAACCATGAAACAGCCGACAACCAGAACGACATCTCGCCCAGCCTTTCCCCGTGTTCCCCTGTGTCCTCTGTGGTCAACAACTTGTCTAACCTTGCTCCTTACCGTAGCCGTCGCCACCACGTCGGCCTGCACCAAAACAACTCCCGCCGACGCCACCGCAACCGCCAGTACCAGCGCGAATCAAAATGAAAAGCCCGCAGAACCACCCGCCCCGCCCGAGCCTGCTCCAGCCGACAACACTCCGCTCCCGCACATCGACGCCAAACGTGCCTTCGAATATACCCGCGAGGTTACCGCTTTCGGCCCGCGTTACATGGGCAGCGAAAATCACAAGAAACTTGAACGCTATATCCTCGACCACCTCAAAAGCGATCAACTCGAAGACGACGCCTTTACCGCCGACACCGTCGAAGGCAAGTTCCCCGTCCGCAACATCATCGCCAAATTTCCCGGCGCCAAAGACGGCATCATCGTCATCCTCGGCCACTACGACACCAACTACCCCCTGCGCAATACGGGATACGTCGGCGCCAACGATGGCGGCTCTTCCACCGCCATCCTGCTCGAATACGCCAACCAGTTGCGCGGGAAAAAACGCGATGGCTACAGCGTCTGGCTCGTCTGGACCGACGGCGAAGAAGCCGTCAAGACCTGGTCCGGCACCGACAGCGTGTACGGCACCCGCCATCTAGCCGAGAAATGGGAAAAAGACGGCACCCTCAAAAAAATCAAAGCCCTCATGGTCATGGACATGATCGGCGACGCCGACCTCAACATCGACCGCGCCACCAACGGCGCTCCCTGGCTGCTCGACCTCATCTACTCCGCCGCCGAGCGCGAAGGCTACCAGTCCCACTTCTACGCCCGCCAGGGCGTGATCGAAGATGATCACCTGCCCTTTTTCCAGCGCGGCGTTCCCTGCGCCGACGTCATCGACCTCGATTACGGCTACAACAACGTCTTCCACCACACCCCGCAAGACACCATGGACAAGCTAAGCCCCAGGAGCCTCGCAATCGTAGGCGACACCATCCTCGAAACCATCCACCTCATCGACCAGCGCTAGCTCCCACCTAGGGACGGACACCCTCGTCCCTCCCGCCGAAGCGCAGCTCCGCCGTTGCCTCCGGCCGCAGGCACTCCGGACTCTCACTCCGGACTCCGACTCCCGACTCAATAGATCGTGTATCCCGGCGCCGGATTCCGCACGTCCGGCTTGGACGCCATCAGCAACAGCGCCCCCACCCGCTTAAACGCCCGCAAATCCTCCAGCGAATGAAACGAGGTCGTCTGATAGTTGTCCGGCGTCGGCGTGTCGTCCGGGATCTGCGCATACTCTACTTTTTCGAAAGCGTGCTTCTGCAGCAGGTCCACATACTCCGCCGCCGACCGGACGTGCACCGGCACCTTCAATTTCGGCACCCACTGCAGCGAATATGGATTGTCCTTATAAAGATTGATCAGAATGAACAGCCGCCCGTGCGGAGCCATCACCCGAAACAACTCAGCCAGCGCCCGATCCTGATCCGGATAGTAATAAAACGATTCCACCGAAAGCACCTTGTCAAAGAAGTTCTCTTCCCACGGAATCTGCGCCGCCGAACCCACTACGAACATCACGTTCTCGAATTCTTTCGATGCCGCCCGCGCCTGCCGCACCATCTCATCTGAAATATCGAGGCCGACTACTTGCCCAAAGGCCTGCGGCCCCTCGCCCACCATGCGCGCCAGCAGACGCGTCGCCCAGCCCGATCCGCATCCCAGATCCAAGACCCGCTCTCCCGGACGCAACTCCATCCGGCGCATCGTTTTCTCGGTGATGTCGAGATGATGGTTCTCCATCTTCGGGCCTTCACCTTGCTCGGCCCAGCGGTTGAATTCCTTTTGCAGGCGCTCGTCGGGAGATTGCGATTTTTCGAGGCTCATGAATCTCGCTTCCAGCCTCTGGCGAAATTAGAAGCCGAGCCAGCCATGCCAGAGCGCTCACTATCGATTCTCTTCACTAACCGTTCCAGCCTAGCTGTTCCAAGGATCCACCATCTCAAGACCGCAGTCTTCGAAGTCTTCAACATTTCGCGTCGCGAGTCGGGCGCGCCGTACCAGTGCAATGGCCGCAATCTGCGCTTCGGCGTGGCTGATCGGTTTGCCCCGGCCACGCCGCCCCGCGGCAATCTTGGAAAATACTCGTGCCGCCTCGCTCTCGAACCCGACAATACGGCCCGCCAGGTCCTCGGCAAACGTGGCTTCCGCCGCCGCCAGTAACCCATCCCGGCGCTTACCCGTAGTCAGTAACTCAATCCCATAAAAGATTTCGGCCTCGGTGATTGAGGTCGTAAACAGTTCCGTCGCGGTTTGTCTCCCAAACCATGCCACCACTCGCGGTGAGGGCTTGCGCCTCATGAGTTCCGAAAGCACGTTGGTGTCGAGGATGATCATTCGCCGAATCTGGGAGCCTTACGCATGGCGTCGCGCCGCGGCAAATCCAGGTCAACTCCGCCCAACCTTGCAAATCGCCCGTGAATCGCATCCGCCAGACTCCCCTGTTCGGCTGACGAAGCCGTTAAAGCCGAGCGCAAGATTTCCCTTGCCTCTTCCTCCATCGAACGACCGTGATGAGCCGCGCGAACCCGCAATCGGCTCTTGATGCCCTCATCGAGTTGCCGGATAGTTATCGTCGCCATGCTGTCAATGCTATCACTGCTTGCATAAAAGGCAAGCGCTAAATCCCGCGCCAGTCCCTAGTCGGCGACCCCGCGCAATTCTTCAAAAAATGCTGGATACGACACTCCCGCCGCGTTCGCTCCGAGAATCGTCGTCTCCCCCTCCGCGCGCAGCGCCGCCACCGCAAACGCCATCGCGATGCGGT
>PLBE01000238.1 GCA_003134435.1 Acidobacteriaceae bacterium
CCGGCGCAGTCCGAAACGCCCGCCCGAGCCGCGGGCAAGCGGCGGCCCACCCGGAAGAGGACGCAGTGAAGCAAAGACGGCGTAGCCCTCCGTTTGAAAATGACGGGTTTTTAGGTGTTGGGAGTCAGAGAAGGCGAGGGGCTGGAGGTCCGTTCGGATTGAAGGTTTATGAGTTACGGGTTTTGCATATTGGTGGTTAGCATTATTGGAAAGTTTTAAACTTGCTAAGTGGTTTACAGAAGTGCTATTTTGCTAACCATGGAGCAGCAAAACAAAGGAAAGTTAAACTGGCTACAGCACAACCTGCCGGAAGGGCTGGTCGTCGACTCTGCCTGGCTTCAGGGTCGGGGTTATTCCAGTGCGCTGCGGAGCAAGTACGCTGCAAGCGGCTGGCTGGAGCAGGTGGCGAGGGGCGTCTACCGCCGCCCGGCGGCGCATCTTCAGACGGAAAAAGAGGATGAGCGGCTGCGGTGGCAAAACGTCGTGATCTCGCTTCAGATGGTCCTGGATTGCCCGCTGATAGTCGGCGGCCGGACGGCTTTGGAACTTCAAGGTTTCGCCCACTATCTCAGTCCCAAAGGACAAGGGGAGGTTCACGTCTATGGTGACGCTCCGCTGCCCACATGGGTCGGTAAGCTGAAGCTCGACACAAGACTCGTCTTTCACAACGCTAAAAAGCTGTTCCGGAATGAACCGATCGCGAGCAGCCTCGGGCAAGGCGCCAATCTAAAAACTCCGGAGCATTCCGGTACAGATTCCCTTGGCGGTGGCCTCGCACGGCAAACCTGGGGTCAGTGGAATTGGCCGCTCGCGATGTCGTCGCCCGAACGCGCCATCCTGGAGTTGCTTGATGAAGTCCCAGAGCGAGAAACTTTTCATCAGGCGGACATGTTGATGGAGGGACTTCGCAACCTCAGTCCGCGAAGACTTCAAAACTTGCTTGTTAACTGTCGGAGCGTGAAGGTGAAGCGGCTGTTTTTCTGGTTCTCCGAGCGGCACAACCATGCTTGGCTGCCGAAGCTCAAGCGCAAGGAGATAGATTTGGGGAGCGGCAAGCGCATGCTGGTACGCGGCGGAAAGTTCGATCGGAAGTTCAATATCACCGTTCCGGAGAAACTCGATGCCGGTGGCTGAGAATTATCGCCGTCAGGTCGCCCTGCTGATAAAGGTCATGCCCTTTGTTGCGGCGGAGAAGTGTTTCGCCTTGAAAGGCGGGACGGCTATCAATCTCTTTGTCCGTAACATGCCTCGGCTTTCGGTCGATCTTGATCTGACGTACCTGCCCATTGAGGACCGCGATAAATCATTGACGGAGATCGATGCAGCGATGCGCCGCATTGGCGATGCCATCGTTCGCGGTGTTCCGGGCGCAGTCGTGGAGCGGGGTGCGCCGAAAGGGGAAACCCGGATCACGAAATTGATCGTTCGGGCGGACGAGGTGCAGATAAAAATCGAAGTCACGCCGGTCTTGCGCGGATGCGTCTACGACCCTGAGACGCGCTCCGTTGCGGCGCGGGTCGAGGAAGAATTTGGCTTCGCGGAAATGCAGGTCGTGTCTTTCCCGGATCTCTACGCCGGCAAGATCGTGGCCGCGCTGGATCGCCAGCACCCGCGCGACTTGTTTGACGTGCGCGATCTTTTGGCCAATGAAGGGATCAGTGATGAGCTGCGTCGCGCCTTCATCGTTTATCTGGTCAGCACCAATCGTCCTTTCGCGGAATTGCTGGAGCCGACGCGTCTTGACATCGCGGAGGAATTTTCCCGCGGGTTCGAGGGCATGACCAATGAAGCCGTCACTATTGACGAACTCCTGAAAGCCCGTGAGCAAATGATTGCTGAGGTGGTCGGGAAGATGCCCGCGGATCACCGCAAGTTTGTTCTAAGCCTCAAGCGCGGTGAACCAGACTGGAAACTCCTGAAGGTGCCTGGCGCTGAAGGACTGCCCGCCGTCCGGTGGAGACTGCAGAACCTGGCGAAGATGGATAAAGAGAAACGCGCGGGACTTATTGCGCGGCTGCAAAAGATATTGCAGTTAGAAGAACCTTCTTAATCCGTGCAACGCTGCTTGAAGCCCGTGGGGAGAATGATTGTGGTGGTCGTTAAGGCGTGCACGGGGTATAGCAAGATAATCACATTGTGCTTGGTGTCGAAAGCTTCTGCCACGCACTCGTGATCCGTTCCGTCGAGGTCGGTGACTGAGAGCGTAACCGGGCGCGTCATCTTGCGCCCGATGGGCAAGACGGGACCAAAAAGATGATCGGGCGTAATCAGGGTATCCGTCGGCCTTCCAAACTGCCTGAGAAAGGCAGGCGATGCCTCAATCCGGCGGACTACTGCCTGAGCGCCATTGCCCTGGACATACTGTATGGGCTCAAGCACATATACCACACAGGCGCGGTGGTGCGTGCGCGCGAATTCGCGCGCTGAGGCATAGATCGAAGCGCCGAATTTCTTGGCTAGTTTCATCGGTGTCTTGATTTCCAGCGCGCAATCGGCGGCGCAACGGGCATAAGTTCCCCCCTGGAACAAAGCAAATCGGGCGAAGTTGTTCGCCTCGCGCTCAAACTGATCGGCAATCTCCGGCGCCAGTGTTTTCTCGCACTCCTGAAACCAGCGGAAGAGCTTGCGGTGCGTGGGGATTTCGTGATGCCCGGTTTCGTGGAGCTTTAGAAAATTCTGCTTGGACTCGACGACGGTATCGTCGATATGGATGACCCGCTCACCGGCGTCATAGAGTCCAAATACCTTCGAAATGGCTGACTTGATACGGTGGGCAATATCGCCACCCTTGCTGCGAACATAGGCAAGGATGTGAGCGGGATCGAACAGGCTGGTCGGGGCGACCTGGATTTGCGCAGAGGCAAGGATATCTTCGATGGGCGTGGGGAGCGTGCCCCAGGCATCGGCGCGGTCGAGGAGCTTGCGGGCTCGTTCCTCGACCGCACGCAGGTCGTCGGGATTGAGGGTGCTATCGTCAGGTTTTGTCACTGGTTTTCTTCCGGCTGCGCATGAACTTGAGGTAGTCCATCAGTTCAGATTCCTCCGCAGGTGTAAGAGTGTGGTTGGCGAACGTGGCCACGCGTCCGTGTCTTTGGCCCTGGCTCCGAGCCTTGACGTTGGTGATGTAGCCGGCCATCTCCATCAGCTGGCCGTAATCGACCCCATAGATATCGGCGAGTGCATGCAGCACGTTCGGGGAAGGTTGCTGGATTTTGTCGTTCTCGATCTGGCTGAGATATGCGTTTGAAACCTCTTTGTTTGTTGCCTCTTCGACCTGTCTGAGCGTCAGCTTGCGGTCGGTGCGAATGGAGGCCAGGTACTGTCCAAGGGTGACTTTCCCGGAACTGCCCTGGGTAGTGCTGCCTGACATTGTGATTCCTCCCAAGTTTTCTCCTCTGCCGGGATTGTAGAGCGGGCTGCTTGCATTTACAAGCGTGCGTAGTGTATGCTTGATATACTTAGCGTGCTTCGCTTAAGCTGCACCTGAGGGCCGGGGAGGGCCAAAACAGCATGACCAGCACCGAGATCGACATCTTTGAATTTTCGCAGCGGGGGGAGGAAGTTCCTCACGCCCCCGCATACCGGGTTCGCATTGACGGAGAAGTTTTCCGGATCGACACCCCGACGCCCAAGGGCGAGCTGCTCCTGGGCAAGGTCGGGAAACGCCCATGCGCTTTTGAGCTTATCGAAGAATTCGTCCACGGCAAGAACGAGGTCGTCGAGCCGGAGGAAGAAGTCGATCTCCGGAAGCGCGGACTGAAGGGCTTCATCACCGCCCACAAGGAAATCGTGACCATCTTTATCAACGGCGACCCCTACAAGATCGAGCGGGGAAACCGGACGGTGGCCGAGATTCTCGCAAAAGTGGGCCAGACGCCGGAAGGGTATGTGCTGCTGGAAGAGAAGGACGGGCAGCCGCCGATGCCGCTGCCGCCCGACCGGCCGGTGAAGATCCACGGATGCGAGGTATTCCACACGCAGCCGCAATCGGGCGGGTCATCGTAAAGGGGCGCGATGGAGTACGCGAAAGAACAGATCGAGGAGCTGAAGGGGTATTGCTCAAAAGTCAGCGCGCTGACGGAAGGCAATGACACATACCTGCATCTGGAAAAGCTGCGCCTTCCGGAAGGGTGTGAGCCCCGGGAATGCGATGCCCTGTTGCGTCCGTTCGGGGGACCAGACGGCTATCCGTCCCGGCTGTATTTTTCGGTGCAGGTCAGGTCGTCCTATACGCGGAACTGGAACGTCAGCAATGCGCGGATTTGCGAGAAGAACTGGTTTGCATTTTCGTGGATGGTCAACCGGCCGTTGCCGACGCTGGCGCAAATCCTGGTGGCCCATCTGACAGGTTTCACAAAGGAAAAATGAAGATCGAGATCAGGCTCACAGGATCACTGCACGGAAAAATTCTCCAGGACTTGGCCCGGCCGCACCCGTTCGCCGCGGAACGGGTCGGCTTTGTCTTTGGCCGGGTGGGAACGCTGGCGGGTGAGGGGAGGCTGATCCTTCTTACGCGGTATCAACCGATTCCTGACGATCAATACGTCGATGACCCCGCTGTCGGCGCCAGGATCGGGAGCGATGCCATCACGGGCGCGATGCAGGCGGTCTATCACGGCCGCCCGGCGCGGGAAGGGGTCTTCCATATTCATGTACATCCGCACAGGGGCGAGACGGGGATGAGCGGCGTGGATTCCCGCGAAACTCCAAAGATGATGCCAGGATTTCAATCGGTCGGGCGCGATGCGGCGCACGGAATCATTATTCTGAGCCACGACCACGGGTCGGGCTGGGTGTGGCTGCCTGGCCGGAAGGAGCCGGTGGCCGCCGGCACGATCAGCNNGCCCTTGGGCGTTTTCGAAAAGGGGGACCGCCGGTGAGCAACGAGCGCTTTTCCCGGCAGTCGTTTTTGGGGCCTGACTCCGATCAGAAGATCGGGCGCTGCACGATCGGTGTGCCCGGCCTCGGAGGAGGAGGCTCGCACGTCATCCAGCAGTTGGCACATGTCGGTTTTCAGAACTATGTGATTTACGACGGGGATGTCGTCGAGGAATCGAATCTCAACCGGCTGGTCGGGGCAAAGTCCATTGATGTTCCGGCCCAAACGCCCAAACTGCACCTTGCGAAAATGATGATTCTCGGTCTGCAGCCGCAAGCGAGGATCAAAGGCTTTGCGGGGACGTGGCAGGACAATCCCGAGCCGTTGCGGGAGTGCCAGATCGTCATCGGCTGCGTGGACAGCTACCAAGGCCGGCACGAACTTGAAGTGGCTTGCCGACGCTACATGATGCACTACATCGATATCGGCATGGATGTTCACGGACAGGACCCGCCGGTCATCGGCGGCCAGGTCATACTTTCGTCGCCTGGAAACCTTTGTATGCGGTGTATGGGTTTCCTGACCGATCAAAGGATCGCCGAAGAAACGGCACGATATGGCAAGGCGGGGACGCGGCCGCAGGTCGTGTGGCCCAACGGCGTTCTGGCCTCGACTGCGGTCGGGCTAGTCATCGACATAGTCACCGGCTGGACGCGACGTGCGCTAGATCACGCGTACCTTGTATACGACGGAAATGCCGGCACGTTGAAGGAGAGTGTTACGCTCCGCCATCTTGAGGTCGGCGCTTGTCCTCACTTCCTGGCTGGTGACGTTGGAGATCCAGTGTTAATTGAATTGTAGAGACTCTAGGAAGATGCAGTTCTTCAGCTTACAGCTCTAGAAGTGTTGCGATGCTATTTACGTGAAGTACTGCTAAACCTCATAAGTCTGGGTTCTTGGCGCTGGCCGTAAAGTGAGAACTGAGGATGAGCAAGAAGTGGAATAGGAAATAAGGGCATTAGGGGACTAGAATTCAACGCGCGTGAGATCGGCACTCCAAGGAAGGTCGTTCTGCGGGAGGGAGGGCCTTCGAGTCTTGGTCTGAAACCAAATTGGGGACAAGGTTCCTTCGCCTATATGGCTAGGTATCCGATAATTACGACCAGGATGTGAACTAGAAATGCACAGCTCTCGGACAACTTTGCGGCTTGACCCGTGGCCTCCTGAATACGATTCGGCTGTTCAATTTGGTGACATCGAGAGCGAAGGGTCCGGAACCATAAACGCCGACATCGAGACTCACGACTGGCAGCCGATTATTCCTGAGTCCGCGGGAGAGTACGAGGAGATATGTTTCGTCGATGGGGTCAGACGTATTGAGGCTCGTGTAATTGCCGACTCGCAGGACAAGATGATACATGGCCTTCTTGGATCGATTGGCGTTGGTGCAGTTCGTGTCCGGGGGGCAACTGCGTCATTTACTGGTATCACGGTTGATCGCTTCTTGATTCTTGGGGAAGGGCTTCTTCAAGAAGAGCAAATCCAAGTCGGTGAACATACTCTTGTCTTCGACGGCATTGCGTCAGCCCAGAACTCTCCCATAGAACTGCTCGGCGAACTCCAGAACCTCATGCGCACACGGGAAGCTCAGCTCGGGAAGGGACTGAGCTCGCGGAACGTTTGCGTATTTGCAGATGGTCCGCTCACATACTTCGCAAGCACCCGAGATGAAGTGGTAGGAATCATTAAAACCATTCATAAACCGTACCTTACAACAAAGCATTTCTCTGTGGTGGGCCGCTTGTTACCGGGACAGCGCACTCCCCTGTTTGCGATCGAGGATGGCAAATACGACCGCTATTCGTGGTTCTTGCGTGTAGCAGACGGCCGCAAGCTGGACCACCTCCTAGCTGGAGTAATCCGGCTCGAAGTGCGGGCGGCGTTGGGGCTGGAGAATGCTTCTAGAATCGCGAACTTCTCGGCCCACGAACTTCCTCGTTTCGTGTCGAGTCCAGCTCGCGATCCCCGAGCGCCTCAGAATCTCGCGCCAGTGGGAAATTTAGAAACGGAGCTACGACATCGCTTGGGCGATTCGCTGCTTGTGCGTCGTGGCATCGAGAAGAGACTCTTGGAAGGAGTGCAAGCATGAGCCTTGAAATCGGGAAGGTGCTAGGTACTGCTGACTCGCAACCGCTTGACTTCTGGGTAGCGGTCCCGATTGAGAACATTGTTCAACTCGACGACGTGGTTCTAGTCAGGCGGTCTCTGTCGAATGATAGCGTCGTCACGATTTATGGCATTGTCGATGGCCTAATTGCGCGGCACGAAGGAGCCAAACTCGATAGCGATGTTTTCCTCGCGGAGCAGGGCATCTTGCCACTTTTGCACGCGGTCAAAGCTCACGTGACGGTCACAAGAGTCGAGCCGGAAATCTTCGTTCCGCCCCTGCCGGGTCAAGCAGTTTACAGGGCCGCCGGCGTGGATCGTGACCAGGCCCTTTTTTTCGACGCCATGCAAAAGAGGTTTCCCCTCGGCCTTGGTCGCGACGGGGGGATTATTTATGGAAACTTTGAGTTTCTCGACGGCAGCCGTGGGGCGCACATAAATATTTCAGGTATATCCGGCGTTGCAACAAAGACAACGTACGCTACGTTTTTGCTGTACGGCATCTTTCATTCGGAACTTCTTGGGGCGGAGCGGAACAATACGCGCGCGATCATTTTCAACGTGAAAGGAGAGGATCTGCTGTTTCTGGATCAGCCGAATCAATCACTAACGAGTGATGCGGAACGTGCGTATGCGAATCTCGGTCTGCCAACACGGCCCTTTGATGGTGTCCTTTTCTTCGCGCCCGTAAAACGCGGCGAAGAAGTCTTGATACCGGATACCGGGACGCGGGCCGAAGGTGTTACAGCCTACTGCTGGTCAATTGAGGAGTTCTGCAAGCAGCGTTACTTGCGATTCCTGTTCGCGGACGCGGACGCGGAAACAAGTCATTTGGACGCCGTAATAGATCGAGTTGAAATGCACCTTGCCAATGAAGAT
>PLBE01000144.1 GCA_003134435.1 Acidobacteriaceae bacterium
AGCTCGAGAGCGGCCAAGTCGTTCGCCTGAACGCGCCCATTCACTCTCAGAACTAGCGATTCATCTTTATATAACGTAGCCGTAGAGCGGGCGTCGCCATCGAGATTATTGAATAAGAATGGCGGCGCTCCCGCGCCTTCGTACGACCGCCTGCGTCGAACGGGCAAAGGTGTTCTCTCCTGAAACCAATCTCTGACTCTCTTTCCCTCTGACTCTCTGCGGCCTTCGCGAACTCTCGGAAATTTCCGAGAGTTTCGGAAAGCCAAATTCGTAACACCGCTCATATTTGCAATCAGTTGACGTTTGGAACAGAGGGTGCATTACCAACAGGTGAGACTCGATCCGGACTCGAAAAACGAAATGAAAAGAGGAAGCACTATGAAATCCAGAATGAGTATGTTTTGCGCAGCAGTAACGATAGCAGCCGCGATTATGACCGTCGCTCCATCGAACGCACAAGAAGCGGCCGCTAGCGTGCCGGTAAGAGTGACTGTCACGGCAAGCGTGCCAAACGACAAACGCATGCCTGAACTCAGCCAACAGGACATCGCCGTCACCCAGGGCAAAGAACGCCTGAAAGTGACGGAGTGGGTTCCAGCTAAGGGCGATCGAGCGGGTCTCGATCTGTTCATCCTGATCGATGACGCCTCAAACCTGACATTGGGAATGCACCTCGACGACCTGAAGACGTTTATCAACACTCAGCCGTCGACGACTGCGATCGGCGTCGGATACATGCGAAACGCCACAGTTCAGATCGCACAGAATTTCACCACGGACCACGCCGCAGCTGCCAAGGCCCTGCGGTTACCCTTGGCGTCAGTCGGCGCTTACGGAAGTCCTTACCTCTCGGTGATCGATCTGATGAAGCGCTGGCCAGCAAGCCAGAACCGGCGTGAGGTTTTGATGGTTACGGACGGAATCGACCGCGCCCGTCGCTCCATACCTTGGCGCGGCTTGTATATCAATCCCGACGTAGATTCGGCAAGCGATGTCGCCATGCGGACTGGCACCATCATCCATACGATCTATGCCCCCGGTGCGGGCCGCCGAGGCCGCAACTACTGGGAAGCCACGAATGGACAGTCGGGCATTGCGAAGCTGTCCGATGTAACCGGTGGCGAGTCCTTTTTTCTGGGGCTGCAGCAACCGGTGAGTTTCGCGCCGTATCTCGACCAACTGCAGAACATCCTCAACAACCAGTATCTGTTGAGCTTTTCGGCACAGCCCGGGAAAAAGGCGCAGCTTCAAAATGTGTCGATCAACACCGAAGTTGCCGGGGTAGAACTCGCCTCTGCAGATGCGGTGTGGGTGCCAGTTGCGAAGTAACAGAGGGCACTTCACGGTGGAGGGCCTTCGCATTCAGCGGGGCCCTCGCCAATCGACAGCCGTGTTAACACCAACGATTTCAGCTCATCAAGCATGAGATTTCGTTCCTGGTGACCAGTGAAAGAGCAAGTTCGATGAAGGAGTGATTTGCCATGAAATTGTTCAAGTCGAGTGATCCGTGGGCCAACGTCGTGATTCTGCTGACTGTTGGATTGTTCAGTCTGTCGTTAGCTGTCAAGGGATTCACGCACGAACTTTTTCTTGACGCAGGTGTGTTTCTCGTATCCGTGAAACTGATTCTGATGGCAGGAAAGAACGCGGCATCCGAAGAGCGGATGGAGCGACAACTGGATCAGATCAAGGCTTTGCTGGCACACAACACTTCACCGCGTGCAATCAACGAGGAAACATCGGCGAGCAATGCGAATGACCGCATCCGCCAGATTTGCTAAGAGGAAAAAACTAATTCTGTTAGAGAGGATAACTTTATGAAAAGAGTTTGTGCTGTATTCGTGCTCCTGATTATCGCAGCGGCACCTGTTCTCGCGCAAAAGAAGGAACAGGACCGCGTAGCAAATGCGGGCAATGTCATGAAGGAAATTCTGAATATCCCGGATGACATTCCGCAGAGCGTTATCGACAAGGCGGATTGTATCGTCGTCCTGCCTTCCGTGATCAAGTTCGCCTTCGGATTCGGCGGAAGTTATGGAAGGGGTGTCATGACCTGCCGCGGTGGCGAAGACTTCAAAGGTCCCTGGGGCGCACCGACGATGATGGCGCTCGAAGGCGGAAGCTTCGGACTTCAGATTGGCGGACAGGCGACCGACTTCGTGCTGTTGCTGATGAGTCCCCGATCGGCCCGCAGCATTCTTGACAGCAAAGTAAAACTGGGCGCGGATATTTCGGCGGCGGCGGGCCCGGTCGGGCGCAATGCGTCGGCTGAAACCGACGTGACCCTGCGCGCCGAAATTCTTTCGTACTCGCGGTCTCGCGGACTTTTTGCCGGAATCTCTCTGTCGGGCTCGACCCTGCGCCCGGACAATGGAGCCAACAAGAAGTTGTACGGAAGAAATGTCAGCGCGCACGACATCGTGTTCAACAACGAGGTCACGGCGCCGGAGCCGGCGAAGATACTGCTTTCCGAACTGAACAAGAAATCACCAACGAATAAGTCGAATGGCTAGGGAAGGGATTGCAATTATGCTGAGCAAAATACGTTCGATACTGATTTCCCCGTTGATCGTGCTGATGTTGTTGCAGGGGCCCAGTCCTTTGGTCTGGGCGCAGGCGGCAGCGCCAGCGCCGGAACAACTGGATCAACTGCTGGCGCCGGTTGCGCTCTACCCAGATGCGCTGCTGTCCCAGATCACCACAGCGTCGACGAATCCGCAGGAAATCCTAGATGTCAATGCCTGGTTGCAAGCGAATCCCGGCTTGACGGGCGCCGCGGTCACCGACGCCGCAGAGAAACAAGGGTTCGATCCCGCGTTCATCGCGTTGGTGAATTTTCCCACAGTGGTGTCCATGATGGCCGATCACATCGATGATTATGCTGCGATCGGGCAGGCATTCTCGGCTGATCAGGACGCAGTCACCGCGTCGATTCAACGG
>PLBE01000193.1 GCA_003134435.1 Acidobacteriaceae bacterium
CGATTCCCGTTGGCGCTACCACGATTCGCCTTATTTTATAGGGGTTTCCGCCTCCCCGACTTCCGCTTCTGCCAGATCTCTGCCAGAACTCGGATTCCCGCTCCGCCTCATCCGACGAAACGCTGCGCTAACTTCAGCGTTCCGAGTCGGTCGAATGTAGAGATACCGCTCGGTTGTCCTCACGTCCGAATGCCCCAGTTGCCTGGAGATCAGATGCACGTCGGCGCCGCCTTCGAGGGCTAGCGTCGCGAGCGTACGGCGCAGGTCGTGGAGCGTAATCCGCGTCACGCCAGCACGGTCTATGCAACGCTGAGCCGCGTCGCCGAACCAAGCGGGGTCCAACGCGGAACCGTCAGCCCGTGCGAAGACCAAGTCCTGGTCAACATAGGCTGATCCAATCGCCCGCTTCTCTTCGTCTTGAGCCATTCGGTGTTCTTGTAGGACGGCCGCTAACTCATCGTCCAAGAGCACCCACCTTGTCTTGTCTGATTTGGGTTTCTTGAATGTCCGAAACTCGGTCAGGCTCCGCGGGATTGAAACCGGCGGCATGTAATAACGGTGGACGTGAGGTTTGCCGGGCGCGGCTTTTCCTGCCGCAGAATTACGGAACAGGATCATCCTGTCCTGAGTGTCTTCCATGAGGACGACGGGGACTGGCAATTCATGTGCGGTGGCGACGAGCACACGAGCGACTCGGAGATCGTCATAGTCCATCCATCGCATCTGGTTGATCGCGATCCTACGATATTACCGCTCGCGGATCTTCCTAGAGGATTCTGCGCCACTCGAACGAGCGCGGGTAGTATCTGGGTGCGCGCCGAGAGCGAGCCGGACGAGGACGACGTAAGCGGCGAAATATCGGCCGAAGACCAACTTCCAATTCTCTTGGCGCGAGTGGCGGACCGGCCAAATGATCCGGCCGCATGGTTTGACCTGGGGCTGACTTATAAGCGATTGCGGAAGTGGAAGCCGAGCATCGACGCAAACTTACGTGCCATCGAAATATCATCTGCAGTCGAAGATCCCGCTTGGTGGAACTTAGGCATCGCTGCGACTGCCATTCGCGACTGGGATCTGGCGAGGAGGGCCTGGCAAGGATACGGGCTTGAAATCGATGGGGGCACGGGCGAAGTCCGCTGCAATTACGGCTCCGCTCCCGTGCGGCTTCCGGCTCCTAACGCAGAGGTCGTTTGGGGAGATCGACTGGACCCCGCACGAGTGATCATACGCAGCATTCCGCTGCCCTCAAGCGGCTATCGCTGGGGCGATATTGTCCTGCATGACGGCGTGCCGAACGGAGAACGCGACATAGCCGGAATAGTGTATCCCGTATTCGACGTGCTTGAGCGTTGGAGTCCGTCAGAAATCCCCACGCTTTCGGTTCACGCGCGCTGCTCGTCGGACGAGGACGCTCGTGCGTTAGTTGAACTTTTTGAAGCGAAGCAGTTTGGTGCTGAGGACTGGACGACCAATGTCCGGCAGCTCTGCAAGTCCTGCAGCGAGGGTCTCCCCAGCGGGCACGATCATCCAATTCTTCGAGGGACCTTCAATAGAGAATTTGGATTGGCCAGTCCCATGGGGCTCGCTAAGGACCTACTGAGTGAGTGGCAGCACGAGTCGCCAAAGACGCGCGCGTACGATCCGCCTACGTTCGCCTGACGACTCGTAGATAGGGGCCTCACGAGCCCCAAAACCGTGATCTAGTGCACGAACAGCGAGGATAGTTGAGGATCAGAATTCAGGGATCATAGGAAACCTCAATCCGTCGATCTTGATTACTGCGGCCACCGGAGCGCCCCTAGTCGCGGGAAAGCGTTGGCGTCGTGCGAATTCGGCGCTCAAAGCAGGGCGACGATTCGAACGGGAGAGCCGAGCGCGTCTGCCGTTGAAATGTCAGAGGCTAAATAACAATCTTTCGAAGGGAAACCTCGTGAAAGCCATCGCGACCAAGTGCGGAATCATCTTTGGCGCCATTTTCATGCTCGTCACGTCTGCCACATTGGCGGACAACGGCCCGCAAAAGCATGCCTTACTATCACTTTCTTTTCTTTCCGGAACGTGGCATTGCACGGGTGGCAAGGGTCCCGACGAAGACGATACTTACACCGTCGGACCGAACTGGTGGTATGACACCGATTCGCTCGGCGGATTGACCTCAGGCACCTATGATGTCACGCGCCAGGCGTGGATCGCTTTCTATGTGCGTCCGGATGGCGAGTATGGAATGATGAGTGGTGGACCCGAGGTACAGTATGACGCCGATCACGTCTACCATCCGGACCGATTCAGCACTACCCGGGACATTGATTGGTATAAGTACAGCAATACGAGAATGAAGTTCGGAGACCAGATTTGTGCAAAAAAATGACGCCAAAGCGAGTTCGTTAGTTCTAGTTCACGTCGCGGTAGAAGCCATGTCGCTGGTAGTTTTGTCGTGATTCGAGATTAAATGGCAGAATGGATCCCTTACGAGTGATTGAACCCAATTGATCCCCGGCTCTAAGAGTTGACGAGTCGTATTGAAAGAATGATATATGGCTCAGAAAATTACTTATCTAGGTGTGCTGGCGTCATTTATTGTCCAATTTGAGTAGTCAGGGCGCAAAATAGCGGCCGAGCGATCCGTCCTACTCGCTGTGCGCGGCGGTGTCTAGCCGAAAGAGAGGCGGAAGGCGGTTGATATTCCAGGCGGCAACAAGCCCCGTTATGCTCGGGATGAGGAACAACGTGAGGAGATATTCCAAGCCGTAGTCTATGTTTAGCCTTGTCCTGAGAATCAGCCAAAGCGCAAAGCCGACGGAGGTGGCTGCGACGAGAACGGGCAGAGAGCGCCACGGGTGATTTGCGGCGGGAGTCATGGTCAGCGCGACTAGTCCCGGAAGCGTGCCTAGAACAACGGCGAAGACAGGCGACCAGATGAAACCAAATATCAGCTCTCCCACGACACCAAAAGTATAGTTGCTTCCTGCCGCCGATACGCATCTAGCATCGCAAGTGGCGAGGCCGACGACCGTCATAACGATGGCGGCTAC
>PLBE01000201.1 GCA_003134435.1 Acidobacteriaceae bacterium
TCGAGAAGCTGCCGAAAGTTTCGGGCAGCGGCGGCACGCAGCAGCCGGCCATGTCGTCGCAGATCAACCAGGTGCTCGAACAATCTTTCAAGGAAGCCGACACCTTTAAAGACGAATACGTCTCGACTGAGCACATGCTGCTGGCCTTAACCTCGCTGAAACGCGACCTGAAGCACGGCGATCCGGCGCAAGCTTTGCTGGCGCGTCACGGGGCGACGCACGACGCAATCCTGAAGGCGCTCACAGCGGTTCGGGGTTCGCAACGCATCACCGACCAGAATNNGGCAAGACAGCCATCGTCGAGGGCCTCGCCCAGCGCATTATTTCTGGCGACGTGCCCGAGGTCCTGAAGAACAAGCGCGTAGTCTCGCTCGACTTGGGAGCGATGCTGGCAGGGGCGAAATATCGCGGCGAATTCGAAGACCGGCTCAAGGCCGTACTGAAAGAAATCGAGGACTCGCAGGGCCAGATCATTCTCTTCATCGACGAGTTGCACACGCTGATTGGAGCGGGCGCTGCCGAAGGCTCAATCGACGCCTCGAACATGCTGAAGCCGGCTTTGGCTCGCGGAGAATTGCGCGCCATCGGCGCCACCACGCTCAATGAATATCGCAAATACATTGAAAAAGATGCGGCGCTCGAACGCCGCTTCCAGATCGTCTTTGTGGGCGAGCCGAACGTCGAAGACACGATTGCGATCTTGCGCGGGCTGAAGGAAAAGTACGAAGTGCACCACGGCGTCCGCATCAAGGACTCGGCTATCGTCGCCGCGGCTACGCTTTCGCATCGCTACATTTCCGACCGCTTCCTGCCCGACAAGGCTATCGACTTGATCGATGAAGCCGCGTCGTCGCTGCGTATCCAGATCGATTCCATGCCCACCGAAATCGATCAGCTCGAGCGTCGCGCCACCCAACTGGAAATCGAAAAGCAGGCGCTGAAAAAAGAAGACGACGCCAATTCCAAAGAACGGCTCGCGCACGTCGAGAAAGAACTGGCGGGCATTCGTGAACAATCGAACGCGCTCAAAGCGAAATGGAAACAGGAAAAGGACGTCATCGGGAAAGCGCGCGCGCTGAAAGAAAAGCTGGAGCAGCTCAAGATCGAAGAGGCGGCAGAAGAACGCAGGGGGAATCTGGAGCGGGTGGCGCAGATTCGCTATGGCCTTATCCGTCAGACGGAAGACGAACTAAAGAAGGTTACGGCCCAGATCGATGGCAAGGCCGGTCAGCGCATGTTGAAAGAGGAAGTGGACGAGGAAGACATTGCCGCCATCGTCTCCAAGTGGACGGGCATTCCGGTTTCGAAGATGCTGGAGGGCGAGGTCAAAAAGCTGATCAACATGGAGGATCGGTTGCGCCTGCGCGTCATTGGACAGGATGCCTCCCTGGAACGCGTGGCGAACGCCATCCGGCGGTCACGAGCCGGACTGAGCGATCCAAAACGGCCGATCGGTTCTTTCATTTTTCTCGGGCCAACCGGCGTCGGCAAGACGGAACTGGCTCGGGCCCTGGCTGAATTTCTGTTCGACGACGAGCGTGCCATGATCCGCATCGACATGTCGGAATACATGGAGAAGCATGCCGTGTCGCGTCTGATCGGCGCGCCTCCCGGATACGTCGGCTACGAAGAGGGTGGACAGCTCACCGAGCAGGTGCGGCGCCATCCTTACGCAGTCGTACTCTTCGACGAAATCGAAAAAGCCCATCCCGATGTTTTCAACATCCTGCTGCAGATCATGGATGACGGCCGCCTCACCGACGGCAAGGGCCGCAAGGTGGATTTCAAGAACACGGTCATCATCATGACCTCGAACCTGGGTTCGGCGTACCTGCAGTCGGAAAATATTCGCTCCGAAGAAGGTTTCGAAGAAGCGTCCAAACATGTCATGGAGGCGCTGCGCGGGCATTTCAAGCCCGAGTTCCTGAATCGCGTGGACGACATCATCATCTTCCATCCGCTGGGCAAGGAACAACTGGTCAAGATCGTCGAGCTGCGTCTCGAAGACTTGCGCCGCCTGCTGGCCGACCGCAAGATCTCGCTGGAACTGACCGACGCCGCGAAAGAGTTGCTGTTCACGGAAGGCTACGATCCTAACTTTGGAGCGCGTCCGTTGAAGCGCGCCATTCAGAAACTGGTGCAGGACCCGCTGGCCATGAAAATTCTGGACGGCGCCGTGCTGCATGGGGATCACGTGATCGTCGACGCCGATAAGAAAGCGGGAAAGCTGAGGTTCACGGTAAGTGAACGGGTGGGGGAGAAAGTAGCGGCGAAGGCGAAGAAATAATGCCCGGGCCGGCCGACCCTAAGCGGTTCTGGGCTGTTTGAAATGGACGGCGATATCTTCTCGCGACAAGTACCACGCCACGATCACGCGCACGATGATTCCCAGGCCGCCGACCGTCAGGGCCTTGGGTTGCAACATCACGCTGGCGCCTGAGACTTTCGGGATCAGCATTACGATTCCAGTGATGGCGATCAGCGTAGCCGCGTGGCGCACGAGGTTGTTCAGTTTCAGTAGACCCCACGCCACTGCCCCTCCGACGACGGCCATGAGCAGGAACATGTAAGGGCCGTCCAGTTCCAGTCCAAATAAGAGCGGCGCACCCGACGACATCGATATCGTGCCGGGGCGAACCATCATCAACCCGCCTGCGATGCCCAGATAAATTCCGCACAGAGCAAACAACGCGGCGATCGAGCGAACCCCGTTGGGGGGCGGGTTGGCGGGGATATTGGTCATGCGTTCCTCGGTCATGATTTTCCTCTACCCGCCGAACTACGCCAAGTCCACCTACACCAGATCCTCCACCTTCAATTCCGCGGTTCCGCCTTTCCAGGCTTTGTGAAATTCCTGCTCTACGAACCAGGCATCCGAATCTCGATCCTGGGCCTTGAGCGCCCGGTGCAAGCCAAACAGGGAACGTGGATTCCGAGGATTCTTCGCCAAGTCATCGCGGAATACCTGTTCGGCTGCTTTGGCATCGCCATTGAGCAGCAACACTCCGCCCAGCGACTCCCGCACCGGGTAGAACCAATCCTGCGGCTCGTTATACTTCAGCGTATCCTGCACGGCGACAGCTTCGCGAAGCATCGTTGCAGCGCCTGCGTTATCTTTTTTCGCCAGCGCCACCTGCGCTCCCAGAACGTCTTCCGCAATCCTCAAAATGTCTTTTGTTTTATTGTTAACGGGCATCTGGAAGATTTCATCCGGCGGCGTCGCTTTCTCGGCGTCGGCCACGATCTTGTACTCCGCCTCCGCTTCGCTGATTCTGCCTTTTCCCGCCAGCGCCATCCCCCGGGCAAAATGCCAGAATCCAATCGTCATCTTCATCTCGGCCTCGGTCGCCTTCATCGCAAGAATCGCGTCCCACTTGTGGAAGCGCACATTCACCGCCAGCGGAATCGTCATAAAACCTTCCAGCGGTGGCATCTCTTTTACAGACGGTTCGATATGGGCGGCGAGCATCTCCGCCGCCTTTCGCGCTTCCTGATAGTCGCCTGTCATCGCCGAGCACATCGCGATGAAGTGCAGATTGTGGCTGTAATACATCATCGGATAGATGCCCTGCACTCCGCTTCTCTGGATATAGGCACGATCGACCGCCGCCGCTTCTTCATTTGTCTTGGCCGCCGCCGCATAATCTCCCGTGCGGATGTAAATGTGCGCTGGCATATGCACGATGTGTCCCGCCCCTGGGGCGAGAGAGGCCAAGCGGTTTGCCGCGGATAAGGCGCGCTCCGGAGAATTCGACGCCTCGACAGCGTGAATATAATAGTGGAGCGCGCCCAGATGGCTGGGTTCGCGCTTCATCACCGACTCCAGAGTGGCAACGATTTCCTCCGTGCCCTGCTCTGGAGTTCCGTCCAGTCGCCACAATCCCCACGGATGCAGGTCCATTCCCGCTTCCGCGAACAAGGTCGCGGCATCGGGATCGTCGGGATATTTCATGGCCACTTCGCGCATCGCGTCGCGATATTCTTCCGCTGCCTTCCGCAAGTCTGCTTTCGGGTCCGCTGGAAAACGCTTCGCCATCGCCGCGATGTAAGCCTGCTCAGCGTCGGAGGCGCCGCCGCTCAGGTCCACCGCTTTCTGAATCGCCTCGTGCGCCTGCTGGAAACGGTCTTCGCTCGCCGGATCGTTATAGTTCGGTCCTACCGCTTCCGCAATCCCCCAGTACGCCATGGCCAGCTTCGGATCCAGTGCCGCCGCCTGCTGAAATGAACGTGCTGCCTCGTCATGATTGAAGGCGTAAATCAGCCGCAGTCCCTGGTCAAAAAAACCCTGCGCCCCCATGTTCCTGGTCGATACTGGATGGTGTAAATCACCCAGGCCGGTCATCATGGTCGCCGGCTTCGCCGTCCCCATGACATGATTTTGGGCGGCAATGCCGATCGCCAACCAGAAAACCATCGTTGCACACAACGCCGCGCGAGCCACCGTCAACAGTTTCATATCGACCTCCTGCAGTGCACTAAACAGACTCAAATCGTGATCGGAACGAACGCCCCGGTACTTTGCGCGCAAGCATAATGCACACTTGGCTGCGTAGGCAAACGCCTGATAATCTCGACATCCGAGGAAGTCCCTTCGAACCGCTATGCCCACGAAATCAACCGCGCCTTTTGTTCTGGCCGAAGCTCTGCTCTCGGCTTTTGATACTAACGACCGCATCAATCACTATCTTCTGGAGAACCTGCCTGCCAAAGCCTGGCGCGCCGAGCCTCCGGGGAAAAAAGGTCGCGACGTCGCATCCATGGTTGCCCACATGCACAATGTCAGAGTGATGTGGCTGAAAGCGGTGAAGGGAAAAACCCCAGAGCAGCTCGACAAGTCCAGCGTCACCCCCGCGCAGGCAAAGAGGGCGCTGGAAGCAAGCCGCGCTGCACTCCGCGAGATTCTGCAGGCGTCTCTCGAGGGCGATGGCCGCATTAAGGGTTTTCGTCCGGATGTAGCCGCCTTCTTCGCTTATTTGATCGCGCACGACGCTCACCACCGCGGACAGATCACGATGCTCGCCCGCCAGGCCGGACACTCGCTCCCTCAGAAAGCGATGTTTGGCATGTGGGAGTGGGGCGTCCGCTAAAGTTGTGCGCTAAACTCAAACCAGAGCCAGCCGACGCATGCACAAAGCCACCATCCTGTTTAACCCGAACTCGGGCCGCCCCCGCCGTGACCGGGAGCTCAACCACGCGATTGGAATCATCCAGTCGGCGGGCGTCCACACCGAGCTCACGGTCTGCCGCTCGAGTCAGGAAGCGACCGACAATGCCCGTTGCGCGGTAGCCGGCGGCAGTGATACCGTTTTTGCCTGCGGAGGCGATGGCACCATCCACGATGTCATCCAGGGATTAGCAGGCACGCCCGTCGCGCTCGCCATTCTGCCCTTCGGCACTGCCAACGCTCTCGCCCACGATCTCGGAATCCCGCTCCGTCCCAGCGCCGCGGCTCAGGTTGCGGTCAACGGTAGAGTCCGCCGCATTCATCTCGGCCATATTGAGTACCAGGATTTCCACGGCAAATCCGCAGCGCGCTATTTCACCGTCGCCGCCGGAATCGGGGTGGACGCCCATCTCTTTTACAAACTTAATTCGCACGTCAAGAATCGTTCTGGCATGGCCGCCTACTACTACAAGGCGTGGCAGTTGTGGGCAACCTATCGCATGCACCGGTTCGATGTGGAATATTCCAACGGCAATGGCCACAAACAGCGCGCCTCGCTGACCGAACTCTTAGCGGTAAGAATCCGCTTTTTTGGAAACATTCTGCGCGAACTGGTTCCCGGAGCATCGTTGGACTGTGGTGACCTGCGCGCCGTCATGTGCCGAACCGCCAGCCGCAATGCTTATCTACAATACGTGGCGGGAAGGCTGCTCGGCCGTGCATGGGAGATCGACGGCATCGATCTGGTCAGCTGCTCGGAGGTCGTCTGCAACTTGCCCGAGCCGGCCGACGGTCGTCTTCACAGTGAGAATGGAGGCGACACTCGTATCTACGTCGAAGCCGACGGCGAGCTTCTAGGACGTCTCCCCGCCCGCATGACGATGGTTTCGGATTCGCTATCGCTGGTTGTGCCCGCTGGTTGTACCCGGATGACTGTGTCATAAGAAACGGGGGCGGACAGCCGCCCGTTAGACTTCACCCAGGAGAGCGCTTGGAACCCGTAACCCACTTCCTGTTTGGCGCCGCCATGGGCCGCGCCGGTCTCAATCGTAAAACGGCTTTGGCCACTGCCACTTTAACGCTCGCAGCGGAGGCTCCCGATCTCGACGTGCTCAGCCGCTTCGGCGGGTCCGCATTCGGCCTGAATCACCACCGCGGTTTCACGCATTCTTTTCTCGGCGTCCCATTGGTAGCGGCCGCAGTCGTCGGATTCATCTATCTGCTCTGGCGCTTGCGCGGCCGCACGACCCGCAACCCTGACCTCCCTCCGCGCTGGGGGTTGCTCTTTGCCTATGCCTGCCTTGCCGGCCTCAGCCACATTCTTCTGGATTACACCAACAACTACGGCATCCGACCCTTCTGGCCTTTTTCCGAACAGTGGTATTCCTGGGACATCGTCTTCATCGTCGAGCCCGTTCTGCTGGTCGTCCTCACATTAGGACTGATTCTCCCGTCATTGTTCTCGCTCATTAACGAGGAGATTGGCGCGCGCGGCAAGGGCGCCGCTCCAAAGGGAAGACTGGCCGCCACGCTCGCGCTGTTGGCGGTTTTCGCCTACTGGGGACTTAGCGACTTCGAGCATCGCCGCGCCGCAGCTGCCCTTCAGTCGCGCAATTACCTTGGTGCCGACCCGCTCCGCGTTTCCGCCTATCCCTACATGACCAATCCCTTCCGCTGGTACGGAGTCGCCGAAACCTCATCGTTCTTCGCCACCATGGACGTCGATTCACTTTCCCCCGAAGTCGACCCCCAAGGGCAGATGCAGGTTCGCTACAAGCCGGAAGAAACACCGGTCTCTCTCGCCGCCAAGAAAAGCTACCTCGGACGTGTCTACCTGAGCTGGGCCCAGTATCCCTTAACCGAGACCGAACCGTTGGATAACGACCCCGTCAACAACAACCGGGCCGCCTATGCGGTGCGATTCAGCGATCTCCGCTACGACAATTCCGGGCGCAATGTGCGCGCCTCACTCGGGGCCACGGTGTTTCTGACACCCGACCTGCGAGCGCTGGACGAGCGTTTTGGAATGAGCAGCGCGCGCACGAACCCCCGATAACAGCAATGCGCGCCGCGAGGCCTAATCCTTCAGGCTCGCCAGCCGGGCCGTTTCTGCCCACAGGCGCTTCGCCGTCGCGTCGTCTTGCGCCTCAACACTGGGTTGTGTGGGATGGCATTTGTGGAAATACTCGCCCGTCACGCTGGCCACCTCTGGTGAGGATGCCAGGTACGTTAACGTTTCAGCGCCCTGTTGCGGAGAAAGTGCGAAACGCTTGGCGATCCCGATACTGAAAGAGGTGAGCCCGCCCGTCTGATCTCCGAAGCGAGTCGCGACAAAGCCCGGATGCAGGCAATTGGCGGTCACACCCGTCCCCGCCAACCGGCGCGCCAGTTCGCGGGTGAAGAGAATGTTACACAGCTTGGAGCGGCCATAAACCTTGAACCCGGGCCCACCGTAGCGCAGCGTCTGGAGAAAGTTGCCGCGGTACGCTTTTGCCGACTGCAAGTCGTCGAAGTCAAGCGCACTCACCTGATGCGCGTCCGAAGCGGTATTCACCACCCGCGCCGGCGCCGACGCCACCAACCGCTCCCGCAGCCCGTGGGTCAGGACGAAATAGGACACGTGGTTTAAAGCGAACGTCCGCTCCAAGCCGTCTTCGGTGAGTTGCCGGGAGCCGAACATGGCGCCGGCATTGTTGATCAGCACATCGATGCGCGGTTCAGCCTGGGCAATCTCCGCCGCGACCCGTTTCATCTCGCTGAGCTGCGAAAGATCCGCGTAGTAGATGCGGTGCGCTACGCCGGAAGAGCGCTCGCCGAGCCGCCTCAGCGCTTCTTCCCCGCGCCCACGGTCCCGCGCTATCTGAACGATTCGCGCCCCCATGCCAGCTAGATTTTCCGCCGCGATCTGCCCGATCCCCGAGGTGGCGCCGGTGATTACGACAACTTTGTCTTTCATATTCGGGACTCAACGCACTCGACCGTATAACGTCGGCCAAGTAAGGCTCCGTCAACTAAACGCGCCCTTGGCTTGACCGGCGGTGTCCGCTCGCGCAACAATTCTAACTGACGCTCAAACGAGGTGGATTTCATGCTGGCTTATCTGTTTGTCATTTTCGCGATCGCGGTTCGCTTTATGCCCCATCCTCTGGCCTTTACTCCGGTGGCGGCGGCACTGCTTTACTTCGGCGCGCGCGGTTCGCGACGGCAGTTGTGGGTGCCGCTGGCTTTGCTCGCTGCCTCGGACGTGATCCTCACGAAGTTCGTGTATTCCTACCAATTTTCCTGGGATCATTTCGTCACCTGGGCATGGTACGCTGCGATCTTGTGGCTCGGCACGCAACTGCGCGAGAACAGCAACTGGGTACGAGTCGGCGGAGCCGCGCTGGCCAGTTCCGTCTCTTTCTTCGTGGTCAGTAATTTCGCCGTCTGGGCGAGCTGGAGCATGTATCCCAAGACGCTGTCCGGCCTGATGGCCTGTTACGCCGCCGGCCTGCCGTTTTTCCGCCGCGGCGTCGCAGGCGACCTGCTCTTCACCGCAGTCAAGTTCGGATCGCCCGCCGTCGCCGCCGTGGTAGCTCGCTCCATGCACAAGCCCCACAGAACCGCGGCCGCCTAGGTTCCTATTGAAATTCACGTCCCAACCATTCGGTTGAAACCTTCGGGGTTCGAGGAAGGTCGCGCTAACTTCCTCCAGACTTCGTCGTCCAACTCGAAAGGAGGCCGCCATGCTTGTTCGGCTGCCCGTGGTCGTGCTCCTGCTCTCATTCTTCCTCCCACTCGCCGCCGCCGTTGACCGGGTTCAGTTGACCCTCGACACTAGCGAAGCCGACCAGGTGCTGGCCATCCTCGCGCTTCGCAATCAGGGCAACCCGGTCTCCGATGCCGAGTGGCAGAAATTGTTCGCCACCGCTCCCTATCAGCGTCTCCAGCAGCGCGAGAAAGCGATTGGGGAAAGTTTCCACGACCCCAGCCGCGCCTTTACCGACGGCGATTTCAAACGCTTCGTCCTCTCCGCCGACCTTCTCCCGCGTGCCGCCGGGCTTTCAAGCACGCTTGAGCGCTGGAAAAACGCGGATCTCCGCGAGGACGCCGGCCCGGTCCTCGCCTATCTGCCCCCCGACGCCACCCTCCGCGCCAAGGTGTATCCCATCATCAAGCCGGGGATCAACAGTTTTGTCTGGGACCTTTCCTCGGACCCCACCATCTTTCTGTATCTCGATCCGGAAGTGAGCCGCGAGAAGTTCGAGAACAGCGTGGCCCATGAGCTGCACCACATCGGTCTCGGCAGCGTCGGCCCCATCTACGATAAAAAGATCGCCGCCTTGCCCGATCCGGCTCACACGGCGGCCTTGGATGGGCAGTTTCGGCGAGGGCTTTGCCATGCTCGCGGCCGCCGGAGGGCCCGACGCCGACCCCCACGCTGCCAGTTCGCCCAAAGAGCATGCCCGCTGGGAACATGACATGGGCCGGTTCAACGACGATCTCCGCGCCGTGAACCAGTTCTTCCTCGACATTCTGAACGCCAGGTTCGCGAGCAACGGTGCTATAGAAGAGAAGGCCGGGTCGTTCTTCGGCGTCTCTGGCGGGTGATGACAACCCGATCAGTGAGTCAAAGGCGTCTCGCCGGAACTCGGCGCGGAATCCGTACTGGGCCGCCGCGCCCGTCGCCAGATTAGCCAGACCACCAACAGCACTCCCACTCCCGCCAGGATCGCCGCGAAGTGGTGCGCGAAAAGGCTGCCCGCGAGCGTCACAATCTGCGGACCAAACCAGAGCGTCAACAGCGCCTCGATCAAAAAGCGCACAAATCGGCCGGCAAAAATCGCCAGCAGAAAATGCCCGAAGTTCATTTCAAACGCCGCTGCCGCCAGCACCACAATCTTGAAAGGCGCGGGCGGCGGCAACATCGCTGGAAACATCAGGGCCCAGAATTCGTGCCGATCGAAGGATTCGTGAATCTTCTCGAAACGCTCCGCCGAAAGCCGTTTGCGCAACAGCACCTCGCCACCCATATAACCGATGACGTAGAGAACGATGCTTCCGAGAGCCGACCCGATCGAACCCAGCAGCACATACAGCAGAAATCGGGAGCGATCGCTGTAAACATAGCCCACGAAAATCGCATCCAGCGGCAACCCCATGAACGAGCCATCGACCGCCGCAAACGCCAGCATCCCCCATGGCCCGAGTGGCGCAAGAATATGCTTGATCCATTCGCCGTAGGCGTGGAGAAAATGTTTGATCTTGTTCAAGCGAGTAAGAATAGTTTACGCGAGAAGCCGAGGCAGTCCTTGGTCGCTGGTCGTCAGTCGCTAGTCGTTAGTTGCCGGCAAAGGCCTCTTCTGCGAACCGTGGGCGCGGGCTGCCGACTGGCCGATGACTGACGACAAGCGACGAACGACCAACGCCGCACCTACCCATGTTCCGTCCGCCCCGCGATCAACTCCAGCGCATGCGGCAGCAAATCAATCACCGCCTCCAGCGACTCCATCGCTCCCCCCGGACTGCCGGGCAGATTCACGATCAGGCTGGTTCCCCGGATGCCGCACACGGCGCGGCTCAGCGCCGCAAACCGCGTTTTGCGCGCCCCCTGAGATCGCATCTGTTCCGCGACTCCTTCCACCAGTCGATCACAGACCGCGACCGTCGCTTCCGGGGTTACGTCGCGAGCGGCGATCCCGGTCCCGCCCGTGGTCACCACCAGTCGAGCCGACCCGCACAAGTCAATCAGTTTTTCCTGAATCGCGGCGCGCTCATCGGCCACCACACTGCGCGCCACCACCTGGAAATTCCTTCGCCGCAGCGCTTCCGTCACCGCCGGACCAGAGACATCGACCTTCTCGCCGCGAGCACAGGAGTCGCTGACCGTCAGCACCGCCGCAGACACGCCGTTTACCGATGAACCGGCAACCATCGACGAATCAGGTATCGAGGAGGACATCTTCACCTTCAGCCGCTTCGTCCCGCTGCGCCTCATCCAGCAACCGCAACCCTTCCATCAGCAAGCCTTGCGTGTTGAGCGTGGTGGTTTCCTGCGAAGATTTCCCGTTGAAATCAATCTGAAAGTTTCCTTCCGTCCAGCGCAGCACTTTGAAAACAGCCGCATCTCCTATGACCGGACCATAGGCGGCGTGCTTCGCTTGCCCCTGGCTGAAATAGACTTCACACCTGTCGTCGCGATTGGTCATCGTCAGCAGACAACTCTTGCGCCCCATTTCGAGCGATTGCACCAGGTCGATCACATTCATCTGCGACAGACTGCCGCGCAATATGCCATCGGTCGACGCGGCCTTGCTGAGTTTCTCCAGCGCGATCCGGTCCACCACCCGCTTGATCTTGTGGATGGCATCTTTCAGGAAGAACGGCTTTTCCAGATAATCTTCGATTGGATCCTGCATCGACAATCGTTCGCTGATGTCTCCCTTGGTGGCCATCAGAATGACAGCGATCCCGGACGTTGCCGGCCGACCCTTCAGTTTTTCCAGCAACTGGCGTCCGTCCATGCCCGGCATGCGATAGTCGCTGATCAGCACATCCGGAAGTTCGTCAACGGCCTTCAACAGCGCATCCGCCCCATCCGTAGCGACCGTGACCTCGCCCAGAGCCGCGAGTGCCTGCTGCAACATTCCCAGCACCATCGGATTGTCATCCACCAGCAGGATTTTGACGTTGCTTGCCATAGAAGAAAGATAAATCGACTGAAGATAAATCGATGGGCACTTATGTCCGCTTCGCGCTTCTCCGGTAGTCGCCGCTCTTCCCTCCCGACTTTCGCTGCAACATCACTTCCCGGATTTCGATGCCCTTGTCGAGCGCCTTGCACATGTCGTACACGGTCAACGCGGCCACGCTGGCCGCAACCAACGCTTCCATTTCCACACCGGTTTCCGCCGTCGTCTTCGCTTTTGTGGCAATAGAAACGCCATTCTCGCACACGCGCAGGGTCACAGCAATGTGCGTCAGCGGCACCGGATGGCACATCGGAATCAGTTCCGCCGTACGCTTCGCGGCCATGATGCCGGCCGTCCGCGCTACTTCCAGCGGGTCGCCTTTGGGATTCTCGGGCAGCGCCCGCAACACCTTAGGCGTCATCACGACGAATGCGCTCGCCTCCGCCTCCCGCGCTGTTCGCGCCTTCCGTGAAACGTCCACCATCCGCGCCTGCCCCTGCGCGTCATAGTGCGAAAGAGTTTGAGATGGTTTCTTAGGCATCGCCAACAGGTTACCGTACTTCGCGGAAGAATCCTGGCTTGTATTTCGAAGAACTGTGCGCCTTCATCGCATCAACAACGGCACCCACTCTCCAGCCTCAATCCGTTCGCGATCCGCAGGAATTACAACATAACAATTCGCCCGAGCCAGGGCGGCGACATCGCCGGAGCCTTGCCATCTCGCCAGTTCTACTTCGGCGTTCTCGAACTCTCCCGAGAGCACGGCCGGAAGAAATCGCTTCAACCCAGTTTTCGTGCGGATCTCCGATTTCAGCCGCGCCCGAAGAAAAATCAAACGTTGCGCCGTCTGGCCGCCCAGCGCCTCGATCATAGGCCGGGCAAACAATTCGAAAGTCACCATCGTCGAAACCGGATTGCCGGGCAGTCCGAAAAAGTATTTCTTGCGTGGCGCGGACACTCCTGTTCGCGCACCGGCAGCGGATCTTCCGTCCGAGCGGACAAGAGTGTCCGCATCACACGAACCAAACATCACCGGCCGGCCGGGCTGAATCTCCGCTCCCGTAAAATAAAATTCAGCCTTCAACTCCCCAAGCACCTGCTCCACCAGATCGTACTTCCCCATGGAGACGCCGCCCGTGAGCAACAGCAGGTCGCAATCCAATCCCTCTTCGATCAACTCGCGCAGCCGCCCCCGTTCATCCGGAGCGATCGCCAGCCGCACCGCCTCGCCGCCGGCATTCTGCACCTGCGCCGCCAGTGAAAATGAATTTGAATTCCGTATCTGCGCCGGCCCCGGCCTAGCCTCAATCTCTACCACTTCATCACCTGTTGAAAGCACAGCTACACGCGGTTTCTGAAAAACTCGAACCCGGCTCTTTCCCACCGCTGCCGCAATCGCGATCCCGGCATGGTCCAGTCGGCGTCCGCGATCCAGCAGCAATTGTCCCGCACGCGCCTCGGCCCCACGGGAAACAAGGTTTTCGCCTGCCTCGACGCTGCGCTGCACCTCGACGGATTGCGCCTCGCCTGGTTGGACCTCGACTGATTGATCGGCGAACGACGTGTGCTCGACCATCACCACCGCGTCCGCTCCTGCTGGCAGCGGAGCCCCCGTCATGATCCCAATCGCTTGCCCGTGCGCGACTGAAGATGCTTCCGGCTCCGGCCAGTCACCTGCCTTGACCTCGCCCACCACCTCAAGGAGCACGGGAACCGCCGCCAAGTCCGCCGCTCGGACTGCGTACCCATCACGGGTGGCCCGATCGAAGGGAGGAAAATCGCGGTCCGCCACAATGACCTCGGCCAGCACCCGGCCCGACGCCGCCAGCAGATCCGCCGTGTCCGGCTCTGCGGGGCGGACAGCTTCCGCGTGAAGTTCAACCAGCCGTCGAGCTTCTTCAAAGCTCACCACCCGAGGCGAGGATGAAGATGGGGAAGACATCCAAGAATCATACCCCCACGACACTCCCAGAAAGCTCAATTCAAAAAGCAACGTCTGCAGTCGCAATTCCCAAGGCGCGCAAAAACAAACCACAACCAGCTATATTTACCGGATGGCACGATTATTCACTTGACGTAACGTGCTATGCTAGATGATAGTTTTTCGTATCCTCCATTTCAAGTCATAGAGGACGAAGAAAAGCCTCTGCGAATGACTGTCGGTATAGGTGCGCTCTGCGAGAATGGGCGCTGCGTGGTTCTGTGCAGTGACATGCGGGCGTCGTATCCGGGCAGTTCCATTGATCCGAATGATCTGATCGGCAAACAGTGGCACTACTCCCATATTCCACGTTTTGAGAACATCACCTGTGCAATGGCCGGAAG
>PLBE01000210.1 GCA_003134435.1 Acidobacteriaceae bacterium
CCTGGTCGCACTGGAAACCTGGGGAAGCGATGGCGAGATCGAAAATCTTACATAGAGTGGAGAGGGTCACATGGCGGATTTACAGCAGTTAGAAGAGTCGATTGTCGGGCTGTCGTTGCTGGAAGCGGCGGATCTGGTGAAGAAACTGGAGGCGCGGCTGGGCGTATCGGCAGCGGCAGCGGCTCCGGTGATGGTTGCCGGGGGCGCAGCGGCGGGCGGGGCGGCAGCTCCGGCGGAAGAGAAGACCGAGTTCACGGTCGTGCTCAAGGAAGTTGGGGCGAATAAGATCAATGTAATCAAGGCTGTACGCGAGGTTACGAGCCTGGGCCTGAAAGAGGCGAAGGATCTGGTCGATGGCGCTCCGAAGAGCATCAAAGAGGGCGTGTCGAAAGACGAAGCGGAGACGATCAAGAAGAAGTTTACCGAAGCAGGAGCGGTGGTCGAAGTCAAATAGGGCTGTTCGCTACTCGTCCTTCGCGGCTCGCGAGAGCGATCGGGCATATGCCGGCAGGCGACCGAAAGGCGAACGACGGAAGGCGAAAAGCGCGTTTTGCGGGTGGGGTGAGCTTGGTTGGCGACCCCGCCTGCAATTATTTGACCGAACACTAGCTGAATCCTGGGGAGTGGTGTTAATATCTAATCAATTACCCGCTTACCCTGGCTTCACTGTGAGGCGACGGCGACCCGCATCCTCCAAATTTAAAACCCAGGAAGCGGAAAAGGGTCGCTGGGATTGATGTTTGGCAGCCGGTCCCGCGGGCGGCGGGACGGAACAGGCCCTTGAACTGGCGCGGAATTTTACAAGTTACACAAGAGTAAGCGTCGCAGGTGGCGCCCGAGGACAAGCATGTCCTGACGGGGTGCCGTCGGCTTTTTTTCGCGCACACCGCCTTTTTTCTGCAATCGTAGCAGTTCTCGTTTAGCAGTATTTTGGCGCCGCTTTTGCGCCCTCATTCCGCTTGTACCGCAGCCCCGGGCTGCCTGAAAGCAGGAGTTCCTGAGCATGACAAAGCACAATATCCACCGCAAGCGTTTCGATTTTTCCAAGATTCCAGCCACCATCCAGATTCCGAACCTGATCGAGGTTCAGAAGCGATCGTATGACCGCTTTCTGCAGATGGACAAACTGCCGAGCGAGCGCGAAGACGGCGGACTGCAGGCAGTGTTTCAGTCGGTGTTTCCGATCACGGATTTCCGCAATGTGTCGCAGTTGGAGTTTGTGGACTTCGCGATTGGCAACTGGGAATGCAAGTGCGGACACCTGAAAGGGCTGCATCACTTGCGGACGACTTGTAAGAGTTGCGGATCGACGGTGATCACGGACCCGTTTCATCCGGGCGAAGTTCTCTGCCACAAGTGCGGCACGTACAACGCGAACACGCCCGACTTCTGTAACAAGTGCGGCGACCCGGTTGGTTTGCAGCTGAAGTACGACGTGGCGGAATGCGAAGAGCGGGGCATGACGTATTCGGCGCCGCTCAAAGTGACGATGCGGCTGACGATCTGGGACAAGGATGAGGCGGGCAACCGTTCCATTCGCGATATCAAGGAACAGGAAGTATTTTTTGGCGACGTGCCGCTGATGACGCAGAACGGGACGTTCATTATTAACGGCACGGAGCGCGTCATTGTCAGCCAGTTGCATCGCTCTCCGGGCGTATTTTTTGAGACGGCGGCGAACCGCACGTACTTTCTGGGCAAGATCATTCCGTACCGCGGATCGTGGGTTGAGTTCGAGTACGACCAGAAGAACGTTCTTTACGTGCGCATCGACCGGAAGCGCAAGTTTCTGGGCACGATTTTCCTGCGCGCCCTGGGATTGCGTTCGGGCGAAGACATTCTGAAGACTTTCTATACGACGGACCGTCTGATTGTGCGGGACAAGAAGCTGTTCTGGACGCTGGACCCGGCGAGCGAGAAGCCGACGAACCTGCTGGGCATGAAGCTGGCGCACAGCATCAAGTCGAAGTCGGGAGATGAGGTGGCGCACTCGGGGCGGAAGATCACGGCCGCGACGCTGAAGGAGATTCAGAAGGCGAAGATCAGCGAGATCGAAGTGGACATGTCCGATCTCGAAGGGGCGTGGGCGGCGAGCGACATCGTGGACACGACGACGGGCGAAGTGCTGCTCGAAGCCAACACCGAGATTACGGCCGACAAGGTATCAAAGATTCTGGAATCGGGCGTAATTGAGTTGAGCGTGTTCTTCCCGGAGCGCGATGACGTGGGCACGGTGATCAGCCAGACTCTGCGGCGCGATTCGGTAACTACGCCGTCGGAAGCGCTGATCGAGATTTACCGCAAACTGCGTCCCGGCGATCCGCCGACGCTGGATACGGCGACGGCGTTGTTCCAGGGGATGTTCTTCGATCCGCGGAAGTACGACTTCTCGCGGGTGGGGCGTTTGAAGTTCAATATCAAGCTGTTTGAGAACCAGGAAGCGACCAGCCTGGAGCAGCGGACGCTTGATCCGAACGATTTTTACGCGACCATCAAGTACCTGCTGAAGCTGCGTAAGAACATCGGGGCGGTGGACGACATCGATCATCTGGGGAATCGCCGGGTGCGAGCGGTGGGCGAGTTGCTGGAGAATCAGTTCCGCATCGGCCTGGT
>PLBE01000245.1 GCA_003134435.1 Acidobacteriaceae bacterium
AGCAACCGCATTCTGGTGCAGATCTCGAATGGCAAGACCGACGAACTGGTGGCCCAGAACTATAAGGGCGACCATGAGAAGACGAAGCAGGCGGTGAACAACATCGCGATGGTGGTGCAGAGCCTGCAGAAAGAACTGGCCCGGCTCACCGAGGCCTCGAAGGAAGGGCAACTTTCGGATCGCGGCAAGCCGGAGCTGTTCCAGGGGGCGTATGCGGAGATCGTAGTCGGGGTGAACGCCATGCTGGACGCCATCCTGCTGCCGATCGGGGAGGGCAACCGCATTTTGAGTCTCATCCGCGGCGGCAACTTGCGGGAGAAAGTCGAGATCGCATGCCGGGGCGACCACGCCAAAATGAAGGACGCGATCAATGGCGTGCACGGCTGGCTGACGGAGTTGACCGCTTACGTGACCAAGATTGCGAACGGCGATATGACGGCCACCATGACCAAGGCTTCCGATGCCGACCAGATTCACGAATGGCTGGTGCTGATGAAAAACAACATCAACGCCCTGATCGCGGACGTCGTCATGCTGTCGAAGACGGCGGTGGACGGCAAGCTCGCGGCGCGGGCGGACGCCAGCAAGCACCAGGGCGACTACCGCAGGATCATGCAGGGGGTCAACGAGACCCTGGACGCGGTGATCGGGCCGCTGAACATGGCTGCCCGGTACGTGGACGAGATTTCCAGGGGCGAAGTGCCGGCCAAGATCACGGACGCCTACAACGGAGACTTCAACAACATCAAGAACAACCTTAATGCCTGTATCGATGGCCTGGGCGGGTTAGTGGAGGCGAACGAGGTTCTGCAGTTGATGGCGGCGAATGACTATACGACTCGCGTTCTGGGCTCGTACCGCGGGGTTTTCGCCGAGGTTGGGAAAGCAACCAATAAGACGGCGGACACGATCCGTGGAAGCATGGAGATGCTGGGACAGAACGTGCAGGCGCTGTCGAGCGCGGCGGAGGAACTGACGGCCACGAGCCAGCAGATGAGCGCGAACGCGGAAGAAACCTCGGCGCAGACCAGAGTGGTTTCGACGGCGACGCTGCAGGTAAACCAGAACCTGCAGACGGTTGCCACCGGGGCGGAGGAGATGGGGGCCAGCATCAAGGAAATCGCCAAGAACGCCACCGAAGCCGCCAAGGTTGCAACCTCGGCTGTGAAAGTGGCTGAAACCGCGAATGCCACGGTGTCCAAACTCGGCGAGTCCTCGACCGAAATCGGGCAAGTGATTAAGGTCATCACGTCGATTGCCCAGCAGACCAACCTCTTGGCTCTGAATGCGACCATTGAAGCGGCTCGGGCCGGTGAGGCCGGGAAGGGCTTTGCAGTGGTAGCCAACGAGGTCAAGGAATTAGCCAAGGAAACCGCCAAGGCCACGGAGGACATCAGCCGCAAGATCGAAGCCATCCAGACGGACACCAAGGCCGCGGTCGGCGCGATTGGTACGATCAGTGAGGTCATCAACCAGATCAACGGCATCTCGAACACGATTGCGACGGCGGTGGAGGAACAGAATGCGACCACCAACGAGATGGCGCGCAATGTCAGCGAAGCGGCGCGGGGCAGCGGCGAAATTACCAGCAACATTGGCGGCGTAGCCGAAGCCGCGCAAGGTACAACGATGGGCGCGGCCGATACCCAGAAAGCGGCCGCCGAACTGGCGAAGATGTCGACTCAGCTCCGCGGTCTGGTGGAGCAATTCAAGATCGACTCGAGTGCGAATGACCACGGCCGCGGGGTGGCGGGGAATCAAGCGCGGAGCAAGGGGGCGCATGCCGGCTCGTAGTCGCGGTTGCCCGGGTGCTGGGCGAAAGTCCGGCGCCCGGCACACTCGACCCCGGGTGACAGGAAACGGACGAGATGGTTAGCCATGGTTCCCATTCGCATTCTGGTAGTGGATGATTCGATCGTGATTCGGCGTCTGCTTTCGGACACTTTGTCGGAAGACCCGGCGCTAGAGGTAGTGGCTACTGCCGGCGACGGGCGCATTGCCTTGGCGAAGATTGCGCTGGTGAACCCCGACCTGGTTACGCTCGACATTGAGATGCCGGTAATGGACGGCCTCGAAACTCTAATCGAAATTCGCAAACTTCATCCCCGACTGCCGGTGATTATGTTCAGCACACTTACCGAACGAGGAGCGGCGGCGACGCTGGACGCGCTGGCGCTGGGAGCGTCGGATTACGCCACCAAACCGAGCAACACCGGCAGCGCCGAGGTTGCCGTCGAGCGCATCCGCACCGAACTCGTCGGTAAAATCAAGGCGCTCAGCGGTGCCGGCCCGCTGAAGTTTCTGCCACTTCCGGGTTTCCATCCGACGGTGAAAGCCAGATTGCTGGCGAACCCGCGCATCGAGATTGTGGCCATCGGCACGTCGACGGGCGGACCGAACGCGTTGTCCCTGGTGATTCCGCAGTTGCCCTTGGATTTCCCGGTGCCGGTCGTGGTTGTGCAGCATATGCCGCCTCTGTTCACGCGCCTACTGGCCGAGCGTCTCAACGTTCTGGCCCGGCTCCAGGTGGGGGAAGGCAAAGACGGGGAGAAATTGCAGCGCGGTCAAGTCTGGATTGCGCCCGGCGACGAGCACATGACGGTGGCGCGCCGGGGGACTGAATTCGTATTGGGGATCAACCACGATGCCCAGGAGAACTCCTGCCGCCCGGCGGTGGATGTGCTGTTTCGCTCGGTAGCGGAAGCTTATGGCGCGAACTCGCTGGCGGTGGTGCTGACGGGCATGGGGGCGGACGGCACCCGCGGGGCATCCGAAATTCGCGCGGCCGGCGGGGAGGTGATCGTGCAGGATGAAGCGTCTTCGGTGGTTTGGGGCATGCCGGGCAGCGTGGTGGCTGCGAGCCTGGCCGATCGCATCTATCCTCTGGGCGGAATCGCGCCGGAAGTTGTACGGAGAGTAGCGATGCGGAGGTCATTCGCCAGCGGTAGCCGTCCCTGAAGAACTGGGAATTCAACCAATCATGGCCATTGAAATTGCCAAAGCGAAACCGGTCGCGCCTCCGGACTCGACTCCGGTCGATCCGGCATACTTGAAAATACGCGATCTGATCTACCGTATCTCTGGAATCTATTATTCGGAGGAAAAGCATTATCTCCTGAAGTCGCGTTGTGAGCGGCGTATGGCCGCACTCCGGGTGACGAGCGCGCCGGAGTACTTCGAACACCTGACCATCCGGGGCAATCGCGACGCCGAGTTGCGGTTGCTGTTGAACGAAATCACCATCGGCGAAACCTACATGTTTCGGCACCCCGCCCAACTGGAGGCGCTGCGCAACGTAATTCTTCCGAGTATTCTGCAAGCGAAAGGTCTGATCAGCCTCAAGCGTCTGCGCTTCTGGTGTGCCGGTTGCTCGACGGGAGAGGAGCCTCACACTCTGGCGATGTTTCTGCTGGAAGAGAAAGACAAGCTGCTGGCGGGTTGGAGCTTCGAAATTCTCGCCACCGATTTGAACGATAATTCGCTGGAGGCGGCGCGCGCGGGAATCTACGGCGAGTATGCCCTGCGCAACACCAGCGACGCGATGCGCAGAAAATACTTCAAGGATGTTGGCAACCAAAAGCTGCAGGGCAACGATCTGCTGAAAGCACCGATCCGGTTTGAGCGCATCAATCTCAGCGATGACAGCAAGATGTTATTCCAAAAAGGGATGGACGTTATTTTCTGCTGTAATGTGCTGATCTATTTCGATCTGGCTTCCAAGCGCAGGGTAGTGCAGCATTTTTATTCGAATCTGCTGCCTGGGGGCTACCTTTTTCTGGGAAACGCGGAATCGCTGTTCCAGGTAGACGACTCCTTTCGACTGGTCCATTTTGCCGGGGTCACGGCGTATTTGAAACCGACAGCGGCGCTGGCGGGCGGAGGCAAGAAGTGAATGAGAAACTGCAGTTCCAACTGCGAGCTCAGATTAGCCAGATGGATTCCATTTCGACCGCTCCGGCGATTCTGATGCCGCTGCTCGAAATGCTGCGTCTGCCTTCCGACCGGATCAGCCTGGAAAAAGTAGTGGAGTTGATCTCTTACGATGGAGCGATCGCGGCGCAATGCCTGCGACTGGCAAATTCTCCTCTGTTTGGAAGGCGCCAGACGGAAACCGTCCGAGCCGCGGTGATGGCGCTCGGATTGGAGAGGGTACGCTCGATGCTGTTTGGTTTATGTGTGAATCGAGTGATGCCGCAAGACAAGTGGGTGATTCCGCCGGACGCGTTCTGGCGGCACTCGCTGGGTTGCGCACTGGTGACCCAAAGAATGGCCAACAAGATCGAATACCCGGAGCCGGAAAAAGCCTATCTGGCGGGTCTGCTGCATGACCTCGGGTTTCTGGTGAACTCAGTTCTTTATACCGACGGGTTTCGGGAGTGTCTCCGTTTGGCGGCCGAGCAGCATTTGGCCCTCCATGTCGTCGAGGAGCAAGTTCTGGGTTTCAGTCATTGCGATGCCGGGCAGATGCTGTGCGAGCATTGGGGCCTGTCGAAAGAACTAGTCGATGCCGCACGCTGTCACCATGACGTTTGCCTTCTGCCCAAGGCCGGCCCTCTAGCTTGCCTGGTTCATCTTAGCGATTTGCTATGCCGGGTACGCTACCTGGGTTATGGCTACGAGGAGTTCATGGGCGTCGATCTCGGAGGCGATGCAGCGTGGCAAGCCTTGGTTCGCAGCTATCCTGCGCTTGAACATATGGACCTAGTTCGATTCACTTTCGACATCGATGGCGCCATGGACCAAATCGTAGCCACCGTGGATGCAGTATTCGGAGCTAAGACAATGACGGCGCCGGCCTCCGGTTAGAACGAGAAGATCCTGGTGAAAATGAGGTACTGCGGACAATCTCTGCGCACAAAAAAACGCCCTGAGCGTTGAAGCTCAGGACGCCTTCGGCAGCCCTCCCCCAGAACTGCCAAACCACGTGCTCATCCTATGTCCGTTTGGCCGCCCTGTAAATGTCACTTCCGTAATGTCAAAATTGCGAATAAGTACCGCGGGGCCATGAGCGAAGGTAACGTTACTTAGTGAAGCCATCGCGAATGCGGACCACTCTTTTACGAAGTGCTATATGTCTTGTTAGCGCCACCGTGGCAGGGCGTCAAAAGCTACGTCCACCAGTAGTTCTATCAGCCCGAGCGGCTATTTCTTGTCCCAGGTGGTTCCGCTGTCCGCACTGCGCCAGATTTCGCTGTTGTTAGTAGATAGCAAAATCTCCGGACCACGCACCTCAATAACAGTTATGTCGGAAGTAAGTTGCTCCCCTTTGCTGGAAGGCTGTATTTGTATCCAGGTTGCGCCTCTATTGAAAGAATGGAAAAGTGTGCCCGCTTGCCCCCCTGCCCACACATCATTGTCGTGGCTGGCAAAGCAGAGCAAAGGATGAAAGGCATGCAAAGCGTTTTGCCAGCTCTGGCCATTGTCCAGTGATCGCTGCAGCGCACCGGCCGTAATCGCCCAGATGGCAGCGTTCGCCGAGTTTGGGCTAGCGGCCGCTGCCAGTTTCGGGGCCGACACAACACCTTTGGCTTCTGACTTGGGTGTGGCAACAGAGCCTGACCCTGATTCTTGCCGCCCCTGTACTTCCACTTCTTGCGGCGCAGGTTTCGCTCTGGCAATTGCCGGTACGTCGTTCCGCGCCATCACGCCGTCCTCGGCGAAGGGCGCTGCCTCGACGACAGCGGTCACCCCAGTAAACTCGACGGTTTTCGTCGCTGTCGGTGGAGTCTCAAGCGATCCTGCCGATGACACCGGCAGCGACTTTTCCGGTTGACCTGAATCGCTCGTACCTTGAGCAATTATCACTCCTTGCGATGCTTGCAGCGGCGACGTCACCACCGGTCCAGAGTCAAGCTTCTTGGACAAAAGTAAGTCCGACCTCCGTCGCGTTTTTTCGGTCTTGCCCACGGCTGCCCTGTCCGCTGCCGACGCGGGCATGGGCGACGCTGGCAATGAAGCCGATGCAGTCTCCGTGCCCGAAGCTGCAGGGGCAGTTGTCGAGGTCTGCGATTTTGAGGAGGACTGTATGGTGTTCAGCTTTCCAGGACGCAGCAGCAGCAGCGAGGCGACTACCGCAATCCCCGCAGCCAGCACTGCCCAGCGCAGACTTGGCCAAGCCGAGGTTCTTGACGTCAGCCGATTTTTGTCTGATTTTGCAACCGCAGTCGCTCGAATCGCGTCACGCTCGGCCGCCGCGGGAGGCGCCACAATGTCCCGAAATGGCAGGGCCAGGGCGACCACATCGCGGCAGTCGCGGCAGAGCGTCAGGTGCTCAAGCACACCGTTGCGCTCGACGGCAGAAAGCAAATGTTCAGAAAAGGCGGTTAGCAGATCCGCATCTGGATGGGCCAACTGGAAATCTGGCAAGACGCGCTTCGACGGAACTTCTCGCAGGCGGTCGTACACGATTTTGGGTATTTCAGTCATGGCTTTCCTTCGCCCGCGTCCTTGGCCGGAGCCTTTCTCTCAGGGAACGTTTTCATCCCGGAATCTTGCGTCAAACGGGACCGCAAATTCAACCCCAAATCCCGCACGTCGGTTTCCAGGGCTTCGGCAGCCTGCGCGTGGCTCATTCCCCGGGTTCGGAGGCCGGCGAGAATGCGCTTCCGAAGGCTGGTTGCGAGCCGATCCAACCGGCGGCTGACACTCGATTCGTGCAGTCCCAGGATGCGCGCAATGACAGCCAGGGTTTGGCCATCCAGGTAATAGGAGGCCAGCGTAAAGCGATCCTCTGGGGAAAGTTCCACCAACGCATCGTCGATCGCTGTTTCCAGTCGTTGGTCCGCAGTGCGCACGGGTTCGGAAACCGCCGTCGCAAACTGCACACCCTCCGCCATCTGTTCTTCGAGACTCACAGTGCGCTTCTGTTTGCGATAGCGATTGATAAACTCCTGCGCCATGACGGTGCGTAACCAGCCTTCGAGCGAACCGCGGCCGGTGTAGAATTCGAGTTTTGACCGTCGCACTCCTTCTCGTGTGTTTACGCCATACAAATCGGCAAACAGGGAATCGGCTAACTCGGCGGCATGAGCGCTGTCGCGTGTGATATGCAGCGCCATGCTTTGCAGCTTCTGCCGGTAGCGGCTGATGAAGTCATGCCACGCCCGCTCGTTTCCCGCCGCGCATGCACGCGCCAGCGCCAGTTCTTCCAGACGTATGCTGGCATAGAACTCGGCCTCTTTTTCCGCGGAAGGAGGGGTTGCATCCTGCGAGAAATACTTGCGCAGAATTTCATCGAGGACGGTCGCGAACTGTTCTGCGCTCATGTCATAGGCTGCGGCCCCACTGCGTTCGTAAAGGACTGCAGCGAAGTCTGGTGCGTGGCCGGCTTGCGTGGACTTGAGCATTTGCTATCGCGTACCCAGATGATGCTAGCAATTAATTTGATGCAAGGTCGAATAAATCTTGCGTTCTTGGGTCAGCGAGCAGAGAAATACACTTCTGGAAGGCTCGCGGACGAGGTCCCTGGCACGCTCCAAAGTGTGCCAGGGCGGGCGGCGAATGCCGGAGGCGGCGGCGAAAGCGCGGCGCGCACGCGGAGGTTATGGTGCATTCACTGGCGTCTTGGTTTGTGTCCTGAATTGTTTCTCTACTTGTACCTCGACTGCGGGGAGGCCGACGATGCGGCTGATTACGGTGGTTCTTGGAATCGCTCTATTGGTAGTAGTGCCTGTTTGGCTTCCGTGCTTGCTGCAAGCGGGCGAAGTAACCACAGCGTCCGGCTATTCTCTACTCAGCCCGCTGCGCAGCGGCAATCTCACCGTCTTCCCTGTTGTCGCCGCCAAGTCATATGAGACGGCGGAGTTCTTGACACTTGATGAAGGACTGCGCAGCGGTGATGTGGTTGTGAGTGAAGTCGGACAGGCGCGGGAGCTGGTGCGTCACCGCGCTGGCGAACCGCCAATCGCTCACCCTGTGCGCGATGCGGAAGTTAACTCTCTGGTTCTCATGAATAACTCGAAGCATCCGTTGTTACTCCTCGCGGGAGAGGTAGTAACCGGTGGCAAGCAGGACCGCGTCATCGGCAAGGATCGCATCGTGCCCGCAGAGAGCGATCCCGTCGATCTGAGTGTGTTCTGCGTCGAGCCCGGACGCTGGGTGGCGGCGAACGGCAAGAATGAATTCGGTAATGCCCCAGGCGTCACAAACGGCCTTCTCGCCGCTCCCGTCGTGCGCAGCAAGGCGATGGCCACGAAAAATCAGGAGAAAGTATGGGACAGCGTGCGCAGTTCGCAGCAAGCGATGGCCTTGACGGTAGAGTCTGCCGGCGGCGCTCCCGCTGTGAACGCGACCACATCCTATGCCCAGGTCATGGACAATAAGGAAGTTCAGAAGCAGGTAGACGCCGTGGCTGAGCCGGTGCAGCGCAATTACGAAAGCGTTATCCGCCAGTTGCGCGATAGAAATGCCGTTGGCGTCGTCGTCGCTGTGAACGGAGACGTTGTCTGGGCTGATATCTTTGCGAGCAACCAGTTACTGCAAAAGTATTGGCCGAAACTTATCCGTTCCTATGCCACCGAGGCGGTGGTCACGAAAGCAAAAGGCGGAGAAGTCAGCATGAAAGACGCGCAGAAGTTTCTCAACGATCTGGAGGGTCGCCACGAAACCGCGGAAACCGAGCCCGGCCTCTATCGCCAGACCGAAATCTCAGGCGACGGCTTCAAAGTATTCGAGCTTATCTCGCTGCTGCCCAAAACAGGCTTCCCGGTGCATGTCGCCAAGATGGCCGATTGAAGCGGTTCGTGTGGGGACGGGCACCCTCGCCCGTCCAAGTCGAGCGCAGTTCGGCATTCGCTTGTTATCGCGGCAACTCAAGAATCGCTCGAGATAGAGTTAGGTCCCGTCCGCTCCAGACCCTTGCGCACGACATCATTCGCGTCGTATGCCAGATTGAGCCCGGGCAATTCTCCATGCGTAAACCACCGAACATCGGCCGCATCACTTCCCGCTTTGAGCTCACCACCAATCGCGCGACACAAAAAGTCAATCAGCACGTAGTGATACCGCACCCGTCCCTCGTCGCTGCGGATTACGCGCTCATACACGCCCAGCATCTCAACTGGCTCGACCAGCAACCCCGTTTCTTCGAGGGCTTCACGAGCCACCGCGTCGCGCAAGGATTCTCCGCATTCAAGGACGCCGCCCGGCAACGACCACTCTCCCAGCAGGGGTGCCGTTCCACGACGGATCAACAGGACGCGATGATCGACTACACGGTGGTCAACGATCACCGCACCCACGCCAACGAGGGGCGACTCTGGGTATTCGCGTTTCATAGTCTGATTCTTCTGGATTATTTTGCGCCTACTTGGTATTGCTCGATTTTGCCGTCGGGCATGATTCGTTCCCAAACCTCGACTGTCTTTTGCGGGAAATGTACTTCGAAGGAGCGGAACGTCATGCCTCCGCGATCCTGTTTGCCGGTCTGTATAAACTCGGTCGGTTGTCCCAGCGGTCCTAAGCTGGCGGCGAAATCCCGGAGAGCTTGTTCGGTGAAGTAGCTGTTGCTGTTGGCGGTGAAGAGTGCGCGATCGATCTTCCCTTGTTGCAGTGCCGCGAAGATTTCGCGGGACTGATCTTCTTGCTTGCCGGCGTCGGCCTCGCGAAAAAGCAAACCAGCGATCTTGCGGGCGATATCGCTCGAGGCCTCGACAGAGTCTTCGTTGACGAGCACAACTACAGCCATGCGCGCGTCAGGGAACACCGTATTCTGGGCAGTGAAACCCGAGACTTCGCCGCCATGTTCGATGGCGCGCTGTCCGAATTCGCGAACCACGGAGACGCCCAGGCCATAGCGCGTTCCGAGGCCGTTCTTCAGAACGACTTCTTTTTCCATCTGCGCGTAAGAGGCGGGCTGAAGCACGCTCCGGTTGATCATGCTGATGTCCCATTTTGCCAAGTCTTCGGCGGGCATAGCCAGTTCGCCCGCGGCAAAAAGCCATCCCTTGCCCTCTTTCGGAGCCAGTCGCGGTGGGCCGAGGGCGTAGCGGAGATATCCGGTCGCGTCGGTTTCGGTGAGGCGATTCTGGTCGATGTTGATGACGCTCTTCATCCCCAGGGGCGCGAAGATGTGTGTACTCAGAAATTGCAACAAAGGCTCGCCACTGGCTTTCTCGACGATCAGGCCCGCAATCACAAAGTTGGTATTGCTGTATTGCCATTCGGTTCCGGGATCGAAGTCGAGCGGTTTGCGGGCCCAGAGGTTGAGGATCGTCTCTGTGTTGACGGACTGCAGCATGAAAGGTGGAACGTAGTCTTGGGGCCAATAATCCTGATAGCCGGAAGAGTGCGAGAGCAATTCGCGAATCGTGACCTCGTTACCCCGAGTAAGGTCGGGGACGAACCGGGAGACGGGATCGTCGAGGGAAAGCTTCCCTTGTTCCGCCAAGAGCAGGATGGCAGCCGCAGTGAACTGCTTACTTATGGAGCCGATACTGTAGCGCATGGCGGGCGAGGCCGGAGTGCGCGGCTCGATGCGGCTGTCGCCATAGGCCTGGAGATAGGCGATGGCTCCGGCTTGTACGATCGCGATGGAAGCGCTCGGAACGCCCGTGGTGGTGAGCGACTGGCGTACGATCGAGTCGACTTTTTCGCGCAGGACGACCGAGAGTGAACTTGGGGCTTGGGCTTGGAGAAGCGAAGCAGTGAGCAAGATAAGAACGGCAAGTAGGTTTCTAAATCGCTGCGGACGATTCATAACGACTCCAGAGAAACGGGAACAGTATACGGTGTTGGGCAGCAACTTGCGGAGGCGAGGGCGAGGGCGCCCACCCTTTCGGAACTACAATGATTGCCATGTCGCTTGATGACTACCAGCGAAAACGTCGGTTTGAGGAAACGCCAGAGCCTCCTGCCAAAATCGAGAAACGGTCAGGACACCGCTTCTGCGTACAGCGTCATGCGGCTTCGCGGTTGCATTACGATTTCCGGCTCGAGATGGAGGGAGTGCTCAAGTCGTGGGCTGTCCCCAAAGGCCCGTCACTTGATCCTGCCGACAAGCGTCTAGCGATGCAGGTCGAAGATCATCCTGTCTCATACTTTGATTTTGAGGGCACGATTCCGGCAGGCAATTATGGCGGGGGTACGGTGATGGTGTGGGACGCGGGTACGTGGGAGCCGCTATCACCGGTGCCGGTCGAGGGCAAGTATCTTCCGGGGACAGAAAAGGAAGCTGCCGCCATGCTCGCGAAAGGCGACTTGAAGTTTCGTCTGACAGGAAAGCGGCTCAACGGCGATTTTGCGCTCGTGCATATAAAAGGGCGAAGTGGAAACAAGGGAAACGAATGGCTGCTGATCAAGAAAAAAGATGATCACGTGGTCGCGAGATTCGACATCAACGCGTATGACACTTCAGTTCTCACCGGTCGCACCATGGCGCAGATCGCCGGCGATGAAGGCTCAGCTCAATGGAAGAGCAGTCCTCCGGCATCGCGCGGAAAAGTGAAGGCCGCCTGGCTGGCAGACGCGGTCGCGCGCGCCGACGCGAAGCGAAATGCCTTAACCGCAGAGAAAGGAGAGAAGAGGACGCGAAGTTCTCTCACTATGGGGGGCGCTGGGGGCACGAGGAAAAACAAGAACAGGGAACGGAAGCCAGGGCTACGCGTTGCAGGCAAAGACGGCCCGTCAGACGACGAATCAAAGGCTGCGAAGGAGAAGTCCACCGGGCACTCCGTGGTGAAAGGCCTGTCCGGCGCAGAGTTGAAGCCCATGCCTATGGTCATTCACCCCATGCTGGCCACTCCAGTTGACAAAGCCTTCGACGATCCCGACTGGCTGTTTGAAATTAAATGGGATGGCTACCGCGCGGTTGCGTTCATCGAAGGCGGGCGCGCGCGTCTGGTGTCGCGCAATCAGAACGACCTCACGGCGCAGTTTCCGGAACTTGGCAGTTTGCCGAAATTCTTGAAAGCCGAGCGGGCCATTCTCGATGGAGAGATTGTAGCGCTCGATGATGAAGGGCGGCCTTCGTTCAGCCTGATGCAGCAGCGTACCGGGTTCCAGCCAGGGAAGCGCCGCCTGACCAAGGGCGAAGGCGCACCGGTTGTCTACTATGCGTTCGATTTGCTCTATCTTGATGGATTCGATTTACGCCGGGTCGCACTGGAGCAACGCAAGCGATTTCTGCAGGATCGGGTGGCTGCGGGCGGAGTGCTTCATTTTTCGGATCATTATGCGGAGAAAGGTCTTGATCTTCTGGAGGCGGCAAAGCAGCGCGGGTTGGAAGGTATCGTCGCCAAGAAACGCAGCAGCGTTTACCAGGAGAAGCGCTCGAACGATTGGCTCAAAATCAAGGTTACGCAACGTCAGGAATGCGTGATCGGAGGCTATACCGATCCGGAGGGCAGCCGCGAATATTTTGGCGCGCTCGTACTGGGCTTGTACGACGAGCAAAGACGCCTCATTCACGTTGGGCAGGTGGGTACTGGCTTCGATCAGAAGTCGCTTAAAGAAATGTTCACACGGTTGCAACCTCTTAAGAAAAAAGAGAGTCCGTTTCACGGCGAGATTGGTGGGTTGCGAAAGGTCCATTTTGTGCGGCCGGAACTGGTTGCTGAAATCAAGTTCGCGGAATGGACGCACGAGACCACGGAAGGCGGCATGAAGTTGCGGGCCCCGGTTTTCATGGGGCTGAGAACGGATAAGTCGGCGGAGGATTGCCGGCTGGAATCAGTGGCGGCGAGATAGATTGAAACTAGAAGGCGCTGCCGCCACCGCCGCCGAAGCCGCCTCCGGAGAAACCGCCGCCGGAGAAGCCTCCACTCCCGCCGAAGCCGGAGCCGCCGGAACTGGATCGAGGAGCGGATACAAACACCTGGTGCATGTCCGATGCCATGCTATGCATGGAACTGGAGAAGTAGAGCGGACTAAAGCCGGTGTAACCGTTGGGTGAGACATACCATTTGGGAGGGTCTTTCACGATACCGTCGAAGGCTTGTGCCCAGTGGTGCTCGACGCCCAATGCCATCGCGTAGGGGAGAAATTTTTCGAAAGTGTCGGGTGGCATGCGCTTGATGCGGTCGGCATCGACGCGGTTCATGAACTCCTGGAATCCGAGGACAGCAATCTGCGTGCGCGCACCGGTTATGGTTTTCGCCGTCATCTGGCGGGCGAAGAGCCACCAGATCAGCGCGGAAACTAGAACGCTACCGATGACCAGCGGAATGGAATAGAACAGGTTGACCCAACCTAACACTTGCACCGCGATTACCAGAATCCCGATGATTACGGCGGTGACGATGCTGTAGCCATTTGCCGATTCGGGATCGAGCGTGTAGATGCCTTTATTCTTGAGCGCGTTCATGATGTCCTGACGCACGATGGGGATCACGGTGTAGAAGCGATTCTTCAGGTCAGACAAGCGTGTTTCAGCGCCGCCCTGGAAAATATTTTCGAGCATTACGCGCTCGTGGGGTGTGAGGTCGGGACCCCACTGCTGTACCGGTCTTAAAAGCGTGAGCAAGTAGTCGTTGTGAAGGACGAGGAAGTTGGCAAGTTTTTCTTCCGTCTTCTCGATTTTTATATAGCCGCGCACCGCCAGATCGACAATGGTGCAGGTAATGTCGCGGGGATGGATGGTGTCGTCGAGCAAAGTCCCAGCTTCAGCGGGAGACATGCCTTTGGGCGGTTCGTACTGCGGGGCAACGGAGACCCCGGGATCCGGATCGCGTCCCACGGAATACCAGAGGGCAAACATGACTGCGAGCGTAAACAGGGGCAGGAAGAGGATGGGATTACTGCTTAGAAACCATGCCAGTTTGGTGAGCGCGGACGGAGGCTTGAGAACGCCTTGCGGGATGTAAATGTCAATCGTGACGCCGCTGCGCATGGAAAGCGGGTGAGTGGTTTCGAAAAGAACGTCGGCGCCTTTGACTTCGGCGGTGGATTCGCTCTGTTTGGAGCCGTAGGTGCCAGTGAATGCCTGCGCGCGCAGACCTCCAGCAGCATTTTCTGGCAACGTCACGAAGGCCGAGGCATGATCGATGGGGACCGGCCAATCGTTGCCAGTCACGTTCCAATAGAACTCGTCATATGAGTCGAAGAAGCGGACGCCATTGCGAACCCTGTAGTCAACATTCACGATGCGGGTTGTGTCGGTTGCGCCGGGAATATAAATTTTTAGATCGAGATCATTGCCGGATTTCGTCGAATCGTATCTCAGTTTCTTTCCGTTGTCGTCGGTGATGCTGACGACATTGAGAAAGAGGGTGTAGTTGGTGCCTTGCGGTCCGGGATATTCGATGGGTATGGAGCGGTGAATGCCGTGCCACTCGCCAACAAACGCCAGAGTGACTTTTTCGCTCACCAGAGCCGTTCCGTCCGGGGCAATGGAGATGGTGTCCTGGAAATCGGTTACGCGCCAGTTGCGAACCTGGGCTGAGGCGGGTTCTGGAACTGCCAGCGCCAACCACCAAAGCAAGAACAACAGCCAACGCCTGACCCCAGTGAGTCCACAGGATACCGACGGACACAGAATAAGCGTGGGGACAGGGTTGCGCGGCGGGTTACGATGGTTCGCTCGATGATGCAACATGACTAGAACTTTACGGCGACTGGTTCGCGATCCGCCGTTGCAGCTTCAAAGAACTGCTTCTGCTGGAATCCGAACATTCCGGCAAGAACATTGGTCGGGAAGGATTGAATTCTGGTGTTCAGGTCGCGCACAACTGCGTTGTAGTAACGGCGGGCGTTTTGTATGGCATCCTCGATTGCGCTTAGAGAATTCTGCAGTTGGGTGAATTCCTGCGAGGCCTGGAGCTGAGGATAATTCTCTGCTACCGCAAACAGGCTCTTGAGCGCGCCGGTCAGTTGATTTTCGGCGACAGCTTTGTCGACGGGGCCAGTGGCCTGCATGGCCATGGAGCGGAATTTTGCGATNNATTCGGAACGCACCCGCAACTGCACCAGGCCGTTGTACATCGCGATCAGGAAGACGCCCAACAGGACGATAACTGCAAGCAACGCTAGAAGCATTTGGACTCTCCTCAACGCGAATTAACGCGACCTTAGCACAGCGGTTTGCGGCCAGCAATGCAGGGTTTGATTCTTGTTGCCGGGTTAGCTGCCTTCAAGTCACGAAGGCACCCGAGAGAAATCAGCAACTTGTTTTTACTGCCTGGGAGCGAAGTATCCGCGGCGGGCGCGGACTTGCAGATCTTTTTTCAGAGCGGTGATCTGGATAGAGCGATAACGGCCGTCGGCGTCGAAGTCCGCGGGCTTATAGGAAACGGCGTACTGGCTGCGCAGTTCGTCTTCGATGGCGGCGAATGAACGAGTGATGTCCTTCATCTTGTACGGGAAAAAGGCGCGGCCACCGGTGGCGGAAGCAAGATCCTCGAGAACCTTATCGCCCCGCAGAATCAGACCGCTGTCGTCGGTGGAGATGGCGTAGATGAGGACCTCGGCGCGTTCGGCCATTTCGATGGCTTGGGCGCGGGTGTATTCGCTCTGATTGTCTTCTCCGTCGCTGAGAATGACGATAGCCTTGCGAACGGGATGGGCGGAATGCTCGCGCATGAGCTTTTCCTTGCAGGCCTTATAAATTGCGTCATAGAGCGCGGTGCCCCCGCCATTGCTCAGGCGCTGAATTCCGGCCGCGAGCAACGGCACTTTGTCGGTGAAATCCTGGGTGAGGTGGCTTTCTTTATTGAATCCGACGACGAAGGCTCGGTCATAGCCAGGACGAAGGATGTGCTGCAAAAATCCAGTGGCGGCTTCTTTTTCAAATCCGAAGCGCCCTTGCACCGAACCGCTGACGTCCATGAGCAGGCCAAGCTCGATGGGCAGATCGGTTTCGGGGCGGAAGTTGAGAATCGACTGTACCGGCTTGTGGTCGTCAAGAATGGCGAAATCGGACTGGTTTAGATTACGTACGAATTTGCCGTGGTGGTCGGTAGCGATGAAGAGAACGTGGACCTCGTCGACCCGGCTCTTGATGGTGAGGATGGGCTGATCCGACTCGTCGCTGTCCACGGCTGACGGAAGAGCGGCAACGCTAGTGGCGTCGACGGCAACAGCCGAGGCGGCGACTACGTAGGGAGCGGTTTGAGCGCTGGCGGCAACAGGCAGAGCAACCGCGACGGCGATTGCGCATATGAGACGGGCGAAGAACCCTGCCGGTCTAAGTTTGTTGCGCTTCGTCATTTCGTCATTCTTTCGCCGGAATCGTTCGCCATAATTGCGCTGACTTGGGCGGGATTACGAAACCTCCAAACAGTTCGATGCACGCCGAAGGCCGAAACCGCTTAGTTGAATGTAGGCTGCGGCCGGGTGTGCGTCCAAGTTACAAAAGGAGTACGCAGGCAGTGCTCAATATAACCACATGATAACCACATGCTGGTCAATAGGTTAGAAATCGCGGTCGGGCGAGTAGTCTGGAACTGGTTTGAAAATCGGCGCGCAGAAATCGCGGGCGACTTTCGGGCGAGAAAATCTCCAGGTTGTTTTTTCATGAATGGGCGCGTTCCATGCAAAAATTTCTGAAACCGCGAGGGCAGTTCTTGGAGTTGTACTTTCGAATGGAACCGTGGTGTCAGCTTTGGAGGGCGCCGGTGATAGTCTGAAAATCAACAAACGGAAAGTCTCGGAAGGCCGCATCCGGCGCTTGGAGTGGTAAAAATGTACTTTGAACAGTTTTATTTGACATGCCTGGCCCACGCTTCGTACATGATTGGGTCGGAGGGCGAGGCAGCAGTGGTGGATCCGCAACGCGATGTGGACATCTACCTGAAGGCGGCCGAGGAGAAGAATCTTGTAATCCGGCACATTTTCGAAACTCATCTGCACGCCGACTTTGTTTCGGGACACAAAGAACTAGCGGCCCGCACCGGGGCGAAAATCTACATTGGAGCGCAGGCCAACGCCGAGTTTTCTCACGTTCCGCTGACGGACGGTTCTGAGGTGAAGATGGGGGCGGTGCGAATTCGCGCGTTAGAGACGCCGGGCCATACGCCGGAGAGCGTCTGCCTGGTGATCACGGACGAAGATCAACGTTCGGAAGCGAAATCAGCGCAACCCTCGGCGGTGCTGACGGGAGATACATTGTTTATTGGCGATGTTGGACGCCCCGATCTTTCCCGTACCCATACGCCGCGCGAACTGGCGGGATTGCTCTACGACAGCCTGCACCAGAAGTTGATGACGCTGCCGGATGGGGTCATGGTGTATCCGGCGCACGGCGCGGGTTCACTGTGTGGACGCGCCATGCGGGCGGAGCGCTCTTCCACGATTGGCCAGGAGCGGCTTACCAACTATGCGCTGCAGATCGCTACCCGGGAAGAATTCATCGGGCGGTTGACGACCAACCTTCCGGCTCGTCCCGAGTATTTTCTTGAGGATGCCGAGATCAATCGGTCGGGAGCGGCGACGTTGACAGAATTGCCGCCTCTCCCGGCGCTCTCTCCGGCCGAGGTGCAGGCGCTGCTGCGGGAGAATGCCAATCTGCTTGATCTTCGCGCGGGCGAGGAATTTGCGGCGGGACACGTGCCGGAGTCGATCAGCATCGCGCTTTCGGGACAGTTTGCGTCGTGGGCAGGAGGTATTTTAGGGATCCACTCGAAGCCAGTTTTGATCGGCGATAGTGAGGCGCAGATCGAGGAAGCGCGACTGCGGCTGGCTCGCGTCGGCATCGAAGACTTGCGAGGGTATCTCGCGGGCGGCCTGGCGGCTTGGCGGAAAGCTAGGCTGCCGCTAGTGAAGACGGCCCAGATTTCGGTCCAGGAACTGAGCCAGAAACTGCGGGAGGGAAGTTTGCGTTCTGTGGATGTTCTGGACGTGCGCCGCGAAGGCGAATGGCAAGCCGGTCACATTCCGCAGGTGCAATGCCGGGCGCTGGATACTTTTGCGCAAGGACTGCCCGCCAGCGATCGGGAGCGCGTGGTTGCGGTGCATTGCAAGAGCGGTTACCGCAGCATGATTGCCTGCAGTCTGCTGGAGCGCGCCGGCTACCACAATGTGATCAATGTGGCCGGAGGCTTCGATGCGTGGCATGCCGCCGGATTGCCTGAAGTAGTGGAGCAATTCGCCAGGGCGTGATCGTTTGGCCCGTGTGCTCTGTCGTGAACGTGGCCAACGGCATCTTTGGAGGGAATCGAGAGAATCCGCCCTACTCAGTGCCGGCGACTTGCGCTTTGCTCAGGAGTGTTTCGTGACGGGCGGGGAGTCGGGGCAACGCCGCCATCAGGCGGCGGGTATAGGGGTGCACGGGTGCGGTGAAAACCTGTTCCGTCGAGCCGCTTTCCACGATCTCGCCTTGGTGCAAGATGGCGATGCGATGGCAGATTCCGGCGACCGAAGGGAGATCGTGCGAGATGTAGAGGATCGACATTCCGGTCTCGCGATTGAGTCGCGCAAACAACTCCAGGATTTCCGACTGTGTGATCACGTCGAGCGCGCTGGTTGCTTCATCGGCGATTAGAAGGGCGGGGCGGTGCATGATCGCCATCGCGATCAGCACGCGTTGTGCCTGGCCAACGCTCAGTTGAGAGGAGCGCTTGCGCAGGAAGTCAGGGTCCTCGTGTTGGCTGGGCAGGCTCACATTTTGCAAAGCGGCATCGATGGCGCGGTCGCAGTCGTCGCCGGAACCGGAGGAAGTCTGGTTTATCGCAGTCCCGCTGGTATTGCTGGCGCCGTGTACGCGCCATGCTTCCCTTAACTGCGTCCGGATTTGAAGCGCGGGATTCAGCGAGGCCAGCGGACTCTGCAGCACGAGGCTCAGGGAGCGCCCACGCAGGCCGCGCAATTCCCGCTCGGGCATGGCCAGCAGGTCGACGCCTTGAAACAAAATGCTGCCTTCGACGATGGCGCGCTGGCGTCCAAGTAATCCCAGGATAGCCAGCGCCAACGTGCTTTTGCCGGACCCACTCTGACCGACCAGGCCCACCACCTCGCCGGGCGCGATATCCAGCGAGACTCCGCGGAGTACGGGAGCTTTGCCAGGGTAGCGCACCGTCACCTGAGCACAGAGCAGGCTTGCGGAGTCATCGGGCGTTGCCGGCGACGTCATGGGATCGGTCTCATATTTTTTATTGTCATCGTCATCAATGGCGAGTCGGCGTGATGTCTGGCCCTCAGCGGTTCGAGCTGCCGCTGACCCTGCGCCAGGTTACAGCGCTTTCGAATCCGCGCCCATTCAACGCAAACTTGAAATCGACGTTGTTTTAACAAGCTGCAAACTCGCTTAACGACTGGCCTGAACGGTTGCGTTCAGGGTGAGCCGCTCGGCGTTCCAGAACGTCTGCGGGGCGAGGATGACGGGATTGGCACCCTGGACCGCGTTGGAGACGGCAGACAGCGCATTCACATTCACCAGGTAGATAAACGGCACCTGGTCGGCAACGATTTCCTGCACGCGATCAAAGCTCTCCTTGCGCTTCTTCTCATCCGCTGTCGACGCTTGTGCCCGCATCAGGCGGTCAATCTCGGCCTCCCATGCGGTTTCTGGAGATTTCTGCTGCGGATTCCAGGCGTGATTTTCCGCCGAACTCAACCAGATGTTCATTTGGCCGTTGGGATCGAGGTCGATGTTACGGAAGCCCAGCATGGCGGCCTCGTAATTGAATTTTTGTGAAATCCGTTCGATGAGCGAGGGAAAGTCGAGGGTCACGACGTTGACCTTGATGCCAAGGTCCGCAAGATCCTCTTGTACCATGACGGCCATTCGTTCTCTCGGCTTATTGCCTGCATTGGTGACGATCGAAAACTCGACCGCATTGCCGCTCTTGTCGTATAAGAAGCCGCTTTGCTGGTGGAAACCGTCGGATTGAAGCAGTTTGAGCGCGGACACGGGGCGGTATGGCTCAGCTTGCAGCTTGCTGTTGAACCAGAATTTATTTGCCGGCGAAACCGGTCCAACCGCAGGCTGGGCGTGACCATTGAAGACCACGCGGCTCATATCCGCGCGGTTGATGGCCTGAGAAATCGCCCGCCGGAAATTAGTGGAGCGGAACCAGGCCCGCTTGTACTCGGGGATGGGAGCGTTCGCCACCTGGTTAAACCACATGAATTCAGAGTCGAGCGAAGCCCCGGCATCGTGGGCCAGCCCCGGCGAACTGGCGGCCAGTCGGTCGAAGTATTCGCTGTCCATGACGTTGATCAAGTCCAGTTCGCCGCGCTTGAAGCGCAACATTTCGACGTCGCGATTCGGTTGAATGTCGAGCCGGATGGAATCGAGATACGGCAGACGATGACCTTGAGAATCCTTTTTCCAGTAGTTGGGATTGCGTCGCAGCAGCACGGTCGATCCCGCCTTGTATTCCGCCACCATGAAGGGGCCGAGCACGGCGGCTGTCTTTTTCGGAGAATGCGCGGACATGATGGCCACCTGATCGAACAGGCGATCAAGTCCGGCAACCGCAGCGGGGAAAACGATCGAGATCTGGTCGGGAGCGATGATTTTGGTGCTGACAGCGCCGCTTCCCGATCGGAAGGCGTCCCCGGTCGGAGAGTGCAGAGCAGGATCCATGAGCCTTTGGATCGTGAAGGCAACGTCCTCCGAGGAAAACGGGCTGCCGTCGGAGAACGTTATGCCGTGCCGGAGCTTGAAAGTGATCTGCTTGCCGTCCTTTGCTACCTTCCATGATTCCGCCAATTCGGGCTCGAGAGCCTGCGTGCGTCGATTGCTGCGTATCAACACACCCGCAGTCAGGTAGCGGACGGCAAGTGACGAATCGTCGTCCACCAGCAGCGGATCGAAAGTCTTCGGTTCGGAGTGCAGACAGAAGCGTAGCTCGCCCCCGGATTGGGCGAGAGTTGAGCCACAAACACAAAGAACGGCGAGACAAAGAAAAAGAGCAAGTCGCAAGCATCCTCGGCGGCCGATCATGCGGTTACCTCCTCGTTCGACAAGAGCAGTTGAAACGACGTTAGGACAACGATCAGCAGCAGCAATGGCACCAGGCGCCAGGGCTCTTCGCGGAATGAAATCAGCCCCTCGAGCTCGCGCAGCAGACTGCCCCAGGAGGGCAGCGGTTCGGCAACGCCGAGGCCGAGGATGCCCAGATTGGCTTCGCTCAGGATGAAAACTGGAATGGAAATCCAGAACTGGGCATAAAGCACCGGCTTAAGATTGGGCAGGACGTGGACCAGGAAAAGGCGTGGACCATGCAGGCCGGAAGCCCGAGCCTGCAAGACAAAATCGGAGTTGCGCAAAGCATCGGCACTGGTCGAAAGCACCCGCGCGGAAGCGGCCCAGCCTAGCAGGCCAAGGATGAAGAACGTGATTACAACCGAGACCAGGGGAGAAACGTTCAAAGGTAGGAGCGCGCGCACCGTGATCAGCAGGAAAAGCCAGGGCAGGGAGAGAAATAAGTCGGTAAAACCCCGGGCGAGGCGGAGCCAGATTCCGCCTAAGTACCCGGCGAGCCCGCCCACCAGCGCCGCCAAAAGAGTAGAAACCAAGGCGGCGGCGGGAGCAAGCAGCAGCGAGATGCGGGTGCCGTAAAGGACGCGCGCGAAGCGGTCCCGGCCCAGTTCATCGGTGCCAAGAAGATGCTGAGCGGAAGGCGGCGCGCTGGGGGCGTCGCGAAACTGTTTCGCATAGCCGGTGGGCGCCAGCCAATTTGCGGCGAGCGACGCCGCGCACACGGCGAGCACCACAACCCACGCGAATTTGCGGGCAACGATCATGTAGCTTTCACGCTAAGTCGACGCCGCGCTGCGGTTCATGGGGCCTCAACATGTAGTTCATTACATCGGCCCCCGAGTTCGCCAGCAAGGTTACGAGCGTAACCAACACGGTCAGGTTGACTAACAACGGAAGATCCCTGGAGAGCGCGGCCTGCCAGGCGAGTTGACCGATGCCTGGCAACCCGCATAAGGCCTCGACGGGAATGCTGGCGCCGAGGGCGATGCTCACGGTGATGCCGCCCAGAGCGATCATCTGCGGACCGGTGATCGGAAGCACATGCCAGGCCAGGATGCGAACCTCGCCGAGTCCGCGGGCGCGGGCAGCGGTGATGTGGGGCAAAGCGTAGGCCTTGGCGAGCAGATTGCGCGCATAGCGGTAGATTTTGGGAAACACGATCAGGGCGATCGCCAGATATCCGGGGGCGTTGAGGATTACGGAAAGCAAGGCCAGGACGGCAGCCGGGATACAAAGGAAAGCGCCACTGAGAGTAATCCCGAAAACTTCATAAAGCGGGCGACGCCAGAGGCAGGCGCTGAAGGCAAGGGTCGTGGCCAGCACCCATGCGAGCAACAGGCCCATGCCAACCACGCGCGCGGTAACCGGCCAACGCTCGCGCAAAAGAGTCAGCACGGGTTGACCGAGAGCGTGAGAAACGCCAAGATCGCCGCGCGCGGCTCCCCGCAGGTAGCTGGTGTAGTAGAGGAGAATGTTGTGTTCGGCGGCGCGCGAATGGCGGAGAGCATTGACGCTCTCGGCGCTTAGGCTAGGATCAAGTTCGCGCTCATCGGCATCGAAACCGGGAGCCAGTCGCACCAGCGTGGCCGAGAGCAGTCCGCCCAGCAGGACCAGTGCAATGATCGATCCTAGTTTCCGTGCGATTCTATGTAAGACGTTTCGCAACATATTCGTGAGATACGAATGAAACCTGCAAATTCCGGAGCCTGCTAGTTCACTGCCGCGTTGCGCGCCCGGTTGGGCGCAAGACTGGGGTTGTTGCTTTCCGATCCGGATTCGGCGTGGTGAACGTTCTTCATGGAGTACATGCGGCGGTCGGCCTCGGCCAGCAGTTGCTCGATGTCGAAACTATCCTCCGGACAGAACGCCGTGCCCACGCTGAGGCCAACCAGATCGCGGCCGGCGATTTTCCTGCCCGCTGCCACCGCGAGTTGATGCAGGCGGTTGGCCTTTTCGCTGGCTGCTTCTCCACTGAGTCCCGGAACCACGATCACGAATTCGTCTCCGCCCATGCGAGCGACATAATCGTAGCCGCGGCATGTTTCTTTCAGGTGGCCGGCAAAATCCTTCAGCAGGTTGTCGCCCTCGAGGTGGCCGTAGAGATCGTTAATTTGCTTGAAGTTGTCGAGGTCGCAGACCATTACCGCCAGTGGAGTGCCGGTGCGGCGGCAGCGCGCCAGTTCGCGCGAGAGGTGAACGAACAACGAGCGGGCGTTGGGCAGTCCCGTCAGGTAGTCGGTGGTCGCCGAGTCTTCCGCCTGCTGATACTTGAGGGCATTTTCGACGGAGAGCGCGATCTTGGAACTGACGGCGAGCAGGATGCGGAGATGATCCGCTGAAAAAGCGTCGCGATCGGCACGATACATGGCGAGTACGCCGACCACGCCATTGAGTCCTTCGAGCGGCACGGCGAGAATGGAACGCAGAGCAGTGAATTTAGCCGGATCGCTCAAATATCCAGCTTCGGCCTCGGGATTGCCATTGACGATCGGCTTGCGTTTTTCCGCGACCCAGCCGCAGAGCCCTTCGCCCAGGCCGATATTCAGGGAAGAAAGCAGCCGGAAGTTGTCGCCGCTGACGAGTTCCGGCACGAGTCTGCCATCCTTTAATAAAAAGACGGCCATCGAATCGTAAGGGATCATTTTGCGCAGCCGCATGGAAAGCACGGAAAGCGTTTCGCCAAGACTCAGGGAATTGCCCAGGTCCTGGCTGAGTTCGAACATGGTCTGCGCTTCCTGGCGGGCGGAGGCAATCGAGGAGAGAAAATCCGAGTCGTTCGCCGGGCTCGGAATCGTCGCGGGCTGATGGAGTCCATCGGAGGGTTGTACACCCGCCTGTATCCCAACCTCGGTCGATAGAGTCGCCTCTTCGGCAGTCATCGAATCCGATTGCACCATGATTTCCAATTCCCGATAGCGGCGCTTCAGGACTTCGACGACTCTGGGTTCGAAGGCGGTACCCGACATAGCGGCAATTTTCTCCATTGCCGCGTCGAGGGACATGGCGTTTCGGTACTGGCGATGCGAAGCCAGTGCGTCGAGAGAATCGACGGCTCCGAGCACGCGCGCGCCCATCGGAATCTGTTCTCCTTTGAGGCCGTCGGGATAGCCCGTGCCGTCCCAGCGCTCGTGGTGCGAGCGAACGATGGCTGCAACCGGATAGGGAAATGCGACCCGCTGCAGGATTTCGGCGCCCACCAAGGAGTGGATTTTCATCTTCTCGAATTCTTCCGGCGTCAGGCGCCCCGGTTTGTTGATGATGTGTTCGGGAATTGCCAGTTTGCCGATGTCATGGAGCAGGGCAGCCGCACGCAGAGCTTCGATTTCATCCTCGGGGAACCCGAGTTCCTTCGCGACCGCAACCGTGAATACGCGCACGCGCTGCAAGTGCTTGTGCGAAGTGTGGTCCTTGGCTTCGATGGCCAGCGCCAGGGACTCGATGGTGCGCAAGTGCAGTGAGGCAACTTCTTCGGCGTGCCGCTTTTCGATCTCGACCTGCTTCTTTTCCTGCGCCAGTTTGGCGAGATAGAGATGATAGGAGCGATAGACCCAGTAGATCAGCGGGAGGACCAGGAGCGAGGTCTGCCATCCCACCTGTTTACTGAGGAAGCCCACCGCAAAAACGACCGCCGCGCCGACCATGTAAAAGGGAAAGGACCAGAAATGACACTCGGTCCACACCTTATACGCCGGCTTACCTTCGGTGAGCGATATGATGACCGCGACCGGAACTGTGTTCGCCACAAAGAAAATCAGGGCGGTGACCACCAGCAGCGGCAAAGTTCCGGCACCCAACACTCGCTGCAAACCGTGATATGCGAAGTAAGACACGGTGATGGCATTCGCCATCATGCTGAAGACATTGAAGGCGATCTTGATGAGATCCGGTCTCTGTCGCTTTCCGAATAAGCACTGAGCGAGGGTCGCAGTGCAGCCCAGAATCAGCGTCTCGGGAAGGTTAAGTTCGAGCACGCCCAGCAAAATGAACAAGAAGTTGACCGACATGGTTCCGTCGATGCCGGGCAGTTGAATCTTAAGACTTGAAGCAAGTACAGCGACCAGCAGGTAACAGAGGAATCGCGTCAGGTCGACACTCTGCCAATGCCACAGGGCGTACCCCAACGCAGACATCCCGAGGGCTGCCGTGACGCCGATAAACAATCTCGCCCGAGTGGACATAAGCCGACCCGCAACTCTACTAGGTTAGACGGCGTGCACCTACACAACCACGTCGCTGATTTTCATTCGCTCCGATACGGCATTGAATCCACGGCAGTTGTATTGCCGATCCCGCGGCAGCTCCAAGTAAACTGCCGAATTGTCCCCCTGGGTTTGCTGCTATGGCCACTTTGGCTCATGAGCATCGGATACCAGGCGCCGGAAAATCTGGTTCTCCTGTTGTATCGGATACTAGTTCAGAGTCCGAGGCACCGATAATTACGCAGGTAACTACCGGTAAAAAGCGGCAACCAGTCGGAGCGGGCCGAGAATACTTCAGCTCGGCTTGACTCTGACTTTGGGATAGTTACTTCGGTGTGAGGGGCAGGGACGACAATCCCACGAAATGAACGGGATTATGGCAGCATCGTGTAGAGGGGCGCAGATTAGAAACTGCTTTAAGAGGTTTGCAGGAGCTTCTGAGATCCAACGCTCGCAATCCCCTTCTTGGCGGGCTTAAGCTGAACGACAACGAAATGTCAATTTCAACGAAGACTCCGCCAGCTGAGAGCGTGAAGAAATCCGCAACTGGGAGCCAGGGCCGCGCTGCCGCCACTCCGGCCCGTCAAACCGTTCTTTCCCGCGTCGCACTGCATCCATTACCGGATTTCGCATTCAACGCTGACCTTCATGGAATCATCACCAGTTGTAGTCTGCATTCCGCGCTTGATGGATGCGGACAAGGCTTCACGTCGAAGGAACTGGTGGGCGGAAGAATCGGCGATTTTTATGGCGTTGGGCAGGCTGCGCTCTCCGGCACGGTAATTTCTGAAGTTCTCGAGAAAGGGCGTTTCGAGGGCGAGTTCCGCTGCCGCACCAAGTCCGGGCAGGAGGTCGACGTTCATCTGTGCTTGATGCTGCTGTGCGACGCGAACTCGGCGCCGGTTGCGATTCTGGGATTCTCCAGTAGTCACAGACAATGGGACAAGGGCGAGAACAAGTCGCAGGCGGCCGCTCCTTTGCCAGGGCGAGCTGCGGTTGAGTCCGGCGACATGCCACTGGCGCGGCGAGAGATCGACGGCACACAATTTCTGATTGCCAGCCCGCTCATGCATAAATTCATGGGCATGGTGGACCGCGTGGCGGGACACACCGAGACCGTCCTGGTCACGGGCGAAACCGGTACCGGCAAAGAGTTGGTGGCGCGTACCATCCACGGATCTTCATATCGCCACAAGAATCCACTCATCGATATCAACTGCGCCGCTCTTCCCGAACATCTGGTGGAGAGCGAGTTGTTCGGTTACGAGAAGGGAGCCTTCAGTGGCGCCGATTCCTCGAAGCCGGGTCTATTTGAACTGGCCGACAAGAGCACGATTTTTCTGGATGAAATTGGCGAACTACAGCCTCAGATCCAGGTCAAATTGTTGCGCGTACTCGACGGCGCTCCATATTACCGTTTGGGCGGGAACAAGAAAATCACGGTAGACGTCCGGGTCGTTGCCGCCACCAATCAGGATCTGGAGTTGGCCGTAAAGGAGGGGCGCTTCCGCAAGGATCTTTTCCACCGCCTGAGCCAATTCCAGTTACGCGTTCCGCCACTGCGAGAACGTCCCGAAGACATTGCCGAGTTGGCGCGTCACTTCCTGTCGCTGAAGACGGCCGACAGAGTTTTTACCGCAGATGCCTTGCTTGCCCTGCAGGCGCACTCCTGGCCGGGCAATATCCGTGAGCTCCGAAACCTGGTTGCGAAACTCGCGATGGCGACGGAGGACCCGCAGATTACCGGTGCTGAAGTTGTCGCCGAGTTGCATGGTGACGTCGGCGCCCCACCCCGCGCTCACGGCGCGATGCCGCTGGGCAACCTGGAAAGCATGGAAGAGCAGATGATCATTCGGGCGCTCGAGCAGACCGGCGGGCGCCGTGCTCAGGCTGCCGAGCAGCTCGGAATTTCCCGCCGTACGCTAAGCCGGAAACTGCGCGAGTATGAAATTAACGTGGCTGCTGGCGAGGGCTCGGCCAAACTCGGAACCATCAGTCAGGAACAACAGAAGTTCTTCCGCGCTAAAGTCAACCTGACCGTGACCTTGAGAAATTCGCATGGAAAGGAATTGCAGGTGCAGGCGGTGAACCTGAGCACCGGAGGCATGGGGCTCGATGTAGTGAGCGATCCGGCCAATTTTTCCGGTCTCATCGATGTCAGTTTCCTGTTGCCTGACAGCGAAATCGTAATTCAGGCCAAAGGACGGTTAGTGTGGGCCGATGCTGGAGGAAGAGCAGGCCTGCGATTTATCGTGGTCGAACCCGCCCTCTTCGAGAAATTGCATCATTGGACAAATCGGAAGATGAAGGACGAGGGGTGGGAAGTTCCAACCTGAGTGCACGGCGCAAACTCTGAGCGGACACCGCCTTCTGTAATCTGTTGTCGCGCGTTCTTTCGTGAGACTCTCTAACCTGCCGTTTTGAAGCCCATCGACCGCGACCGCAGGGCCAACTCACCGCTGCGGTCGCGGATCTCAAGTGAGGTTCATTCATGTTGCAGTCTCCGGAACCGAAGTACTCTCCAAACCCGTCGCCCGCCAATAGTTACAATCCCGTCAAGCCTGCTGGCTTCCCCGCGGATCAGGCCAACATCGGGCGCTCGCTGGTTATCAAGGGTGAAGTCACGGGCGCGGAATCGCTTTTCATTGACGGACGCGTCGAAGGCTCGATCAACGTTCCCGGCAATCGCGTCACCATTGGCCGCAACGGCAACGTTGCAGCCAACATCACCGCTCAAGAAGTTGTGATCATGGGCAAAGTGCATGGCAACGTGGATTGTGAGGATCGACTGGACATCCGCGGCGAAGGTCTGCTCTCGGGCGACGTGATCACGCATCGCATCAGCGTCGAAGAAGGTGCCATTCTCAAGGGCGGCGTGGAGGTACGCAATCCCGAAAAGAAAGATCACAAGACCCACATGCAAGACCATAGCCGGCAGGAAGCATCCAAAACAGTAACCGCAAGCGCGGGCAACGCGTAATTTCTCAAGACGGAATCGAAAGTTGTAGCCAAGAGAAAATTGAACCAAGAAAGTTCAACGAAGAAGGTTCAACCAAGAGGAAAAAACGATGGAGGGATGGGCAAGTCCCTCGTCCAGTCGGGCGAGATGCGCATCCCTCCATCGTTTTTTTCGGTCAGTGGGGCCTTCCTTGGTCGAACCACTTACTTCTTCGGCTTGAAGTCGAGAGATGCCGAATTCATGCAATAACGCAGTCCGGTTGGTCCGGGCCCATCCGGAAACACGTGTCCCAGATGCGCATCGCAGCGGGCACAGCGCGCCTCGGTTCTGGTCATTCCATAACTGGTGTCGGTATGTTCCGAGATATTCTTGCGGTCGGCGGCCGCGAAGAAACTCGGCCAGCCTGTTCCAGAATCGAACTTCGTATCCGAGCCAAACAGCAGCGCGCCGCAACAGACGCAATGGTATGTCCCATCATCGTGCTTGTTCCAGTACTGGCCGCTGAAAGCGCGCTCCGTGCCGCACGCGCGTGCCACCTGGTACTGCTCCGGAGTGAGTTGCTCTTTCCACTCGGCTTCGGTCTTGGCGATTTTGTCGCTGAGTTTTTCGCTCATGTTGAGTCTCCAGCAATTAAGATGTGGATCGGGCAGGAAAGTTGCAAATCGACCGCGGATGACGAAGATCAGTGAAGGCGCTCTTCCTCTGGCGCAAGTGCAGACGAGTTTAGAACAATCGTCGATACCAGCGCTAGTGCGACAATGACTGATTGGCGCCCAGCAACAGACCAATGCCCGCGCGTTTGCGCAGCTCCGCGAGCAGGGCGTTCGCGGCGTTCAGGTAAGTGCGGTTGGAATCGGAGGTATCGGCCCACACCGCTTCGTAGACAATCTTTGCCGCTTCTTTCGCATCGATGTGGAAAGCGGCTTCCATGCGATCGGCTTGCTGGCGAGCTTCGCTGTAGCAGCTGTGGCAGACAGCGGCGGGTTCGGTAGCTCCGCTGTGCTGGTGTTCGAGAACGCACCGAAAGGTGGTTGCGGCGTTGATCTGAGTGTGGGAAGCGAAGGCTTGTGACTTGAGCTCTCGCAGCAGGCGTGCGTGTTCGTCGTCGATAGGAGCGCTGCTGGCTGGCGGCGCCGCGGAAGTCGCAGGGATAGAGTGCGACACCGGTGCGGTAGGGGACACCCGTTCCGGCGACTTGCAGATTGGGCAGACATGCATGTCAGCTGGATAGTAGGCATGGCAGCGCGCGCAAGGCAGGCCGTAACCGATGATCTTCTTCTCTTTCTCCGGAGCCGAAGGGATCTTGGGTGCGGCCGTCTGCGGCGTGTGCCGCTCTGGGGCCGAGAGTGCGGCAGGACTGACAGACTTTTCGCGGGCTGGCTTGGTCGCGCTGGTTTCCATAGGATGGCCCCGGCGGTGCTACGGGCACCGCGTTCTTGCTCTCATGATCTTAGGTTTGTCGGGGTTAGAAGGCGATGTCACGTCGGTGCATACCGAAGGTAACTTGTGGAGAGGGCAGGCGCGTCAAACTGCCGTCTCTCCTCGTCACTTCGAAGTGCTGATCAGGCGGACGACTTCCTGCATGCGGGCTCGGTAAAGACTCTGGCTCGGATCCATGCGGGAAGCGATTTCGAGCTCTCCGAGGGCCTCTTCGTACTGGTTGAGAGCCATTAGACAGGCGGCGAGCGAATAGTGATTCTGGGCGCTCGGTTCGAGCCGGAGGGCCTCGCGAAATTCCTTTTCGGCCTCGGTCAGTTGTTGGGTATTCACTAGGGCGGTCCCCAGATAGTGATGAGCCAGGCCGGATTCGGGATTAAGCGAAACGGCTTCGCGGAGTACGTCGACGGCCTCCCGGTCTCTCCCGGAAAGCAGCAAGGCCTGTCCCAGGACGCGATGTTCGGCCGCTCCAGCGGGATTATCGGCGATGGCCGCCTGCAACTCGCGGATGGCGAAAGGGTAGTTCCGCCTGGACATGTAAGCGCGGGCCAGGCAGTTATGGCCGCCTTCCCACCCCGGGCTCTGGCGATAGAGATCCTGGAATTCGGCGATGGCGGCATCGAAGTCTTCCTTGTCGCAGAGGGTATTTCCGAGATTGTTGCGGATGCTGGCTTCGTCGGGGTTGAGACGCTTAGCGGTGCGATATTCGGCGATTGCTTCATCCATTTTGCCCTGATCGTGCAGGACGACGCCCAGATTGCTATGGGCCTCCCAGAAGTTGGGGCGCAGGGTGATGGCGTGGCGGTAGGCAACGGCGGCGCGGCGCAAATCGCCTTGATCGCGATGGGTAATTCCGACATCGAAGTAGACGTCGGCGTTGGCGGGCGAGGAGGTGGGTTCGCGGGTCAGCGCTTCGTCAAAGGCGTGCAGCGCGGCATCGTAGCGGCCATCGGCGTAGAGTGCAAGTCCGAGATAACGGTAGGCTTCGGCGTTGGCGGGATCCATGCTGAGGGCTGTGCGCGCTTCGGCGAGGGCGTCATCGGCATCATCGTTGCGGTAGAAGAGGTAGGAGAGTTGGCTGTGGGTTTCGGGGAAGCCGGGCTGCAGCCGAGACGATTCCGTGAATGCGTCGAGCGCTTCGTCAAAACGGTCCTGTCGGCGCAGGATTGTCCCGAGAACAAAATAGAGCGTAGCGTGAATCGGGTCATTCTCAGACTGGTCGCGCAGCAGGGCGCGGATACTGTCTTCGGCGGCGTTTAGGTTCTGGTCGTGAACCAGAGCGGCAATGTGCGTGGCCGGAGTGGAGCAGTTACTGGTCGTAGTGGCGGCAGACTTGCGGTCGGGACTGCGATCAACACTGTGGTCGCCAGCACGAGCCGGACTTACAAGCGCCAAGCTTTCGATCAAGTTCGGGTCTGCTCCGGCCTTTAGCAGGGCGGCGGTGCATTGCCGGAGGCACGGCGAAGATGCGTGGCAAAAGAAGTCGCGGTTGTGGTCGGGCGATTCGAGTTGAGTGCGGGCTAGGCGCTGGATTCGGGCGCTAGAAATGCCACCGGCCAGCCAGAGAAAGATGGAATCGGAAGGTGAAGTGGATGGGACTTGCTCAGCCAGTAGGGGGCCTGCCGCCAGCAGAAGCAAAAGCCAAGTCAGGAAACAGCGTTTCACGAAACCCTCCGGGCGCTCTTGGGGGTTGTAAGCCCGAAAACAGCCCTGTGGCCAAAATAGTCGGGGGAGCGTCCGGCCGATAGGTCACGGAAGTAATTTTGAGGGACATGCCCAACTGCGGACGGGAAGGGATAGTCGAGGATGGCTGAATCGGTGGTATTTCATAAAGATCCACTCGAAATCGCTGAATCGGCGAGACGGTGGCAGAGAGGTGGAGTACACTATCAGATGGTGATGCTGTCTGGCGTTGCCGTTCGGTATTTCCGTTCGGAGGTTTTATGTTAGAAGGTCTGTTTCAACCCATGCATCTGCTGGTGATCTTCTTTATCGCGTTGCTGGTGTTTGGCCCCAAGAAGTTGCCCGAGTTGGGCAAGGGGCTGGGCGAGGGTATTCGTGCATTGAAAGACGGTATGAAAGATCAAAACAACAGCGAAGCGAAGGCCGAAGTCAAGCCCGAGGTCAAGCCGGAAAATAAGGCTTGAAGTTCCGTTTTCAGATCTGCCCGGCAACTTTCTTCTTCACGCGTGCCGGATTCTCGTTTGTTCGATATAATTTCTGCATCCAAAACTAAGTAATTGAGTGGCTGGAGGTTTTGTACCCACCTCCTGGCAGCGGGAGTTTGTTGTGTCCGCTAAGTTGATGTAGAACGTCCGGAACTAAGAAGTCCATTCCATTCTTTAATCCCTTAGGAGGGTTTTTTGTGCATAAGAAACTGTTGGTAGGTATTTGTCTTTTATTTGCGATACCGGTATTAGCGATCTCGGCGCTCGCCGACCAGGTCGTCCTGAAAAACGGCGACCGCTTGACGGGGTCGATTTCCAAGTCCGATGGTAAAGAACTCGTCATCAAGACCGATTATGCGGGCGATGTAACCGTGAAGTTTGACGCAATTCAGAGTATTACTTCGGCAGGCGATTTGAACGTCACGCTGGGGGGCAAGACGGTAGTCGGTCCTGTAACCACGAATGGAGACAATGTGGTGGTTACCACGAAGGCTGCGGGATCGGTCGAGGCGCCGAAAGCCTCGGTCACTTTAGTGCGCAGTCCGGCCGAGCAGGCGGCGTATGAGAAGAGCTTGCACCCGGGATTTGCAGAAGGCTGGGCGGGCGGCGCGAATCTGGGCTTTGCCCTGACGGCCGGCAACAGCGAAACCAAGAATCTGAACATCGGTTTCAACGCGATCCGCACAGGGTTCCACGACAAGCTGATTCTCTACGAAACCACGACGTACGCGACCACGGGCAAACTCGCTCTGCAACCTATCTCTCCTTCGCAAGTGACAGCGAACTCGAACAGCGGTGGACTCCGTTACGACCACGACTTCAGTCCGCGCGTGTTTGGATTCGGGAGTGCGGACTTCTTCAACAATTCACTGCAAAATCTCGATCTCCGCTACATTCTCGGAGGCGGCATTGGCTTGCACGCGATCAAGACTCCGAGCACGACGCTTGATCTGCTGGCTGGCATCAACTATACGCATGAAAGCTTCTCGGATCTGATGGAAACGAATCCGGCGCCGCCACCGACTACGCTCACGTATAACCATTCCGATCGCACAGCTGCATTGACGGTTGGAGATAATTTCACCCACAAGGTCGGAAAGAGCAGCGTCTTCACCCAGAGTTTTCTGCTCTATCCGAGCTTCAGTCAGACGAATATCGCGTTTCCAGGGTTCACGCCCGATGATGTGCGGATTTTACGCGGGGCGGTCAACCTGGGCTTCGTGACCAAGTTGCATAAGTGGCTGGGCTGGCAAATCACGATGGCGGACGTATTCGACAACCATCCGCTGGCATCGAATCCTCCGATCGAAAGGAACGACATCACGCTGGCGACTGGTCTGAACTTTTCGTTCACGCACTAGATTCGTCGCGAGTGAGCACAGGTCATGTGGGGACGGGCTTTGCTCGTCCCCTGTTTTGTCGCCTTTCGAAAACCGAGTTACTCTCTGATATATTTGGCGTTTCTTCGGAGGTCTATCCATGTCCCGGAACGTGCGCTGTGGTCTGATCCAGGCAAGCAATGCGCTCAGTGCGAACCGCTCGCTGCCAGAGGTCAAGAAAGCGATGATCGAGAAGCACCTGAAGCTGATCGAGCAAGCGGCGAAAAAGAAGGTCAAGATTCTCTGCCTGCAGGAGCTTTTCTATGGTCCGTATTTCTGCGCGGAGCAGGACATTCGCTGGTACGACCTCACGGAACGGGTTCCCGACGGACCAACGACCAAGTTGATGCAAAAGATCGCGGCCAGGCACAAGATGGTGATCGTGGTTCCGGTTTATGAAGAGCAGATGCCGGGCTTGTACTTCAATAGTGCTGCCGTGATCGATGCCGACGGTAAGTATCTGGGCAAATATCGCAAGCACCATATTCCGCATGTGCACCCGGGATTCTGGGAGAAGTTTTATTTCACGCCAGGCGACCTGGGCTATCCGGTTTTTGAAACGAAGTATGCTCGAGTTGGCGTCTACATTTGTTATGACCGTCATTTTCCCGAGGGCGCGCGCGTGCTCGGATTGAATGGCGCGGAAATTGTCTTCAATCCCTCCGCCACGGTAGCGGGACTGTCGGAATATTTGTGGGAACTGGAGCAACCGGCGCATGCTGCGGCGAATGGCTACTTCGTGGGCGCGATCAACCGCGTGGGCAGGGAGAAGCCATGGAATATCGGCGAGTTTTACGGCAAAAGCTATTTCTGCAACCCGCGAGGCAAGATTGTGGCCCAGGCCAGCCGTACTAGGGATGAAGTGCTGGTCGCCGATCTCGATCTCGATATGATTCAGGAAGTGAGAAGAGTCTGGCAGTTTTATCGTGACCGCCGTCCGGAGACTTACGGTGCGCTGACGACGCAGACGGGCCAAGAATAGTTCTCAGTTCCCGGTTCTCAGTTCTCAGTGTGCCGGTTTTACTGAGAACCGGGAACTGAGAATTCTTACCGATATGTCTCCGACTTCGCGAATCGAATCCAGTCCGTTGTATAACGCCGACCTCGCGCCCGCGACCTCCGAGCGGCGCACCTGGGGCACCTACAGTTTTGCCGCGCTCTGGGTATCGATGTCGGTCAATATTCTGACTTACATGCTGGCCGCCAGCTTGATCCAGGGAGGGATGAACTGGAAGCAGGCGGTTGCCACCGTGTTCATCGGCAATACGATTGTGCTTATCCCCATGCTGTTGAACTCGCATCCGGGAGCGCGCTACGGCATTCCGTTTCCGGTGCTGGCGCGGGCTTCGTTCGGAGTGCTGGGGGCGAATTTCGCGGCCGTGTTGCGTGCCCTAGTTGCCTGTGGATGGTTTGGCATTCAGACATGGATTGGGGGCGAGGCGATGAACACTTTGATCACGACCCTCGCGCCCACCTGGGGACAGGTCGCGCATGGCGATGCGATCTGCTTCCTCGCATTCTGGCTGATCAATCTGGCGGTGATTCTCAAAGGGATTGAGTACATTCGAGTGCTGCAAGGAAACAGCGCGCCGATTCTGCTGGCGGTGGGTCTCTTGCTGCTGGCGTGGGCGTACAAGTCGGCGGGTGGGTTTGGACCCATGCTAGCGGCGCCATCGCGCTTCGCGAGTTTTCCGGATTTTCTGAAGTTTCTGATCCCCGCGCTCAATGGGACAGTCGGTTTCTGGGCCACGTTGTCGCTGAACATCCCGGACTTCACGCGCTTTGCACGCAGCCAGAGGCAACAGATCATTGGGCAAGCGCTCGGCCTGCCAACGACGATGACACTGTATTCGCTGATTGGAATCCTGGTGACTTCGGCGACAGTGGTGATCTATGGCACCGCGATCTGGGATCCAGTGCAGTTGCTGAGCCGGTTTCATTCGCCCTTGGCCGCGGTGATTTCGCTGCTGGCGATTCTGCTGGCGACGTTGAATGTAAACATCGGTGCCAATGTCGTTTCTCCGGCGAATGATTTTTCCAACCTGTGGCCGCGAAAAATCAGCTTTCGGACCGGCGGCGTAATCACCTGCTTCATGGGAATCGCTCTGATGCCGTGGAAGCTGCTGTCCAGCTACAGCACCTTCATCTTCGGCTGGCTGGGCGGTTACGCCGCGTTCCTGGGGCCGGTCGCGGGCATCATGATCTGCGACTACTTCGTGATCCGACGGCGAGTTCTGGTTGTTGATGATCTGTACTTGCGTGGTGGGGTCTACGAATATTCGCGTGGCTTTAACTGGCTGGCAGCCCTTGCGCTGGTTCTGGGAGCGGGCACGGCGCTGGTGGGATTGATCGTCGCTCCGTTGCGGGCGTTGTACGACTATTCGTGGTTTGTTGGATTTGTGGTTTCATTTTGCGCTTACTATGGGCTGATGAAGCTATGGGCTGGCCCGAAAACGCCGATGTCGTAGCTGTCGTGATGAGATTGCTCTTATCGCCGATGCCCGTTAGGAGTTGCAATCCTGGTTTTTATCATCGAAAGGCCGGCACCACTTCCTCCTTATATTTCTCCAGTGTATCCTCTTCGTCTCCGCACATCAGATAGATGTTGAACTGAGTAACCCCTGCGCGAGCGAGCGCGCGAATTTTCTCAACGTGCGCCTCGGCGGGACCGAGCAGGCAGAAGCGGTCGGTCACTTCATCGGACACGAAGTTGCGGTTGCTGCTGTCGACTTCGCAGTGGTGAAGGTAATCGTAGTCTCCACGGTCGCGTATGTAGGAGGTCAGGGCAGGCGGGAGTTCTTCGGGCTTGTAGCGCGAAACCAGATCCACCACGTGATTCGAAACCAGGGCAGGGAACCAGCGCACGCGTTCTCGGCCGACTTTGATGTCGTCGGAAACCCAGACCGGCGCGGCGGCCATGATCTCGATTTTTCGCGGATCTTTGCCTGCGGCTTCGGCTCCTTTCTTGACGAAGCCGATGCACCACTCGATCAGATCGGGATCGGCGAATTGCAAGACCACTCCGTCGCCGACTCGACCCGCCAACTCGAGGACTTTCGGTCCGTATCCCGCGACCCAGACCGGCGGAACGCCTCCGGTGGCCCAGCTAAGGCGCGCGGGACAGCCATCGTATTCGATTTCCTTTCCGCCTGTGAGGTCGCGGAAGGCCTTCACCGACTCCTCCAACTGCGCGACCGTGACTGGCTTTTTGCCTAGCACTCGTCGCGAACTATCGCCGCGGCCGATGCCCAGTTGCATGCGTCCGCCGGAGATTAAGTTCAGGGTCGCAAACAGACTCGATGTCACCGTGATGTCGCGGGTCGCGGGATTGGTCACACAGGTGCCGAGGCGCATCCTCTTTGTGTTGGTCGCCATCAAGGTAAGCATGGGATAAGGTTCGAGCCAGAGGACATGGGAATCGAAGATCCAGCCGTAGTCGAATCCTGAAGCTTCCGCTTGACGGGTGAGATGGACGATGCGGTCGACTGTCATGTCGGGTTTGATGGTGATGCCGAAGTGCATAGTGTCCCCTCGCCTGGATTGTGAGCTACGCCTCGTGTGTTCGGCAGTGTGGCGGCTGGGCGGGGCGCACAACGCTCCACCACCAAAATCGGCGCTCACAGTTTCGGTAGGTTAACATAAAGTTCTTACTTCGCCGACAAGGAGAAGACAGAGTCATGGGCTTTGACACCATTATCGTCAACGGGCGCGTTGCCACCGCAACCGACACTTACACCAGCGATATTGCGATCAGCGACGGAAAGATCTCGGCCGTTGGGCAAAGCCTACCGCGTGAGAATGCGGGGAGAATTATCGAAGCGGCGGGCAGGTACGTGTTTCCGGGAGGAATCGACGTGCATACCCACCTCGACATGCCGTTTGGGGGAACGACGAGCGCGGATGATTTCGAGACTGGGACGCGCGCCGCGGCTTTTGGCGGGACGACTACTTTGATCGATTTCGCAATTCAGTACAAGGGCCAGACTCTGCGAACGGCGTTCGATGGGTGGATGCAAAAGGCTTCGGGCAAAGCGGTTTGCGATTTTGCGTTTCACTGCATCATCACGGACCTGGGGGACGCGCAACTCGCCGAGATGAACGCGCTGGTGCGCGAAGGGGTTACGAGCTTCAAGTTGTTCATGGCGTATCCGGGCGTTTTCATGCTGGACGATGCGAGTATTTTCAAAGCGCTGCGGGCAACGGCGAAGAACGGCGGAATGGTCTGCATGCATGCCGAAAACGGGGGCGCGATTGATGTCATCGTGCAGCAGGCGCTGGCGGAAGGCAAGAAGGCGCCGAAGTATCATGCTTTGACACGTCCTACGACGGCGGAAGCGGAAGCCGTTTCGCGCGCGATTGCGCTGGCGGAAATGGCTGGAGCGCCTGTTTACATCGTGCATTTGAGTTGCAATGAGGCGCTCGAAAAAGTGCGTGAGGCGCGGGATCGCGGCCTGCCCGTCTACGCCGAGACTTGTCCGCAATATCTGTATCTCTCGCTCGAAAACTTCGATGCACCCGGTTTCGAGGGAGCGAAATATGTGTTTACGCCACCTTTGCGGGAGAAGTGGCATCAGGAAAAATTGTGGAATGGATTGAAAACCGATCATCTGCAGGTGGTTTCGACGGATCACTGTCCGTTTTGTTTCAAAGATCAGAAAGAGCTGGGACGCGACGATTTCACCAAGATTCCGAACGGAGGTCCGGGAATTGAGCATCGCATGAGCCTTATTTATTCGGGCGGGGTGGCGGGGGGACGATTCAGCGTAAACCGTTTCGTGGAGCTGGTTTCGACGACTCCGGCGAAATTGTTTGGGCTGTATCCGCGCAAAGGCACGATTGCCGTGGGCAGCGACGCTGACTTGGTGATCTTTGATCCGAATCGCAAGCATACGATCAGCGCAAAGACGCACCACATGCGCGTCGATTATTCGATGTTTGAGGGAATTCAGGTTACAGGTATGCCCGATGCGGTGCTGTCCCGCGGGCGTGTGGTGGTAGAAGGAGATAGGTTTCTGGGTCGAGCGGGGGCGGGAGACTTTCTCAAGCGGGCTCTCTACACCCAGCCCTAGCAGAGCGCTCCTGCGGAGGCGGGGATTCGCCCGCTTGGATCGGGACAAACCCGACCCCAAACAGCCTATGCTTTAATGCTTGTCGCCTTGCTCGACGAAGTATTTCCCAGTCTCTCCGGCAGAAAAATAGCGCGAAGTTACGGTCTTCTTGCGGGTGAAGAACTCGACCGCATCCCAGCCATGGACGTGCAGGTCGCCGAAGAAAGAATCCTTCCAGCCGGAAAATGGAAAATAGGCGGGCGATGCGGCCACTCCGATATTCACCCCCACCATGCCGACTTCGATGCGACGGCTGTATTCGCGCACGGCGGCGCCGTTCTCTGTGAAAATCGACGTGCCATTGCCGCGGGGATCGCTATTCACCAGCGAAATCGCTTGTTCGAGCGTATCCACGTGCATCACGGAGAGTACGGGGCCAAAGATCTCTTCGCGGCATACGCGCATCTCGGGCTTGACGTGGTCCAGAATCGTTGGGCCGACAAAGTTTCCGCCGACGGGAACTCCTGCGGGACGCCTCCCATCCACGAGCAACTCCGCGCCTTCTTTCAACCCGCTCTCGATGGCTTGGTGAATGCGCTCGCAAGCGGCGCTCGAAATGACCGGTCCCAGGCTAGCTTTCGGATTCATGCCGTCTCCGGCAAGCAACTTTTCGGCGTCGGCTTTCAGGCGGTCCATGATTGCGGTTTGGGCGGAGCCCACTGTGACCAGAACGGAGCCAGCCATGCAGCGCTGGCCGGCATTGCCGAAAGCACTGCCGAGAACGTTCGAGACGGTTTTGTCGACGACCGCGTCCGGCATCACGACCATGTAATTCTTAGCGCCACCCAGCGCCTGCACGCGTTTGCCTTGTTCCGCGGCTCGGCGGTAGATGTATTTAGCAGTATTGACGGATCCGACGAAGGAAACGGCGCGAATTCCCGGACTGTCGAGGATTGCGTTAACCGCGTCATGCGCGCCATGCACTAGATTCACCACTCCGGGGGGCAGACCGATCTCTTCGAAAATGTGAAACATGATCTCCGAGGTGAGGGGAACCTGCTCGGACGGCTTCAAGACAAACGTGTTGCCGCAAACGATGGCGAAGGGCAGGAACCACATGGGCACCATGGCCGGAAAATTGAAGGGTGTGATAGCGGCGCACACGCCGATCGGCTGGCGAATGGATTCGGTATTGATGCCGCGGGCCACGCCTTCCAGGATCCGTCCCTGCATGGTCATGGGGGCCGCGCAGGCCACTTCGATGACTTCAAGAGAGCGCGTGATCTCGGCGCGGGCATCGGACAGCACCTTGCCTGATTCGCGGGTGATGGAGGTGGCCAACTCGTCGATGCGCTGGCGGAATTTCTCCCGCAGCGCGAAGATGAACTCGGTGCGCTCGCCAATGGAACGTGTGCGCCAGTCGGGCAGGGCGGCGCTGGCGGCGGCGACCGCGGCTTCGATCTCGGCAACGCCCGAGAGCGGGAGGCGCGCCAGGACCTGGCCGTTCGCCGGGTTGGTCACGTCGAGAAGGGCGGATGCCTGCGCTTTTATCCAGCGGCCGCCGATGTAGTTAGAGAGAAGTCTCGCAGCGGATTTATCAATTGGCGTCTCGTGTGTCGCCGTTAGAGTATTCGTTTCGGTTGTCATTGTTGGCTCTCCTGTGCGAGGCCGCAAGCAGTTGCCAGACGGGCAAAATGCGGCGAAAAACGGGGAATCCTCACGCAGCCCCCGATGGGTTGGTTTTATCACGTTTTAGGGCACAGGAACAGCACGGGCGCTAACTGGGCCTACGATCTACCCGTATTCTTCACGAATCGGTCAGCGCCCATCTGAGAGGGTATAGTTTTACTGCACTGGAGCCCGGTCATCGTTTGTAGTTCCAGAGCATTCCGGTATTGAACCGGAGTCGTCATGCGGTTCTGAACCAGGTGCGTGAGCGTAGTCGACGCAATCCAGGCGCAGCGTCCGTGAGCAACGGCGATCACAGATAAGTAGAACACCGCTCGGCTTGACGAACGGGTCGTGCTCTAATCGCGCTGCACTATTGGACCGTCACCTGCATCTGTACGGAGTGAGCTGTCCCGTTCCATGCTGTGGCTGCGACGGTAATCGTGTACGTCTGGGGCGGTAGCTTGCTGGACGTTCCGCTGCCGCAACCGCTCAACAGCATCAGGCTTGCCAACAAGGAGAATAGTGCGGTTGTGCCGAGTACTCGAGGAGTCCGCCAGAAGAACAGGCCTCCGAGGACTGGAATCATGGCCAAGGCCCAGAACGCCGGTCCGGAAGATGTTGCAGCGGCATTCGATTGGGCGGCGGTAATGGTCAGTTGGGAAGAGGACTTGGCCCCCTTGGTCAGGTGCAGGATGCTCGGTGTGAAGCCACAGGACAACGTTGCCGGCAGGTTCTGGCACTGCAGCTGAACCGAGCCGATGAAATCGCCGCTGGGCGTCAAAGAGAACGTCGCCGTTGCGGTTCCACCAGGAGCGACCTGCATCGCCTGTGGATTCGCCGTAATCGAAAAGTCCGAGGCAGGTTGGGAGCCGGTCGTGTTGTACAAAACTGAGACGCCGCTAAAATTCGCATCGGCGGTGACCACATCGGGCCAGCCATCTTTGTTGACGTCCGCAATCGCCACAGCCACGGAACCGCCGCCCGCCGGGAATTCCGAAGGTCCATAAAAGTTACCGGTGCCATCACCGAGAAATACTCCGACCGAACTAAAACCGGCGTTGGCATAGACAATGTCCAGGTTGCCGTCTCCGTTCATGTCGGTCAAGGCCACTTCTCCAGGGGCTGGATTCAACTGTGTCGGCAACGCCGTCGCAACATAAGTGCTCGGCACAATGAAAGTGCCGTCTCCATTGCCATAGGCGAACGCGATAGCTCCAGCATCAGGCGAAGTGACTACGAGATCGCGGTAGCCATCCCCATCGACGTCGGCGGAGGCAATACCGTAGATCGAGGGCAGGGTGGTATCGAAGTCGGGCGCGGCCGAGAAAGTCCCATCGCCATTGCCGAGGAGCACGGCGACGCGGGATGTGCTGGTCATCGCGATACAGAGATCTGGCGTCCCGGCGTTATTGAGATCAGTGGCCACGAGTTCGTAACCTACGCCTGAAATGGGGTAGGTTCCGGCGAGCCTCAGCGAGCCTGTGCCATCGTTGAGCAGGATGTAAACCACCGGATCCTTCCCGGCCAAGGCGACATCGGGCCAACCGTCGCCATTAAAGTCGGCTATGACTATGCCGTTCGCAATGCCGGGAAGCGCAATCGACACGGGCGCCTGAAAGGTCCCGTCGCCATTTCCACGCAGGACTTCCACGGCGCCAGTTGCCCAGTTGGAGGCTACGATGTCGGCTTTGCCGTCCTTGTTAATGTCGCCGACCGCGACGTAGCTGAGGGCATCGCCTGCGGCGTAAGTGACTCCCTTGCCGAGGCTGCCATCTTTTTGCGTCAGGAATACGAGCACGCCCAAGCCCGGTGACGTGGAGCTTTGTCCGACTACGAAGTCGGGCCAGCTGTCGCCATTGAAATCCGCCGACGCGATGCTGAGGGCGGTGCCTGAGCTGTTTGTTCCTGGAGCGACGACGATGTTGCTCGTGGGTGCCGCCTGGAATGTTCCATCTCCGAAACCCATTGCCAGGACTACTGACGACTGATTGTCGGCAAAGGCGGCATCAAGATCGCCATCGCCATTGAAGTCCGCCAGCACGGCTTTGGTGGAGGGCGATCCTCCGATGGCGAATTCCGCTGTAGGGGTATCGAAAGTGCCGTCGCCTTTTCCCATGAAGACCGAAAAATCCGACTCCGCGGCGTTGGTGACGATGAGATCCGCGTGCCCATCCCAGTTCACATCGGCAAACGCGAGCGCCACCGGTTCATTGCCGCTCCAGAAGGAAACGCCATCCTGGACCAAGCTTCGACCGCCATGGTTCAAGAAGACACTGACCGTGTTCCAGTATCCGTTCGCAGTTACCACGTCGAGAAGTCCATCGCCGTTGATATCGCCAACGGCAACTGAATCAGAGCCAACGGCGCCTGCATTTTGTCCATCATTGCTTTGAAAGGAAATCCCGGGGAGGAAACCGCCGGCGCCATCTCCGGGATAGAGAGTGCTATTGGTAACGAAATCCAGGTTGCCATCCCGATCAATGTCCGCCAGTATTCCCACGGAGGCCTGACCTGGGAAAGCTGTCAGTTGGGGAGGCGCGAAGTTGCCCTGTCCGTTGCCGATAAGGAATGCGGCCTGGTTCGAGTTCCCATCGACCACTAGCACGTCGAGTTTCTGATCGTGGTTGACATCCCACAAGGCGGCAGCGACCGGATCGCTGATGGAAGTGGCGATGTTCTGTGGCGCAGCGAAAGTTCCATCTCCGTTCGAGAGCAGAACATCCATCGAATTTCGATGTACCAGTACGATGTCGTCTTTTCCGTCCTTGTTGACGTCTCCGGCTAGGATAAAGTCTCCTGTTGCGAATGACACGGGAGTAAGGATCGGAGAGTTCGAGAGCTGACCTCCGACATTGAGCAGAACAGCCAGGTAAACACCCGAAGGCGATCCACTATTGCCGATGAGGGTCGCCACATCGGTCAGCTTGTCGCCATTGAAGTCGCCGCTGGCTAGGGGATAGGCGGCGGTTCCATCTGATTCAATCCGCGTCGCCGACAGGAATGCCACTGCCGGAGAAGGAGGCGCTGACGCGTAAGGGTTGGCGTGAATGCGCCTACCGGAACTCCTGGCATGGTTCCTTAAGCGCGCGTTTCCATTCCATGACGGTTGGCTAACCTGCTGGAAGGGCCTGAAGGAGGCTTGCTTCTCCGGTGCTAGCGACTGGCCAAAAAGCGTCTGGATAGAAGCGAGCACAACCAACACCAGTGAGGTACCCGAAAAAACTTTAGTCTTCATCTTTCTCCCCGCCTTCGACAGGTTCCTTCGCAATACGAATGCTCAAATTGACGAGCGTTCGGCAGGATCCTTATCGGCACTTGGCGCTGGAAGATTAAGAGCCCGAGCGGCGAGAGAGTACTTTGGTGCTGACAAACTGAATCCGAGAGCGGGGATTTGCTGTTTCCCGAGGAAACTTAAGGACATATTCTGCGGAAACAGCTTCTGATTCGGCGAAACCGACGAGAGGAGCGACATAGTCCGCGAACAACAGCCAGAAAGGAGTGCAAAATCCTGAAACTAGGACCGAGTTCATTTGGGTGAAAGAACGCTCGCCGCAAAAGGAAGAGAATCGAGGACGGATCCGGTCCATGGAGGCGAATACTCATTGCTACCGAGCAGTTCAATTCAAAACAGAGGAGTGTGGGCATCGCGGTCGCGCGAGCGGTCAAGCGGATAGATTGGCCTGTTGATCCAATTGACGAACACGCCGGGCCAGCATCCCATATACGGTCGCCCGGCTGACGCCCAGGATTTCAGCGGCTCTGGCCTTGTTACCATCGACCAGTTTCAGGACATACTCTAAGTGGCGGGCCTGAACTTCTTCGAGGGTCATGAAGGGCACTGCTTTTTCAGGGCTGGCGATCGGCGAACGTATTGCTTCCGGCAGATCAACATCGCCGATGATCTTGCCCTGAGCCATGATGCAAGCGTTCCCGATTACATTTTCCAGTTCCCGCACGTTTCCCGGCCATAGATGCCGGTTCAGAAGAATCTGGGCGCGTCTGGAAATCCCGTTAAGCTTCTTGCCATACTTAAGGGAGAAATGCTGCAGGAAGTGCCGCTGCAACAGGGGCAGGTCTTCCCTGCGTTCGGCTAGAGGTGGAAGCTGGATTTCAATCATGGATAGCCGGTAGAAAAGGTCTTCGCGGAACTTGCCTTTCGCCGCCAGTTCTCGAACATTCTGATTTGTGGCCGCAATCACATGCACATCGACCGTGCTGGTGACGGGGGAGCCGACGCGCTGCAACTCTTGATTCTGCAGCACACGGAGCAACTTGGCCTGGGCCGGCAACGACAATTCACCGATTTCATCGAGAAACAGAGTGCCACGGTTCGCGTACTCAAACAGGCCAGCTCGATCGCGGATTGCGCCGGTGAACGATCCCTTTACATGGCCAAACAATTGACTTTCCAACAGAGTTTCCGTCAGGGCTGAACAGTTGCAAACGACGAATTTTTCGCGGGAACGAGGACTCAGGTTGTGCAGAGCCCGGGCGATCAACTCCTTACCGGTTCCGGTCGGTCCGGTGATGAGCGCGGTCTGAAACAGAGGAGCAACCCGGCGGACCTTGGAGAAAACTTCGAGCATTCTGGGACTGCGACCCACCATGCCCTGGAACTGGTAGACCTCGAGGAGTTCGTTATCGAGTTCGTGGGTATGTCTTCGGGTCTCAGCCTGGGTGATGAGGCCCGAAACCAATGCTCGCACTTTCACGGGGTCCAACGGTTTGGCAAGCAGGTCACTGGCCCCTCTGGCAGCGGCGGCCAGCGCTGCCGTCGGGGTCCAGCGATCGGTCATGAGAACGACTTCGAGCGCTGAATCATATGCAAACAAATCGTGCAGCGGCAACTCCCCATCGTCGAACTCTGCATCCAAGAGCACCATTAGGGGCAGGAAGTCGTGATAGAACCTCATACCCTCGGCCCGGTCGCTCGCCCTCATGACGGCTACAGGCAAGCCCAGAAGTGCGCGGCCAAAATCCTCCGACACCCCAACATCGCGATCAATCACCAATACCGAGTAGACTGGATCAGACATAGACGAAACGGGCAAAGCGACAACTCTTCTAGAGCCTGCTCACGACAAATTGGACCAAGTACGTCCAAAAAACCGCGATATCAAGATCTTCGCTTGCCCAGTGTCTAGGAGGCTGCGGGTTGCGCGGATTAAGATGACACCATTCGCTACCGGAACATATTGACGAGGTTTTTCCGGGAAAGCCCAAGGCGCCTGCGGGCAGGACGGGAGCTGATGCTCGTCATGCCCTTGCTGGAACCACGCGGCCAAGGCTGAGTCGATCAACGTTGACATCGCGACACCCTGATAGCTATCCAAGGTTAGGAGCACGCCGGATGCCAGACAGCACGCCCTTGGATCTTGCGGAGATCTGGCGCATTTTTGGGCGCAACACAAGGGAGCAATCGAGGTCTGTGCCGAAATTTCGGCTTTTGTGCCGGACCATCGGCGCAGGGAGCGTTCGCTGCCCATTGAATGCTCGACACAGACTGCTTTGCTTCGTCGCAAGTGTCCCCGCATGGCTCGCTGATCTCGGGTTGGGCAAACCAAACTCATTAAATGGGCCGACGATCTCACCAGGTTCTCGAATGCGTCCGCAGGTTAAAGGATGGAGCTTAGATTTGGCTGTGGCGACGCTCGGGTTTACGAATTCCGGAAAGTGCAGTGGGGAATCGCAGGGGTGGCGCTCGACAGATGACATAATCATTGGCGGAAGCAAACGTGAAAACATCACGCACCAAGCTGCAGTACTTCGTTACGAAAACCGAACAATACAGTTGAAAACTCCGGCAAGAACTTGGTATAAGGCAATTAAGCAGCGGTGTGAAAGCGATTTCATCCTCTTGCGTTTTCAGCCGCCGCATGGGGGAGCCTCCCACAACGCAGGAGGACGAAATGTTGTCCGCTGGGATGACTTTACGCAAACTACGCGACAGCCTGGGCCTCACAATGAGGGATGTCGAGAACGCCAGTGCGGTGGTTTCGCAGCGTCATGGCAGCCAGGAATACCTGATCCCGCCAAGTCGACTCTCCGACATTGAGACGAAAGGTGTTGTTCCCAGTTTGTTCCGTATCTATTGCTTGGCGGCGATTTATCACAAACCGGTCGAAGAACTGTTACAGGTTTACGGAATCGATCCGGGCAGGATCAGCGCCGATTGGGATGCGGCGCAGCCCGCCAACTCACATCTGGTAACGCGAGAAAGCGAACGCGGCGAGTGCCGAATGCCCGTCAAAATGGATCCCGGGTTCGATCTTAGAGAAACCTCGGACCTCGGCCGCATGGTGCAACAGTGGGGCACCGTTCCATTTTCTTTGCTTGGCCATCTGGCCTCTCAGGATTACACTTACGGCTTCATTGGCAGCCAGGATTTCACCATGTACCCGATTCTTCAGCCCGGAACATTTGTCCAGGTGGATGAATCGAGGCGCGAAGTCGTGGAACGCCACTGGCGATCGGAGTATGAACGCCCCATCTATTTCGTGGAAACCAGGGACGGCTTTACGTGCTGCTGGTGCTCATGCCGGCTTAACTCGCTGGTTTTGCAGCCCCACCCACTCTCACCTGCGCCGGTGCGTATCCTTAAACATCCCCAGGAGGCGGAAGTGATAGGGCAAGTAGTCGGCGTCGCTATGCGACTGGGGAACCTGCGTTCTTCCGAGCTTCAAGAATCGAGAGGGTTTGCAGCACAGAGAACAGATGCAACTCTGTCTCTTTCGGACAGTGGGAAGGCAGCAACTGGTCTAGGTTTACCGCCAGTGCTGAAGCGCAAGACGGCGGGCTGATCGCGTTCGTTTCGCGGGATTGTTCCAGATCTTCCAACAGATTCATCAATCGAGTCCGCAAAATAGTTCTAACCAGCGTCTTGTGGGCCTTGGTAAACGCGTTTTGCGCAGCCACCGAACCGTGCACTCGTTCAAATCCCCAGTGCACGTAGCCGCCTTTCTCGGAGCGTAGTTCCGCCAGATATTTCAGTTTCCCCCATATCCCGGGAATCTTTTCTATGGTTCGTCGACGAAGGTCTTCGTAAGCGGACGTGAGTGTCATAATTTCGCACCTTTTTGGCTTCCGATACATTTTCCGGAAAACTGGACTTGCTGCGATTCTTTCCCGAAGTTCGGCCCTTTGCACGAAACTACGCCAACCGAATTCTAGTTCAATAACGAAAGGAAACGCTGTGAAAACACTCCTAACGAAGGTTACACTAATTCTGCTCGTACTCACAACTTTAGCGATAGTTCCGGTTGAACTCAGAGCGGACGGAAATCCCAGCCCAACCTGCGGTGGTAAGCTTTGTAACCCTGGGAAATAGCCGGTTTACAAGTTCGCACTTGAGCTCTGCCGGACCAGAGTGATACATTCCTGGGACGGCAATTTCAGGCGCATGAACTCAACCTCTTTCGTATGGCTCTACCTCTGGACTGCCCCCCACGTTCTGCTTGCCGCAGTCGTGGGGGTCATGATGTGGAACCGTCGGTATCGAGCTTCCCCGATTTTCTTCGGCTACCTGCTGTTCGAAATGTTGCAGTTTTGCGTCTTGTTCGGCATGAGTCGTCTGGAGCCAGTGCCATGGTCGACATACCAGCAGATGTACCTGCTCGGTCGCGCCGGAAGCATTGCGTTTCGCTTTGCGATTATTCAGGAAATGCTGGAAGCATCGGTTGCGCACTGCGCGTCGCTGCGCAGAACCACAGCCCGGTTTCTCCGCTGTGCGGCGGCCTTGCTAGCGGTACTCGCCGCAGTGTTCATAGGTTCCGTTTACTCTTGGAGCATTCGCGAGATGGTCTTTCCCGTCTACGCGATCAACCACACGCTCGATATCGTTCAGTGCGGTCTTCTCACGCTCGTTTTCCTGTGGCACCGCTTTCTCGGACTTAGGATGGGCCCTTTAGTGGTTGGCATTGCCCTAGGCATGGGTTTAGTAGCAGGGCTTGAGCCGCTCATGGATGCACTGAAGGACTTTCGAATAATGGATGCTCAAGTCGTCGATCTGCTGCAGATGGGGACCTATCACGTTTCGGTAGTGGTCTGGTTGTATTTTGCAAGCGTCAGGCAACAAAAAGAGGTTCGGTCGGACTCCGAAGTGGCGTCCTTGCTGGATGCCCGGAAGTGGGCTGTGGAGCTCGGGAGGTTGATGTCTCTATGATTCCGATTGTTGCATTAACGGCAACGGCTGTGCTCTTCCTGCTTTTTCTGGCGGTCCAGGTTTGGTGGCAATCGGCCAATTCCACCGGAATCGAAAAGCTCTCGCCGGTGGACTTGGAAGCTTTCCGCAATCTCACCGATCCGGAAGAGGAGCGATTCCTCCGAGCGAACCTTTCGGCCAAGGAGTTCAGGAGGATCCAACGAACGCGCCTGCGCGCGGCAGCCATGTACATCTCCGTTATCTCCAAGAACGCGGGTAGACTCGTGGTCATCGGCCGATCCGTGAGTGCGCATCCAGACGCGGAAACCGCTGCGGTGGGGCTTGATGTAGTACATCGCGCGCTGCAACTGAAACTGTGGTGCTCATTATCACTCTTGAAGTTAAACCTAACTGCAATCTGGCCGACCCTCATGTCCCCATCCAGCAGAATCGCCGACCACTATCTGAACGTGACTTCCCTGACCGCGTCTCTACCGAAAAAGTTGGCAGCATGACTGGCGCAGATCCGTTGTTTCGCTGTGATGCCCAGGTTCAACGCTTCGCCTGTTGACTTCCAGACATTCGTAGACCAAACTTACCTCGTATTTCCTGCTGGCTTTTTTTGCCTCGATTCTCCTCCGAACGGAGCCAGTCTGATCAGCGTGAGCGGGATACTTCGAGCCACAGTCCTTAAGCGAGAAGAAGGGAGGAACAAAATGAATGCAGCCAAGACAAGGGTCTGGTCGATGTCCGTTGAGAGCTCGGCGGCATTTGCTCAACGTTGCGTGGCGTTCGCTTTCCTCTACACCCTGTGGGCGATGACAGGTCCGAGGGCGCTGGCGCAAACGGAAACCGTGCTCTACAGCTTCACGGGGGCTACGGATGGAGGGTTTCCCGTCGAAGGTTTGATCCGGGACGCAGAGGGCAATCTCTACGGTACAACACCAGCAGGCGGCCTGCTTGACAAAGGTTGCGGAAGCGGCGGCTGTGGCACTGTGTTTGAGATAACTCCAACTGGCGCCGAAACCGTGCTTTACGCCTTCACGGGGAAAAACGGAGACGGGAAAGCCCCGTTCTCCCGTCTGATGCTCGACTGGAATGACAATCTTTATGGCACAACGCTCTACGGCGGTGATGCGGGCAAGGGCATCGTCTTTGAGATTATTTCGGGCGGTGCGGAGACGGTGCTCTACAGTTTCGCCGGGGGAACGGACGGGGCCTTCCCCGGGTCCGGATTGATCCGCGATTCGAAGGGCAATTTATGGGGCACGACCTCCGGCGGAGGTCACTACCACGGTACTGTTTTTGAACTCAGTCCGGCAGGCGTTGAGAAGGTAGTCTTCAGCTTCCCAGGGCAGGAAGGGACGTCACCCGGAGGCGCTCTGACCCTGGAATCAGGCAATTTTTATGGCACATCCTCGTTAGGAGGCGGCGGTTCCGGCTGCGCTCCCCCAGGCTGCGGCCTGATTTTTGAAGTGACCCCAGATGGCGAAGGAAGAACGATGTATACCTTTACCGGCGGCGCGGACGGTGCTCGTCCCACTGGCAGCTTGGTTCGGGACGCGCAAGGCAATCTATATGGCACCGCCGCTTGGGGAGGGACACTAAACTCCTCTTGCCCCCAGGGCTGCGGTACTGTGTATCAACTCTCGCCCGGAACGGGCAGTACGTGGGACCTGGCGGTACTCCACAGCTTCGCCGGCGAAGGGGACGGGTATCATCCTGTCGCCAGTCTGGCACGGGATGCGAAGGGCAATCTCTATGGCATAACCAGCGGGGATAATTGTTCGAGCCTGGCGTGCTCGGGAACGGTTTTTGCGATTATGGCAAACGGAAGCGAGACGGTGCTCCACAACTTCACTGGAGGGGCGGATGGGCTGCACCCCTACGGCGATTTGGTCCGCGACAAGCAAGGCAATCTATACGGAACAACGGAGCGCGGCGGCGCCTTTGACAGCGGCACAGTGTACGAGGTGACCCCATAGTTACTCGCGGCGTCGAGGAGGATTTCAGGCCAGGATGCTCTGGAATGCCCCGCAAGCGAGGATAGAGAATTCCGCCGCCTGTCGTGAACAAGTGCAGAACCGTAACCCAAGGAAGGGCCCATCCAACGCGTTCCGCGGATGTCCAAACAGCGCTGGACACCATTCCAGGGAAGTGAGATCATTCCACGAGTTACGAGGACGCAACCAAGGACACCCTACGGAAATCACGAAGCAAATAGACGCAATTAGAAGCAGGCGCGTAGCTCAGTTGGTTAGAGCGCTACCTTGACACGGTAGAGGTCAGGAGTTCGAGTCTCCTCGTGCCTACCATTTCTTCGGTCACGTAGTTTGCCCATTTGCTCCGCGAAGTCCAAAGGGCTCCATTCAGAAAATGTCTTGGCTCAGCGTGAAATG
>PLBE01000230.1 GCA_003134435.1 Acidobacteriaceae bacterium
CCATGCGAGGCTCCATTGACACTGCATTCCTTGGACTCTTAGAATGCCTTAGGGACGCGCCCACCCGCGTCTGCGGGATTGTGTGCCCACTTCCGGGCTGTCCCTGATTTTCCTCCGCGTATTTCCGGATTGGCGNNGAGTCCTACCGCCGCCACCAGACTCAAACAATAGTAAACCGGAGGTGTGTACTGGATTGCAGCTGGGTTGGCGTCTGCCGTTTTCAGTTGCCAGTTGCGAAAAGTTCGCGCCAGGGCTTTTCGGTTGATGGCTCGTTGCCATCCTCCGAATGAACCGAAGGTTGTCAACTTAGTTGCTTTGGCGATCCCCGCCGCCGTGATTGGCACTTTGATCGAACTGCCCGGAGCGCCAGTGACAATGTTGAGCGTGGCCGAGTCTGGACCGATCGCATCTTCGCCAATGCGACGCCTCTCCCTTACTCCAACGCTGTTAGAGGGGATGATTCAAGCAGCAGTAAGCCCAGTTGTCGGCCAGGTTGTTGAGTGGAATTGCCGACGGCGCTTACTAACGTAACTCGTAGAACCGCCGAAAGAACCTAAGATTGACACAGAAGTCCCGATAAGGACTTGGGAGACGGGCTCAGGGGCTCGGTTCCGAAACCCGCCTGCGGAAGGGCGAAGCTCGTTGGATGCGGTTGGTCGAGAAAGGGGCTTCAACCTAAGCTCACACATTTGCAAGCCAATCCAGTCAACGCCCCGGTCGCTTATCGCCTGTGCTATCGCGACGATCAGCGCCGACCCTTCATGTCGGGGTTGGCAGGGCTGGTCAGGAAGCAAGCGCAGATTTGGATTCGCACAAATTGGGACTACCATGGATGAGGCAAGAAGACTCCTTCCTTAAATCGCTCAGCCACGATCGAGCAGTCTGGAAGCTGAGAACGTCGCTAATGGAGCCGGGATCATGAATGACGATATAAGTCAAAGGGCCCTCGGTTCAGCGCGAACGACGCTGCTCGCAACTGCGATTGCACAGATCGGCCAAGCGGTCGTGATTACCGATGTTGCGGGCACGATTCAGTATGTCAACCCGGCCTTCACCATACTCACAGGTTACAGCGCCGAGGAAGCGGTTGGCCGTAACCCGCGCGTGCTGAAATCGGAGCGGCAGGATCCGGCGTATTACAGCGAACTCTGGCAGACGGTCTTGGCCGGAGAGGTGTGGCGGGGAGAACTCATCAACCGGCGGAAGGACGGAAGTCTCTACATCGATCAGATGTCGATTACTCCGGTGCGGGACGCGGCGGGCGCAGTTACTAACTTCATTGCGATCAAGCAGGACATCTCAGAGACGCGCGCGAGTCAATTGGCGCTGCAGTCGAGCGAGACGAAATTCAAAGGTGCCCAAAGCATCGCGCCCCTGGGAAGCTGGGAACTGGAGGTAGAGTCTGGCGAGGTGCGCGGGTCGGACGGCTTTCTGCGTATTTTCGAGTACCCGCCGGGGACGGCCGTGCTGCGGTTGAGCATGTTGCTGGAGGCCATTCCTGGGACCGACCGTGGGCGCGTGCAACAGTCCCTGGCAGACACGATTCGCACCCGCGAACCTTTCGACGTTGAGCACGGCGTGGTGCGGCGGGATGGGACGATGCGCACGGTGCGAAGTCGCGGCCAGGTTCTCGGCGGCGCGGGGGACTTGCCGCATCGGATTTGCGGAACGATTCTCGATATCACCGAGGGCAAGCTGGCCCACGAAAGGATCCGCCACAGTGAAGAGAAGTTCCGTTCGCTGGTGGCCAATATCCCCGACGTGATCTGGAGTGTCTCGGCCGGTGGCCAGGTCGACTACATCAGCGCCAATGTGGAGCAGTTGTCCGGATACACGGCCGAGGAAATACGCGAACAGGGTGGCGAACTCTGGTTTGGGCGAATCGACCCGAGCGATGCTCCGCGCGTCGCGGAGGCGGTGCGAGAGCTTTTCACGGAAGGCCGGCATTTCGACGTGGAATACCGTGCGCGACACAAGGACGGCCACTGGATCTGGGTGCATGAAAGAGCGTACCGGACTTATGAGAAAAATGGGGTCCAGTTTGCGGACGGCATCTCTTCCGACATTAGCGATCGGAAGCAGGCGGAAAAAGCACTACGGCTGGCGCAATTCTCGCTGGAGCACGCCGCGGAATCCATCTCCTGGACCAACCCGCAAGGGCGATTCGTCTACGTGAACGAGGCTGCGTGCCGCTATTTAGGATTGCCGCGGGAGAAAGTTCTTTCCTTATCGGTTTGCGACATCGATCCGCTGGTGTCGCCAGAAGCCTGGAGGAAGTTCTGGCAAAAGATCAAGAAGCGGGGCTCGCTGACGTTTGAGAGCCAGGTGAAGACTGGGCAAGGGGCCGTCGCTCCGGTGGAAGTTACGGCGAACTACCTGGAATTCGATGGTCAGGAATACTGCTTCGCGTCATCCCGCGACATCACCGAGCGCAAGCGAGCGGCGGACGCGATAGAGGAGTCGGAGCGCTTTCTGCATTCGACTCTGGATGCGTTGTCGTCGCATGTCGCAATCCTTAATGAGAGTGGTGTGATTGCAGCGGTGAATGCTGCCTGGAGTCGCTTCGCGGCCAGCAATGACGGGGAGATGGAAGCCTGTGGAGTGGGCAACAACTATCTGGATGTGTGCAACCGGACTACGGACAGCAATGAAGCCCGTGCGGCGGGCGAAGGCATACGGCAGGTCATGGCGGGAGATCTACAGGAGTTCAGTATCGAGTATCCCTGCCACAGCCCGACGGAGAAGCGCTGGTTTGTGATGCGAGTGACGCGGTTTGCGAAGGGCGGCGGAAAGGTGGTGCTCGCCCACGAAAATATCACTGAGCGAAAACTCGCGGAGGAGGCGATGCGGGCGTCGGGAGAGCGTTACCGGCTGCTCTTCGAGCGCAACCTGGCGGGAGTCTACCGTTGCACGGTAGAGGGGCGGCTGCTGGAATGCAATCAAGCCACGGCATGGATGTTTGGCTATGAGACACCGGAGGAAGTCCTCGCAGTGCCAGTAACGAGATGGTGGCACACGGCTTCCGACAGAGGAGCATTTCTGGCTAAGCTGAGATCGGAAAAAAGCGTTACCAGTCACGAGATGCGATTTCGGAGGAAGGACGGCGAGTCCTTTTGGGCGATTGGAAATATCACTCTCATTGAAGACCCATCCGGCACCGGGATTATTGAGGGGACGCTGGTCGATATCACCGAGCGCAAGCGGGCGGAGGAGGAGGCAAAAGAGAGCGGCGAGTTAGTCAAACTGGTGCTGGATTCAATTCCCGAGGCGGTTTACGGCATCGACTTGCGAGGCAACTGCACGTTCTGCAGTCCTTCATGCCTGCAAATGCTGGGTTATCAGGAACCGGGCGAATTGTTGGGAAAGAACATGCACGATGTGATGCACCACACGCGGCAGGACGGGACGCACTATCCGGTGGAAGAATGTCACATCTATGAAGCGTTTCGGCGGGGAGAGGGCACGCACATCGATGAAGAGGTGCTGTGGCGCCGCGACGGCACGAGCTTTCCCGGAGAATACTGGTCCTGTCCCATGCACCGGAACGGAGAGATCGTGGGAGCGGTGGTGACATTTATAGACATCACCGAGCGGAAACGGAACGAACAGATTTTGCGTGAAGCGCGCGCCGCGGCCGAAGCCGCTAACCGGGCAAAAAGCCAGTTTCTCGCCAACATGAGCCATGAGATCCGGACACCGATGAACGGGGTGATCGGAGTGGCCGGTCTGCTGCTCGATACGGAGCTGACCACCGAGCAGCGGCAGTATGCCGAGATCGTGCGCAGCAGCGGCGAAGGGTTGATGAGGGTGATTAACGACATTCTGGATTTCTCGAAGATCGA
>PLBE01000174.1:0-27614 GCA_003134435.1 Acidobacteriaceae bacterium
CGCCGCCCACAATCTGCGTGCCATAGGCCGCACAGGCCTTCGCGTGGAACGTGCCTTCGCGGCCCGTCAGCCCTTGCACAATCAGTCGAGTTCTCTTATCCGCCAGGATTGCCATGATTGCTCACTTTCAAAAAAACGCTGTTCGCTACCCGTCGTTCGCTCTTCCCTCTTCGCTCTTGCCTCTTAGGCTGCGCTCTTCGCCGCCGCCACTACCTTATCGGCCGCGTCTTTCATCGTTTCGGCCACCACAAAATTCAGGCCTGACTCCATCAGAATCTTCTTGCCTTCCTGGACATTCGTGCCTTCCAGTCGCAGGACCACCGGCAGCTGAATATTCGTTNNTGTCCATGGTGGCCATCGCCAGGCCGGCGCCATTCACCATGCAGCCCACGTTGCCGTCGAGCTTGATGTAGTTGAGGCTGTATTTTGACGCCTCGACTTCTAGTGGATCTTCCTCGGTGATGTCGCGGAGATCGCGAAGATCGGCATGACGGAAGAGCGCGTTATCGTCAAAGGTCAGCTTGGCGTCGAGCGCGAACAACCGGCCATCCGTGCAACTGATGAAAGGATTGATCTCGACCAGGGAAGCATCCGTGTCGAGAAACGCGCGGTAAAGTCCGGTCAGGAATTGAACCGCGGGATTGATCTGCGACGCTTTCAGTCCCAGCGCAAACGCAATCTTGCGCGCCTGAAACGCCTCCAGTCCCATGCCCGGATCGATGTACTGCTTCAGGATCTTCTCGGGCGTGTCGGCCGCCACCTGTTCAATATCCATGCCACCCGCAGCCGATGCCATGAAAACCGGCTTGCCCTCGCCGCGATCCACCAGAATGCCTAGATAAAGTTCCTTCTCGATCGGCAGCGTCTCTTCGATCAGCAACCGACGCACGATGCGCCCCTCCGGTCCGGTTTGATGCGTGACCAGTTTCATGCCGAGGATCTTGCCGGCGAGTTCGCCCGCTTCGTCGACCGACTTGGCAATCTTCACTCCGCCGCCCTTGCCNNCGGCACGGCGACGCCATACTTCTTCAGAATTCCTTTTGCCTGATACTCATGAATTTTCATAATGATTTCAGATCCGTCGTTGGTCGTTCGTCGTTCGCGATTGCAGCAACCGCCGTTTCATGGACAATCGAGTGGATTCTGGCCTGCGGCTTCAGGCCGCGTGCAGCAAACTCTTGATTTTATAGAAGGCAGAACGATTGGTGCAAACGCAGGGATCGTCGGCAGAGATCTTCATACCTGATCCTGCGTAAAAAGCGAACAGCAATCAGTGCTACTCTTTTCGGGAGATTATGATCCTCGACGTCCTCCATCGCATCGCCAATCATCGCCAATCGCTCTCTCGCGAAGAGGCGCGCACGGTGATGACCGAAGTCCTCACCGGCCAGTGCTCGGACGCGCAGATTGCGGCGCTGCTGGTGGCGTTGCATATGAAGGGCGAGACGGTCGAAGAAATCGTCGGATTTGCCGAAGCCATCCGTGCCGCCGCCCTTCCGCTTGAACTCCACAGCGAATCCGTCCTCGACGCCAGCGGCACCGGGCGCGACGCGCTGGTGGATACGTGCGGAACCGGAGGCGATACCAGCGGCACCTTCAACATTTCGACGGCGACGGCTTTCGTGGTTGCCGGGGCCGGCGTGCGCGTCGCCAAGCATGGCAATCGCAGCGTGACCTCGAAGTGCGGCTCCGCCGACGTGATGGAAGCGTTGGGCGTGAACATCCATGTGCCGGCCGCGCAGCTCGCGTCTTGCCTGGAGCAAGTGGGCATCGCGTTTCTTTTCGCTCCCGCCATGCATTCGGCGATGAAGTACGTGCAGACTGCCCGCCGCGAGTTGCGCCTGCGCACGGTATTCAACCTGCTCGGTCCGCTGACCAATCCCGCTCGCGCTACTTGCCAGGTGGTGGGCGTCTATTCAGCGGATCTTGTCGAAAAACTTGCCCAAGCGCTCAGCATGTTGGGACTGCGTCGCGCACTCGTCGTCCACGGCAGTGACGGCCTGGATGAAATCACTATCACCGGACGAACCCGCATCGCCGAAGTGCGCGAGGGACAGGTTCACAGCTACGAAGTCACACCCGAAGAATTCGGCCTGCAGACGGCCACACTCGACGATATCGCTGGCGGAGATGCAACACTCAACGCCTGCCTGATTCGCGAAGTCTTGGCAGGAAAGAAATCCGCCCGCCGCGACGTGGTCCTGCTAAATGCCGCCGCCGCCCTGGTCGCCGCCGGACGGGCCGGTCATTTGCGCGATGCAGTGCCGCTGGCAGCTCAGGCCATCGACTCCGGCGCGGCAGAGCAAAAACTCGGCGCGCTAGTTAAGTTTTCCAGGTGCACTTAGTAGAATTGCGCTTTCCCACTTCTTCGCTCTGTCATAACACCGCCGGTGCGCGATTGCTCGCATGAACTGGTTCCCCCAGTTTTGTCCCGAGTCCCTTCGCCATTTGGTCGGCTGACTCTGTTCCCGCAAAAGGTAAAGAGCGAGGCCACAATTTATGAGGTGTGCGAAGCGAAGGGCCTATGCATTTTCTCGCGGAGAGAGCCCGACGTTCTACTTCACTGCACTTCTACCCGCTCCATATACTCGGCCACTTGCACGTTCCATCCCAGCTCTTTCTTCATCAGGTCGCGCAGTTGTGACGAAGCGGCGGGCTCGCCGTGGACAGGACTAGGTCGCGCCCGGTTTGTTCCTGTACGTCCGCAACTACTCCAACATTTCCGGCGGATCGGCGTGATCGCTGAAGTGTTCAAGCGCGGCCATCTGCGCGCGAATGGGCACGAACTGGGCGAAGATCGTCACCATGAAATCCGATGAAATTTACCCGGTTCCTGGGATCGGGCGGCGCTGCGCCAGGTGATGCCGGGTGCGGCCGCCAGTGACCGCGAAGACGGTCTCTACGGCGCGGAAACCTTGAAGGAGTTGTTCGTCAGGTCACTTTCAGGAACACTGCCGTCGTTGATAACGATCTCGCTCGCCATGCCCGGCAATTCAACTCGCGTGGTGGCATTGCCCTTGGCGCGCACCTCAATCCGCTTCGTGATCTCGCCACCTTCAAAAACTATCGTGAACGGGACTTCCGCCCCCGCATTGCCAATGTTTTCCAGCGTCACCGTAACAAGCTGCGCGCCCTTTTCCGTTTTCCACGGATGTACCGACTGCACGTGGACATCCGGCAGGCCGCGATCCTCATACACCCAATCATCGAAGAACCAACCCAGGTCGCGCTTGCCGGCCGATTCAATCAAGTGCTCGACATATTTTGGATCTTTGTCATTGTCATCCTCAGCTCGATAATTGTGAATGGCCTGCTTCAGCGCCTCGTCGCCAACCATATCGCGCAGCATCCACCACACATAGGCGGCCTTGCTGCGATAGTAACTTTCGTCGAAGGTGGTGGCCAACGGTTGCCCCGCGCTTTTCTCGGCGGAGTTTCTCTGCCGAATGGCCGATACTTCTTTTTCCGCGTCAAGAAACGCCGCCCGGTGCAGGCCAAGAAAGTCGAGCGCGACCTGACGCCCACTTTGCTCTTGCCGGTACATGGCTTCGGCAAAGTGGGCCAATCCCTCGTAAACCCAAGGCCGCGGCGAGGACAGCGCGGAATGGACCAGTTCGTGAACCAGGTTGATCCCCGCGAGCTTCGAGTCCTCCGCGGCCATCGACTCCATCAACAAGGTTCCGCTCTCATAGGGAACGGAATTCGGATCGGCGAGATCGGCAATCGCGACGGGCTGGGTCGGCGGACCGAACCATCCACTGACAAACCTTAGCGCCGGGTCGAGGGCGTTGGAATAAGTGGCGGTGCCTCCCTCGTGGCCGGGCAGACTGAACAGATACAGAGGAGGTTTCGACAGATTCTGATAGCCGGCCATCGCAAAGCTAGGGGTGGCCAATCCAAGACGACCATACTCGCAGGTTGCCCAGTGATCATGAGGACTGCCACCGCGAATGTCGCCCGACGTGCGGACTCCATTGCACAGCAGCGTAGGCCTCGGGTCGTCCATCCCCGCATCCGTGCCAAGTATGACCTTCATGCGGGAGTCCTGCTCTCTCTTCTTCCAGCGATCGTCGACCTCAAACAAACTATTTCCCTCGGAGAAGTCTGCCGACTCCGTCGTAATCGGATACCACGCTACGTATCCCGCGCCTCGCACCGCCGTAAACGATCTACCGATCTGGTCCCAGCCGGAATGCTTGGCGATTCCTTCCGGCACTCCCGCCCGAGTCAATCGGGTCGCATCCGGCGCAATCACGCCTTCGTAGCCGATTTCGAGCTCCACGGAATCTCTGGGCTTGACCTCCGCGGGCAGGCTGACGATCGCTTCCGAGAGCGCGCCGGTATGATCGATATCCGAAACGTAGGTTTGCGAAACAAATTGCACGGCCTTGTCATCCAACCGAATCGACCTCCAGTTGAGCGAGGAAGAAATCTGCAGCGCGGCGATCTTCTGCGGGCGAGCGGAGTCATTGCGCAAGCTAATTCTGCCCCGGGCGCCCAGCCTTTGCTGCGCTGGCTCCAGGGTGATTTCCAAGTCGTACTTTGCAATCGTGAAGGCTTCGCGCTCCAGAGCCCGCGCCGTGGATGCAAAACTACTAAAGAAGAGACAGACGAGACAGAGGAACTTCATGATTTCTTGGATGCGCCCAGTCGTCTCTGCCGCACAACTTCGTACAGCACGACGCCCGCCGCCACCGAGACATTCAGCGACGAGACTTGCCCCAACATGGGAATCGACACCAGAAAATCGCAGTGCCGTCGCACCAGATCGTGCACGCCCTTGCCTTCCGCGCCCAGGACAATAGCGCAATGCATGTTGTAATCAACCGCGTCATATGTCTGCGCGCCGCGCTCGTCCAATCCCACTACCCACAGCTGCTTCTCCTTCAATTCTTCCAGCGCTCGCGATATGTTCGTGACTTTGGCGATGGGCAGGTGCTCGCTCGCTCCCGCCGAAACTTTAGCCACGGCAGCGGTCACCGCCGCCGAGCGGCGTTCGGGAATCACCACGCCGTCCGCTCCAGCCGCGTCGGAGGTGCGCAGAATGGCCCCGAGATTGTGCGGATCTTCGATGCCATCCAGCACGACGATCAGCGAGTGCTCGCCGCGCCGCGCTGCCACAATGTCATCGAGTTGGCTATATTGTTTGGCCGACGTCGCGGCGACTAGACCCTGGTGCGCCGCGTTGCCCGCAATTTCGTCGAGTTCCTGACGCGACAAGACGCGCACCGGGACGCCGATCTTGCGGCACTCGTCAATCACCCGCCGCAGGCGAATGTCTTTCCGCTCTTTGGCAACACCGACCCACTCAAAGTTGCGCCCGCGCGCCTTGAGCGCTTCCGTGACCGTATTAATTCCGTAGAGAATATTCACGGAGAGTAGTTTACCGCTTGCAGGGTGCCGCTAGTTCCGGTGACTCGATTCTTACCTCCGAAGACACAGAGGACTCAGAGACACAGACGATTCTCCTAAGCTTTCCCCGTGTTCCTCTGTGTCCTCGGTAGTGAAGACTTTAGCCACAGCCTGCTAGACTGACACTTCCGGGAGGCTCTGCTGAACGCTGTCTATATCCTCTCCGCGGTGCGCACGCCGATCGGCAAGTTTGGAGGCTCGCTCGCCTCGTTCTCTGCCGCGGACATGGGTGTCGTTGCCGCATCCGTAGCCCTCGAACGCGCCGGAGTGCGGCCGCAGCAGGTGGAAGAAGCGATTTTTGGCAACGCGCGCCAGGCGGGAGGAGGCCCCAATCCCGCGCGCCAGATTTCCATTCGCAGCGGAATTCCTCAGGAAGTTCCCGCTTATACGGTGAACAAAGCGTGCGCGTCCGGCATCAAGTCAATTGCCCTTGCCTTCCAGGAAATTGTCACCGGCAACCTCGATTGCGTGCTGGCGGGCGGCACCGAATCGATGTCGCGGCTTCCTTATTACCTCGACGGCGCGCGCTGGGGATATCGTCTCGGCAATCAGGAACTCGTGGACGGGATGTATCGCGACGGGTTTTTCTGCCCCATGGCAAAGATGCTGATGGGCGAAACAGCCGAGATTCTTGCCCAGCAGTACAACATCTCGCGCGAAGGGCAGGATCAGTTCGCGCTCGTGTCGCAGCAGCGCGCTCGGGCCGCGCAATCCAGTGGACGCTTCGACGCCGAAATTGCTCCGGTCACCATCGAGGGCAAAAAGGGCACAACCGTTTTCTCCCGCGATGAACATTTGTTTCTCGACGCAACCCCCGAGAAGATGGCAAAACTCGCTCCCGTGTTCTCCAAGACCGGAACTATTACTGCCGGAAATTCTTCCGGCATCACCGATGGCGCGGCGGCGGTCGTCGTGGCGAGCGAAAAATTCATCCAGCAGAACAGTCTGAAACCGCTGGCGCGAATTCTGGCTGCGACCTCGGCCGGAGTAGACCCGCGCCTCATGGGCATCGGACCGGTTCCGGCCATCCGCAAGATGGAGCAGAAACACGGCCTGAAACTTCGCGACTTCGATCTGGTCGAGCTCAATGAAGCCTTTGCAGCGCAGGTGCTGGCGTGCGATCGCGAGCTGCATTTCGATCGCGAGAAACTTAACGTCAACGGCGGCGCCATCGCGCTCGGCCATCCCATCGGCTGCACCGGGACACGCATTACGGTGACGCTGCTCCACGAGATGCTGAGGCGAAAAACGCGCCGCGGTCTGGCCACACTTTGCGTCAGCGGCGGAATGGGCATGGCGCTGGCTATCGAAAATACCTGGTAAGCGAATCGCGAGAAGTGGGCGCGAGATTTCGACCGTAAGAGAGGCGCGAGCCGGAGCCGCAGGGCGACTCTCTCGGCTCAAACATCCTGAACGATTGTTCCCTGGTGATAGACAATCTTCCAGCTGTCGGACGTGCGACGCCAAATGGTTGACCGCCGGGTGAGGCGCACGTTGTCCTGGAGAAGAGTGTAGGTCAAGAGGTAGACGTCCGGACCCAGCTTCCGGCAATGAAAATCCTTTGTTTCCCAAATGTCGGTGTGCGGGACAGAGAAGCGTTTCTCCAAGGCATCGAGCACACTCTCTCTGGAGTAGCGCCGGCCTGAGGCCCCGGTTTCCCAGAAATCTTCCACTGTCATCTTCTCGAAATCAGCCCTCGATGTTCCGAATTCAGGGCGATGAAAGATGGGCTCTCGGGCGGCTAGCTCGGCGAGAATGTCTGTCAGTTCGGGGGCAGTCGTGAGAATCGGCTCCATCTCGCGAAAACCAGGTTCACGCTTACTCATGGTTGCAGTATAGGTCAATCAAAGGGCGAGTTGACCCACTATGCGACTGGCGGCTTGCCTTCTGTGGTGGCTATACTTGTAAGGGATATGGCAATCGCCGCTGCAAGTACCGGCTTCACCAGTTCGGCGCGAAACCCGATGCCCCTGTCCGCGGTCATTGTCGACGACGAACAACTCGCGCGCGACGAACTCGCCTACCTGCTCAAGAACCTGGACGATGTGAACGTGGTTGCCCAGGGCAAGAACGGACTGGAGGCGATCAGCCTGATCCGCGAACATAATCCTGACATTGTGTTTCTCGACGTCCAGATGCCGGGCCTGGACGGTTTCGGCGTAATCAAAAAGCTGCTCGACCGCAAGGTTCCCCTGCCCAAGATTGTCTTCGCGACCGCCTTCGACCAATACGCGGTGAAAGCGTTTGAGGTAAACGCGGTCGACTACATCCTGAAGCCCTTCGACAAGAAGCGGGTCGCCCAGTCGGTCGAGAGAGCGCGGGCGAAGATCGAGGCAGGCGCCGGACCGGAGGAGAAGTTCGAAACCCTGGTGCGGATGCTGGAGTCGCAGAAACCGCAAACCGCGAAGATCCTGATCAAGGCAGCGGGAAGATTATTCCTGGCCGATCCCAAGGATATCTGTTACGCAACTATCGACGATGGAGTGATCACGGTCGCTACCAGCGGCCATGCGGGCATGGAAGGTCATTCCAATTGCCGCACGCTGGAAGAGCTCTTCGAAAATCTCGATCCCAAGTTGTTCTGGCGGGCGCATCGGTCGTTTCTGGTCAACATCAATCACATTCGCGAAGTGGTGCCCTGGTTCAAGAGCTCTTATCAGTTGCGCATGGACGACAAGAAGCAGACCGAGATTCCGGTAAGCCGGGCGCAGACCCGCCGCCTGCGGGAACTGTTCAACCTGTAAAGACAATGGGACGCTCGCGTTTCGGTCCGCGAATTGATTTTCGCGAACAGCGAACGACCAACGACCAACCGCCCGTCAGTAAAAAAGGGGGCGGGCGCGAGACAACTTCGCCCGCCCGGGGGAGGGAACTCTCAGGACGCAATGGCTTGCAGGGCGATCCTGTTGGGAATCACCAGCGTCGCGCCCTCAAGCCGAATTAGATCCTTCCGCTTCATCACACTCAACAAGCGGGTTACTGTTTCTCGCGACGACCCAATCATCTGGGCTATTTCTTCGTGGGTAAACTCCGTGGAGACGCGGAGTTCGCGGTTACGCGGTTCGTCCGATACCCACGAGAGCAGCAGTCGCGCCAGTTTCTCCGTCGAACTGCGGGCGAGCAGCAGATCGTGCACGTCGTCGAACGAGGTCGCGACTTCGCGGGCGAGCAGGCTGGCGCAAGCCAGCGCGACGTAGCTGTCGTGTTCGATCAGTTGCAGAAAGCTGTCCCGTTCGACGAACTTGATCTGCGAAAGCTCGATGGTGGTGACCGTAATCATTGACGGCACCCCGGAGACGACCGCGCTCAGACCCAGTAACTGCCGATCTCCCGCAATTTTCAGAATGATGGTCTTGCCGTCGCGCGCCTCGATGGAGAGCTTGGAGCGTCCGGAACAGGCAATGTAAACGCCGCGCGGGATTTCACCTTCTCTTACCAGAGTGGCATTAGGGGGATACAGGGTGAGGTGCCCCATGGCGTTGAACTTGGTCATCAGAGGCTGGGGCAAGTTGCAGAAGTCACAGGTGCGTCTTAACTCGCAGCTCAGACAATCATTCGGAACCGCGCGCCGCGTCATATTCATGGCAACTCCTGTTTCCCAACGAAACTAGGCTTGGCGGAATCGTTCGCTGCCGGAGACGGCGACGCGACTGCACGATGGAGTTTATGCACACCAAATGCCACATTCAGATCTACGCTAAGTAATTGTAAATAAAGACTTATTTTGAAAGAAATGTGGGCGTCGGCGTGAGGGAAAATGCCGGACTGTTGGACAACTGCCGCTAGTTGGGCAACGCTCGGCGGTTAGAAGATGATTATCTCTATCAGTATCGCGGAAAAAACTTCTGTTGCAGATCTTGTACGCATCTCTAACGTACATAGTCTTTTCGTGTGATTCCCAGCCGCTGCATCTTATATTGCAGGGTGGTGCGCTTGAGTCCAAGCCGGGCCGCTGCGCCTGCCGCACCCGACAGCACGCCCCGGGTCTGACGCAAAATTTCGACGATGTGCTCCCGCTCTTTCTCGCGCAGCGTAGTACCAGACTCAGAGCTTTTCCGAGGCATCTCTTCGCGCAACTCCTCCAGCGGTGCATTCAGTCGGCTGCCTTGCGAAAGAATCACCGAGCGCTCGACAAAATTCTCCAACTCCCGGATGTTTCCCGGCCACTTCCAGTGCATCAGCGCGTCCATCGTCTCCTCGGGGATCGTGTCAATCCGCTTGCGCAGCCGGGCCGCAGATTTTGCGGCGAAATGGCGCACCAGCATGGGTATGTCCTCGGGCCTCTCGCGTAAAGCCGGCAGGTGAAGCGGGAACACACGCAGTCGGTAGAACAAGTCGCTGCGGAATTCCTTCTCTTCGACTGCGCGCGCCAGATCGCGATTGGTGGCGGCGATCAGCCGCACATCCACATGGATCGTCTTCGTGCCTCCCAAACGCTCGAATTCATAATCCTGCAAAACACGGAGCAACTTGGGCTGCACTTCCAAAGGGATCTCCCCAATCTCGTCGAGCAGCAAGGTACCCCCATCCGCCAGTTCCAGGCGGCCGAGTTTCTGGCTGATCGCTCCCGTGAACGCTCCTTTTTCGTGCCCGAACAGTTCGCTTTCCAGCAGTCCAGTCGGAATCGCGGCGCAGTTGAGTTTGACGAACTTGCGTTCCTTGCGCTGGCTCATGCCGTGAATCATCCGGGCAATCCGTTCTTTGCCCGTCCCGGTTTCGCCGGTGATGAGGACGGTGGAATCGGTATCGGCGACAATGGCAGCGTAATCGAGCACCCGCTTCAGCGCCGGGCTGTTGCCGATGATATCGTCAGTGCGGTTGGCACACCGGACTTCGTACTCCAGATAGCGGTTTTCCTGCGCCAGCCGTTCCTTGAGTTCCGTAATCTGCCGATAGGCGTGCGCGTTCTGCAGCGCAACCGCAATCTGGTTGGCCACCTGCTGCACGTATTCAATCTCGGACGGGCCGAAGGCCTGCTCCGCCGTGCTACTCGGATTCAGCGCTCCCCACACCTTGTTGCCCGCAATCAGCGGCACACTGCAAACCGACTTTACTCCACCCTCATACATGATTTTCGCCAGCGGTTCGTTCAAGTCGCGCAAATCCGTAGCCGTGAGGAACTCCACTTTCCGCGTCCGGACTGCCCCCGCCGAAAGCGCTTGCTCGAGGGGGATCGCCCTGCCATGGTTGACGAAAGACTCCCATTCTAGAGCATCGCCGTACCGGTGTATGCTCTTTCCATCCTCGTCCAGCAGCGAAAGGATCGATCGGTCGTACCGGGCGATGCTCCGAAGGCTGGAGAGTATCGCTGGCAACAGTTGGTCCAAGTCCAGCGTGGAACTCAGCTCCCGGCTGATCGCGACCAGGCTCTGCTGTTCCTCCAGGGCATGGCGGGATCTGTCCCTCTCCAGCGCTAATGCTCCCATCAGCGCGACCCGAGACAGGAACTCGACTTCCGCGCCAGTCAAAACCTCAGGGGCGCTCTTGCCCAGGCCGAGCGCTCCAAAGCGGTGTGAAGGCGTGCTGATGGGAAGAACGGTGTACGAACGTACACCGTGATTGAGCAATTCCGGCGCGAGCGCCGCAAAGCGTGGCTCCCGCTCGATATCCGGAATGGCGATCGGCTCCTGAGATTTCCATACCCACCCGCTTGCCACTTCGTCTACGAGCGAAGGGCGAAACTCTCCGCTCTCGCTGTTCTTTTTCCAGTACCGCGTCACGATGCAATTCCGGCGGGAATCGTGAAGGGAGAGATTGAGCATTTCGCCTCCCGTCAGCGCGAGCACCGGCGGCGCCAGTTCGTTGAATGCTTCGGGCAGGCTTTCTGCGCGAGCCACCTGGTCAGTGACCTGTAAGAGCAGTCGATACCGGCTGCTCTCTTTCGCTGCCTCGCGGGCGAGTTCATTTTCGGGCATGCAACGTTCTCCTGCGACTGCGTCGTGCAACCTTGAGCAGTTTTTTGAGCAGGAACTGGGGGTCTTCGCGGCGTGCCAGATCGCGTTGACTGACAGTTCAACCGAGCGTCGCGGTCGTCGGTTCCTGACATTCGGAACCAATCTTATTTTCCCCAGTTGGGGAACCCCCTCAGGTTCTGCGGCGCCGTTTTCCCCGGATTTATGACTTCCCGAACTGCACATTATTACCCTATCTCCGGGTCGCGGGCAAGATATTTCTTTGGCATAGTATAGAAAATGCAGGATAAGATTCCTCAAATGGCACGCGGCTGGGAAAGCAAATCCGTGGAACAACAGCAATCGGAAATGACACATTTCACAGACCGGACAAACAATCCCCGCCTGCCCCTGTCGCTCCAGGAGCAACAACACAACCGGAAACGAGACGGTTTGCTGCTTTCGCGGCAACGTCTGGCGCAACAACTGAAGGCCGCCGCCAACCCTCGCCACCGCCAGATGCTGGAGCAGGCCATAACTGAGTTGGATCGTCAACTGTCATCTCTTAAAGTGGTTGCGGATCCGACGTCACTAAAGTGAGTGTCCCGAACGCATACCCCCGATAAGGAAAACCCCGGTCCCGCTCGCAACTGCCTGACGTATAATCGAGGGGCTGATGAAAGCCTACGTTTACGTGTCTTTGAAGAAGAGCGTTCTGGATCCGCAGGGTAAGACGATCCACGGCGCCCTTACAAAAATCGGCTACAAGAGTTTGCACGACGTGAGGCAAGGAAAGTATTTCGAAATTACTCTAAACGGCGGTATATCAAGAGACGAAGCGCAAGTGGAAGTGGAACGAATTGCGCGCGAAGTTCTTACCAACCCTGTCATTGAAGAGTTTCGTTTCTCCCTCGAAGAGTAGCGGATTGTCCAAGGTTCGTAATTGCTAGGTTGGTATCAGGGTATCGCTGTAGCGATATTGTAAGTCTTCGAAATCAGACGCCCCTTTAGGGCTGCCATCGGTCCCCCACCGAATCGTCAAGGAGAGAATTCGCCAATGTGCGGAATTGTGGGATATGTAGGTAAGAAGCAGGTCGTCCCCGTCATCATCGAAGGACTGCGAAAGCTCGAATATCGCGGCTACGACTCGGCGGGAATCGCAGTGGCGGGAAACGGCGCCGGATTGCAGATTCGGCGCGCCGAGGGCAAACTCCGGAATCTGGAGGAGGCGCTCCGTCTCAAACCGCTCGACGGCACTTACGGCATCGGACACACCCGCTGGGCCACGCATGGCCGCCCGACCGAAGAGAATGCGCATCCCCATCGTGACTGCACCGGCACCATCGTAGTGGTGCACAATGGCATCGTCGAGAATTATCTCTCCCTCAAGAAGAAGTTGACCGCCGAAGGCCACAAGTTCACTACCGAAACCGACACGGAAATCATCGCGCACCTGATCGAGAAACACTACCTGCAAACGGGGAACGGAAAACGGCCTTCACTGGAAGAAGCCGTTCGCCATGCGGTCAAGGAGCTCAGCGGCGTCTTCGCGCTGGTGGTGATCGCGGCCGATGAGCCGAACAAGATCGTCGCCGCGCGCAACGGGCCGCCCGTCGTAATCGGGCTCGGCAAAGACGAGTACTTCGTTGCCTCCGACGTGCCCGCGCTTCTGGACCACACGCGCGATCTTTTTTTTCTCGCCGATGGCGACCTTGCAGTGATCACACAGGCCGGCGTGCAGGTCACGGATTTCGACGGCAAGGCGCTCGAGCGCAAAGCCCAGCGCATTACCTGGGATCCCATCATGGCGGAAAAGGGCGGCTTCAAGCATTTCATGCTCAAGGAAATTTATGAGCAGCCGCGCACCGTCCGCGACACCATGCTGGGCCGCATCTCGCAGGATACGGGAGCCATCTTCCTCGACGAAATGAAGGTTGGCGACGCCGAATTCAAGGCGCTGAAGAAAATCAATATCGCCGCCTGCGGCACCAGTTGGCATGCCGGATTAGCGGGCAAATTCATGATCGAGAACCTCGCGCGGGTGCCGGTCGAGGTCGATTACGCCAGCGAATGGCGGTATCGCGACCCCATCCTCGGGCCGGACACGATGACGCTTCTGATTTCGCAGTCTGGCGAAACAGCGGATACCATCGCCGCCCAGCGTGAAGCCAAGGCCAAGGGCTCGAAGACTCTCGCCATCTGCAACGTGGTTGGCTCCATGATCACCCGCGAAGCTGTCGGAACCGTCTACACCCACGCCGGGCCCGAAATTGGCGTGGCTTCGACCAAGGCCTTCACCGGACAACTTACTGCTCTTTATTTGTTCGCCCTGTATCTGGCGCAGGTGCGCGGCGCCATGACTCCGGAACAGGCCAGGGCCGCAGTCCATGAACTAACTCTGATTCCAGGGAAACTCGAACAGATTCTCACCCACGATGAAGCTTGCGACGAACTGGCGAAGACATATGTGCGGGCGCAGGATTTCCTTTTTCTGGGACGCGGAATCCACTATCCCATCGCGCTCGAAGGCGCGCTCAANNATGAAGCACGGCCCCAATGCGCTGATCGACGAGAACCTCCCCGTGGTGATCATTGCCACGCGCGACGTCAATAGCCCACAGTCGATGGTCCGCTATGAAAAGACTATGTCGAACCTGAAGGAAGTGAAAGCACGTTCCGGCATCGTCATCGCGCTTGCGACCGAAGGCGACAAAGAGATCGCAGAGGAAGCCGACCATGTCCTTTTTGTTCCTCCCGCGCCCGAAGAACTGTCGGCGATTCTGGAGATTGTTCCACTGCAACTGCTCGCCTATCACATCTCGGTGCGCCGTGGTTGCGATGTGGATCAACCGCGGAACCTGGCCAAGTCGGTGACGGTGGAGTAAGCGGGAAGTAGAAGAAGAAACAGCCCCATTCATCGCATCCTTTGCAATGAGTTGGGCTTTTCACTGTATGGCGGCAGCGTGATTTGTTCAGCAAGTCGGTCGCGTCCCGGCGCCGCTGGCCATCATCTAATCTGGCAATGGCTCAGTTCAAAACTTTCGAAGCTCGCGTTCTCCGCTCCAGTCCGCTCTCCGAGTTCACGCAACACATCGAACTCGAAGTAAGCGGCGTCCCGCGCTTCGGCTTTGCCCCCGGCCAATGGCTCTCCGTAAAGGCCACCACTCCCGAGGGCGAGGAGATTACCCGCGCCTATTCCATCGCGTCCCCGCCCTCCGAAAACGGCCACTTCGCCTTCTGCCTCAATCGCGTGCAGGATGGCTTCATGTCGAACTATCTCTGCAGCCTCGCCGAAGGATCGCCGGTTGCGTTTCAAGGACCGTTTGGCGATTTCATTCTGCGCCCGCCGCTGCGCGACACCATTTTCATTGCCACCGGAACCGGCATCGCCCCCTTCCGCTCCATGCTGCATTGGTTGCTGGCGGACCGCGAACGTCATCAGGAACGTCAATTCTGGCTGCTCTTTGGCGCGCGCCGCGAACAGGACATCTACTATCGCGAGGAATTTCAGGGTCTCGCCGCTGAACACCGCAATTTTCATTTCCTGCCCACGTTGAGTCGCGGCGCAGCGGAATGGAACGGATTACGCGGATACGTGCAGCAACATCTCGGGGAAATCGTGGGCATGCGTTCCGACATGCATGCCTACATTTGCGGCCTCGACAAGATGGTCAAGGCCAACCGCGAACTGCTGAAGAGTCTGGGATGGGATCGAACTTCGATCCGCTGCGAAAAGTACGACTGACCTCGTAGAATAGGCTGCGTCCAGGAGAGCCATCATGTACGTAGCCGAAAGCAAGCGTTACGACTCCATGCAATATCGCCGTTCGGGGCGCAGCGGCATCCAACTTCCCGCCATCTCGCTGGGCCTGTGGCACAACTTTGGCGGAGTCGATCATTTCGAAAATTGCCGCGCCATGTTGCGGCGGGCCTTTGATCTCGGCATTACGCATTTCGACCTGGCCAACAATTACGGCCCTCCATACGGCTCGGCCGAAGAGACGTTTGGACAGATCTTCAAGAAGGATTTTCTTCCCTATCGCGACGAACTGATCATCTCGACCAAGGCCGGCTACGATATGTGGCCCGGACCCTATGGTGATTTAGGCTCGCGTAAATATTTGCTGGCTAGCCTCGATCAGAGCCTCAAGCGCATGGGGATCGCATATGTCGACATCTTCTATCATCACCGCCCGGACCCCGACACACCCATGGAAGAATCGCTCGGCGCGCTCGATACCGCGGTGCGCTCGGGCCGCGCACTCTACGCCGGTATTTCCAATTACGACGCCGAGCAAGCTTCCCGGGCGACCAAGATTTTGCGCGATCTGGGAACCCCCTGCCTGATTCACCAGCCCAAGTATTCGATGTTTGTCCGCGAACCCGAGAAGGGATTGCTCGACGTGCTGGGGAAGGAAGGCGTGGGATCGATCGTCTTCAGCCCGCTGGCGCAGGGATTGCTGACCAATCGCTATCTGCAGGGAATTCCCAGCGACTCGCGGGCCGCGCGGGATTTTTTTCTGAAGAAAAAAGATGTGGGAGAAGACAAGCTGACTAAGATTCGATCGCTCAATGAAATCGCCAAGCAGCGCGGCCAGACACTGGCTGAAATGGCGGTGGCCTGGGTGCTGCGCGACCCCCGTGTCACCAGCGCCCTGGTGGGCACCAGCAAAGTCTCGCAGGTGGATGACAACGTCGCCGCGCTGAAAAACCTCAAGTTCTCGGCCGAGGAGTTGAGTAAGATCGACGGCCTTCTCGCCGGAAATCCTTCATCGCAGAATCCGCGCTGAGTTGAGGGCCCAGCTCCTGTTCGCCTAACGATTCTACTCGTGTTCTAACGATGAAAGCATCGAACAAAATTGCGGTGGTTCGCTGCGCGTGGCCGAGCAACGAGCTCTCAATTCGTTATCACGACTGCGAGTGGGGCGTCCCGCAGCACGACGACCGCGTGCTCTTCGAATTCCTGATTCTGGAGGGCGCGCAAGCTGGACTCAGTTGGGATACGATTCTACGCAAACGCGAAATTTATCGCGCCGCTTTTGACGGCTTCGATGCGCAGAAAATCGCGCGCTATGGCCAGCGCAAAACGCGGCAACTGTTAAGCGATGACGGAATTGTCCGCAACCGGCTCAAGGTGGCCTCGGCGATTCGGAACGCAAGAGCATTTCTGGCAGTGCAGAAAGAATTCGGCTCGTTCGATCGTTACATCTGGCAGTTTGTCGGGGGCCAACCGCGCTTGAACGCATGGCGCTTGGGAAAGAAGATTCCGGCACGCACACCGCAATCGGACGCCATGAGTAAGAATCTCAAGAAACGCGGCTTCAGCTTCGTCGGCTCGACCATCTGCTACGCCTTTATGCAGGCCACGGGAATGGTCAACGACCACGTCCTCGAGTGTTTCCGCTATCCGCGGTAACTGCGGTTCGCTTTAAGCCCAACATTTTCAATAGTATATTCTTCGCCTTCGAACCGGTCCCCACAACTCTCGCTGCCTGTGTAAAATGGTTGGTTGATTCCAAGAGCGGCGGACGCTTTCGGACCTACCCCGCTGCCCCAGAATTCCTAGAGACTGAAGGAGATGTAAACAGCAATGTCGATTCCAGCGACCCAACTCCGTCCCGGCATGATCATTAAGCACAACAATGACTTGCATTCCGTATTCAGCGTCGAACACCGGACGCCGGGCAACCTGCGCGCCTTCATCCAGGCGAAGCTGCGGAACTTGCGGACCGGCGCGATGTTCGAACACCGCTTTCGCTCGCCCGACCCCATCGAGAAGGTGAACGTCGATGAGGTCAACATGGAGTTTCTGTACGCCGATGGCGATAGTTACTACTTCATGGACACGGAAAACTACGAGCAGACCCACCTCACACGCGACACGCTGGGCGATGCAGTGGATTACCTGACTTCGAACCTTCAGATCAAGGTGGAATTTTTTGACGGCAAGGCCGTGGGTATCGAGTTGCCGCAGACCGTGATCCTGACCGTGGTGGAAGTGGAGCCGGGCCTGAAGAGCGCCACCGCATCGAGCGTGACCAAACCGGCGAAGACCGAAACCGGGCTGGTCGTGCAGGTGCCGCCCTTCATCAACGAAGGCGAGAAGATCAAAGTCGACACTGCTGAAGGCACTTATTTGTCGAGAGCGTAAGGAAGGTTAGAGTTTAGAGGTCGGATGGCAGAGGTAAAAACACTCAAGCTGACGACTCACTTCTGAAGTATGACCTCTGCCATCGAGCCATGGCTTTCACCCACGATCAATCTCGCGATCAATCTCGCGCACAGGCCCGTCGTTTTCTAGTACGCGGACGCGTCCAGGGCGTCGGCTTTCGCTGGTTTGTCGAACGCGAGGCGCACATCCTGAAGATGGCAGGATGGGTGCGGAACAACCACGACGGCAGCGTCGAAGTGCTGGCCATGGGAAGCCCGGAGCAGTTGGCCGGATTGCGCTCGCGTTTGCGCAAAGGCCCGCGGGCGGCGCGCATCGACGATGTGGAAGAATCCGAAGCCGAACTGGTTGCGGGGCTCAATTCATTTCAAGTTCGAGGAGCTTAAACTTTCCTATGCCGACCCAGATACCGACTGATGCCGTCGATTGCGAAGGACTGAAAAAGCTGATCCGGGAGGTGCCCGATTTCCCGAAAAAAGGCATACTTTTCTATGACATCACTACGCTGCTAAAGGACAAGCTTGGTTTCGCCCGGTTGATCGACGCTCTCTCGGCCCATTACATCGGCAAAAAGATTGACCTGGTGCTGGGCATGGAGGCGCGCGGATTCATTTTTGGACCAGCGCTTGCTTACCGGCTGAATGCGGGATTCGTCCCGGTCCGCAAGCCGGGGAAACTGCCCGCGGAGACGGTGAAGGTCAGCTACGAACTGGAATATGGCAGCAACGCGCTGGAGATCCACAAAGATGCCATCGGAAAAGGCCAGCGCGTGCTGATCGTTGACGACCTGTTGGCCACTGGCGGGACAGCGGTGGCGACTGCCGAACTGGCCAGCGGACTGGGCGCGAAAATTTCAGGATTGGCGTTTGTGGTCGAACTCGATTTTCTCAGGGGGCGGGAGAAGTTGGCACAGTATGACGTATTCTCGCTGCTGCACTATAGTGAGTGATCGGGAAGCGAATGACCAGCGAAAAGACGATGAGTACCCGTGTAGCCGCCGGGGATTAAACGCCCCTCGGCGGCTTCGGGTTCGGCCGCGAAGACCGCTATCGTGTTTCTGTCCACTTGTTGTCTTACTTCACTAAGTGTTCCACGGCTAGGAATACGCCTCTCCAAATCGCCACGCTGACTGCCAGTGAGGCGGTATAGGAGAAAATCGCAACCCAGTTCCAATGAGAACACTGCTTGTTGCCATGGATCCACATGGGGGAGGGCTCCTTGGTACATAAATTGATGCAATTGTCCGACCGTTTACTTACTTTGCACAAGTAGCTGAAAACATTCCCATGCCAAGGTGCTCAGCGTGCTGAGCGTGAGTCAAATCGCTATGCTCCAGGAGATTTTGCGCGGTTACTCTCAAGCTCGGTGCCGAAAAGCTGGCACCTCTAGCCGAATTTCCGTCTCGACCGCCTTGCTGCGGAGTGAACCCACGGATGATGGTAAGCTAGCCATTCGACGGAACCAATCATGGGCACGATCTTAAAACCTGGTCGGTTTGGGCTCGCGGATTCAAGCCATGGCTTCATGCGACTGCTATTTTGCATGTCGGCGATACTGCTGGGCACCATGTTGAGCGGGTTCTCAGCCAGTGCCGATTCGGACTCCCTGCCGCCATCCATCACGACGGCTCCGCTTTCGGTCGATCAGGTCGTAAACAATCTTGTCCGCATGGACTTGGAGCGGGCGCGGGCTTTGCGCCACTACGAATCCACTCGAATGTATCGCCTTTCCTATCGTGGATTTCCCGGGGACCGGGACGCCGAGATGACGGTCGAGGCTACGTTTGACAGTCCCTCCACGAAGAGCTTCAAAGTCACTTCGCAATCGGGATCGAAGTTGATCATCGACCGCGTGTTCAAGCGCTTGTTGGAAAGCGAGAAGGAAGCCGCCGAGCCGGAAATGCATGCCCGCACGCTGCTGGACCGCGACAACTACGACTTCGCGCTAATCGGCTTCGAGCCAGCCGGAGTTAATTCGACGGAGAAGACTGGCCAATACGTGCTGGCGGTTTCTCCGAAAGTGAAAAGCAAGTACGTGTATCACGGCAAGGTATGGGTCGACGGCACCGATTTCGCTGTCACTCGGATTGAAGCCGAACCGGCACAGAATCCTTCCTTCTGGACGAAGAAGAACGATATTCGTCACGATTACATGAAGGTGGAGGATTTCTGGCTTCCGCGCCGCAACGAGTCGCTGAGCTATATCCGCCTTGGCGGACGGGCCACGCTGACGATTGAATACAACAACTACAGAGTGACGGACGCGCGGGCCAACAACAAGCAAGAGAATGCGTCGTCCCCAGGCGCAGCCCGCCCGTGAAAACGCCTGGGCAGGACAGCCCAAGCTCACGTCGGGGCCGGTGCGCTCACCTGCTCAGTTGAGCGCAGCTCAACCCGTGCAAGCCTACAGCGCGCTCATCGACAGGACTCGGATGAAACTCCACTAAACTCGCCGGTAGTACAATCGCGCCATGGGCAGCTTGATCCAGCCGAATGCTAATCCCACGACTGAGCCGCAAGAATCCAGCGCCCTTCCGATTCTCATTGGGATCGTGATTGTTGGAATTGTGGTCGGTGTTCTGGCGCTGATTTTCCGCGCGGAAGAGAAAAAGCCTGCCCTGCCTCCAGCGTATGCCGCGAACCTGAAGTTCTCCGATTTGAAGACCAGCGCGGCGCAGAATTTTGTGGGCGCTACCGTCAGCTACATCGACGGTTCGATTACAAATACGGGGGACAAAACCCTCACCCACGCAGTCGTGCAAGTCACTTTCAAGGATGACATGGGACAGACGGCGCAGCGGGAGGAGGTTCCCATCCGCGTTCTGCGCACCGGCGGGCCGTACGAAGAAGGCGTGGACCTCACGCTCTCGCCGCTGGCGCCCGGTCAAAGCAAACCTTTTCGCCTGACCTTCGAGAACATCTCCGCCCAGTGGAATCACGCCTATCCGGATCTGCAGATCACGCAGGTTGATACCAGGTAACAGGTCAGAGGTGAGAGGTAAGAGTGCAGAGGTAAAGCCTGCGGGCGTGGTTCTCACCTCTAAAATCCAAACTCTTACTTCTAACCTCGCCCTCGCTCTCCACTACAATGGCCTCGTGCCTGACGTTAAACCATTTCGTCTTACGGAGTCCGTAAAAGCCGCGGGTTGAGCGTCCAAGCTGAGTCCGGCGGCGCTGGACACGGTGCTTGGGAAATTAGCCCGGCAACAGGACCCCAATGTTCTTGTCGGCTTCGATCACGCCGACGACGCGGGCGTGTATCTGCTCACGCCGGAGACGGCGCTCGTCCAGACGGTAGATTTTTTCACGCCCATCGTGGACGACCCCTATACCTTCGGCCAGATCGCCGCGACTAACGCGCTCAGCGACGTTTACGCCATGGGCGGAAGGCCGCTCACCTCGCTCGCCCTCGTCTGTTTTCCCGATAAAGCCGATCTCAACATCCTGGAACGCATTCTTGCCGGCGGTTTGTCGAAGATGATTGAGGCCGGATGCACGGTGGTTGGCGGTCACAGCATTCGCGACGAAGAGACGAAGTTCGGGTATTCGGTCACCGGAGTAGTTCATCCCCAGCGTGTGCTGGCGAATCAGGGTGCGCAGCCCGGCGACCGCCTACTCTTCACCAAGGCGCTCGGCACCGGAGTCATTTCGACGGCGATCAAGAAAGGCGTTGCCAAGCCGGAATGGATCGCCGGCGCCGTGAGGTCAATGACCACGCTGAACCAGGCAGCAGCCAAAGTAATCACCTCTGCTCACGTGGGGGCGGACGCTACCGTCCACCCAGCCGAGCGCACCTCGGCAGCAAGCCAATCGGCCAAGGATCAAGCCAACGGCCACGCCCGCCAGGCCAGCGATCAGACCAACGCCGAGCGACCAGCGACCAACAACGCCTTCGCCGTCCACGCCCTCACCGACGTTACCGGTTTCGGACTGATCGGCCACGCCCGCGAGATGGCCCTTGCCTCGAACATCAGCCTCGTCCTCCACTCGACCAACATCCCGGCGCTCCAAGGCGCGCTCGATTGCATCCGGGCCGGCTACATCCCAGGCGGCCTCAAGGCGAATCGCGATTTCGCCGAATGCATGGTGGGCTACGATCACTCAGTCCCAGCCGATATCCGCACGCTTCTCTTCGACCCGCAAACCGCCGGCGGCCTGCTGGTCTCGGTTTCCGCCGAGCACGCCGGCCGGCTCACACGCGCCCTTCAGGGTGCTGGAGTTCCCGCCGTCGAAATCGGCGAAGTGGTACCGCGCGCAAAACCCTTAATCCGCGTGACGTATTGATTTGTCCGCTCCCCGCTGGCCTGCCGTGATCAGTTCCCAGATGTAGACCAGGTGGTGGTCATCGTGCTCTGCCGCAAAATACAAATGGTCCACGAGGCGCATCGGTGTCTTCAGCCTCGGGTGAAGTAGGGCACGGGCAAAGTTTGCCGGGGCGATGTTCTCGGCCCGACTCAGCAAGCGCGAGCGCGCGCTTCGGAATTCAGCCAGAATGTCCTCGATCGGGCGCTGGTTGTGGTGCGCCTCGTCTGTCTTCCGATTGCTCAGGTCCGCCGCAGTAAGCTCCCCTGCTTCGGTCAGGTAGTCTTCAACCCGCGCCATCCACAAAGCTTCGAGGTCGAGCAAATGCCCGGCATGTTCCTGCGCCGACCATTTTTCGCTTGCGCCCGGCTTCCTCACCAGGAGGTCGCGCGTCGCGCCACGAACTATTTCCTCAAGCCGAGCGGGCGTGCCGCGCAAGCGTGCACACAGGTTCGGATACTGCTGGACGGGAAATGTGAACTCAAACTTCCGCTCAAACCAGATCGGCGATCGATTCATGGATGCACCGGATTCCAAATCACCACTGCCTCACGAGATGCCAAAGCCCGGAGGAGCGATGCAATTCTTGGGACACTTCCGGGTTGTCTGGACCTTCGCCGCCGCTAGTGCATCTATACGCAGAGGAGCGTAGACGATATTGGTGACATCGCCAGCCATGTTTTCTCTGCAAAAGGAAAACTCATGAAAACCCGCACTCTTGGAAGTTCCGGTCTTAAGGTTTCCGCCCTTGGCCTCGGCTGCATGGGCATGTCGGAGTTTTACTCCGGACGCGACGACGCCGAATCGATCGCCACCATTCATCGCGCGCTCGAACTTGGCATCACTTTTCTGGACACTGCGGATGTCTACGGACCGCATAAGAATGAGGAACTGGTAGGCCGCGCGATCAAGGGCAAGCGCGACCAGATCGTGCTGGCCACGAAATTCGGAATTGTGCGCGATCCGACCAACCCTGATATTCGCGGCGTCAGCGGCAAGGCCAACTATGTCAAGAAATCTTGCGAAGCAAGTTTGAAGCGGCTCGGCGTGGAGCACATCGACCTCTACTACCAGCATCGCGTCGATCCAAATACTCCGATTGAAGAGACGATGGGCGCGCTGGCGGAACTGGTCAAGGCAGGCAAAATCCGCCACATCGGTTTGTCGGAAGCGAGCGCGGTTACGCTCAGGCGGGCGGTGAAGGTACATTCCATCACGGCGCTGCAGACGGAGTATTCCCTGTGGACGCGCGATCCGGAGGGAGAGATTTTATCCACTTGCCGCGAACTTGGCATCGGCTTTGTCGCCTACAGTCCGCTGGGACGAGGGTTTCTTGCCGGACAAATCAAGACCTTCGGCGACCTGGCGGCCGACGATTATCGGCGTTTCTCGCCGCGTTTCCAGGGGGAAAACTTTCAAAAGAATCTCGATCTGGTAAAAGCGGTGGAAGAAATCGCGCGCGCGAAGAAATGTCAGCCATCGCAGTTGGCGCTGGCGTGGGTGCTGGCGCAGGGCGAAAACATCGTTCCGATTCCCGGGACCAAGCGCCGCCAGTATCTCGAGGTAAATGCGGCGGCGGTTGATGTGAAGCTGACTTCGGAGGATCTGCGACGGCTTAGCGAAGTCTTCCCCACCGGGGCGGCGGCGGGGTTACGCTACCCGGAACAGATGATGAGTCTGATCAACGGATAGATCTATGGTTAAGACGCGAGGGGCACAAGGTACCCATGTTCCGCGGAAGACCGATCAGACGCGAGGCCCGATCTTTGATCGGAAGCCTGGGCTTTGAATAAGCCCGCGCCTTCTTCTCCAAGGTCGAGGATAATCTGAGGCGCCACACACGAACGAATACACACGGTCACGTGGGTCTTACCGTTCCACTGACTACGGTCCGCAGGCCGGCGGGAGTTCGGACGCGCAGGAAGCCGCGTTCATCCAATCCCTCGGTAACGCCCGTCAGGCCGCCGTTCTCCTCCACGGTTACTGGCTGGCCGCGCACGGAGGATGAGCTTTCTTCGAAGCGGCGGATGATGGTTTTGCGCGCTGCCGGATCGTCCACCAGATTGCGATATTCCCGGTCCAGCGATTTTAACAAAGCGACGGAGAGTTCCACGCGCGACCACTCGGAGCCGGTTTCGATGCGCAGGGAAGTCGCGAGGTCGCGCAGTTCGGGGGGAAACTTGAGTTGGTTGACATTGATGCCGACGCCGACGACAAGATAGCGCACCCGGGTGGCCTCGGCATTCATCTCGATGAGGATGCCGCAGAATTTCTTGCCTCGAAGAAGCAAGTCATTGGGCCATTTGAGATCGGCGAGAAGCTCCGGCGCAATTTCTGCCACCGCCGCGCGAACCGCCAGGCCGGCGGCGAGCGAAAAAATCAAGGCATCGGACGGCGGCATCGCCGGACGCAGAATCACCGAGCAGTAGATGCCGGTGGAGCGGGCCGAATGCCAGTTGTGGGCGCCGCGGCCGCGGCCGCCGAGTTGCTCTTCGGCGAGAAATACGCTGCCTTCGGGAGCGCCCTGGGCAGCGCATTGCATGGCTTCGGTATTGGTGGAACCGACTTTGTAGTAGTGATGGATCTGCTTCGCGGCACCGGAAACACCGGCTGGACAGGGCCCGAAGATCGTACCCTTCAATGACGGGACTAACATTTCCGGCAGCAGCAAGTCGGGGATGGCACGCAGTTGATAGCCGGTGGCGGGGTGCCCGGCGACATCGACGCCGAGGGAGCGCAGTTGCTGGATGAGCCGCCAGACTTCGGAGCGGCTGGTGCCGATTTCTTCGGCAATCTTAGTGCCGCTGACGACCACCGTGGCGTGGCTCATGAGGAGACGGACGATGCGGCCGAGCCGCACGTCGGTGGCTTTGTGCGGAGACGACGCGCTGCGGGATTTGACGGCGGTGGCGATGGAGGGAATTATAGCGAGTTTAAGGCGACGCCTGAAGCCACGCACTTTCAAAACAACTTCTAGGCGGGAGTGACTCGCATACTCATATCGACGGCGGTCGATGAATGAGTGAGGGCGCCGACGGAGATAAAATCTACTCCCGTCTCGGCATAGGAGCGGACGTTCTCGAGATTGATTCCTCCGGCGCATTCGAGCGGAATTCGCCGAGGCTGTAGAGAACAGATTTCAACCGCTTTCCTGACCGTTTCAACGCTGACATGGTCAAGCAGGACAGCCTCGGCTCCGTGTGCGAGAGCCTGCTGCAGCTCTTCGAGGGAGCGCACCTCAATCTCGATGGGCTGGCGGCCGCGGCGGTTGTGGAGGGCGCGCTCCAGCGCCGGGATGGCCCCTCCGGCCAGCGTGATGTGGTTGCCCTTGAGCAACACTCCGTCGGAAAGATCGAGGCGGTGATTCTGTCCCCCGCCGCAGCGCACCGCATGTTTGTCGATCAGGCGCAGTCCGGGCGCCGTCTTGCGGGTATCGAGAATACGGGCGTGAGTGCCCTCCACCGCATCCACGAACTTACGGGTGGTGGTGGCAATCCCGGCCATGCGTTGCAGGAAGTTCAGGACCACGCGTTCGCACGAAAGCAGCACGCGCGCATTATGCCGAAGGACCGCAATCTGCTGCCCCGCCTTGACCCGGATGCCGTCAAACATCGAGGGATGGCTGGTGACCTCGTAATGGGAAGTAACCGCGCCGTCGAGGGCAGCGTAGATATCGAGAATGCGGGGAACACAGCCGAGGCCGGCCAGAATGCATTCCTGATTGGCGATGATGGTCGCGGACGCACGCTGGTTTGGATCGATGCAGGCGTAGCTGGTGGCATCGCTGGTCGCTTTATCTTCGTTCAGCGCGTTCTCGATGATGGCGGTAATGCGTCGTGAGTTCCAGTCCATAGGGATCGCGTGTCGAGCTACACTCGACTGTCCGGACGAGGGCGTCCGGACCTACGTAGTTCCACCGTCTTTCAATTCGTTGAGCTGCGCCAGCGCCTTGTCCCGCAGTAGCGTCAGTTCCTCGGCTCGCGTCTTCAGCCCTTCCACTACCTTCGCTGGAGCCTTGGCAAGAAACTGCTCGTTCGAAAGCTGGCGCTGCCCGTTGGCCTGTTCCTTTTCGATTTTTTCCAACTCCTTGGTTAGACGCTCACGCTCGACGGCCACGTCGATCTTTTTTTCGTAGACGGCATGAACATCGAAGCGGGAAGTGCTGCGGGCACCAGGCACGTTGACCAGCGAGTTTTCGACGAAGACGATCTTCTCCACATTCGCGGGACGATCGAGCAAGACGGCGCTCAGATTGTGTTCGAGCATGGCTCGAATTTCCGGTTGGTGGGCAAAAACCTCGATCGGCACTTTGACTTTGGGCTCAATTTTCAATTCCGCGCGCACATTGCGCACGCTGACGATCAGGTCCTGCAGAATGGCCATCTCGGTTTCCGCGGCGAGATCGATTTGCTTTTCCTCCGCCGAGGGATACGACGCCAACGCAATCGATTTCAGCGGTGGCTTGCCATCGTAAATTGCGTGCCAGATTTCTTCCGTAATGAAGGGCATCACGGGATGAAGCAGGCGCAAGGAGGCTTCGAAAAGATTGACCAGATTCGCGCAGGCAACGCGAGCGGCATCGGGGCTGGCGCCTTCCTCGAAATTGAGCCTTGGCTTAATGAGTTCGAGGTACCAATCGCAGAACTCTCCCCAGAAAAAGTCGTAGATGCGCGTGGCCGCTTCGTCAAAGCGATAACCCTGAAGCGAGTCGTGGACGTCTTTCGCGGCGCGATTGAAGCGAGAGAGAATCCAGCGGTCTTCGAGGGTCCCGGCTTGAAAGCCCGCGACACCAGGGTGGAGTCCCGGCCCCACACTCGTATCGGCCGGACGCAGAGTTGGATCGATCCGGTCCAGGTTCATGAACATGAACCGCGCCGCATTCCAAATCTTGTTGGCGAAGTTGCGGTATCCCGCCGTCCGGCTCTCGCTGAACGCAATATCCGTTCCCGGAGCCGCCATCGCCGCCAGCGTGAACCGCGTCGCATCGGTTCCGTACTTTCCAATCACCTCGATCGGATCGAGCACGTTCCCCTTCGTTTTCGACATCTTCTGCCGGTCGGCATCGCGCACCAGCGCGTGTATATAAACTTCGCGGAAGGGAACACTGGCGCGCAACGCGTCTTCGGTGGTCTTGGTAGCGGAATTCCCCTGCGGCTTGTGGGGCGCCATCATGAACCAGCATCCCAGCATGATCATCCGCGCCACCCAGAAAAACAGGATGTCGAACCCGGTAATCATCAGCGAATTCGGATAGAACACATCCAAATCGCGCGTCGCCTCCGGCCATCCCAAGGTCGTGAACGGCAGCAGTCCCGACGAGAACCACGTGTCGAGCACGTCGGTTTCCTGCTCCAACTTCCCGCCGCACTTCGCGCAGGCCGTCGGAGCCTCCCGCGCCACCACCACTTCTTTGCAATCCTGATTCGTGCAATACCACGCCGGAATGCGGTGCCCCCACCACAACTGCCGCGAGATGCACCAGTCGTGGATGTTGCGCATCCAGTTCAAATAAATCTGGCCGTAATTTTCCGGCGTAAAGCGGATGTAGTCTTTCTCGACAACTTCGATGGCGCGCTGGGCGAGCGGGGCAATCTTGACGAACCACTGGGTTGAGAGGCGAGGCTCCACGATGGTGCCGGAGCGATCGCATTTGGCGAGGGCAATCGTGTAATCCTTGGTACCCACGAGGTAGCCTTGCGCGGCCAGATCCTCAACCACACGGGCGCGGGCGGCAAAGCGATCAAGTCCGGCGTAAGCACCGGCGTTGGCATTCATTTTGGCGTGCTCGTCAATCACTTCAATCTGCGCCAGGTCATGGCGCAGTCCCGCTTCGAAGTCGTT
>PLBE01000174.1:27645-117613 GCA_003134435.1 Acidobacteriaceae bacterium
AGCCCCGTCCGCGACTCCACCGACTACCGGATACTTGATTTCGTAGAGCTTGCCGGCCACGTCCTCGTGCTTGACTTCGAGGTCAGAGATGGCCGTACCGCAGTCGGAGCACCAATTCACGATGTATTTGCCGCGATAGATCAGGCCGTCTTCATAAAGGCGCACGAAAACTTCTTTGACCGCATGGGAAAGGTGGTCGTCCATCGTGAAGTATTCGCGGCCCCAGTCGACCGAGGCGCCGAGGCGCTTCATCTGCTCCAGGATCGCGCCCCCATATTCGCGACGCCACTCCCAGACGCGTTCGATGAATTTTTCTCGACCCATGTCGCGGCGCTTCTTGCCTTCTTTGGCGAGCTGCCGCTCGACCATCATCTGAGTAGCGATGCCGGCGTGGTCCGTGCCGGGCAACCACAGGGCGACATGGCCCCGCATCCGCTGCCAGCGGACGATGATATCCATCTGAGTCTGGTTCAGCATGTGCCCCATGTGGAGGCGTCCGGTGACATTGGGCGGAGGGAGAAGGAGACTGAAGACAGGGCGGGAATCTCCAGGCTTGGGTGTCTCGGCGTGGAAGAGTTTTTCGTGGACCCAATACTCGGCCCAGCGCGCTTCAATGGCGCCCGGTTCGTAAGCTTTCGGCAATTCGTGGGGCATAGATGTCCTGATTGTGTAGAGACGGCCACCCTCGGCCGTTCCGGCCGAGCAATTCTTGGCAATTCTCTGCAGAAGAAGGAATCTTTGATCTTACAGGCGTGAGAAAAGAAGGGTCAAACGGAAGGGGGGTGTATACGGCACGAGGGGATTTTGCTACACCCCCCACACCACCACGGAACTTTAGACCCAGGAAGGCCGGAGCCCGCGCGCTAGTGCGAAGAGTTGGCGAGCCCGCGCCAGCGGGTTTTCGATGCCGGGCGTTGCTGAACGGTTGGGCTGTTCGGCTGTTACCGTCTGCCGTTGTGCACGGACGCAGCCAGAAACCTTTTCGAAGATGGATCGAGCGAACGCCCCTTGCACACCGCCGTCAACTTCCCGGCGTAAACCGATGCGTCCCGAAAACAAATTTGGCTGATGAACCTCAACTGGTTGCCGCACCCTGCGGCAAATGTCTGCTGAACGTGGTCAACTGCGTCAGTAACCTTGCAACTGGCCGAGAACAGCCGAGCAAGGCCGCCCCGACGCCATATTCTTTAATGTCCCTAACCAACCGAATTTTGCGCTTCCCATCGTGGTGCAGGCGGGCATTCCAGGAAGTCCTGCTACACAGAGTGGATTCGGAGCGCTCACGTCCACAACATCTCCGCCAACCGGCTTGCTGGGAGTTGGGTTAGGTGGCGACAGCAGTCCACGCATGATCGCCTTTCAGGCTCGGTTGGAGTTCTGAGCCTGGTACGCCCAGGTTCGCCTCCGTTCTCTGGACGCGAACCTGGGCGGAGTAAGACTCGGCTTGGTCCCGCATACGGACGGCTGTCGTGGGAAACGGGCCACCCGTCTGGAAAAATACCCGAGGTGCGGCCCGGGATGGAAAGCTCTCGCGGAAGGGATCGCTGGTACCGGAGATGGTTGCCGCGATCCGAGAACTTTCTTCCCGCAGCAAAGTGACGCCGCACCCCTCACTCTATTAAAACGACAGTCGGGGCTTTTTCCCTTCAGCTTTAATTGTCAGGTCGCTGGTTCGGCGCAGGCTGGGTTTAGCAGGCGAACGTAAGACGAAGTTTTCGGCGGGAAGTGCTTGCCGGGCATCGAGGTTCAGCGAGGTTCGGAGGCTGACGGCGGGCTTACTTTCCAGCCAGTTTTCTGGTGATTTCTTCGACGATGCGGGGGCGAAGGTCGGCCATGACGCTCTCCACGATGCTGGCAATGGTGGTGGCATCGGGTGCGGACGCAGACGAACACTCTGCCGACGAACCCTCGGCGGTCGCTGCGGCTGCCATGGCTTTCAGGACCTGTCCTTCGACGGCGCCATTGCCGGATTCTGCCGCCGCAGGTCCGGACTGGTTGGCGGCGATCTCGGCTGCAGCCAGTCTCCGCTCGACCGCGGCGGCAATGGCGGAAGCTTCAGCGCTTCTTGCGGTATCGGTTTCACTGGCAGAAGTTTCGACAGACGACAAAGGCATGGTTGCGGGCATGGTTGTGGCGGGCATCACGGCGAAAGCGCGGAACATTTCGGCTTCCAGCGAAACGCCCGCTTCCTCTGGATTCATGGCGACTGGTTCGGCTACCCAGCGTGTGGCGCCGGACGCATGTCGCGCCGCTGCGGCTGAAAGCAACTGACCCGCCTCCACCAGATTTGTGTGCGATGGAATCGTCGAGCCATCCTGCCCTGCGGCGGGCGTCAGCAAACGCAAGGCTTCGGCCAGTTCCGCATCGCTCGGCGGCGGCGCTTCCGACTCCATGGTTTCCGGTACGGGTGCTGGAGGCACAGCATCTTCGGATTGCAATCCGGCGAGGTTCGACGGCTGGAGGTTCGATTCTTCGGAAGGGGATTCCGGGCGACTCTCTGCGACTGGCTGGGACGGCGCTTCCGCCGGAGTCGTCTCGATCATATTGCTCAGAGCGACGGCGTCGGTGTTGGCCTGATCGCTGACTTGCGCCGACGGGTCGAAAGCACCCACGGCCGAAGCAAACATTGGCTCATCGTGGCTGTCGACGGGCGCGGGTGGCTGCACCAAGGCGGCGGCATTAACCTCCATTACGACCGTTGCCGACGGTTCCAGATGCTCGACCGGAATCTCGACTGCGGACTGGCCTACGACGTGGAACGCCTGAGTCTCGGCGGCGAGTGCCGGGGAGGCGACTTCGGCATCGGGACGTTCAATGATCGGTGTGATGACTGGCGCGACGGCGGATACGCTGGTCGACTCCAGGGCCGGTTCGAGGGTCGATGCGATGGATGATTCGACGTCCGGTTCGGCGACCGATGCAACTACCGGGTTCGCCATTCTACTTTCGGGGTACGCCTCCATGGCAGCCACGGGAACTTCGGCTTCTGTAGTGGCCGCTTGCGCCGGCGGGGTTACTTTCTCATCCGCGCGAGTGGAGTCATTCAGCTGCGCGGCCAAAGCGCTGAGAGTATCCAACTCTTCGGGCGTGATGTCGCGGAGAACCTCTGGAACCGGCGCTTTCTCCTTGGGTTGCGTCTTCGCTAGCGTTGGCTCCTGGACTTGGGGCGCTTTGGCTGCGCCGTTGGCGCCGGCTTTGGCCTTCACTTTGCGGAATTCGCGGAAGTTGGGGGCAACTTCAGGTTCGGACGCTTCTTTCTTTTTCTTCGAGGAGAAACGGAGACGACTCTTCCATCCGGTATCGGCTTCCGCCGCAGTTTCCATCTTCCGGGCGTTGGCGTCGTCGCCCTTCGCGCTAGCGGATTGCTGGAGCAGGATGCGGTCTTCGAGCCGGGTGATAGCAGTGAGCAATTCGCTGGCTTCAAAAGGCTTCACGATATGACCGTCGGCCTTGACGCGGCGGGCTTCTTCGGCCTTGAACGGTTCGAGTTTGCCAACCGTCAGGAGCACGGGCATATGGGCCGTCTCGGCCGCGTCTTTCAGCCGCTGGCAGACTTCCAGGCCGCTGTAGCCGGGCATATAGACGTCGAGCACGATCATGTCGGGGTTGATTTCGGCGATCCGCTTGAGGGCGGCGGATCCGTTATTGACCGTGACCACTTCGTACCCGGCGTCGGCCAGGATTTTTCGCCCCATGTTCTGGGCTGTCACACTGTCATCGGCAAGCAGTATTTTCCGCGCCAAGCGCCATCCTCTGATTCAAAAAGGAGAGATAACGCGAAACTACCTTGTCCCTAAAGCGAAGTCAACGATTCCCGCACGGGTAACAGGTTACGACTGTTCCTAGCCTGTTGAGTGTGGGATCGCTGGGGCTCGCCGCCCGGGGCCGGGCAGTTTGGCGGCCGGGCGGGGACGACCGGCTCTCCATTTGCAACTTGCGATGCTAGAACGGGTTCAGCTTGCCCAAGCCTTTTTTCTTCTTTTTCTTACTGGAAGAAATGTCGGCCATTTCCTCGTTGCTGGCGTTGGAAGCGACCGAACTCGAGGCGCCACCCTGGTCGATTTGATTGCTTTGCTGGAGTGCAGGCAGGGCGTTGGGATCGGCGGCCTCAACATTCGGCTTCAGTTCGTTCGGATCGGCGGCGGCCGCGTTGGTTTTCAACTCGAGTCCGGCGGCCGGCGAACCCGTGGCCGCCTGCTCCGGTGTCGTATTCGCTGCTGGAGTGGGCGCGTCGGAGCGCGGCGCCTCCTGGTTCGGAGCTACCGCGCCGGGAGTCGTGGTTTCCACACTCACCTTGTTGTCGCCGCCGCCCATTCCAGCCGCAGTCGCGACTCTCCGCACGACTTCATTAGGATTGATCGGGACCGGATCCACCATGGTCGGGTCGCCTACGTGCGATGCTTTGGCCACGTCGGGATGCTTTTCGAAGTTTCCCAGCATGGTAGACATGACGCCGGCTTGTTGACGGCTGGCCACTTCTTTCTTGTTCTGTTCGAGGGCGGCACGGGTGGGCCGGGGAACGGGCAGATGCAGCGCTTCGAGTCGTGCCTTGGCGTCGAGGGCGCGATCCATCGCAGGATAGCGCTTGATGATGCGCTCGTAGGCTTCGGCTGCTTCTTTGGTGAGGCCCTCGATCATCTTGCCTTTGGCCACTTCGTTGAGGCGCGGATTCTTGCGCATAATCTCGATCTCGCCTTCGTACGATTGGCCGAGCAGATAGAGGGCCTGGTCGGCGCCGCTGTAGAGCGGATACCGGTCAACCAGCGTTTTCAGGCGGGCAATGGCGGCGGGATAGGCCATGCGCAGAAAATAAAAACGGCCGATGCCGAATTCGCGTTGCGCCAGCACTTCCTGCACTTCACGCAGACGCTGTTTCGCCTCCGGCACCATCTTGCTGTCTGGATACTGTAACAGCAGCGAGCGGTATTCCTCTTCGGCGCGCATGGCGTGGGTATAGTCGCGATCGGCTTTTTCCATTTCCTGATAGTGAATGTTCGCGACCTTGAGCTGAGCCTCGGCGGCCTCCTGCGTCATGTTCGGGAAGAACGTAATGAAATCCTTGTATTCGATTTCGGCTTGCTGCATGGCGGTGGAACCGCCCTCGGCGTACCACGAATCGGCCACGGCGAGTTTGGCGCGAGCGATAAACTCGGAATCCGGATAGGTGTTGATCAGGGTCTGCAAGGTCATGCGGGCCACGTCGAAGCGGTTATGCTTCATGGCGTCCATGGCGCGGTCAAAGAGAACTTTATCGGGCTGTTTGGACCCGACATTGGCCAGTGGATTGACCGACTTTTTGTTGGTGCAGGCCACCGTGAATGCGAGCAGCAGGGCGAGACAGACGACGATAGAATTCCGACGCATAAAGGACCTCAAAGAAACTGGCAAAACAATCTGGTAACTTTGTAATCGGGCAATCTGAAACCGGCGCTGGTCCCAGCAAATTCCAGAATTACCAATCTACGCAATTACAAAACTCTTTTCCCTACACGCGCTGCAAACTGGCGCTGCGGGCCGCTTCCAGCAACAACTGGGCATTTGCTTTGGCATCGCCTTTGCCGAAAACGGCGCTGCCCGCGACGAGAATCTCGGCTCCGGCACGGACCACGTCGACTACGGTGTCGACGGCCACGCCGCCATCTACTTCGATGCGGTAATGGTATCCCCGGGCAGCGCGGATTTCAGCGAGCTTCCTCATTTTGTGCAAGGTTCCCGGAATGAACTTCTGCCCGCCAAAACCTGGATTCACGCTCATGACCAGTACATGATCGACAATATCGAGCACTTCGAAGAGGGTGTCGACGGGGGTGGCCGGATTAATCACCACTCCGGCCCGGCAATTGTGCTCCTTAATAAGGTTGAGGGTCCGGTTCAGATGCCGGCACACCTCCTGATGGACGGAAATCCAATCGGCTCCCGCTTCCGCAAATTCGGAGATGAAGGGGTCGGGGTTCTCGATCATCAGATGACAATCGAGGGGGAGGCGAGTTGCCTGACGCAGTGATTTGACAACCGGGGGGCCGAGGGTCAGATTGGGCACAAAATGGCCGTCCATGACGTCGACATGTATGACGGTGGCACCGCCGGCGGTAGCCCGCTCCACCTGATCGGCGAGGTGAGCGAAATCCGACGCAAGTATCGAGGGTGCGAGTTCGATCAAAACTTCGGTCCTGGGTCTAGGGTCTTGCCATCTCGCGGAACGGTTCCTCGCGTGGGATGAGGGCTGCGCTGTTAAGGACTGCCGCAAATCTCACAAAATCACGCACCCCTGAAGGGATGGAACAGCCAACTTAATCTTTCCGCAGGATGCCAGCAGAAGCTGTGGAAATTCTAGCACGGCTGGGGGCGATCCTCCCGGAAATGGCTGGCGGCTTATTTTGACTGGGGTTGGGACTGGCTGACGCGCAGTGTCAGTGAAGCCTGGGCCTTCTGTTGCCCCACCCATTCATGAATACGAGTGCTCAGCACGTCCATGGGCAGGGCTCCGCCGGAGAGCACCTCATCGTGAAAGCTTCGCAGGTCAAATTTGTCGCCGAGCTGGTCTTTGGCGTATTGGCGGAGCTTGAGAATTTCGAGCTGTCCGATTTTGTAGCCGAGAGCCTGAGCGGGCCATGCCATGTAACGGTCGGTCTCGCTCTGGACAGTGACTTCATCGATGGTGGAGTGGTCGTGGAAATAGTCGACGACCTGCTGGCGGGTCCAGTGTTTGAAGTGGAAGCCGGTATCGACGACAAGGCGAATGGCACGCAACATGTCATCCTGCAGGTGGCCGTAGTAGCTGTAGGGGTCCTGGTAAAAGCCGACTTCCTTGCCCAACCTCTCCGAGTAAAGGGCCCAACCTTCGGTGTAGGCGGTATATCCGCCGTGCTGGCGGAACAGGGGTAGCTCGGGCAATTCCTGGGCAATCGAGATCTGCATGTGGTGTCCGGGAACACCTTCGTGATACGCGGTGGTTTCGATGTCGAGCACGGTGCGCTTGGCGAAGTCGCCCGTATTGACCATGACGTGGCCGGGGCGGGAGCCGTCGGGAGTGCCGTTCATGTAAGAGGCGTCGGCTGCTTCTTTCTCGCGGAACGCTTCGACGGGTATCACTTCGAGCTTCGATTTGGGGAGCCGTCCAAAGAGCTGCGGCAAGCGGGCGTACATCTGATCTTCGTATTTGCGATACAGGTCGAGAATTTCCTCCCGCGAGTGGGGGTGCAGCTTCGGGTTGGCATCGACGGCGGCCTTGAAAGTCTTGATGTCTTTGAAGCCCAGTTGATTCACGAGTTCGATCATGCGGGCTTCGATCTCCTGCACCTGCTGCAAGCCCAGCCGATGAATCTCTTCCGGCGAGAGATTGGTGGTCGTGCTCTCCTTGACGCGGAAGGAATACCACGCGTCGCCATCGGGCAGCGACCAGGCTCCGGGCTCGACTCTGCCCTTGGGTGCGTACTGGTCGCGAACGAAGGCGGTGAATCTGTCGTAGGCGGGAATGACGGAGTCGTTGATGGCCGCCAGGCCCGCGGCGCGCAGGCGCTTGCGATCGGCCTCGGGGACGCCGTCGGGGAACTTCTCAAAAGGATGAGCGAATGGGCTTTGATCGGGAGGCGTGGCGGCGATCCCGCGGGCTTGGCTCACGACCTTTTCCAGCAGAATTCGAGGCGGAATGCGCCCCTCGGCGAGGCCTTTGCGCATCTGCACGATGGTCTGATCAAACAACCGGGGCAGAAGTTTGAGTCGCGTGATGTAGTCTTCGTAATCCTTCACCGAGGCGAAAGAAAGATAACTGGCCATCTGCGGGGCATCGATCTGAATCCCGCTGAACTGGTTGACCGGCATTTGCTCGGGTTTGAAGCGAGCGCCTTCGAGGCTCATTTTCAGGTCACGAACCATGAGCTGCTGGTTGAGCGCTTCCTGCTCGGGAAAGCCGGTGGTATCGATGGCCTCGAAGCGGTCGAGGAAACGGCGGGTCTGAAGCAGATCGTCGTCGATGGCTTGCTGAGAGAAGTCGTCGATCTGATCGTTGTAGCGCTTGTCGCCGAGGATGGAAGCATAGATGGGATTGGTGCGCATGGTGTATTCCCAGCGCTCGTGGAGCAGGTCGTTCAGGGCCTGGCGCCGGACTTCGAGATCGGCAGGCGGATTGGCGGCGCAGAGGGCTGCGGGAAACAGCAGAGCAAGGGACAGCAGGCAGATCAGGATTCGCATCGGCACTCCGGTTGATGTTGTAAGGAAGCCTTCCCCACGAAGGTCTTCGATTATTGCTCTGGCTGTTAGACGAATACGCAGACGAATGGTAATCGGTTCCCCGGAACCCATTTGCCCGCACCCGGCCCCACGCCGGGATCCAACTCTAGTAATGACTTTCACTGACTTGCCAAACCGTATCCAGCAAGGTGCCATCGACCCACTTCACGACGGCGCAAGGGCGATCGCCCAACTTGGGCTTGGCTGGCTTGCCGCAAATATTTTCGACTTCGGCTTTGATGTCCTGGATGGGCCGAACCGGCAGCTTCGATCCCTTGAGGGCGTGGAGCAGATCGGTACGGCGGGGATTGACGGCGATGCCGCGCTCGGTGACGACGACGTCGATCATTTCGCCCGGTCCGGTCAAGGTTGTGACCTGGTCGACGATCACGGGGATACGATCGCGAAACGAAGGCAGCGCGAGGATGGTGCAACCGGCAAAGAGGCAGTTCTGCCATCCTCCGATGCCGTGCAGCAGGCGGCCGTCGGAGTGAGTCACGACGTTGGCATTAAAGTTAACATCAACTTCCGTAGCGCCCAGCACCACGGCGTCGACCAGGGAAGCGAAGTTGCCTTTGCCGTGATAGTTGTAGGAGGTGAAGGGCGAAGTGGCGACGTGCCGGGGATCGTTGGCCATGGACTTGACGCCGTCGAGATCGAAGGTCTGGCCGTCGAGAATGTAATCGGTGAGCCCTTCCTGCAGCAGTTCGACCAGGAATTTTGTGGAGCCACCGCGAACGAAGCGGGCCTTGACGGCATCCTGCTTCATCATCTGTTTGAGATATTCGACGAAAGCCAGGGCGATGCCTCCGGCTCCGGCCTGGAAGGAAAATCCGTTTTTCATGATGCCGGTGGCGCGCAGGAACTGGGCCACCAGTTCAGCGATGCGCAAACGGTCGGGGGAGCGCGTGATCTGAGTAGTCCCGGAGACGATTTTCGCGGGATCGCCAATCGATTCGACTTCGACCACAAAATCGACGTTGTTGCCCTGAATCTGACAGGGGACGCAGGGAAAGGGCACGAGGTTGTCGGTAACCACGATGACGCGATCGGCGTAGGTTGAATCGGCCAGGGCGAAACCAAGCGAACCGCAGGCGGACTTGCCATGCGAACCGTCGGCATTGCCGAAGAAATCCGCGGTGGGGGCGGCGATGACGGCGATGTCGATGTGAACCTCTCCATCTTGAATCGCCTGGTAGCGGCCGCCATGGGAGCGGAGCACGCCCATGCCACGCATTTTGCCTTGGGTGCAGTAGTCGCCGAGCGGGCCGTTCATGGAGCCTTCGATGTGGTGAATCACACCTTTTTCCATTAACTCGATGGCATTTTTCTGCGAGGGGAACGAGGCGCTGGGGAACCACATCAGATCTTTGGCGCCAATTGTGGCCGCGGCTTCGAGCGCCATCAGCGCAACTCTATCGCCGTCGCGCAGATGATGATGGTTGGAGATCACCATGCCGTCGCGCAGTCCGCATTGGCGCAAGGCCGCCTCCAGATTGGCGACGCGCTTATCGCCAGTATCCGGATAATCTTTATTGGAGCTGATCGGGGGCGCGGCCTTGCGTCCCCGGGGCTGATATTTTCCGGGGCCGAGAAACGGGATCTGGGGCTTGCCGTTCACCATCGAGGGAACGGTACGGCCGGCGGCGTTATGCGCCAGTTCAACTTTCTCGATGACACTCACGAAATCACTCCCATCGCCTTCGCCCGCTCCACCAGTTTCAGCGCCCGGTGGACGACGGGCGGATCGATCATTTTGGAACCGAGACTGACCACGGCCAAGCCCTTGCTCTGCGCTTCATCAAACGCAGCAACAATCTTCTGCGCTTTTTCAATCTCGATTGCGGCCGGTTGAAAGGCCTGGTGAATCACCCGAATCTGTCCGGGATGGATGCATCCCATGCCTTCGAATCCCGTGGCGCGGGAGGCTTCCGCCCAGCGGCGGAGGCCGTCCATGTCAGCGACATCGCTGAAGACCGAATCGATGGCCTGGATTCCGGCAGCGTGCGCGGCATTCACGATGCGGGATCGCGCATATTGGGACTCGCGGCCTTCGGTCGTCTTCACGACGCCGAGATCGGCGGTGTAGTCTTCGAGGCCAATGGTAAGCGCCGCCACGTTTTCGGTGGCCGCCGCAATGGCCAAGGCGTTTTCGATGCCGAGTGCCGATTCGACGATGGGCATAATCCAGATGGGCCGGTTCACTCCGCTGCGCGCTTTGATCTCGCCGATCATGCGATCGGCGGCCTGCACCTGCTCGGGGGTTTCGACCTTGGGGATGAGGATGAGGTCCGGGCTCTCGCCGACCACTTCGGCGAGGTCTTCGAGGCCGAGGGGCAACTGGTTAATGCGGACCATGCGCTCGCAGGGTCCGAAGTCGACGGCCCGCAAGGTGTTGCGCACGAGAATGCGAGCGGCATCTTTCTCTGCGCGATGCACGGAGTCTTCGAGATCGAGAATCACGGCATCGGGCGCATGCAAGGAGGCGTTAATGTAGTACTTCGGCTCGGAGCCGGGCAGGTAGAGCCGCGAGCGGCGGAGCCGGTCTTTGCCAGAAGACTCGGAACCAGAGGGCGGGGGACCAGAAGATTCAGGAGGAGCGGGCTCGGGCGGACACGCTTCGGGACGCGGATATGGCGCGGGCAGCGACCGTTTGCCGAGAGCGATGCCGGCGCGTTTGGCGGCAGCCTCGATACGCGCGGAAATCACAAAAGGTAGAGCGCCTTCATCATGGATGGCGACGCGGGCGTGTTGTACGCCAAGTTCAGCCAGGACTGCGCGCGTCTGTTCGAGGATGGCCGAGCCGTAATAGGCGGCGACGCGGGACTCCAGCGAAATCTCGACGCCGCCGGCGTCACGCGCTTCGAAGGCGACGTGCACGTCGGAGCGAACATCCTTGCCCCAATGGCCCGCCTCGGCGGAACGCGGGAGCGTAGTCTCGGTAGCACTGCTCATAAAAATCTCAACCACAAAAAGTCACGAAGATTCAAGAAGCGAGAGCTTGTTGCTTCGCGGCGGATGCAGCTATTTCAGTTTCTCCAAAATTGCGTCCGTCATCTGCACCGTGGACGCGGCGCCTTGACTGATGGCTTTCGGACCACCGGTAAAGCGCATCATATCGTAGGTGCGTACTTTGCCTGCGCGCACGACCTCTGCAATCGCGGTGCGGATGCGATTCGCCCTGGCGTCTTCGCCGACGTGATCGAGCATCATGGCGGCGGACAGAATCATGGCAATCGGATTGACGATGGGCGGATCCAGTTCGGCATACTTGGGCGCGGACCCGTGCGTTGGCTCGAAGACGGCGACCTCGTCGCCAATGTTGCCGGAGGCGGCGAATCCCAAGCCGCCGACGAGTCCGGCGAAAGCATCGGAAAGAATGTCGCCAAAGAGATTGGAAGCAACGATCACGTTGTACTCCTCGGGGTTTTTATTCAACCACATCAGTTGGGCATCGATGTTGGTCGACCAGAGCGCAATTCCGGGATAATCCTTAGCCACTTCCTTGGCGACCTCTTCCATCATGCCGGAAGTCTCGCGCACGACGTTGGGTTTTTCGCAGATGGTGACGCCTTTGAAGCAGCGTTTCTTGGCGTATTCGAAGGCGGCGGTGACGATGCGCTGGGCGGCGTGGCGGGTGATGATGCGGCAACTCACGGCAATCTCAGGGCCGGGAACGCTGGCAAAAGCCTTGAATCGCGGATGGCTGTTCAAGGCGGCGCGGACGATCTCGGGAGGGTTGGTCCACTCGACGCCGGCGTACATGCCTTCGGTGCCCTGGCGGAACACGGTGGTGTCGATTTTGGGTTCGTCGAATCCTCCGGATGTGTTCTTGCGAATGTAATTCAGCGGATTGCCGATAAATCCAACACAAGGCCGCAAACAGATATCGAGGTTAAACTTCTGGCGCATCGTCACGATGGGCGAGTAATACACATAGCCCTTGCCTTGTAACTCGGGCTTAAGCTCGGCTTGAGCCGCTTTATTGGGCTTCGAAGTAATGGCGCCGAACAGACCCAGCTTGTGCCTGGCTAGCAACTCAATGGTGCGGTCGGGTAAAGCGTTGCCCTGCGCGCACCAGCAATCCCATCCGATATCGGCGTGAATGTATTCGGCATCGAAGCCGACGGCGTTGAGGACGCGCAGCGCTTCAGGAAGAACCTGATTGCCGATGCCGTCTCCGGGCATGGTAACGATTGTGTATTTTGCCATAAGTGCTCCTTAAGTAACGCAGTAGATCTACCTCCGGGAAGGCGCGCCGCCGCGATCTAGGTCACTGCCAGGCGCCTGCTTACGAGATTCTCGACTCCGCCAGCAATCACCAACGACTGCGGCACACTGCCCAGCGCCGGGAACGCAAATTTCTCTTCGCGCCACGAGATCGTGCTGGAAGTGAAATCGATATCGATTTTATCCCCCGGAATGATGGTCTTCTGTTTCGCCGCGATCTGGTTCGCCAACTGTTCGCGCACCCGCGCGACAAATTCCGGCACTTCGATACACAAAAACCCGTTGTTAAAAGCGTTCCGCAGATAAGTCTGCGAGAAACTGGCGGCAATCACGAGCGGAATTCCTTTTGCCTTGAGGCAGGTGACGGCCTGTTCGCGGCTCGATCCGGTTCCGAAATTGAACTGGCTGACGATGACGTCGCCGGCACTCGTGCGCGCCGCAAACTGAGGATCGTAATTTTCCATGACCACCTTCGCCATCATTTCGGGAGTCATGTCGTCGCGATAGGTGCAGTCCTTGCCATAAATCGCATCGGTGTTGACGTTATCCTGCGGCATGAAGACGAGGCGTCCCTCCACGCGCTGGGGGAAGCCCGCCAGGATTTCAACTTTCTCGGCTCCGCCGGACGGGGCTGCTAATTCCGTGTACCGGCGCTGTGGAGCGCGATCTCCAACGTCATTGGAGTCGCGCTGAGGTCCGCGAATATAGCCGGCGACGGCGGAGGCTGCGACTACCTCGGGACTGGCGAGGTAGCACTGGGCATCGCGCGACCCCATGCGGCCCTTGAAGTTTCGATTGGTCGCCGAGATCCCGACCTCGCCCGCCTCGAGCAATCCCACGCCCAGACCGATGCACGGACCGCAACCCGACGGCAGTGGCTGGGCTCCAGCGTCAATGAGAGTCTGCCAGGCGCCGCGTTTCTCCGCTTCTTCCTGCACCCACTTGCTCGCCGCGCTCAAATAGAACTTCACGCCGGGGGCGATCTTCCGATCCTTGAGCACTGCCGCCGCGGCGGCCAGATCTTCCAATCGCGAATTGACACACGAGATGAGATACGCTTTCTGGATCTCTACTTTCCTCTGCTCGATTTCAGCCAGCGACTGCATCGCCTGCACCGTATCGGGCCCCGATATATGGGGCGTGACTTGCGCGAGATCAAGCGTGATGCGCGCGGCATAAACGGCATCGGTATCCGGCCGAGGGGGATTTTTCTCCCAGGCGGCGATGTCGTTTTCCGTAAAGCGTTCAATGCCCAGCGCCTGGAGGCGCTGGTGGACGCCGCGCAAATATTGGACCGTAACCGCGTCGACGGGAAACCAGCCGACCAGCGGGCCCCACTCGGTGGTCATATTCGAAATCGAAAGCCGGGCATCCATGGAGAGCGATGCGACTCCCGGACCGGCAAATTCGACCGCGGCGTTCAGGCATTCGTCGTGGTTATAAAGACCGCACAACGTGATGATGACATCCTTGCCGGTGACGCCGTGGGGTAGTTTGCCTTCGAGGACGACCTGAATGGAGCGCGGGATCTGCCACCAGAATTCGCCCGTGGCCCAGACGGCGGCGGCATCGGTGCGAACGATCGGAGTCCCGATGGCACCGAGCGCGCCGTACATATTGGAATGCGAATCGGAAGCGACCACGAAAGACCCAGGGACTACATAGCCGCGCTCGACCATAATCTGGTGCCCGATGCCCGATCCGGCGGGATAGAAATCGACTTGCTGATCCTTGGCAAAGGCTTCAATGGCGCGATATTTCTTGAGGTTCGCTTCCTCCCGATTCTGGATATCGTGGTCGAGCGCGAAGGTGAGTTGTTGCGGATTCTTGACTTTCCTGGCGCCGATGCCCTTGAACTTGTTCATCACCGCGGAGGTGTTGTCATGCGTCATGCAGCGATGAGGACGAATCGATAGAAAATCTCCGGTACGCAGCGGGCGCGAGGGCCCTTCGGTCATGTGGAGCTGCGCGATTTTTTCAACGATGGTCTGACCGGCAATTGTTTGGCCGGCAGCGGTCTGGCCGAGACTCGTTTGGTCCATAAGGAACTCCCGATTACTCAAGCTTTCTGTTTCAGTTGAAAGACCAGATACATCATCTGTCCGACGTGATGGTGCAGATGGGTGGCGCAAGAAAGGACCATGCCAAATCTATCTTTGGCATCGGCGCCCACGGCGGTATATTCCTTGGACCAGTCCTCGGCCAACTGGCGATTGATGGTCCGCACTACCATCTCAATCGCCTGATCGAAATTGTTCAGTACCTCGGTTTTGGAGGGGCGGGTCTGGTCCGAGAACTCCTGTGGACGATCGCGCACGTAACCGGTAGCAGCAATCTGGGCGCCGATATAGTAGTTGAGGTTGCCGGTGAGATGCAGCACGAGATGGCCAAAGCTGTTGCCGAAGGAGTAGGGCTTGGCCCAGAACTGGTCGTCGGTAAGGGTCTCCGCCAAGTCGCGCACCAGGCCAGCGAGTTTCTCGTAGCGTGCCGCCAGATCGGATGCAATCGTCTGTTGTAAATCTGTCATGAGTTACTCCAACTTACCTACCACTTCACCTGAATAGGCTTTGGCCTTCGCCGGCTGGGCGGACGAGGGCGTCCGCCGCTACGCGGTTGCTGGCTGCTGTTGCTGCCTAACGACGCTTCGTGCCCGACTTTTTGACTGCTTTCGCTTTCGGTCTCCGTTTTACGTCCGCTTGCATCAGCGCCATGAGCTTAGAGACCGAGGCGCATTTTTCGAGATTCCAGATTGTTTCAATCAGCTTGTTCTGAGCTTTCGCGGAAAGCACGCTGTCGGCGAGGGCGCGAAATTTCTCTTCAATTTCGGCATCGCTCAGGGGATTTCGCGGATCGCCTTTGGGATAGTCGAGCTGCTTCGAGAATGTCTGACCATCGCTGGTAGTGATGTTGACGATGACGCGCTGCAGCGCGGGAAAAACTTTTTCAATCTCGGGATCGGCCACGACTTCAACTTTTTTGAGCTGGGCGCGAATCGCCGGATCCATGATTTTGTTCATCTCGAATTGTGCCGGGGTGACCTGGCGATCCACCAGGGCCGCCGCAACGACGTAGGGGAGGGAATGGTCTGCTGTCTCCTTGGTATGGGGATCGTATTTGCTGGGATCGGAGAGAATGTCGGCGGCACGAGCCAGCGACCGGATTTGAATTTTCTCCACCTGATCGGGGTGGAGGTCGTTGCTCTTGACGAGGTCAAGGACGGCGGAGATGGGAGCGTGGGTCAGCGCCTCGGTCGGGAAGAATTTCATGCCGCACTGGGTGATGCGCCAGGATTCGCCGAGGCCGTCGGTGAGCAGGTTCTGTTTCCACTCTGGACCGAAGCAGTGCACCAATCCTTCTTTGCCGTCGATGACATGCTCGGGACCGCTGTAGCCTTTTTCGGCGAGCAGGGCGGCCAGCACGCCGCTTTGAGTGGCCATAGGATCGACGGTGTTCTTCATCATGGTGAGCTTGCCGGCGGTGACGGCGCCCATGGTGCAATGCCGGGAGGCGGAGATGCCGATGGCATGTTGAATTTGTTCCCACCTCAAATGCAGCGCGCGCCCCGCCACAATCGGCGAGACAAACGCCGTCAGCGTCGCATGATGCCAGCCGCGCTCGCGGATGCCCGGGAAAGCCGCCTCGCACAGGCGCATTTCGAACTCGTGGCCGAGGACAAATCCAACGATCAATTCCCTGCCATCGCTTTTAGATCGCTCGCAACCGGCCATGGCGGCGGGAAAAATGTCGGAGGGATGGGAAGGATCCTGTTTCCAGTAAATGTCGTTGTAATCCATGCAGCGGATCATGAGGGCGTTGGCCAGCGAGGCGGAAACCGCGTCCATCTTCTGGCCGGAGCCGATCACGGTTGCGGGGCCGCGTCCGGCGATTTCCTTGAGCACTTCGAGAGCGATGATCACGTCGTGCTGGCGGTATCCGCCGAGGGCGCAGCCGACGGAATCGAGCAGGAAGCGCTTGGCCTGGTAAACGGCGTCCGCGGAGAGCTGCTCGTATTGCAGCCCGGCTGCCCAGCGGGAAATGGTTGCGGTGATGGTTTCTTTGGTGCTGCCTTGCATACTCGTGGACACTTTTTCTCCTCAACCAAGCAGGTGATTTGTCATCCTGAGCGAAGCGAAGGACCTGCTTCTACTCAGTTCGCCAGAAAAAAGGTCCATCGCTTCGCTCAGGATGACAAACAATTCAAGACTTCTGTTCTTCACTTTACTTTCACGTTCTTCGGATTCTTAAACGGCAAGAACGCCATGAAATCGGCGTGATGCACGATGAAGGCTTCGGTGGTGCGCTTGACCAGATCGCCTTCGGCGGCGTGGGCGGCGATGATGTGGCAGACGGCGTCGGGCACGCCACACTCCATGGCCAGCGCAACTCCGGTAAACGGATGTCGCAACGCTTCTCCGCGCTCGCTTTGCCTGCTTTTCCCGTCGGGACCAATCTCATACTCCAGCAACTTGCCCACGTCGGCCAGGATGGCGCCGGCGATCACGACGTCCAGGTCGATGGGGAGGGCGCGGCCCATGAAGGCGGTCATGGCTCTGGCACTATCGCGCGCGATATGGACGACGCAGCGCTTGTGCTCCATGAATGTGATGGGACAATTCGGAACGAGCAGCGTAAAAGGAATCCGATTCAGGTCGTCGGGCAGCAGCGGACTGCGCTCCAGCGCCTTGATCCACGCCTGAGTGACTTGCTCGCGAAGCTTGGCATTACCGATCCATTGAATTTCCGGCCACAGTCGTTCGACGGCCTCCCGCATGGGCAGAACCTCCCTGACAAGACCCGAGAAGACACATTAGCTTATCGGAGTCGATGCGATGCGTCGAGGGGAGGCGGGCTCACTTTTTCGAAGCGGGGGTGGCGGCGGAAGAAGAATCCATGTCGATGGGCAGCAGTTCAATGCTGCAACCGGAAGCGGAGCAGCTCAGACGACCTCGGCGGACAATTTTGACCGACGAGACATCGGGAAATCTGACGGGGAAGTCGTGCTCTCGAAGTTTGTCGGCGGCGGTTCGAAGAGTTTCGTCGCCGTCGACAAACTCGGCGCGTTCAGGACGGGGCGAGCTGTCAAAGACCAGATTGAATCGCGCCGACCCCGTCTTGCTGATGAGCGCCGCGAGCTTCACGGTGCGGGCCTCAGTCAAGTCGGCGGGGGCCTCGACGATTTCCTTTTCGGCGGCGGCGGAATCGCCGGCGAGTTTCGCTAAACGGTCGCGTGAATCGGCGACCTCGCTGCCGCCGGCCACCACGGCGAGGGCATACATGTGGCGCGCCTTTTCCTGCTGGCCTTGCTTTTCGAAGACCTGCCCGAGGCGGTTGGCGACGCTGCCCGACTGGCTCAACAGCCAGGCCGACTGGAGAAACTGCATGGCCGCAAGATTCTCGCCGTGTTGATATTTAGCCCATCCCATTCGCGCCCAAGCCAGTGCGACCAGCCGCATCGAGGAAAACGCCGATGGTCCGAGGCGGTCGAGTTCGCCGGAATCGAACTGTCCGCCAATGTCGTAGAGGACCTGTTGGGCATCGTTCTCGGTCGAGGAAGGATCGATGTTGTTTCTTAGAGCGGCGGCATAGATATCCTGGCTGGAATCGGCTCCAGCGCTGCCGGTAAGTTCTTGCATCAATTCCTGGGATTTCGAGGTTTCTCCCAGGCGGGCATAGACCTGCGCCAGCGCCATCTTGGTTTCCGGATCATCGGGAGGAAGTGCGACGGCGGCTTCGAGTTGCGTGCGGGCATCCGCATCGCGTCGCAACTGGGCGAGGAGCACGCCGAGATTCTTGAGTGTTTCTTTGTCGTAGGGCGTCATCTCCAGTTGCTTGCGATAGGCGGCGATGGCATCGTCGGTCTGTCCGGCTTGCTGGAGTTCGATCGCCAGCTCGCCATTCGCGTGCTTGTGACTGGGATCCCGCAGCAGTTGCTGGTAGAAAGCGGCGATGGCCTCCGTATGATTATTGGCGCCGGCGTACGCGAGCCCGAGGTCATACCAGCCGTCTCTCAGGCTGGCATTCGGTCCGGCATCCGCTGAGACGGCGCGCTTCAGCAGGTCGATGGCGGTGCGATAGTCTTTGCTCTGCAAGGCCTTCACGCCCGCTTTCTGCAGCTCTTCGGGCGTTCCTTCGATCTTGCTCGCCAGTCCGGCGGCGGGGCCTGAGGGGGTGAGGATGGTGCAAGACAACAACTGGTCCTGATCGCTTTGGGTGGCATTGCGAAACGATTCGTAGTCGGCGCGGCGGGCGGCGGGTAGCTCATTGACCTTCACGTTCAGCTGGCGCACCCCTTCCAAAACTCCTTTGCTCTGGGAATAGTTCGAAGAATAGTCGCCATAGTCGCGCGACATTTTGACGGCGGTCGGCGTATGCACGGTGTAGTTCGCGGGGAACTGCAGACGAACCCGGTAGTCCATTTCACCGGCGGGGCCGATGTCGAGCGGTTCGGTGCTTTTCTCGGAGGCACGAATCGCAGGCACACCGAGGGGCGGGATGGCGCGAAAATTGACGCTGGTCGAGGGCACGATGAAATAGCGGTCCTGGCGAAGGTGGTACGTCAGATGAAAGGGCTTGCTGGTGTCTTCGACGGGATCGAGTTGGATGTCATCGACGTCGCCGGGCAAACCCCAGCCTGAGGAGAGGACTTTCACGAAGTCTTTCCACTGGGCCTGGGAGAAGCGTCGAAAACTGGCGCGCATGGGCCAATCGCGATCGCCCTGGGCGGTCACTTCAAGGGTGGCATCGAGGGCGCCGAACTCGGTGAATTTTCCGTCGAGGTTGAAGTGCATGAAGGTCGGGATGGGCGAATCGGCGGGGGTGCGCTGCAGCCCACCCTCGGGACCTTCCGACGCGACGACCGCTTGCTTGTTGCGCAACTGGTAAAGAATCAAGCCAAAGGGCGTGACTTCAGGAGTGGTATCGAGAAAAGTCAGCTCGGATCCCGGGCCCAGCCGAGCGGCGGTGATGACGTGATCGAACTGGGCTGGGGAGGGAACGTCGGCATCCAGTTTGCGGGCGCTGCCGATGAGGACGGGATAGCTTTGAATTCCCTCCGCGCGCAACATCGCGGAAAGCAAAGTGTGTTTGTCTTTGCAGTCGCCGTAACCATTCCGCAGAACGTCGGATGCGGCATGCGGCTGATAACGTCCGATGCCGAGGGAGATGCTCACGTAGCGGACATTGCGGGCGACGAAATCATAGAGGCGGCGCGCTTTGTCGGTGGGGGTGGCCGATCCGCGCGTGAGTTCGACGGCTTTCATGCGGACGCTGTCGTCCCCGGTCATGCGCTCGCCTTGCAGCCGGGCGTACCACTGCGCGACCTGCTTCCAGTCGGTGAAGGTGGTCAACTGAACATCGGGGCCGGTGGCGTCGTCCTCCTCGTCTTTATTCTTTTCTTTGTCGCGTTCGGGCTGGATGTCCTTGACCACCCAAATGTAAAGGCGGCGATCGGCCTTGTCCTGGATCTCGGGCTGGCGAGTTGGGGTCTTGAGTTTCACTTCGCGCGACTTGGGGAGGTCGATCTCCAGGCGATCTTCGCCGACCGCCATGCCTTTGGGAAATGTGTATTCGTACCAAAAATGTCCGGCGGCAAGGGGCGTGAGCACGCGGGTGACGGTGCGGTACTCCAGGGTGTCGCCGGGCTGGAGCGCGGCCACGGAAATGTGGCGCTGGCGGTAATCGCTGTACATGGGAGCTTCTTTGAGGACATCGGGAGCGAAATCCTGGGCGGTGGTTTGCGGCGTCACGACCACTTGGCCGTCGGGTTTGCGCACCTGTACGTACTCGATCTCGAGCTTTTCCGTGGCCGAGGAGTAGCCGAAAACGAGTTGACCGAATTCCTCGACGCCCGCCTGGCTCTGAATTCGAACCACGGCCTCGGTCTCGCTGACTTCGGTTCCATCGTTCTCAAAGCGAACGCGATTCAAGATGCGATCGAAGACGGCGGCTTCTTTGGAATTGGAATTGGCGTCGGCGTTCTTTTGCGGGGAGGAGGAGGCGGGAGCCTGCGCCCATGCGCTCGGGGCCAGGAAAAAGAGGATCAAGCAGGCAACGCAACCCTGGAGGGTGCAGTTCAACACAGCATTGGACCAGCGCTTGGACATATTGCAGTTCTTTTACGCCGTGGCCAGCGTAAAATCAAACGAACCGCTATGAATTTCAGTAAAGTCGTAGGCTTGTTTGCGATGGTGATTTGTTGCAGCGGGGTCTTGGCTGCGCAGTTTCCTCCGCTCACCATCGTGGACGAAGCTCTGCCGGCCCTGGACGCGAACGTGGAGTTCCACGTGCTGTTACGGGCGAGCGGCGGCGCTCCTCCGTATGTTTGGAGTGTAGTCGACGGCGAACTTCCGGAAGGAGTCACGCTCAGCCCGGAAGGCCTGCTGGCGGGGCGTCCAAGCAAGCCGGGGCCTTTCACGGTCACGCTGAAAGTGGAAGACTCGGCGCATCCCGCGCACAACTTCAGCAAAGAGTTTACCGGGGTCGTCACTTCGTCGCTGCTGCTGGAGTGGCTGGATTCTCCCAAGGTCCACGACAACCGGATTGACGGAGTGGCGATGGTGTCGAATGGTTCGAAGGAGAGTTTCGATCTGACGGTGGTGATCGTGGCGGTGCCGGATAACGGGCGAGCCACCGCGATTGGCTATGAGCACTTTGTGCTGAAGGCGGGCGAGTCCAACGTCAAGATTCCCTTCGGGAATACATTGCCGCACGGCGCTTACGTGATCCATGCCGATGCGATTGCCGAGATTGCCAGCAGGAACACCATCCTTCGCCAGCGGTTGCAGACGCCGGAGGCTTTGAAGGTCGTCCCGGGACCGTAGCGGGGAAATGGCGGGCCCGCGCCGGTACGCAAGTCACTTGCCGTTTTTGTGCTATCCTGATGACTCTGAATTTCCTGAGACTGTTCCACCGAGTCATGGAGTCTCCCCCAAAAGACCCGGGCGTTTGCTATGGAGCTTTTTCTTAATCTCTGTTGGCTCTCTCTGTTGTTGCCCGCGTGGCTCCTATGGCGGCGACGCCATGGTTCGGGCAAAGCGGTTACCAGCACAGGGAAGCGGGCTCCGCTGGTTTTCCTGTGCGCATTGGGCTGCGCGTTGATTCTGCTGTTCCCCGTGATCTCGGCGACGGACGACCTGCATGCCATGCGACCGGAGATGGAAGAGTCGGAGCGCGGCTTTCGTCACGCCGGGCATTGCGCCTGCAACCTGCATGCGCCGGTGCATTCCGCGCTTGCCGATTTGCCGAGTTCGGCGGCGTTGACGACGACGCTGGAACAGATCGGCACCATTCTTCCGTTCCTGCCGCAAACGGCTGGCGTTTTCTCTGCCTTAGCGCCTGCCGGGCGCGCTCCTCCGATTGGTCCTCTGGCGGTTTCCACGGTTCCCGCAGCATCTCTATAAGATCAGATTCCGTCTGGTTTCTTTACGAAAGATCGTAAAGAATTCCTGCGATTCATGGGTATTGGGCGAGCGATCCGCCTGATGCGCACGGAGCAAGCGATGTTCAAGTTTCACCATTTCAGCCGGGGCGCAGGCTTGTTGCCAGGACTATTGCTGGCCGCGACGGTGGCGGCCTGGGCGCAGCAGACGCCGCTTACGTGGGAGCAGGTTCGGCTGCGCTTTGAGCAAAACAACCCTACGCTGCTGGCAGACCAGTTGAGTATTGAGGAGTCGAAGGCGGAAGAGATTACGGCTTTTCTGCGTCCGAATCCGACCCTCGGGCTGACGGTTGATGGCACTCAGATCGCGCCCAATAAGGGCGTCTGGCAGCCGTTTGCCGGAACTTTTGAGTCGCCTAGCATCAGCTATCTGCACGAGCGGCGGCACAAACGAGAGTTACGGCTGGAAAGCGCGAAGAAGGGAACGCTCATTGCCGAGTTGAGCCATGCCGACCTGGAGAGAACGCTGCTGTTCAGTTTACGGAGCGCGTTTGTGTCACTGCTGCAAGCGAAATCAGTGCTGCGGTTGGCGAAAGACAATCTTATCTATTACGACCACGTACTGGATATCAGCCGAGACCGGTTTCATGCCGGGGACATCGCGCAAATCGACCTCGACCGGTTGGAATTACAGCGGACGCAATATGAATCCGATCTACAGACTGCGGAAGTGAATCTGCGCACGGCAAAGATTCAGTTGCTTACGCTGCTGAACGACCGGACGCCAATCGAACAATTCGACGTATCGGGGTTATTCGATTTCGATGAAGGACTGAGGGTGCGGGAAGAATTCCGTCAGATTGCGATGGATACACGGCCGGACTTGAAGGAAGCGGTGGAGGCGGTAGACAAGGCGCAAACCGATCACAAACTTGCCATGGCGAACGGCTCGACCGACCCCACGCTGAGCGCCTGGTACACGCATAATTCCTCCACCAACAACCCGTTTGCCGTGAATACAGTGGGTGTGAGCGTAAGCATTCCTCTGCGGCTTTTTGACCGCAACCAGGGCGAGAAGCTGCGAACCCAGTTGGATATAAGGCGCAATGAGAAGCTGCGCGAAGCGGCGGAAGCGCAGGTGCTGAGCGACGTCGATTCCAGTTATGCCCTGATCGATAGCACGCTGAAACTGCTGCGGCCGTACAAGGCGAAGTACCTGGAGCAATCGGTGCGGGTGCGCGACACGATTTTCTTTTCGTATCAGCACGGCGGGGCGTCGCTGCTGGATTTCTTAAATGCGGAGAGTGAGTACCGGATGGTGCAACTGAGCTACGTGAATCTGGTTGGTTCTTATTTGACCGCGGCAGCCCAATTAAATCAGGCGGTGGGCCGCGAGGTAATCCCATGACATGGTTAGCGAAAAACTTATTCGGTCGAAGAACTGCTAAGGCGAGCTTGGTGCTGGGAATGGCGATGCTCGTCGGGTGCGGCGAAAACAAGGCCGACCCGAAGGCGGAAGCACCGCCCGCGGCAACGGTGGAGCCCGACCTGGATGCCAACAACTTCAAGGTGGATCATCCCGAGCAATTTCCGCTGGTGACGGCGATTGAGCATAAGGCGGCGCCGGCGCTGAATGTCACGGGCGTGGTGCAGCCGGATATCGCGCGGGCGGTGCCGGTGATCTCGCTGGCGGCGGGGCGGGTAGTGGAAATCAAGGCGCGTCTGGGCGACACGGTGAAGAAAGGGCAGTTGTTGCTGAGAGTGCAGAGCAACGATGTTTCCGGAGCTTACCAGACGTACCGCAAGGCGGAGAACGACGAGCGACTGGCGCGCATCCAGTTTGACCGGGCGCAGACGCTTTACGACAAGGGCGCTATCGCGAAGAGCGCGCTGGAACAGGCCGAAGACGGGGAACAGGATGCCAAAGCGGATCTGGATGCGGCGACCGAGCAATTGCGGCTTCTGGGTATCGACAAGGACCATCCTTCGGGCATCGTCGACATCAAGGCGCCGATTTCCGGGGTGATTACGGACCAGCAAGTGACCAACGCGTCGGGGGTGCAGGGACTGGGGTCACCCAATCCGTTCACGATTTCCGATCTTTCGTATGTCTGGATCATGTGCGACGTTTACGAAAACGATCTGGACGCGGTGCATCCGGGCGAGTACGCCGACATTCGATTGACTGCCTATCCCAACAAAGTTTTCCGGGGCCGGATCGACAACATTCTGCCGGTTCTCGATGCCACGCTGCGCACGGCCAAGGTTCGGCTGGAAGTCGCGAATCCCGGAATGATGCGGGTGGGCATGTTCGTCTCCGCGACTTTCTACGGTAAACAACCGGAGATACGGGCGGCGGTGCCGGCAGCGGCAATCCTTCACCTGCATGATCGGGAGTGGGTGTACACGCCGGTGAGCGCGGGTCATTTCAAGCGGCTGGAAGTGGTCACGGGAAATATGCTTCCGGGCAACCTGCAGGAAGTTGTTTCAGGAATCAGGCCGGGAGATCAGGTCGTTTCGAATGCGCTGGTGCTGCAAAACACGTTGGAACAGTAAATGGGAACAATCAAGGGGAGCAAGCAGTGATTCGCCGAGTTGTTGATTTTGCTCTGGATAACCGTCTGCTGGTGCTGGGTTTCGCCTTGCTGCTTTTCGCCAGCGGGATCGTCGCGTTCCGGGACCTTCCGATTGAGGCATATCCCGACGTGGCGGACAACTACGTGGAGATCATCACGCAGTGGCCGGGAATTTCGGCGGAGCAGATCGAACAGCAAGTCACGATTCCGCTCGAAATCTCGATGAACGGGATCCCGCATGTGGTGCATCTGCGGTCGTTCTCGCTGTTCGGGCTCTCCGACATAAAACTGATCTTCGACGACGAGTCGGATAACGACTGGAACCGGGAGCGGGTTCTGGAACGATTAAGCCAGGTGACGCTGCCGCCGAACGTGGTCCCGCAAATGGGCACGGACTGGAGCCCGGTGGGCCAGATTTACTTTTTCACATTGCACAGCACGAACCCGGCGTATGACGCGATGGAACTGAAATCGCTGGAAGACTGGGTGGTCGAAAAGAGCTTTAAATCGGTTCCCGACATTGTGGACGTCTCCAGCTTTGGCGGTCCCACGCGCGAGTACCAGGTTCGCCTCGACCCCGACAAACTGGTGGCGTATGGGCTGAGCCTGGCGCAGGTGGAGCAGCAACTGACGAATAATAACGTCAATGCGGGCGGCAGCTTCATCCAGGAAGGTCTGCAGCAGATCAACGTACGTTCGGTGGGATTGGTCGACCGGAGCCAGGACATCGAACGCACGGTGATTGTGACCAAGAACGGCACGCCGCTGCGGGTGAAGGATATCGCGGTGGTTTCGCAGGGCGCGAAGATCAGGCTGGGCCAGTTTGCGAAGGCCATTCACCGCGAGGACGGAAAGATTATCGACAACGACGATGTGGTGTCGGGCATCGTGCTGTTGCGCAAGAACGCGGCGGCGGATACGGCGCTGCAGGGCATTCATAAGGAAGTGCAGGAATTGAACGATCACATTCTGCCTCCGGGCGTGAAGATCGTTCCCTTCATCGATCGCAGCACGCTGGTTCACTTCACCAGCCACACCGTGCTCCACAACCTGGCGGAGGGGATGATACTGGTTTCGATCATCCTGTTTTTGTTTCTTGGCAACGTCCGGGGCGCTTTGATTGTGGCGGCCACGATTCCGTTTTCGCTTTTGTTCGCGTCGATTTGCCTGGACTTGCGGCACATTCCGGCAAATCTGCTGTCACTGGGTGCGTTGGATTTTGGCATGGTGGTGGATGGCGCGGTGGTGATGCTGGAAAACATCATCCGCCACCTGGGCAACAAGAGCGGCGTGAAGACGGCGCGGGAACAGATCAGCGACGCCTCGCATGAAGTGCAGCGCCCGGTGTTTTTCGCGATCGCCATCATTATTACGGCGTACCTGCCGATTTTCACCCTGCAACGGGTGGAGGGGCGGCTGTTTCACCCGATGGCCTGGACGGTAGCGTTTGCGTTGCTGGGAGCGTTGCTGTTCTCGATCGTGATCGCGCCGGTGTTGGCCAGTTTCGCTTTTCAGAACGGAGCGACGGAATGGCACAACCCTATCATGCAATTCCTGGTGGAGCGCTATCGGGTCGCGGTGCGGTGGGCGATTCGACATCGGGCGGTCACGATTGGAGTGTGCCTGCTGCTGGCGGCGGTAGGAAATTATCTGGCGTTCAGCGGCACCATCGGTTCCGAATTTCTTCCTCACCTCGATGAAGGGGCGCTCTGGGTGCGAGGAACGCTGGCGCCCAGCACGGGTCCGGATGAAGGCATCCGAGTGGCGAACCAGGCGCGGATCGTGCTGTGTTCGTTTCCCGAAGTTCCGCAATGCACCAGCCAGGTAGGGCGCCCGGACGACGGCACGGACACGACCGGATTTTTCAATACCGAGTTTTTCGTCGATCTGAAACAAAAAGAAGATTGGCGGCCGGTGTTTCACGAGAACAAAGACGAATTGATCGCCGCCATGGGTCGCGAGTTGGACAAAATTCCGGGTGTGGTGTGGGGTTTTTCGCAGCCCATCGAAGACAACATGGAAGAAGCAGTCAGCGGAGTGAAAGGCGCGCTGGCGACGAAGATCTACGGGGACGATTTGAAGGTTCTGGAGGAGAAGAGCGACGAGATTGTGAGCATCATGCGAAAGATTAATGGCATTGAGGATCTCGGAGTTTTTCGCGTCCTCGGCCAACCCAACTTGAACGTGACGGTGGACCGGGAAGCGGCGGCTCGCTACCAGATTAACGTGGCCGACGTGCAGGACGCGATCCAGACGGCGGTGGGAGGCAACGCGCTAACCCAGGTGCTCAAGGGGGAAGCGCGTTACGACCTTACGCTGCGCTACCTGCCGCAATATCGCGATACGCAGGAAGCGATTGAAAGGATCCGGTTGCTGTCGCCCTCCGGGGGACGGGTATCGCTGGCGCAACTCTGCAAAATCAAAGTCACGGACGGCGCGTCGGAAGTTTATCGCGAGGGCAACCGGCGTTATGTTGCGATTAAGTACAGCGTTCGCGGGCGCGATCTGGGAAGTACGGTGGAAGAGGCGATCAAGAAGGTCAATGAACAGGTCAAACTGCCTACCGGATACAGCCTCGATTGGGAAGGCGAATACGAAAGCCAGAAGCGGGCCAATGCGAGGCTGCTGATCGTTCTGCCGATTACGATCCTGATTATTTTCGTGATTCTTTACACTATGTTTAAGTCGTTTAAGTGGTCCGCCTTGATTATGGCGAACGTTGCGATCGCTCCGATTGGCGGACTGCTGGCGCTCTGGTTTACGGGGACGAATTTCAGCGTTTCTTCGGGCGTGGGATTTCTAGCGCTGTTCGGCGTGTCGGTGCAGACAGGAGTCATCATGCTGGAATACATCAACCAGCTGCGAGCGAGGCGGTTCACGATCGAGGATGCGGCGGTGGAGGGAGCGGTGCTGAGGCTGCGGCCGATTATGATGACCATGCTGGTGGCGACTCTGGGACTGTTGCCGGCGGCGCTCTCGCACGCCATCGGGTCGGATTCGCAGCGGCCCTTCGCGATTGTGATCGTGGGCGGCCTGATCGCGGCCCTCATTATGAGCGTATTCCTGCTGCCGACGTTATATGTATGGGTGGCGGGCGAACGGGACGTCTTGCCGGCGGCTGAAGAAGGCTTCGAGGTAGGCGAGCACGTGGATTGAGGGAGCGGCGGGCGGAGTTGTATGCTAAACGCGTAGGCATTGACAGCGATGAATGAATCTACGGTCGGGAAAACGGTCGAAAAAATGGCCGAGAAAACCGGCTCTCAGGTCGAGGAGACGATAGCGCAGCATGAACTCGACCTCGGGCGATTGAAGGACGCGCTCGCTTTGCTGGGTGTCAATGCGTGCTCGTGGTGCAAGAAATTCCTTCGCCGGTCGGATCCTGGCGCACTTTTTGACGCCGGTGAACTGGTCTGTTACGGATGTATTTCGGGATGGTGGGCGCATCGTTGTACGGAACTGAGCAGTAAGGATCGCGAAATCCTCGAAGGCAAGCTGGTGTACTGGCTGCGGGGCAGCCATCATGCGGAGCTGTTCAAGGATCCGGCGAAACTCCCGGAGAGTTCACTGCAGGAGTTGAATCTGGTTGCGACCTGCCTGGAATGCCGTGGGACGGGAAGTTCGCTGGGCGAGGAACGCTGCCGGTACTGTGCGGGCCGGGGTACGGTGTGGGTGATTGTTTCGCGAAACCGGGAGTAGCGAGGAGTTTGGCGGCAGAAACTTGATTGCTGCTGGCGGAATGCCGATGGCGTAGAGAGAACGCCGTTTCTTGCTTTTTGCGCGTGCTTCCGCTAGTTTTTATCTTTCGTTCGTCTGGCCTTAGTCTGACCCTGGTCTGAGATGGGGGCAGGCGGAAATTGCCTCCAGGAGTGATGGGTTATGAAGCGAAGTTATATCGGACTCACGTTAGGCGCGCTGGTGATGGTGGGAGCGGTGGTGAGCCTGCCGAGTTGCGGGCATGACCAGAAGCTGGTGAGCCTTGCGGTTTCGCCATCGGCGGGTTTTGTTTTTCCGCAGGCGACGACAGGAGCTACAGGGCAGTTCACCGCGACCGCGTCCTATATCCATCCTCCGGCAACGAAGGACGTCACCAGCCAGGCGACTTGGGCGGTGGACGACCCGGTGGTTTCGATTAGCGGTGGTTTAGCGACAACGAACGGCAGTTGCGGTTCCGCCAATGTGACGGCGACCATGCCAGAAGGCACGGGTGGCGCATCGAACATCGTGATCGGCAACTCGTTTGTGACGGTTAACAATCCAGCTGATCCGACCTGTCCGGGAGGTGGGTCGGAGGGAACGCTCAGCGTGCAGATTTCGCCGGTCGGAAGTGGAACCGTCACCAGCCTGACTTATGGTATCAACTGCCCGTCGGTTTCATGCATAGCCGTCGTTCCATCCGGGGCTTCGGTGGCGCTCACGGCCACACCGGCATCTGGGGAATCTTTTCTGAGTTGGACGGGTTGCAGCCCGACTAACACGCCGGCCTGCACGGTCACGGTTCCAACGGGTGGAGCTGGAGTGGTGGCGACGTTCGAGCCGTAAGCAACGCGCAGACGCCCGCTCGTTAGTCGTCGGCCAGCAACTTGCCCAGTGTGGGCTTGTGTTTTTCCGCCTTCGTTGTTTTCGCCTTCACGAGTTGCGAAGGTTTAGGGCTGCCCACGCGTTCACGAGCCATTTCGCGGACAACTTTCGCGGCGGAGAAGGTCTTCTTCCTGGGCTTGCGGGGCACAATTCCCGCATCTTCGCACATTCCACGGACAATTCCACGAACAAAAGTGCAATAATCTCAGGTTGGCTTGGATTTGGCGAGAGTTCAAAGCCGAGGCTTAATACTATGGATGAACGCGATTTTTTCGATGAAAAGTCGGATAAGAAGACGGCGAACTTGAGTTGTCCTCATTGCCAGCAGTCGGCGGAGTATGAGATCCAGTGGCTGGTGCGGATGAAGAAGAAGAGTTTGCCGCCGCGAGCGGACGATCGCGATCGGGCGAAGTTTGCCAAGGCGCAGTCGTATATGTTGCGGCGAGACGATGTGATGATGTGCAAGAATGTGCGCTGCCGCAAGCGCTTTGACATCACGGGCGTGCAGAGCGTGGCCTTTCTGCAGTAGGGGGCGACGGTGACGCGGGTCTCGACTCGAGATTTCCGGAGCGGTGGGTTGCGATCTGATCTTTCGATTTATCGATTTGCTTTGTTCAGGGCAACAGCCTGGGGCTGGGTGCGAATCGCGACCATGTTGGCGGCGAGGCGGCGGACGCTGTGCAGCAACTGGCCCAGGGTTTCCGCAGCGGGCAGGTTAAATCCGGCGGGCGGGGCGTCGCTGTAGCCCTCCTTTTGCATCTGTTTTGCAGCGGCGGCGAAGCGCCGGGCACTGGTTGCTCCCAGGTTGAGGAAGCGGAAGGCTTGAGCGAGGGGCACGCCATCGGCCCCCGTCTGCAGGAATTCAATCTGAGCGTTAACTCTTCCAAAGACGGTCTTCATATCCATGTCAGCCCGGGTTCCGTGAGCGATCGGGCCTTTGGACAATACGGCGGAGCCGCCGGTGAGGGAGACGCGCTGGAGGACGCCGACGACGCGGACGCTATCAATGGTAAAAATAGCGCGTTCGTTATTGGGGACGCGGATCCGCGGCGGGCGCGGAGTTTTGCCGGATTTCGCGGACTTCTTCACGACCTCAAGGATGGCAAGAGTCGGGAGCAGGGTCAAGGTTACGGGGGTGCCATGTTGGCCGGGGACTTCCCTGAATTTGTTGTGGATTTTAGCTTTCCGCATGCACTAAAGCCGTGCCCTTTCAAAACAAGTTTAAATCGAGCCGCCACCGGGGGTGGTTACGGCGCTATCCGCGGCCAGTGCGGTGGTCTATACTAGGCTGTTTCGGCTGTGCCAGTTGACGCTATATGGGAGTCAATCCGTGAAGATTCTGGTTTGCATGAAGCAGGTGCCACAGAAGGATGCTCCGCTGAAGCTGAATGACGCGGGGACGTGGATTCGGGAAGATGTTTCCTATGAAGTGAATGAGCCGGACGCATTTGCTCTGGAAGAAGCGCTGCGGCAGAAGGAAAAGCACAGCGGCGAGGTAGTGGTGATCACGGCGGGTCCGGCGCGGGCCTTGCAGGTATTGCGAGAAGCGCTCGCGAAAGGGGCGGATCGCGCGATCCATCTGGAAGACGACGGGTTTGTAGGGCTGGATGCGTATAACACGGCGCGGGCGATCGCAGCGGCGATCAAGGATGAAAAATTTGACCTGATATTTACGGGCCTGCAGTCGGACGATTACGGATACGCGCAGACCGGTGTAATTCTGGCGCAGATTCTGGGGCTGCCGCACGCCACGATCATCATGCAGATTGAGAAGACCGATGCGGGCATCCATGTGAAGCGGGAGTTGGAAGCCGGTTTTTTTCAGTTTGTCGATATGCCGTTACCGGCGCTGCTGACGATCCAATCGGGAATCAACAAGCTGCGATATGCGACGCTGATCGGGATCAAGCAGGCGAAGACGAAACCGCTGCGCAAAGTGACGCTGGCGGAAGTGCAGCCGGCGATGGGCGGGAATCTGCAGAAAATCGAAAAGTTGTATGTTCCGCAGAAATCGAAGAATACGGAGTTTCTGGAAGGGCCGCCGGCGGAAGTCGCGAAGAAGCTGGTGGAGAAGCTGAAGAACGAAGTGCGAGTGATTTGAAAAAAGTTCTCAGTTCCCAGTTCTCAGTGAAGAACTGAGATTGTTATGAGAACTGAGAACTGGGAACCGAGAACTCATTATGGCTGAGACTATTTTAGTAATCGTGGAACAGCGCGAAGGCAAGCTGAACCGGGTCTCGTGGGAGACGATTGCGGCGGGGCAGGCGATTGCCGCACAGACGGGATGGACGCTGGAAGCGGCGGTAGTCGGCTCGGGCGTGACGGCGATTGCGGGCGAGGTCGCGGCGAAGAAGCTGGCCAAAGTGTATGTCGTGGAGTCGGCCAGGCTCGAGCCCTATACTCCGGATGCGTTTGCGCATGCGTTGGAGGAATTTCTGGGGAAGCATCCGGCGAAGCTGGTGTTAATGCCGCATACATATCAGGTGCGGGATTTTGTGCCGAAGCTGGCAACCTCACTGGAGACGACGGCCATCAGCGACGTGATTGGCGTCAAGCACGAAGGCGGGAAGCTGCTCTTTACGCGCCAGATGTTCCAGGGAAAATTCGTGGCCGACGTGAGTTTTGCGGGGTCCGGGCCGTGCTTTGTCACCTTTCAGAATGGCTCGTTCCGCGCCGACAAAGTGGAAGCGGGCGGGGCGGCGGCGCCGGTGGAGACCGTGAACGTCGACATTCCGGACGGCCTGGTGCGCAATCAGCCGCAGCCGGTTTTCAAGGAAGCCAAGCAGGCGGTGGATTTGACGCAGGCGGAAATCATTGTGTCGGTGGGACGCGGCATCAAAGAGCAGAAGAATATTGATCTGGCGAAACAGTTGGCGGACGCGCTGGGCGGCGAACTGGCGGCGTCGCGTCCGATCTGCGATAACGGGTGGCTGCCGATGGACCGCCAGATCGGATCATCGGGGCAGACGGTGGCTCCGAAGCTGTATCTGGCGCTGGGAATCTCGGGCGCAATTCAACATCTTGTCGGCATGAAGGGTTCGCGGAGCATTGTGGCGATCAATAAGGATTCCGAGGCTCCGATTTTCGAGATTGCGGACTACGCCGTGGTGGGCAACTTGTTTGATATTGTGCCGCCGCTGATTGAAGAAGTGAAGAAAGCCAAAGGGTAACGGAGCCCGGGATCTGGAGCTGTCAATAAGTCTTGCTGCACGCGGACAAGACTGTCCGCGCCACACGAGCATATTTCCTGAAAATATTTGGATTTACGAGCCGGCCGCGAAGCCGCCGATTTTGGCTACGGTGAGGCGCAGGTATTTGTAGGGGTTGACCGGGACATCGTTGATGCGGACTTCGTAGTGGAGGTGGGGGCCGGTGGAGCGTCCGCTGAGGCCGACATAGCCGATGGTGTCGCCGCGGTGCACGTATTGTCCGGCGGTGACGGCGAAACTGGAAAGATGGCCGTAGCGGGTGGCGATGTTGTGACCATGGTCGACCATAATGGCGCGTCCGTAGCCTCCCAGGAAGTCGGCGAAGGTGACGACGCCGTCGGCGGGAGCAATCACGGGGGAGCCGACGACGGCGGAAATGTCTACGCCGGAGTGGAAAGCGCCTTCTCCGTTAAAGGGATCGATGCGCTCGCCAAAGGACCCGGTAACCTGGCCTTCGACGGGCCAGAGGTTGGGAGCCGAATTAGCGCGGACCCAGTCGGCGGTGGTGGAATTCTTGGTCAGGCCGAGCGAGATGCCGACGCTGGCTGCGCCGCTCAGGGCAGTGTGCTTGAGGGCGTAAAGCTGGTCGAGGGAAGAATTCACCTGCGTGGCCTGAATCTGCTCGGTCGAGGCGGCCACCATCGCAGGATCGGATTTCAGGCCGTAAAGGGCGGAAACTTCGCTGGCCAGGGAGCCCAGAGAGGCCACCTGAATATCGCGTTCCTTGGCGACTTGTTCCAGGCGCGAATAGCTGTCTTTCAACTGCGCTTGCTCGGTCCGGAGCTGGTTATAGTGGGCGACCTTCTGCAGCATCCGGGTATAAGAGCTGGCGATTCCGGTGAGCGAGAGCAAGCCCACGACAGCCCCGGTCCAAAGAAGATAGACATAGAGGCTGTGGACGGGGATGGAAACCTTGCGAAGCTGACCAGCTTCGTCGCGCGCTACGAAAAGTATATAAAAACGTTTACGCAAAATCCTACTTCCGGGGGATCAGATTTTATTTCGGAAACCTGCCAGAGCGGTATTGTCATGCTCGGGCTAGGAATCCTGATTCCACCAACCGCTTCAGATGCAGGCTGGCCTCACCAAGTACCGCGGAACCAGGCAAGCCGAAAACCAATATTGCTGCAACTGATTCAGGTAGCAGCAGTTGGTACGGCAAATCATTATGAACGGCGAGTTAAACGGTAGCAAACCCGGTGGCGCGTGTCAACCGCACTACGACCCTTTGGACGGTTACCAAGGCAGGGTAATTGGCGGTGTCTATCCGGACAAATTACGCTGGTAAGGGCGCACATGGGGGCGCGGGACGGAGACTTTGGAAAACTAGGAACCATGTACAGCGGAGGCGTAGCGCAGGGGCGCTGACGCCGGGATATAGTGATCGTGATGCCGCTTCGTGAAAAGAGGTTGATTCATAAGATTCGGAGTTCCGCCGGGGGAGGACGGTCGTTGGTGACCGGGATCGGGGATGATTGTGCGGTGCTGAGCATCCCCGCAGGGCACGAGTTGCTGGTGACAACGGATTTTACCATTGAAAAGATACATTTTCGGCGTGATTGGCATGGTCCGGCGCTGGTGGGACGGCGCTGCCTGACGCGGGGACTGAGCGACATCGCGGCCATGGGAGGGGATCCGCGGGCAGCGTTCCTGTCGCTGGCGGTGTCGAACGACGTTCCGCAGAAGTGGGTGGACGGCTTTTTGAAGGGGTTGCTGGAACTGGCGGAAGAGTACGAGGTGCCGTTGGCGGGTGGGGACACAGCGGAATCTGCGGCGGGGATCCAGGCGGACATCGCGGTGGTAGGGTCGGTGCCGAAGGGGACGGCAGTGCTGCGGTCCGGGGCGAAGGCGGGAGAGCAGATTTTCGTGACAGGAGAGTTGGGTGGAGCGGCGGCGGCGCTGGAGCGAATGGCGGCGGGGAGCGCGCTGGGAGCGGAGTGGTCACGCTACCTTCATCCGCGGGCGCGAGTGGCGGTGGGACAGTGGCTGCGGCAGCGCGGGGTGGCTTCAGCGATGATTGATTTGAGTGACGGGCTTTCCACCGATCTGGAGCACATCTGCCAGGAAAGCCGAGTGGGGGCGGAGATCGAAGCGGAAGCGATTCCGCGGGCGTGGGCAGGGCGGGGGGAAAAACGAGTCGCGCAGGAGTTGGCCTTGGACGGCGGCGAAGACTACGAACTGTTGTTTACGTCCGGGGCGTCGGTTCCGGCGAAGGTGGCTGGGGTTCAAGTTACGCGGATTGGACGGACCACGAAATCACTGGGGATGCGGTTGATTGGGGCGGAGGGCAAGACGCGACGGCTGGATGCCGGGGGATGGGAGCACTTCAAGGGAGTTCGTTAATCGGAGATTTCTTACGATGGTCAATTTTTCGCGATGGCGAAGCGACAGGTGACTTTCGTTACCTGCCGGTAATGACTGTCAGGGGCTAGAGTAAGGTCCATGCGAAAACTATTCTTCCTCCTGGCGTTCAGTGCGGCGATGTTGGTTCCGGCTTTCGGGCAGGCGCCGCCGGCGGCGCGCAAGATTGACAACGCCTTCGTGCAGCAACAGTTTGGCGATCAGTTCGCACTGGTGGCTGAGGTGCAGCCGGTGTTTGGCGACCTGGATGGAGATGGCATTGAAGACGTAGTGATTGCGGCGCGCTGCAAGAATCCGATGCTGGATCAAGGGGAACACAATTACACGGTGATGGATCCGTATTACGATTTTTTTGGCTACGGCGATCCAAAGCTGACGACGACGTTCAGCGAGGGCGATCCGGCGCGGCGCGGCCTGGTAGTGCTGATCATTCATGGCGCGGGCAAAGAGGGCTGGCGCTCGGACAAGCCGAAAGCGAAGTACGTGATTGTGAACCTGCCCTATCGGACGCTCTCCATCAGGAAGATGAAGAATAAGAAGAAGTCGATCGAGGCGGTCTACATTGAAGAGTCGGGCGACATGGGCGACAGCTCGGCGTTGTTCTTCGACGGCCGGAAGTTCCGCTATGTGCCGATGGGCGGAGACATGCAGTAGGTAGGATCGGTTCCCGGTTCTTAGTTGTTAGTTGGCGCTGACTCCGCACGGACTCACTTCGAAACGTCCATTCCCGCTCGGGATGGCCGGAGGGTGTAGTAACCTTTTCTTTTTCTTTCTGTGAAATTGCCGCACAATTTGAAATACCGCGTGGTTGATGGGCGGCTGGCCGTGTGCCGCTTTGCCGGCGATGCCGGGATTCCAGCTTGGGCGCTGAAGGGCGGATTTTTCTGCGTGGTGCGCACGAGTGAAGAGCTTTCGATTGTCTGCTCGGAAGATGCCTGCGGGGAAGATACCGGTAAAGGGGATCCTCTGCGGGACGGCGCATTGACGGAACGCGGATGGGTGGCGCTAAAGCTGGAGGGGCCGTTTCCCTTTTCGATGACAGGAGTGTTGGCGTCGTTTGTGCAACCGCTGGCGGGCGCGCGGATCCCGATTTTTGCGATTTCGACGTTTGATACGGACTATGTGCTGATCAAAGGCGAGAATCTGGGGCGGGCCGTGGCGGCGCTGGGGGAGGCGGGACACCAACGAACGGAATGATGGCGCGAGTGTCAGGCGGGTTCGAATCGCCGTTCGACCCTGCTTTTCCGCCGACTGCTGCAGCCAATTGGGCATTGGGCAGGGGGGTGTGGTGAAATGGCAACTAGGGATCAGCAACAGGAATCATTGAATGACAGCAACCGCAGTGAAATTGCGCCGCAGGCTTAAGGCGGCGGAACGGAACGCTCATGGATTGTGGCAAATCCTGAAGGCGGTGGTGTCGACCGACCATCCTCTGCTGGCACATCTGATTCCGATCCGGCGGTGCAATCTGGCCTGTACTTATTGCAACGAGTTCGACGATTTCTCGAAGCCGGTGCCCACCGAGCAAATGTTGCGGCGGGTGGATCAACTGGGCGATCTCGGGACTTCGGTGATCACGATCAGCGGCGGTGAACCGCTGCTGCATCCGCAACTGGATGACATTATTCATCACATGCGTCGGCGCAGGATTGTTTCGGGGCTGATAACGAACGGCTACCTGCTGACGGCGGACCGCATCCAGCGGCTGAACCGTGCGGGGTTGGAGTGGCTGCAGATTTCGATTGATAACGTAAATCCGGATGAAGTGTCGAAGAAGAGCCTGAAGGTGCTGGACCGGAAGTTGCAATTGCTGGCGGAGCACGCGGAGTTTCATGTCAATATAAATTCCGTGGTGGGAGGCGGGGTTAGCCATCCGCAGGACGCGCTTACGATCGGCAAGCGTGCGATGGAACTGGGATTCAGTTCGACGGTGGGAATCATTCACGACGGCTCCGGGCAGGTGCAGCCCTTGAACGACGAGGAGCGGCGGGTGTACCACGAGATGCAGGGCTTGGAGAAACGCAGCTTCACACGGGTACATGGGTTTCAGGACAACATCGCGCTGGGGCGTCCCAATCAATGGCGCTGTCGCGCCGGGGCGCGCTACCTGTATATCTGCGAGGATGGGCTTGTGCATTACTGTTCGCAGCAGCGCGGGTATCCGGGTATTCCACTGGAGAAGTACACGATTGCCGATATACGGCGCGAGTTTCATACCGAGAAGCCGTGCGCTCCCCATTGCACGGTGTCATGCGTGCATCAGGTATCGGTGCTGGATGCGTGGCGGGCACCGCAGTGGCCGGCACCGACGTCGGAGCCTGCGAGCGGCCTGGTGCATATTGAGTAGGGTAGGTCCCGGTTCTCAGTTCTAAGTTCCCCGCTCTCGTTAGACCCCAAGAGTTGGATGCAATCATGCAGCGGGATTTGTCTGCCTTTCCGAATTCTGAGAACTGGGAACTGAGAACTGCACTTAGAAGGTTGTGGCGACGGAGAAGCGGAAGGTTTTTCTGGGCTCGCGGAGGGTGAATCTGGAGCCAAGGGTCGCGAGCGTGGTCCCGTAGGTATAGACGCCAGCCGCCGTGTTGGGGAACATTCCGGGAGTGATGGGTACGGGCGGAGATGCGCCGCTGTCGAGGCGCAGGGCGTTGTAGGCGTAGTAAATGCGGAACGGCGCGTTCACCACGGGAAGCATGGTCTGCAATTCGAGGCCAGTGGACATGCGCGGAACCCAGTTGGTGCCGGGAACGGGTTGGAGATCTCTTGGGAAAAAGCTCTGGCTGATCTTGGCCCCGCCTTCGCAGGCGAATGCCGTATTCAGTTGTGGGCATCCGAAGAGGGTGTTGATCAGGTTGTTGTACTGGGTGAGGTTGGTCTGCAACTGCGAGGTGCGAATAATTGGATCGGTGCCAACGTCGACGAAGGGAGCGATGGCGACCGGACCGGCGATGGTGATGCGGTATTCGAGGTTGCCGTGAAGGCTGAGGTCGCCGCCGGGGGTTACGAGTTGCTGGTAAGGAACGGGGACAAACCAGCAGTTGTAAACGCATTGTCCGGCGGAGTTGGTCTGCACCTTGAAGAGCGGGTTGGCAGGAACGAAACTGCGATCGGGATTCTGAAGAGCGACATTCTGCGTACTGGGCAGATAGGCGATGGGAGAAACGGTGCGGATGTCGAATCCGCGCAGGTCATTTTCGCCTCCGAGATAGGCGCGTTCAAAGGGAGGAGCGACGATTCCACCGAAACCCGTGATGAACGAGGCCTGCAGGTTGTAACCGAGCGCATTCCGGCGCTTTTGCATGGGGAAGAACTGTTTGTACTGGACGATGGGCCGGATCGTGTGGACGGTGCCGCCGATGCCGGCGAATTCGCCTCCGATGAAAAGGCTTCTGCCGTGGTGGGGCGCATAGGCCGCATCGAGAGTATTCATGGTGAAGCTGGGAGTGATTTTACTGGTTATGATGCCGTTGAGCGCGTTGGGGCCGGTGATGCCGCGGAAGTTGAGATTCTGGAACAACAGTTTGGAAGCGTTGCTCACCGCAACCAAGGAAGAGCGATCGAACGAGTAGTTGATGCCAAAGCGCTTGAAAGAACGGTGCAGTGGATAGCTTAAGCTCAGGCTGGTGCCGGTGCTGGACTGGGAGTAGTTCTGCAGGTTCTGGAGGTAAGCAGAGGGCAGGCTGAGATTCTGTCCAGTGGCAATGGCATACTGGCGGGCTTGATCATAGTTGGTCTTGCGGGCGTAGACGTTAAAGCCCGCCTGGATGGGCCGATCGAATAAGTAGGGCTCGGTGAATCCGAAGACGAGATCGCGCTGGCGGGCGCCGAGGCTGGCCTGCACGGAGAGGGTTTCGCCCAATCCCAGGAAGTTGTTGGTGGCGTAATTAAGGCCAACGAAGGCGCCGGCGAGGCCGCTGACGCCGCCTTGCAGGCCGATGCTGTTCTTCCCTTTTTCCTTGACCTTCAGGCTGAGGTCGACGGTGCCCGCTTTCTCGTCAAGGTGGCGTTCGGTCGTATTGGGATCGTCGGGCTTGAGTTGGTCGAAATAGCCGAGTTGATTCAGACGCAGCAGGCTCAGTTCCCAGTAGCGCGAGTTGTAGATCTGGCCTTCTTCGAGGGCAATCTCGCGGCGGATGACTTTGTCGCGCGTGGTGGTGTTGCCCTGGAACTCGATGCGGCGGACGTAGAACTGCTTGCCTTCGTCCACGTCAATTTCGAGATTCACGGTCTTCTTTTCGTCGTCGAACTTGGTGTCAGGGACGGAAGTGAAGTTGATGTAGCCAGCCTCGCCGTAGGCTTTGCGTAAGTTTTCCAGACCTTTGGCGATTTTCTCGCGGCTGAAAATTTCGCCATCCTTCATCGGGAAAAGTCCGCGCAAGGCATTGGGGTTGGGGATAGCTTTGTTGTTCTTGAAGGTGATCGTACCGAGGTGGTAGCGTTCCCCTTCTTCGATTGGCATGGTGATATCGACGGATTTACCAAGTCCGGACTGCACCCAGGGGACGTGGAAGCCGGTATGTCCGGTGTCGTGGATCTCGGTCTTGGGATCGTCGACCAGGACCTTGAAGTAGCCGCGGTTCTGAAATTCGGCGCGGACGCGTTCGGTATCTTCTTCGAGTTTGGTGGCGTCGTAGGTTTTGGCGAAAAGGTTTTCGAGGAAGATGGAGTGGGGGATGCCGATGGGCCTCAGGTTCTTCATGGCCGCGCGCAGGGTGCGGTCATTGACGTGTTTGTTGCCTCGGAAACGGATGCGGCCAACCTTGACCTTGGGCCCTTCCTTAATCACAAAGGTGACGCCGACGGCGGCCGGCGGGATGGGGCGAATCTCGGTGCGGATGGTGGCGAACTGGCGCCCGTGTTCGGCGAGGAGTTCTTTGAGGACGACTTCCGCCTTCTTGATCTTGGTCGGATCGTACTGGTTTTCGACCGAGAGTCCGACTTTGCGGTCCTTGAAGCGGTCGAGCACGTCGCTGGTGGAAACGGCATTCAGGCCCGTGTAGTTGATCTCACGGATGGTGGGCCGCTCTTTGACGTAGATGTGAAGGATCCAGCCTTTGGCGCTCTGTTCGCGCTCGAAGCGGATGTCCTCGAAGTAGCCGGCGTTCCAGAGGGCGTTAAAGTCGCGCTCCAAGGCGGCGGTGTCGTACACGTCACCCACCTTGGTGAAGATGCGGGCCCTGACGGTGTCGGCCGGGATGCGGCGGTTGCCATGGACGGTGATGCCGACGATAAGGTCCTGTTGGCTGAGGACGGGAACGGCGAGAAGCAAAAGTGCGAGCAGTCCGAAGATGCGAACGCAGACAGAGCGGCCCCGCCAAACTCCTGGAGTCAAAGAAGTTGGAGACCCAGAGGGGGCGTTCCGCGGGCCCTGGTCGTGGCCGAGTCGCAGGGCACACGCAGGAATATCCTGATGACGACGATGAATCGCAACTACCTCGAGAAACCAGAGTTAGGAAAACGGTAATTATACGGTAGAGAGTGAGAACCGTCCAAGACGAGCGACGAAATTCCCTCCACTATCCAGTGTCGAGTCACGCCCGAAAAAGCTCTACCTCAACACAGACGGAATAGAACGTCGCCGCGTTGCCCATGTCCGTAAGTTTTTCTGAAGTTAGGACATTTATATTGCCGCCGCCGGGAGTAAAACGCGCCCAATCCAGGCGCGCAGCGACGACTCCGGGACGAACCGAGCCGTTGACGCAGGCCTGGAGGACGATCTCTCCGCGGGGGTTGAAGGCGCGGATGCGGTCGCCGTCGCGGATGCCACGGGCGGTGGCGTCGGTGGGGTGCATCTCGAGATCGCCCATTCGCGGTTCCATTTCGCGGACGGATGGCAGGTTGGCGAAGGAGGAATTCAGATGGTTGTCGGGCTTACGGGCGAGGAGTTCGAGGGGGAAGCCGGTCGTGGAACCATGACGCGACTCGGCGGGCGGAGTGAAGGAAACGACCGGATCGAGCCCGTTTGTCTTAAGGGTTTCGCTGTAGAATTCGGCTTTGCCGCTGGGCGTGAGGAAGTTGCCCTGGGCGAAAGGGAGAAAGGGGGTGGTGGGTTCCGAACTGCGCTCGGTTGGACGGACGGCGGCGTCTCCAGCGGCGACGGCAAAATTCAGGCGGATGCGGTGCTCTCGTTCCAGGCGAACACGGGTAATGCCATGAAGCCGTGGGTTGGTGGACTGCAGAGCTTGGTCAATCATGGAGTCAACGGTTTCGCGGAAACACTCTTCGTCGAAGCCCATACGCCCCGCCAGGGCGCGGAACAGGTCAACATTGGAGCGGCATTCGCCGAGCGGGTCGATAGCCTGATTAGAGACCTGAAGGTAGTAGTGACCGTAGGCGGCTTGCAAATCCTTATGTTCGAAAAAAGTAGTGGCGGGCAATACGATGTCGGCGTAGTCGGTGGTGTCGGTGAAGAACTGTTCGTGGACGACGGTAAAAAGGTCGGGGCGCTTTAAGCCGCGAACAACCTCATTGTGGTTGGGGCACACGGCCGCTGGATTGGAGTTGTAAACGAAAAGCGCCTGGATGGGTGGTGAGGAGAGCGAGTTGAGGGCGGAGCCGAGTTGCACCATATTCACGATACGGGCAGGCCGTCCCAGAGCTTTCTGCATCAACTCGGGCATCCTGAGCGCGGAAGTATTTAAACCGAAAGCGCCGCTGGTCGAGAGCTGGAGTCCTCCGCCGATCTCTTTCCACGATCCGATCAGACAAGGCAGCATGGCCACGGCACGCATGGCCATACCGCCGCCGTCGTTGCGCTGGATGCCATAGTTGACGCGGATCGCGGAGGGCCGCACGGTCGCGTATTCCCGGGCCAGCTTCCGAATGTCGTCGGCCGAGATACCGGTCCAGCGAGCGGCTATTTCGGGCGGATACTGATCGGCGCGCGCCTTGAGGTCTTCGAAACCGACGGTGTAGTGGGAGACGTAGTCGGCGTCGAAGAGATTTTCGCGAATGATCACGTGCATCATGGCGAGGGCGAGAGCGGCGTCGGTGCCGGGATTGATGGGCAGATACCAATCGGCTAATTTGGCGGTGCGGGTGCGATACGGGTCAATGACGACCAGCTTCGCGCCATGGCGCCGGGCGGTTTCGATATAGGGCCAGAGATGAACGTTGTTGCCATGGATATTCGATGCCCAGGCGATGATGTAACGGGAATGCACAAACTGTTCAGGCTCGGTACCTAGCTTAATGCCGGTTACGGATTCCATGCCCACTTCTCCGGCGTCGGAGCAGATAGTGCGCTCCAGTTGCGAAGCGCCTAGGCGGTAAAAAAAACGGCGGTCCATGGAAGCGCCGTTGAGGGCGCCGAGAGTGCCTCCGTAAGAGTAGGGGAGAATCGCCTCGGGACCGTGGCCGGCGATAATGTTTTTGAATTTGTTCGCGATTTCGTCCAGGGCCTCGTCCCAGGTGATGCGGGCAAAGACTTCATGGACGGCTGCGCCACACGGACCCTTTGGAGCCACGCGTCGCATGGGATAGAGGACGCGGTCCGGCGAATAGACACGGTCGAGATACTTGGCGACTTTCGCGCACAGGAATCCGCGCGTAACGGGATGCTCGGGATCGCCCTGAATCCGGGTGGCGCGGCCGTCATCGATGGTGATGAGGACGCCGCATGCGTCGGGACAATCGTGCGGGCAGGCGGCGTGGACGACGCGCTTCATCTGCAGATTATAAGGGCAAGATGCGACGGGAGAAATGGAGAAGGTTGCTCGGGCCGCCCACTGCTGTGCTGGCGAAGCGGCGCCAAGCACTGGACAGGAGTGTCCGCTCTACAGGAGCTCTACTTGAATTCCAGGACTTCCTTTTCTTTGCCTTTGCTCATTTCTTCCATTTTTTTTATTTCGTCGTCGGTGAGCTTCTGGATTTCGTCGAGGGCGCGCTTCTCGTCGTCTTCGGCGATTTTCTTGTCTTTGAGTGTCTTCTTGATAGCGTCATTGCCATCGCGACGGATATTGCGAATGGCGGTGCGATGCTCTTCGAGAATGCGGTGCAGGTGCTTGACCATGTCCTTGCGGCGCTCTTCGGTGAGGGCAGGCACGGGAACACGGATCAGCTTGCCATCGTTCATCGGGTTGAGGCCGAGGTCGGCGCTGCGGATGGCCTTTTCGATGGCCCCAAGTTGCGAGGTATCGAAGGGCTGGACGGTGATCATCTGTGGCTCGGGGGCGTGAATCTGGGCGACCTGGTTGAGCGGCATCTGCGATCCGTAATAGTCGACGGAAACGGCATCGAGCATGTGCACGTTGGCGCGCCCGGTGCGGGTGGCAGCCATTTCGCGGCGGAAGTCTTCCACCGCCTTTTCCATGCGAGTTTTCAAGGTTGCGTAGACTTCTTTGAGGGCGGGATGAGCCATCTTTCTCAGCTCCAAGGTTGGCGATAGCGAACCGTGAATTATAAACCCAGGACTGAGGTGAGAGGCTATCAGAGGTTAGACCGAAGAGATGGAACCATGACTTATCCCTGGGGTTTTTACCTCTGCGATCTGACCTCTGACCTTTCTATGCGCTGACCAGGGAGCCGATTTTTTCGCCGAGCAAGACGCGGCGGATGTTGCCGCGCTGGTTCAGGTTGAAAACGATGATGGGCAGATTGTTATCTTTGCACAAGGAGATGGCGGTCGAGTCCATGACCTTGAGACCCTGCTTCAGAACGTCCATATAGGTGAGGGTGTCAAACTTCTTGGCGTCCTTCACTTTCATGGGATCGGCATCATAGATGCCGTCGACTTTCGTAGCCTTCAGGATGGCATCGGCCTTGATTTCCATGGCGCGCAGGGAAGCGGCGGTATCGGTGGAGAAGTAGGGGTTGCCGGTGCCGCCGGCGAAGATGACGACGCGTCCTTTTTCGAGATGCCGGATGGCGCGACGACGGATGAACGGCTCGGCCACCTGGTTCATCTCAATGGCAGTCTGGACGCGGGTGTAGACGTTCTGCTTCTCGAGGGCGTCCTGCAGGGCCAGGGAGTTGATGACCGTGGCCAGCATGCCCATGTGATCGGCGGAGACGCGATCCATGTCTTTGGCCTGGTCGGCGACGCCGCGAAAGAAATTGCCTCCGCCGACCACGATCGCCATCTGGATGTCGAGGGTGTGAACATCGGCAAGTTCAGCCGCGATTTCATGAATACGTTTCGTGTCGATGCCAAAACCCTGGTCGGCGGCGAGCGCTTCGCCTGAGATTTTGAGCAGGATGCGTTTGAAGATGGGGGTAGACATGAAAAGACAGGTCCTTCGCTTCGCTCAAGATGACGTTCGGCTACAACGAAGCATAAATCAAAAGGGGCGCCGCAGCGCCCCCTGTTCGGCTGCTACTTGGCCACCGGCGCGGACGCCTCGCCGGTATCGCTATCGGGCTTGGTGGTGATGAAGGCAACGGTGGCGGTGGCGTCGCCGACCTTAAAACGGGCGAAGCGACGGACGGCAATGTTCTCGCCGAGTTTGCCTACTTTGGCGGCAATCAACTGCGCGATGCTGACGGTCTGGTCCTTAATGAAGGGTTGCTCCAGCAGGCAAACCTCTTCGTAGAACTTTTCCATCTTGCCGGCAACCATCTTCTCGGCAATGTTCGCGGGCTTGCCGCTGGCAATCGCCTGGGCGCGATAAATGTCTTTCTCGCGCTCGAAGGCTTCGGGCGTGACGTCTTCTTTGCGCACGAATTTCGGATCGCTCGCCGCGATGTGCATGGCGATATCGTGGGTCAGCTCTTTGAAGTCCTCAGTGCGGGCCACGAAATCGCTTTCACAGTTGACCTCGACCAGGACGCCAATCTTGCCGCCAGCGTGAATGTAGTGCGCCACCGAGCCTTCGCTGGTGACGCGCGCGGCTTTCTTGGCAGCCACGGATACACCTTTCTTGCGCAACACGACGATGGCCTCCTCCAAGTTGCCTTTGGCTTCAGTCAGGGCGTGTTTGCAATCCATCATGGGGGCTCCGGTTTTTTCGCGGAGCTCTTTCACCTGGGCAGCAGAAATGTTTTCCATAGTAGGGCTCATTCGTACCTCGGATCTGATATTTCCAGTATTCAACGTTCCAGAGTTTCAAGGCAGGTCAGTCGGAGGGCCAATCAGCGCGGTTAGCAGAAAGATTGAAACCTTGAAACCTTCACACCTTGAAACTTAATCTTGAAACCTGCTCTTACAAAACTCGACCCGCGCACAGGCCAGCTGCGCGGGTCAGATTCTGGCGGTCGGTAGCGGCCGGCAGCCGTGCTAAAACCGGCGCGTCTCAGCCTGCAGTTCATCGACATCTTCGGTGGCGGCTGAGGGACGTTTACGTGTGCCCTTGCCGAGCACGTCTTCCATGCGAATTTCTTCGCCTTCGGGAGCCGCGCCTGCAACTGCGATCGCGGGAATCGGGGTTGTGCCATCCGCCACAACTTCGGCAAACACGATGTCGGCTTCGGGAGCGGCGACCGCCGGTTCGGGCTCGGCCACGGCCTGAATATCCGCCAGTTGCTTGTCGTCCCGAGCATGGACGCCCTCGGCAATCGACTCGGAAATCTTCGACGTAAACAGGCGGATCGCCCGCAGCGCGTCGTCATTGCCCGGGATCACATAATCCACTTCGCTCGGATCGCAATTGGTGTCAACCACGGCAACGACCGGGATACCCAGCTTGCGCGCTTCGCGTACCGCGATCTGCTCTTTGTTGGAATCGATGACGAAGATCGCATCGGGCAGACGGGTCATATTCTTGATGCCGGCGAGATTCGCCTGCAGATGCTTGCGCTCGCGCTCCAGTTTGATGACTTCCTTCTTCGGAAGCAGATCGTAACGGCCATCGGTGGCCATTTCGTCGAGTTCCTTGAGCCGCTTGACCGATTTCTGCACCGTGACCCAGTTGGTGAGCAGTCCGCCCAGCCAGCGCTGGTTCACGTAGAACATCGAGCAGCGCTGCGCCTCTTCGGCAATGGCGTCCTGGGCCTGGCGCTTGGTGCCCACGAAGAGGATGATGCGGCCATCGGCGGCCAGATCCTGCACGAATTTCGACGCTTCCTTGAACATCTTGAGCGTCTTCTGCAGATCAATGATGTAAATACCGTTGCGCTCGCCAAAGATGTATTCCTTCATCCTTGGGTTCCATCGTTTCGTCTGGTGCCCGAAGTGAACGCCAGCTTCGAGCAACTCTTTCATCGTAATGTTTGCCAATCAACCTCCTCAGTTGGTCTACATCCGGACACGAACGGGCCCCGGATTGCCATTCCCGTCCACCCCATCTCAGGGGGAGGTGGGGGGATGAATTGAATTCCTAAAACCAGTCGCTGGTCGTTTGCAAACGACCAGCGACTAACTCTTATCTCTTGCTGAACTGGAAGCGCTTTCTGGCGCCCTTCTGTCCATATTTCTTGCGCTCTTTAGCGCGGGGGTCACGAGTGACCATGCCTTCGCCTTTGAGTTGCTTCCGCAGTTCCGCGTTGAACAGCATGAGCGCGCGGGTGATGCCAAGACGCACCGCATCGGCTTGTCCAGCCACGCCGCCGCCGCAGACATTTGCCAGCACGTTAAAGGTGGCGGCGGTGTCGGTCGATACCAGAGCGCGCTTGGCGGCAATACGCTGCGAAGGCGTCACAAAGTACTCATCGAACGCTTTGCCGTTGACCTTAAACTCGCCGCTGCCAGGACGAAGAAAAACACGCGCGATCGCGGTCTTGCGGCGTCCGGTTCCGTAGTATTGAACGATTTCAGCCATTTTAGCCTTGAGCACTCAACCGTCAGCATTTCGCTAACTCAGGTGCTTGTCACCTTTCAAAGTTTTCCCGGTGCCCGCCTCCTGAAATAGGGGACCGGACACGCTAATAACGTCTTACGCAAAGACCTTGGCTTCCGGCTTCTGCGCTTCATGGGGATGCTTGTCGCCGCGGTACACCTTCAGCTTGGTAAACATCTGCTTCCCCAATTTGTTCTTGGGGAGCATGCGGGCAACAGCATCTTCGATCACCAGTTCGGGCTTGCGCACCATGCGCTTCTTCATTTCTTCCGATCGCAGACCGCCGGGATACCCGGTATAGCGGTGATAGACCTTCTGATCGGCCTTCATGCCGGTAATTTTGACCTTCTCGGCATTGATGATGACGACGTGGTCGCCAGTGTCGATAAAGGGCGTATACCTGGGATTTTCTTTGCCGATCAGAATGCGGGCTACGCGCGAGGCGAGGCGGCCGAGCGCAAGTCCGCTCGCATCCACCACAAACCATTTACGCACGATATCCCCTTCTTTGGGGAAATAGGTTGACATCGGAACTCTCCCGGAAAATCAAAAGAACGACGCTTTATAAACGAAGACCGCTGAGTGCCCTAATGAATAATCAATCCACGCAGAACGCGCGCTAGGTATTCCAGGCGGGCAGCCGCAGGACTTCCACTTCACTTCTAAAGACCAATAGAATAGCCCAGCGCCGCAGTGCTTGTCAACGAAGACGTTCAGGGGAAACGGGTTAGTGCAAACTGCTTCCAAAGAGTCTTTAACCGGGGCACACGGAGGAGCACAGGGGGAACCCCGGCGTCATCGCCCTTCCCTGTGTTTCTCAGTGGTCCCTGTATCAAGAACCTGGGCTTACTTGCCAGTGACCGACTGCAGGCAGCGCCCATACAGCTCCAGCAGGTGGGTGGCGTAATCCTCGGGCTTGGCGGCCGCCCCACCGCCCTGGAAACCGACTCCGGAGCCGACTGTCTTGCCGTAGCTGGTGGTCATGGCGATAAATTTCATGAGGTCAAGCGCGATGTCTTCGTTGCGGCGGGAGCCGAGAGGAAGGCCGGGTGTTTCCATGATAAAAACTCCTCGTCAAGCGTGAAGTGGGCCGGTTTTGCCGGCACAGCGGCGATCATAGCAGAGGGGCTGGTGCTCACGGTTGGCTGGGTACCGAAGAAACCGCGCCAGCAGCAGCAGCCAACGTTCCGCCGCAGTACGGGCAAAACTTGTCGCCGAGGTCTATTCGACGCTGGCATTGTGGACAGGTGGGCTGCAGGGGACGCGGATCCAGGTTTCCTGAAAGAGGTCTTCCGCCAGTTCACGTCGGCCGGTCAAGTAAATGAGATAGCGTAGAAGGCGATGCTGGTATTGCTCGATCAGTCGGTCGAGCAGATCGGGGTCGCGCCGTCGAAGTCCACGAGCGATCTCGGTGCTCTCTTGCGCCATCGAATTCTCGAAGTAGCGGGCAGTCTCGCTCATACTACCGATAGATACGGTGGTAGAGGGAGAAAAGACGCATGCGATCGTAGAAAGCGGTTCCCCGTAAGTAATTGAAGAGACTGAGACACGACTCAACCGACTTCGACCAAGCCGTAGGTGAGGGCCCAGCGCGACCGCATTTCCCTGAGGGCGCGGTCAACCTCTTCTTTCGATATTTCAGCATTTGGCCCGGAGATAACCAATGCGGCTTCGCGTTTGGCGGCTTCGAGCAGTTGGCGGTCGCGGATGATGTTGGCTACGCGGAAGCTGGGAATTCCGGCTTGCTTGGTCCCAAAAAATTCGCCGGGGCCGCGGAGTTCGAGATCGAGTTCGGCGATCTGGAAACCGTCGTTCGTGCGCACCATGGCGTCGAGACGGCGTTCGCCTTCTTCAGAGACCTTTCCGCCACGCATGAGCACGCAATAGGATTTCGCCGCGCCGCGTCCGATGCGTCCGCGCAACTGGTGGAGCTGCGCTAATCCGAAGCGGTCGGCGTGTTCGATCACCATGACGGTGGCGTTCGAGACGTCGACGCCCACTTCGATGACCGTGGTGGCTACGAGAATTTCGATCTTGCCCTGTTGAAATTCGCGCATGACGCGCTCTTTTTCGCCGGCATCAAGACGACCGTGGAGCAGGCCGACGTGCAGGCTGGGAAAAATCTTCTCGCGCAACTGGCGGTGCATTTGTTCGGCGGCCTTCAGTTCGCGTTCTTCATTTTCTTCGATTACGGGATACACGACGTAGGCCTGATGTCCGGCGGCGATCTGCCTCCGGACGAAGTCCCAGACTTCGGGGGCGCGCTCGTCGGGGAGGGCGCGCGTAACGACGGGCGTGCGTCCGGGCGGGAGTTCGTCGAGCACGGAGAGGTCGAGGTCGCCGTAGAGGGTGAGGGCGAGGGTGCGCGGGATGGGGGTTGCGGTCATCACCAGCACGTCGGGCTCGGGCATGGGCGAAGGGCGCTCGCTGGGACGGACCAGGGCGTACGTCCCTACGTGATTTCTGGCGGTCGCCGCACCTTCCTTTCTCATCAGTTTCAGGCGCTGCATGACTCCGAAGCGGTGTTGCTCGTCGACGACGACCAGGCCTAGATTCTCGAATTCGACTTTATCCTGAATAAGGGCGTGGGTTCCGATGATGAGTTGGGCATTGCCTTGTGCGATATGGCGGCGGACGTCGCGTTTGCGGTCTTGTTCAAGGGAGCCGGTCAGGAGGACGATGCGGTATCCGGCGCGTTCGAGAATCTGGCGGGCGGAGAAATAATGTTGTTGGGCCAGAATTTCCGTGGGTGCCATGAGCGCGACCTGGTAGCCGTTTTCGATGGCGATGATCGCAGCCTGGAAAGCGACGATGGTCTTGCCCGAACCTACGTCGCCTTGCAGCAGACGCCGCATGGGGCTGGGTGTCTGCATATCGGTGGCGATCTCTTTCAGCACCCTTTTTTGGGCGGTGGTGGGGTGGAAGGGCAGTATCTTCTTAATCGCCTGGCGCACCGCGTCGTTCAACTGGAAGGCGATTCCGGTCTGCGCCTTCTGTTCGCGGCGTTTGAGTTCGAGGCCGAGTTCGATGAAGAAGAGTTCATCGAAGATCATTCTTATGTGGGCTGGAGTACGCGACGATTGCAGATCGGTGAAGCTCTCGCCGGCCTCGGGCCAATGCGCCTTCCAGAGGGCTTCGCGCACCGGCACCAGGCTCAGATGGGCGCGCACGGCGGCGGGGATGGGGTCGGGAAGATCGGGGTTCAGATTTTCGAGGGTCCGGCGTATGATGCGGCGGAACCAGCGCGGCGTGAGCTTACCCTGCCCGGCGGATTCGTAGATGGGAACGATCCGTCCAATTTCGAGCGAGGCGGCGGCTTTTTTTTCGGCCTCATCGGCGCCGCCTTCTTCGTTGATGTCGCCCAGGATCTCGACTTGCGGTTGCATGATTTGCAGTTGACCATCCCGATCCTCTTCGACCTTGCCGTAGAGTGCCAACATCTGCCCGGCCTTGAAACGGTCCTCAAGGTACGCGGCGTTGAACCAGAGGCACTTTAGCTTGTTGCGGCCCTGACCGACCGTGAGTTGGAAGATGGGCATGCGTCGGGTGCGAAACAGTCCCGAATTGCGGACTTCGGCAATCACGGTAGCCATCTCCCCGGCGCGGAGTTCGGCGACGGAACGGGGGTTCAGACGGTCTTCGTAGCGGAAGGGCAGGTAGTGGAGCAGGTCGTCGACCGTCGCAATGCCCTTAGCGGCGAGGATCTCGGCGAGGCGCGGGCCGATGCCTTTCACGTACTGCACTGGAGTGGAGGCTTCCAGCATGGTAGCGATGGTAGCAGGAGCGGATGGGCGTCTTCGATTAGGGTGCCTTCCGATACGTATTCGGAGAGCATTGAGATGACAGACAAAGGCTTGATCACAGGGGACACGGAGGGGCACAGGGGTAGGCCTATACGCTTTCGGATTAACGGTTGGGACGCCTGTGCGGATGGGATGAACTGTTTCAGCATTCGCGAGACAATCGCCTTTTGACGCTTGGCCGAGGACGGCGAGGCGCCCGTTGCTCCACCGGCGAAACACTAGAACCTGAGGTCCCGATTCGGGCAACATACTCTCATGACAACGGTCCTTCTCTTGACCCTCTCCAACATCTTTATGACCTTCGCCTGGTATGGCCACCTGAAGTATCGGCAGGCACCGCTGTTCAAGGTCATCGTCATAAGCTGGCTCATCGCCTTTGCCGAATACTGCTTTCAGGTGCCAGCCAACCGCATCGGCTCCTACGAGTTCACAACCGCGCAGCTGAAGACAATTCAGGAGGTCATCACGTTGACCGTATTCTCGGCCTTCTCGGTCCTCTACCTTCGCGAACCGTTGAAGTGGAACTACCTCGTGGGTTTTGTCATGATGGTCGCCGCGGTTGCGGTCATTTTCAAGAGATGGTAAGCAGCGGTAATGCCCTCCGATGCGGTTTCCCGTATGATAAGGGGTTTTCTGTCAAAGGCCGACTGCCATGCTGATCTTCCGCAAACCTCTTCCAAATATCGAGCATCCCGAAATGCCGGCGGACGTGGTTATCGTCGGCGGCGGCCCCGCGGGCATGGCCTGCGCGCTGCGTCTTTCGCAGTTGATCGACGATCACAACCTGCGCCATCCGGAAGCTCTGCTCACCAAAGAAAATATCTACGTTCTCGAAAAAGCGCGCGAAGCCGGGCAGCACTGTCTTTCGGGCGCGCTGCTCGATCCACGATCCATGAAGGAGCTGCTGCCAGGATTCGAGAGCGAAGCCCCGCTCGACGCCGAAGTCGAGAAGGAAGGCGTTTACTTCCTGACACGCACCGGTCATTACCGGCTTCCCATCACGCCTCCGCCGCTGCAGGATCACGGCAACTACGTGATCTCCATCAATCGCTTCGTGAAGTGGCTCGCGGGCAAAGTGGAAGAAGCGGGGATCACGATTTTCACGGGCTTTGCCGGCGCGGAACTGCTCTTTGACAAGAACGGAGATCGCGGCGGCGATCGTGTGATCGGCGTGCGCACCGACGACAAGGGGGTCGATAAACAGAACCAGCCGAAATCGAATTTCGAGCCCGGCTACGACGTGAAGGCGAAAGTGGTCGTGCTCGCCGAAGGCACGCGCGGATCCCTCACCAAGCAACTCCTCCAGAAGTTCGACCTGATGAAAGACCGCAACCCGCAGACTTATGGCGTGGGCGTGAAGGAACTGTGGGAAGTGCCGTCGGGCCGGATTCAGGCGGGCGAGGTGATCTATACGATGGGGTATCCACTGACCACCAAGGAGTATGGCGGCGCGTGGATTTACGGTTCAAAAGGGAATACGGTGTCGCTTGGGTTTGTTACCGGGCTGGATTATCGCGACCCACGCCTCGATCCGCAGCATGTGCTGCAGGCGTTCAAGCAACATCCCTATATTGCCGGGTTGCTGGCCGGTGGCAAAATGATACGCTACGGCGCCAAGTCTCTTCCCTACGGGGGATGGTGGTCGCTGCCGCCGCTCGGCGGAGATGGTTGGATGATCGTCGGCGATTCCGCCGGATTTCTCAATTCGGCGCGGCTGAAAGGGATTCACCTCGCGATCAAGAGCGGCATGCTGGCGGCTGAAACGGCGTTCGAAGCGCTGGTGAAATCGGACTCGTCACCAGCCACTCTAGGTAAGTTTCAGCGGCGCGTAGAGACCAGCTGGATTCACGATGAACTCTGGCCAGTGCGCAATTTCCATCAGGGATTCAAGAATGGCATGCTCGCCGGGATGTTCAATACCGTATTGCAGGACATCTTTCCTGGCGGCCTGCGCAACCGCATGGACTCCCATGCCGGATACGAGAACCTGGAGCCGGTCGCCAAACTTGCTGCCGATGGAGGACCCGAGGCGCACCTGCTCGGCCCCGCCAAGGGAGACGGCAAGCTCACCTTCGACAAGCTCACCGACCTCTATCATTCCGGCACGAAGCATGAAGAGGATCAGCCGGCGCATTTGTTGATTCAAGACACCAACGTCTGCAATGAACGCTGCGTGCAGGAGTTTGGCAGCCCCTGCCAGAACTTCTGCCCGGCAAATGTCTACGAGATGGTGGACGATGCGGGCTCGCCCAACGGCAAACGCATCAGCTTGAATCCGGCAAACTGCGTCCACTGCAAGACTTGCGACATCCAGGACCCGTACCAGATCATTACTTGGGTTCCACCGGAAGGCGGCGGCGGGCCAACTTATGACGGGATGTGAGGACGAGCGACTCGCGATTCGTCCTGTCTCTGAAGCGGGCTAACCTTGCTGGTCTACCTCATCGGCGGTGCGGTACTCTTTCGTAATGCGACCCCTTCGGTATTCCATCAACCTCACAGTGGACGGGTGCTGCGACCATCGTGTAATTCCACCGGATGAAGACTTGCATCGTCACGCGGTCGAGAACATCGACCAGGCCGATGCCCTCCTCCTTGGCCGGGCGACTTACGAAATGATGGAGGCAGCGTGGCGGCTGCCGGCGCGGGCGGGAGCGAGGCCTGATTGGATGGAACCTTTCGCCCGGACGATCCACGTGGCAAAGAAGTACGTCGTGTCGAGCACTCTGGACCGGGTCGATTGGAACGCGAAGCTCGTGCGCGGGGATCTAGGGACGGCCGTTCAGGAGCTCAAGCGGGAGTCGGGTAATGGACTGTTAGTGGGAGGCGTAAAGCTCCCGCTCGCGTTGACGGAGCTGGGATTGATCGATGAGTACGAGTTCGTGGTGCACCCCAGGTTAGCGGGCCACGGGCCGACGTTGTTCGCGGGGCTATCGAAGCATGTCGACTTGAGGCTCGTGAACCGCTTGGAGTTCGGCTCGGGGGCGGTGGCGATGCGGTATGAGCCGAGTAGGTAGCCATTTTGCCTGTTAGCCCGCGTCGGCCGCATTATGGAGCAACTTGGGCACATCCAGTGGTTGTCTCTGCAACCTGCCACTGGTTTGAGCAAACTGACCGCCAAGCGGGCTAGAAGTTGGTTCCCTTTCTCGACCGGGTATATACTGCTTCGGGTACGGCTGTAGATACCCGGCTATGACCGGGCGCGGAGCACATTCTCATTTTCATACCGCTCCGCGAATAGAACGCTGGCGCAGAGACTCTTAATGTCATTGGGCTCTGGACGACTGGCGGGGGCGGGGATCGTTCGCGGTGCCTTCCCCGAGAGAGGTTTGCTCGTGGACGTCCTACTGATACGCCTTTTGTTTGTCCTCATCGTCGGTGTAATTTGCTTCCTCATTCGCCCGTTTAGCTTGCCCTCAAACCTGGCTGGCGGTGTCGGTCTATTGATCGGAGCGGCGATCATCGTATTCGAGTGGCGGTTGCGGGCGATGAGCCTGAAGCGGCTGATCGGGGCGGCGATCGGCAGCGTGCTGGGCATCATCGGGGCTTATCTTTTCGCGCTGGTCATCGGCAGCAGCATCCCGGCCAGCCCGACCCGCAGTTTCTTGCAGATCATGGTCATGATGGTGATGGCCTATGTCGGATTGGCGGTCGGCGCCAATAAAGGCGACTTGCTCAATCTGGCGGCGCTCGGGGGCATTTTCGGCGGTGAGAAGACAGGCAAGAAAAGCTACAAGATCCTCGACACCAGCGTGATTATTGACGGCCGCATCGCCGACATCGCGGAGACGGGCTTTCTCGACGGACTGATTGTGATTCCGCAGTTCGTGCTCCGTGAATTGCAACTGGTGGCCGATTCCGCCGACTCGCTCAAACGGAATCGCGGCCGCCGCGGACTCGACATCCTGCAACGCCTGCAGAAAACGGCATCGGTCCAGATCCAGATTGTGGAAGACGACTTCCCCAGCGTGCGGGAAGTCGACATGAAGCTGATCGAACTGGCGAAGTTGTATGAAGGCAAGATCCTGACCAACGATTTCAATCTCAATAAGGTCGCGCAGTTGCAGGGCGTGGCCGTGCTCAACATCAACGAGCTGGCCAATTCGCTCAAGCCCATCGTTCTGCCCGGCGAAATTATGCGGGTATTCATATTGAAAGAGGGAAAAGAGTACAACCAGGGCGTGGCCTATCTGGATGACGGCACCATGGTGGTGATCGATAATGCGCGCAAGATGATCGGTAAGACGATCGACATCTCGGTGACTTCCGTGCTGCAGACGACCGCCGGCAAGATGATTTTTGGCAAATGGGATGAGCGCGGTGGGCACCGCGGCACTTCCTCTTCGCCACCGCCAGTAGCCGTGCCTCCTCCGGTGCCAGGTGCGGCAACGGGCTCCGACCCGGCCAAGAAAGCCACGCCGCCGGCCGAGCGCGCGGTCGACTAGTCCCCGCAGAAAAGCGGGCCTGCAATATCCGGCTGTACTATACTGATCGCCCCGTATGAAGGTGTTTGTCATTATTCCGGCNNGTGCCCATCCTGATCCATACTCTGCGGAAATTTGCGTCTACCCCGGCTGTCTACGAAATCATCGTCGCTTTGCGCCAGGACGAAATTGCCGGGTTTCGCGCCCAGGTCGAAAAGCGGTATCCGGAGATTTTGAGCAAGCGGCTGCAGATTGTAGAAGGCGGCGAGCATCGCCAGGACTCGGTGGCCAGCGCTCTAGCCCATATCGCGGCCGACCCGCAAGATATCGTCCTGGTGCATGACGCAGTGCGCCCGTTGGTTACGCCGGAGATCATTGCCCATGTGATCGAGGCCGCACACCAGTATGGAGCCGCCATCGCGGGCTGGCCTGCCGTCGACACCGTGAAACAGGTCGAACGAACCGCGGACGGCGCGCTCATCAAAGCGACGATTCCGCGCGCAAGCATCGTGATGGCCCAGACGCCCCAGGGCTTTCGCTACAATATCCTGAAGCAGGCCTTCGACGACGCGGTGTCCGACGGCTTTCTCGGTACCGACGAGGCTTCGCTCATCGAGCGCGCCGGCCTGCCGGTGGAAGTCGTGATGGGGGCGCCGCGCAATATCAAGATCACCACGCCCGCCGACATGGAATTGGCGGAGTTCTATCTTAAGACTGGAAGCTAGTCACGAGCCCAATTTTTATCAGGGCACAGGTTAGCGTTGCCGCAAGTTCAAAAAATCTTACGCCCAATGACGGGCCGACCGGGAACAACTCTTGCAACCTGAAATGCGCATCGGCTACGGTTGGGACTCACACGAATTCAAGCTGGGGATTCCGCTTAAGATCGGAGGCTTGACTCTGCCTCATGATCGAGGTCTCGGCGGCCACTCCGACGGCGACGTACTGCTGCACGCGATCACCGACGCGCTGCTGGGCGCGATCGCCGGGCCGGATATTGGAGCGCTGTTTCCGCCTTCCGATCCGCAGTGGAAGAACGCCGACTCTGCTTTGTTCTTGCGGGAGGCCTTGCAGCGCGTCAAGGCCGCCGGCTACGAACTGGTGAATCTGGATTCCACGCTGATCCTGAGCACTCCTAAGATCGGTCCCCACGCGGACGCGATTCGCCAACACGTCGCCCGATTATGCGGGATTCCGCCGGGCTGCGTCGGGATCAAGGCAAAAACTCCGGAAGGCATGGGCACCGAAAACGCCGCGATCGCGAATGTGTTGGTGTTGCTGAAGCGCGGGTCGCGGAAATAAAAAGCCGGGCGTTCTTGCCCGCCATCGCTGGCATTGCTGCGGTCAGGCAGGAACGCCCGGCTCTCTACTGACGACGGGATGACTCACCGTGCTCCCTCGCCGCTTGGATAAACTCGCGAAAAATGGCGTGCGCCGATTCGGCCACTTCCGGGCCGTCATTCACGCTGCGCTCCGGATGCCACTGCACAGCGAGCACAAAGTGTCCGGAGGCGGCGCCCTCCAGCGCTTCAATGACTCCGTCTTCAGCGCAGCGCGCGACTACTCGCAAGCCATCCCCCGCTACCTTGGCGGACTGATGATGCGATGAATTTACCGCCAGGGGTGGGGTTGCGCCAACAATCTTCGCCAGCCGAGATTCCGGCTCTACGTTTACCAGGTGCGCCTTCGCTACGGTTCGCCCCGGACTGTGATTGATCGCGGACTCTATGTGTTGCACCAGCGATCCCGACCGGTAGACGTTCAATGACTGCAATCCGTAGCAGATGCCAAGCACCGGCTTGCGCAACTTGTAGGCGTCCTGCAACAACAGCGCATCAACTTTATCTCGCTCACGATCCGCGGGAGCGGTTTTTTCGTGGCGCTCGGCGTGGTATTTCTGCGGATCGACGTCGGCCCGGCTGCCAGGTAGCAGAACGGCATCGCAGCTCGCGATCTGCTGCATGACTTGTTCCGACGTCTGGCCCAGTTCGATGCGCACCGGTTCTCCACCAGCTCCACGAACCGCGTTCTCATACTGCGGCAGCGAGCGCTCGGCATATTCGCGGTCGCTGGAATGGGGGACCGGAATCGCAATCCGCGGCGCAATCGTCTTCAGCTCACTCATGGCTGCTCAATATTCGGGCGTCCAGCCCGCCGCTCCAGCAATGTCTCAACTCACGCGCTCGATTCCTTCCAGCGTCTTGCGTTGCCGGTAATTTCGGATTTCCATCGACAGCATCAGCACCAGCACAATCGCCCCCACCGTGACTGCAAAGGGAAACGCGATATGCCGGTAGGCAAACTGCAGGTTGGGAGCAACGTGCTTCATCTGGGAATACACAACCGTCCCCATGATGCTCAGCAGCAGCGCGACCGCGAATGACAGCAGGGTCAAAAGAAACGTCATCGCGAATACGCGCGCCGGAATTCCAATCCAGCGCGGCCCGTCGGAAGTTATTGTCGCCATGCCTCTAAATTACACCATCGTTTCGACCCTGCAACTCACAAAACGCCTGAACGATGAAGGTCACGAAATGTCCGCGAAAAAAATTTTGTTCGCGCGCACTCCCGGCAGCTTCGGGGCTGGAATTTTTGCCGCCATGTAACATGCACGCGCTTGCGGTATCATCTTCCACTGTAGTTTTTCAACCAACGAGGTGCTGCCCATGTCACCACGGAAACCCGTGGATCTGCTGTTGCTGGCGTTCTTGATGGCCGTCCCCGCGATGGCACAGAGCACCATTGCCCATGAGCCGGTGGTCCAGAGTGCGAACCCCGCAATCACTGCGCCCAACTCCCTTAGCCTTCCTGATACTACCCTGGCCATCAACTCGCCCACACCTCTTTCTCAGAGGATCGTGCACTACGAGATCGCTGCCAAGTACGATCCCAAGACTCATGGCCTCGACGCCGAAGAGACTCTCACCTACCACAACCTCACGGGGCAGGCATTGGATAGCTTTCCCTTCCATCTTTATCTCAACGCTTTTCAGCCAACTTCCACCTGGGTCAGGGAGTCGAAGCGAGATGGCACCCGCGACGTTTCGTTCGAAAAGTGGGACAGCAAGGACAATGGGGCCGAGGACATCAAACGTTTCGAGGTAGTGGGACAAGGAGATCTGACAGCGCAGCTTCAGTTCATACAGCCGGATGACGGAAACAAAGACGACAAGAGTGTGGTGCAGGTGCATCTGCCCAAGCCGATTCCGCCCGATGGCTACGTGCAGTTCAAAATCACATTCCACGATAACTTCCCCAGAACCTTGGAGCGCACCGGCTGGAAGCGCGATTTTCTGCTGGCGGGGCAGTGGTTTCCAAAAGTCGGAGTTTGGTGGCACGGCGCCTGGAACTGTCATCAGTTTCATGGCGCCACCGAGTTTTTTGCCGATTTCGGCGTGTATGACGTGAAGATCACGGTGCCGCAGTTTGAGATACTCGGAGCGACCGGGGTAGAAGTGGGCAATGTCAACAATCCGGATGGGACGAAGAGCGTCCGCTACCACGCCGACGACGTACACGATTTCGCGTGGACGGCCAGCCCGCACTACAAAGTCTACGAAGACAATTTTCAGGGAAGCGTGGGGCAGGTAAAGCTGAACATCATGATGCAGCCCGCGCACGTGGATCAGGAGGAGCGGCATGCGCGAATCCTGAAGCAGAGTCTGGATCACTTCGAACGCTGGTACGGTCCTTATCCTTACAAGACGCTGACTCTGGTCGATCCGGAGGTTGGATCGGCGGCGGAAGGCATGGAGTATCCAACTTTCATTACGGGCGGGACTGCCTGGTGGATGCCGCAGGGCATTTACCTGCCCGAGTTGGTGGTCGAACACGAATTCGGGCACCAGTATTGGTACGGCATGGTGGCGACCAACGAGTTCGAAGACGCCTGGATGGATGAAGGCATCAACAGCTACAGCGAAATAAAAGTGCTCGATGACATTCTTGGCCCCCGCACTTCGATCTTCAATCAGTGGGGAGTCACCATGGGCGAGCGCGAGTTGCAGAGATTGAGCTATATCGGAGTTGCCGATCTCGATCCCATCGCCCGCAACGGCTGGCAGTATGAGAACAGCGCCTCTTACAGTGGTGTCACCTATGGGAAAACTTCGGTTGTCCTGCTAACCCTCGAAGGAATTATCGGCGAAGACACGATGCGGCAGGCGATGCATACCTACTTCATGCGTTACCGGTTCACGCATCCGACGAAAGAGGATTTTCTCAAGACGATTGAGGAAGTTTCCGGTAAAGACCTGCGCTGGTATTTCAATCCAGCGATCTATGGCACGCAAGTTGTCGACTACGCCGTGCTGAAAGTCGACTCCTCGCCGGTGGATTGGTACCAGGAAAGGTCCAAAGATAAGAAAGATAAGAAAGATAAGAAAGAGAAGAAGGGCGAGACGGAGTACGAATCGGAAGTGGTCATCCAACGCAAAGGAGACTTCATCTTTCCCGTTGATATCGCCATCGCCTTCGACAACGGCGATAAGATCCGCGAACACTGGGACGGCGGAGACGGGCATGACCGCTGGATTCGATACACGTATAAGAAAAAGGCCAAGGTAACCACGGTTGAAATCGATCCCGATCACAAAATCAATATCGATCGCAATAACTTCAACAATAGCTATCTGGCCGAACCCAACGAGAAACCGACGCGCAAGCTGACGAACTACTGGACTTTTCTGACTCAGTTGTTTGCCCAGGTTCTAGCCTGGTGGATGATATAGGAGCGGAATCATATGAGTGAGAAAGCAAGCCTTCTGTCGAGCGGGGCCGCGATCGCGCGGCGGAACAAGCGCTACGTTTTCTGGTTTTTCGTGCTGAACTTCATTTTCGCTTCGCTGGGCGCGTCGGCTTTCCGTATTCATGCGGCGCATCTGCTCGACCGTAGCCTTAATGCCGATGGCCTGCTGCACGGATTCGACTGGGCTGTGCTTGGGGAACTGCTTTTCCGTCCGGAGTTTGGTCCGGCTCAGGGCGCGACGGTCCCGGGAATGATACTGGCGGTTCTGTTTTTCGTCCTGACCCTGATATTTCTGCCGGGTGTTTTTCTTGGCTATGCGTCCAATTACCGGATCTCACGGGAGGATTTCTTTCGCGCGTGCGGAAGGAATTTGTGGCGCTTCGTTCGGGTGGCAATTCTGTTTGCCATCGTGGCCGGGATCGTGGGCGGCATCCTCGGAGGAATTCAGTCGGCGCTCGCCCATGCGGCTGACGAGTCTTCGTATGAAAAATTGCCCTTTTACGTTCAATTACTCGGTCTGATTGTGATTTTCCTGGCGCTCACGGCGATTCGGATCTGGTTCGATGTGGCCGAAGCGGACGTGGTGATCGCCGATCAGAACGCGGTTCGCAAGTCGGTAGGCAAAGCTCGCCGGCAAATTCGAGGGCATCGCCTCCGCTTGCTGGGCGCTTATGTGGCGATTTCGCTGGTGGCGCTGCTGGTGCTGGCGATTGGAATTGTGGTTTGGAATGCAGTGGTCCCCTCGGCCAGTTTGTTTTCGGCTTTTTTGATCGGGCAGCTGATTCTGTTACTGCTGCTCGCCATTCGCTTCTGGCAACGCGCGGTAGCGGTGTCTTTTTACCTGGCCAGGGTCGCCGAAGCTCCGGTGGAAACTCTGCCCGCGCCAATCATCTTTCCAGAGCCGCCTGCCCCGGTGGCGCCTCCAGTAGGAGTAGCGCCTCAAGGCGAAGGGATCTGAGAAACGTTGGAAGCGGATGTGCGGTTTCGAAGATTGACTCGATATCGCGGTGATACCTGTGCGCTACAATACTGGCATGTCGCAAACCGTCTCCGCGATCACGCGCAGCCCGGCGGAGATCGTACAATGCAGCCCGGTTTCTCAGGCGCCGAATGGTATCTGTTATGCCCGCTCGGGCGAGATCACCATTGCCGAAAACGACCTGGAGCGCATGATTGCGGCGGTTCCGGTGCCGGTGGCCGCGGCGCTCAGCCGCAAAGCGTATTATTTCGTCCCGCTCACCGTCAGCCAGGGCGATGAAACCGTGATTGCCGACCGCTACGACGTTGCGCTCAGCGATAACGCGGTTTGCCATCGCAACCTCAATCTCGGCGACGCGCAGTGCGTCTTCATCTCGACCCGCCTGATGGACGACAAGTTTTCCGTGGCCTTCGAGTTTTACATCAATGTCGGGCACGCCCTGGTCGAACACGCCGGCGTCTCGCAAACTTTCGCCGATCTGGCCTGGCAGCAAGTGGAGGCTGGAGTGCGCGGCGAAACCTCGCTCGACGCCTGGGAGGCGCGCAAGTTCGCGACGGTCGTCAACCCGGAGGCGGAGAAGTTCAAGAACGAGTACTTTGCCGCCAGCTTCGCGGACGCGATTTCGATTTATCTGCTCTCGCTTTATCTGGATGTCGACTATTACGATCTGCGCGAGCGCGACTATCCCTTGCTGGCGCCCGCCCCCATGGCGGAACGGCTGCGGAAGATCGCCGAAATATTTCCGCCAAATTCCGGATTCGAATTCAACATTTATTATCGGCGGCGGACGTAGCGCGGATTTGCTTGGGGTGCTGAGCGTGGCGGCGAGATTCCAACAGTTATGCCCGGCCGCAGCCGGTTTCCAACCACCTCCCGAGTCTCCTTTCAAACATATCGGCTTTTCACCACGACAGGTATAACAGGCATAAACAGGTCGTTGGCCTTACGACCGGCGCATGCTCCGGCGCTTCAGGAAGTATCGGCCCACAAAGGCAATGGAGCAGGCCCCGCGACTTGGGCGATCTTGCCGTTGGAGAGGGTTCACCGAACAGCGGGGCGTCGCTGGCTGGGGGCGGACGATGGCGTCCGCACCCACGCGAGCATAACCCGTCGCTACCTGGGCCTGAAACACCATCGCAAAATTCAAATACTCCTGGGCGCAAGGTACATGCTTGCGCACCTCCTTACTCACCTCGGTGCCCTTGGCGGTGGGCAGGTTACAGCTTATGCTGAAAGTAGATTGAGAGGATCAGGTTAGGCTTTGGAAACAATTTCGCTTCGTCTCTACATATTTGCGCTGGTCACGATTGGTCTGATTATGGCTGGCTATGCGTTGCTGCGGCGCAAACCGAAGACCGCCGACGAGATCGAGCGTGAGCGTCGCGACTGGCTCAATTCAGTCGGGCGCATCACCGACGGCACAGTGATCGATGTCCAGGAAATCACTACCGCCCTCAATCGTCCCGCCACCATGCTGATTTACCAGTATGACGTGGCCGGCGTTTCCTATGAGGCATCGCAGGACGTGACCTATCTGCGGCAGTGGATCAATCTGCATTCCTGCCGGCTGGGCTTGCCGACCTCGGTGAAGTACGACGCGCGCAACCCGGGAAATTCAATGGTGATTGCCGAAGGCTGGATGGGTTTGCGGCAGTAACACTTTCCCGCCGGGCGGAGATGCCCGGCGCTTCACTCTTAATTCTTACCATTTGCTTCTTACAATTTGCCGAATGCCAGGGCGACCATGTACAGAATCTGCGCGGTCGCCAAACCGATCCAGATGCGTTGCCGGATGCGCGACCGGCGTATGTCGCGCAGCAGGTCGGCGGCGGTCGGTTCCTTTACCAGGGCTTCGACGAGAGCTTCCCGCTTATTTTCGGACAATGCCGCCGGTTGCAGATTGACGGTTCTCGCATCGGCCGTTCTTGGCTGGTCGGGATAAAAGATTTTCGGCGTGTCCACCACTTCCGACCACATGGGCAGCAGGATCCAGGACTTGGGAATGATGTCCAGAACCGGCTTGGAGGTCAGGTTAAGAGTGGGCAAGGTTTCGGGGGAGACCCGGTCGGCGAGATTCCGCAGCAGCGACGCCCACCAAAAGTGGCTAAGTTGATCGGTGATGAGTTCGCCGACATCAACGGGTCGCGATTCCAGTTCAAGCGGGGGCAGGGTTTCGGGTGAGATCACGTCTCCAAGGTTGGTAAAGACGGTGCGAAACCAAGGCAGTCTAAGGCGGTCCCCCAGCAGCAAGCCGACGTTGACCGGTCGCGACGTAAGTTGGAGTGGTGGAAGGCTGGGGGGCGCGAAGGTATCGCGCAGATTGGCGGCCAGGGATCTCCAGAGGGGCTGCGTCAGACTGGGCGGTGGAAGCAGATCGAGCGAAATTTCCGGCTGCGCCACCGTGGAATGCGGGGCGGGATCCCAGGCTTCGGCGGCATTGGAGCGGTAAGACATAAGCATTCACATGATCCCAAGGCGGTTCCGGGCCAAAATCGATAAACCCCGAGCTTTAATGGTAGACGCGGACCCAGCGGATGTCACGCGTCTTTACGCAGCTTTACTGGCTGCGGAAGTGTGCAATCGCGAAGATCGGGCAGGCGAAAAATATGCATATTCGCGGCGATGCGACGGGCATTCATGGTCCGAACTCTCGCTTCGTTAGTACATGGACTTTGATGCCGTTGAGCGCAGCCCTCGATCTCAGGCACAATCGATCTCAAGCACAAAGCGAATACCAGCTTTGCCATGAAGATCTGAGACGGAGACCGGGGATTGAGCACCCAGGCCGGAGCGACAACCAGAACACAACGCCAGCCGCGGCGCTCTTTCCGTTACCGGTTCGACGCACGCATTCAAGTGTCGGTGTTTCGCGATGGGGTGACGACCCAGGGCTGGGGGAGAACCAGCGAACTCGCCCAGGATGGACTCGGAGCGACTCTCAGCGCTGAGTTGGAAACTGGCGAAGTGGTTTCCCTGGAGTTTCCCATTCCATTCCCTCCCCATGTCATGAAGGTGCGCGCCGTGGTGCGGTACCGGAACGGGCTGCGCTGCGGATTTGAGTTTCTGGTCTTGAGCGACGAGCAGAAATCGACATTGCACCAGCTCTGCGTGGTTTTAGCGAATGCCTGCTGAAGCTCCCGAATTTCGCTATTCCCATCGATTACTGCGGTAACTATCGGTCACACTGAGGGCCGCTTACCATCGAACTAACGCCAGTCGCACTTTCGGAAGGAATGTATGGGTGACAAGATCGCGGTGGCAGGCGGTTCAACCGAACTGCCGCCAACGGATGCGCGGCGCGCTCCCGAGCGCGGAACTTCGCCGATCCCGGCCCGTGTCTCCGATCCGGCCCCACCGAAAACTTGTGCAAATGGCACCTCCGATGTCGAGTTCCCGATGGAGAAGATCTACTTTGAACAGATCATCGAGAACGCGCCGGAAGCGATCAGCATTGTCGACGATGATGTACGCATTCTGCGGGTCAACGCGGAGTTCACTCGGCTCTTTGGTTTTACCGCGGCTGAGGCCGTCGGGAAGCGGATTGACCAGCTCATCGTGCCGCCCGATCGCTATGCGGAAACGGCGTGGATCGGGGAGTGCATCAAGACCGAAAACAAGCTTTCGCTGGATACCCGGCGGCAGCGAAAAGACGGCTCTCTGGTCGACGTGCTGCTCTCGACTTCGCCGGTGATACTGAACGGTAAGAGACTGGGCGCCTACGCTTCGTATCGCGACATCACCGAACAGAAACGGGCGGAGGAGTTGAATGCGGCGTTGTACGCCATCGCGGCGCATAGCCAGTCGGCGGGAGACCTGCAACAATTTTTCGCCGGCATTCACAACATCGTCGGGCAGTTGATGACGGCGCGCAACTTCTACATCGCCCTCTATGATCCGCAATCTCAGTTACTGAGTTTTCCATATTTCGTGGATGAAGAAGACCCCAGCCCGGCCCCCAAGCCTCTGGGCCGCGGTCTCACCGAGTACGTGATGCGATCGGGCGAGCCCCTGCTGGCGACACCGGTCGTCTTTGAGGAGCTCATACGGCGCGGCGAAGTGGAGTTGATCGGCGCTCCGTCGCTGGACTGGCTGGGAGTGCCACTGAAGAGCGGCAATTCGTGCATTGGCGCCCTGGTGGTTCAGAGCTATGACGCAAATACCCGGTTTGGAGAGCGCGACCGCGAGATTCTGAAATTTGTTTCGCAGCAACTGGCGTCGGCCATCGAGCACAAGCGCTCTGAAGAAGCACTGCGGCGCTCCGAAGCCCGATCGCGATCGCTGATTCTGAGCGCGGCCTTCGGCATCTGCCGGTGCACGATTGGCGGAAGATTCCTCGATGTAAATCCCGCGCTCCTCAACATGCTGGGATATGAATCGGTTGAAGATTTTCTCCAGTTGGACGCGAGGTGGGGAGTTTTCGCCAATCCCCAGGAACTGGACCGTTTGGCCGAGGACTGCCATCGGACGGGGAGTTTGAAGGGCGTGGAAGTGCAGTGGAAGCGCAAAGACGAACGTATCATTGTCGTGCGGCTCAGCGGCTGCGCGGCGAGTCTCTCCGATGAACCCGAGGAAGTGTTGGAGCTGATCGCGGAAGACATCACCGACCGGCGCCAGCTCGAAGAGCAGCTTCGGCAAGCCCAGAAGATGGATGCCGTGGGCCGTCTGGCGGGCGGAGTCGCTCACGACTTCAACAATCTGCTGATGGTGATTAACGGGTACACGGAAGTACTGCTCGAGCAATTGGAAGCGGGCAGTCCCATGCACCATAAGGTGCAGTCGATCCAGGAGGCTGCCGACCGGGCTGCCACCCTCACCCGCCAGTTGCTGGCTTTCAGCCGCAAGCAACTTCTCGAACTCAAGGTGGTCGATGTCAATGCGGTGGTTGGCGACATGGAGCGCCTGTTGCGGCCCCTGATCGGCGAGAACATCGAATTGGTTACGCGGCTCTCCAAGGAAACCGGACACACCCGAGCCGACGCCGGCCAGCTCGAACAGGTCATCATGAACCTGGTCGTCAATGCTAAAGATGCGATGCCCGAAGGCGGCAAGCTCACCGTCCAGAGTTCTGAAGTTACCGTGAGCCAGGACAGCGAACACCGCTTCATTCAACCTGGGCGATATGCCGTGATTTCGGTTTCCGATACCGGCCACGGCATGGACAAGGAAACCCAGTCCCGAATCTTCGAACCGTTCTTCACGACCAAGGACAAAGGGAAGGGCACGGGACTCGGTCTCTCCACCGTCTATGGAATCGTGAAGCAGAGCAACGGGTACGTGTTCGCCAAGAGCCAGCCCGGAAAGGGCACGACGTTCCACGTTTATCTGCCGCGGGTTGAAGATTCCACAGAGGAGCTGAGTCCGGCTAAATCTCAACCGAACGAAGCTGGCGGCTGCGAAACCGTATTGCTGGTGGAAGACGAGGATTCCGTCCGCGAACTGGTGCGGGTAACCCTGGCCTCTCGCGGCTACAAAGTCCTCGAAGCCGAGAATGGCGAATGTGGCCTGCGCATCGCCGAGGAGCACCCCGAGAACATCGACATCCTGATAACCGACGTGGTCATGCCTGGGATCGGCGGGCGCGAACTGGCTAAGACCCTTCTCTCGCTACGCCCCGGTATCAGTGTGCTTTATCTTTCCGGCTACACAGAAGATGCCGTGGTTGCGCCGGGCGCTCTCGGTCCGGGTTCAGCATTCCTGCAAAAACCCTTTACCCTCCAGAATCTCGCCAAAAAGGTCCGCGAAGTGCTGCGTTCGAAGTCGGGCGCAAAGTCCATGGCGAAATCGGCGTCAAACTGAATTCCTCCGTAAGGCATTCGAGGGCTGCGCCTTTGGCCGTTCCGGCCGCACTCTTGTGGCCGGACAGAGAAGCCCGGCGCTCCACTAATTTTGGCGTCCATCGGCAAAGGGCCGCAACTTTTTACTGGTGTCAGGCGTCCTATAATAAAAGTGGTGATTGGGGCGCCAGATACACATCCGCGTCGGCAGGGCCCAGCGTACGTCAATCGGGGTGAAAAGAGCATGCTGATCGGGAAACCGGCTGCAATTCCGTCTTCTGAAATTACTCCCAAAGCGACCTATGTGAACCGGCGCGAGTTTCTCGCGGGAGCGGGCATGGCCGGGGCCGCGGTTGCAACGGGTTTCGCATTCCGCGATCTGGCCGTGCCCGCGGTGACCGTCTCCGCCAATGCTAGGATCGATGGCCTGCAGAAAAGCTCGTTCAGTACGACGGAAAAGGAAACGCCCTACAAAGACGTGACCAACTACAACAATTTCTATGAATTCTCGACGGACAAATACGAGCCTGCGGAAGCGGCGAAAAATTTCAAGACTCGTCCGTGGACGGTAACCATCGAGGGCGACGTGAAGAAAAAGCAGGTCTTGGATGTCGACGCGATCATGAAGATGGCGGCTCCGGAGGAGCGGATCTACCGACATCGCTGCGTCGAAGGCTGGTCGATCGTGGTGCCGTGGGTGGGATTCTCGCTGAGCGAACTGATCAAGCGCGCCGACCCGCTGCCCAAAGCAAAGTTCGTGGAGTTCACCAGCTTGTACGATCCCAAACAAATGCCGGGCCAGCGAACGGGCGTGCTGCGATGGCCTTACGTCGAGGGCCTTCGCATGGACGAGGCCATGCATCCGCTGGCGCTGCTGTGTTTCGGCTTGTATGGCGAGGTGCTTCCGAATCAGAATGGGGCGCCGCTGCGCATCGTGCTGCCGTGGAAGTACGGTTTCAAGAGCGCGAAATCGATTGTCCGCATCCGCTTCACCGGCGACCAACCGACGAACACCTGGCAGGAAGCCGCTCCGCGGGAATACGGTTTTTATTCGAATGTGAATCCGAACGTGGACCATCCCCGCTGGAGCCAGGCGAAAGAGCGCCGTCTGGGTGAATTTCTCAAGCGTCCGACTCTGATGTTCAATGGCTACGACCAGGTGGCGAGCCTCTATGCGGGAATGGATTTGAAGAAGAACTTCTAGGGGTTTGGTAATCGGGTGATCTGGTAATTTGGACTCCGCGATTCGAACCACAGATTACGCGATTGCAAAATTACAAAGTGAAGGTCCGATTCACAAAAATCGCGGTCTTCGCGGCCGCGCTCATCCCGCTCGGACGCCTGGCGTGGAAGGCGCTGCATGACGGACTTGGCGCCAATCCCATTGAAGTCATCACCCATTCCACCGGGGACTGGACGCTGATCCTCGTTCTGGTGACGCTCTCGATCACGCCGCTGCGCCGCATGACGCGCCAGTATTGGCTGATCGGCATCCGGCGGATGATTGGGCTGTTCGCATTCTTCTACGGAACTCTGCACTTTCTCACCTATATATGGCTGGACAAGTTTTTCGATATTCACGAAATGTTGAAAGACGTTGCCAAGCGGCCATTTATCACGGTGGGGGTTTCGGCTTTCGTCCTGATGATTCCCCTGGCCTTGAGCTCAACGGCATGGTCGATTCGCAGGCTCGGGGGGAAGAACTGGCAGCGGCTCCATCGCTTGATTTATGTCACAGGAATTCTGGGCGTGGTGCATTACGCGTGGCTGGTGAAGGCGGATCGGCGCAAGCCGATCGAGTACGGAATCGTGCTGGGAATATTGCTTCTTTACCGGTTGGCGGTCTGGATGGGATCAAAATTCATGGAGCGACGGGCATCATTTCCCGCCGCTCCATTGGGCACCTGACTGATGAGCAGCCAACTTACTTGATTGCCTCGGCAGCGATGCGTTCGGTGACAAACGCCTCGATCACGTCGCCGGCCTTGATGTCGCCGTAATTCGAGATGGAGATGCCGCACTCCATACCGCTGGTGACCTGGGAGGCATCGTCTTTGAAGCGGCGCAGGGATGCCACTTTGCCTTTGAACACGACCACGTTGTCGCGGAGGAGTCTAACTTCGGAGTCGCGCTTGATCAAGCCATCGCTCACGCGGCAGCCGGCAATCGTTCCCACCTTCGGGATACGGAAAGTCTCCAGCACATCGGCGCGTCCCTGGTAGGTTTCCTTGATCGTCGGTTCGAGCAGGCCGGTCATGGCGCGCTTGATCTCGTCCTGCAGTTCGTAAATGATGGAGTGCAGGCGGATGTCGACTTTCTCCTGATCGGCAAGTTCCTGCGCCTTGCGCTCGGGACGCACGTTGAATCCGATGATGATGGCATTCGATGCCGAAGCCAGTAGCACGTCGGTTTCGGTGATTGCGCCAATGCCCGACCGCAGCAGTTTCAAGCGCACTTTGTCGTTGGAGAGGCGGCCGAGCAAGTCGCCCAGCACTTCGACCGAGCCCTGCACGTCGGCTTTCAGAATGATGTTCAGTTCCTTCATGCCCGCCGTCTTCAGTTGCTCGGCGAGGCCTTCGAGCGAGACGCGTGAACTCTTGGCGAGCGTGGCTTCGCGCGCCTTTTGCTCGCGATATTCAGAAATGTCGCGGGCCTTCTCGCGATCGGTGACTACGACGAACTGATCGCCCGCTTGGGGCAGCCCTTCCAGCCCGATGATTTCGACGGGCGTCGAGGGCGGGGCCTCCTTCAGCGCTTTCCCGCGATCGTCGAACATGGCCCGGACTTTTCCGTAGACGTTTCCGACCACGAAATTGTCGCCGGCATGGAGCGTGCCGTTCTGCACCAGAATGGTGCCGACGGGACCGCGTCCCCGATCGAGTTTCGCTTCGAGGACCAATCCGCTGGCGGCGCGACCGGGAGTCGCCTTCAGTTCCTGCAGGTCGGCGGTCAGACAGATCATTTCCATGAGCAGATTGAGATTGGTTTTCTGTTTGGCGGAAACGTCGACGAAGACTGTCTTGCCACCCCACTCTTCGGGCACGAGTCCGCGATCCGCCAGTTGCTTCTTGACGCGCTCGGGCAGCGCGCCCGGCTTGTCGATTTTGTTGACCGCGACAATGATGGGAACTTCCGCGGCGTGGGCGTGATCGATCGCTTCCACAGTCTGCGGCATGACGCCGTCATCGGCGGCCGTGACCAGCACCACAATGTCGGTGGCTTTTGCTCCACGTGAACGCATGCGGGTAAAGGCTTCGTGGCCCGGCGTATCGAGGAACACGATTTCGCGGCCAAATGCCGGCGATGCCTCATCCGTGATGCGAACTTTGTATGCGCCGATATGCTGGGTGATGCCGCCCGCCTCGCCTCCGGCTACATTGGTGGATCGAATGGAATCGAGGAGCGTGGTTTTGCCGTGATCGACATGGCCCATGATGGTGACCACGGGTGGTCGAGGCACGGCTTCGGCGCCTTCCTCACTGCTTTCGGTTGCTTCGGTAGTATCCTTCGCCGCCTGTTCTTCGAAAGTGATGACTTCCGTGTCGGCTCCGAAGAAGCGCGCCATCTCGCTGGCCAGTTCGGCGTCGAGAGTTTGATTGATGGTCGCGAAGACGCCTCGAACGACGAGCCGGGCAATTACGTCCTTGGCGCGAATGCCCAGTTTCTCGGCCAGATCCTTTACCGAAATTCCTTCGGTGATCGTGATGTTGCGCGTGATGGGGGCGGGCTCGTTGCTGATAGTCATGCGCGGCGGCGGAGTATAGCCCTTCATCGGGCCTTCCTTCACGCCTCGCGGCACATATCGTTGACCGGGCCTTCGGGCAGGACCGCCAGGACGGGCTCCCGGACGCGAAGGTCCGGGGGGCGCCATGCCCGCTCCCGGGCCAACGCCCAGCGGACGCGATCCAGCTGGAGCGACGCGGGTGGGATGCATCGGGCGACGTTCGCCGGGACGCAGCGGCGGCCGCGCGGCACCTGGCGCTTGCGGTCGCGCGGTACGCTGAAAAATTGGTTGCCCGGGTACGGGTCGGCCCGGAGCGGGCCGCGAAGTGGCACTCGGCGCGGCTCCCGGAGGAGGCAAAGGGGCCTTGTACACCGGGCGCGGGCCGGTCTGGGGCATAATCATTCGCGGCGGCGGCGCGCTCGGAGCCGCAGGCTTCACGGGCGCCGACGCTTGCATCTGCATAACATTATTAGGCGCCGGAGGCTGTACTTCTGGCGGAGCGCTCCCGATCGGTGGAGGAGGAAGTGGAGGAGGAAGAGGTGTAGTAGACGCTCGTGGCGGCACGGCGATCGCAGGCGGCGCTGTGCTTGCGGACGAGCTAGCAGCCGGTGGAGGAGTCGCAACCGGCGTAGCCGCGGTCGCTTTGGGCGGAATCACTACTACTGTTGGCGGACGGTATGTTGCAGCGACCGAAGCTGGCGTCACCATTCTTGGGGCGGGAGGCGCAGGTGTTTCGACGGCGGGCTTGGGCGGCATTGCCTTCGGCGCGGGTGGAGCGGGCGGTGCTTCTGCCTTCGCCTCGGTGGCGGGCATGGTTGAAACTGGCCGCTTGGCCGGGGGGCTCGCCGAGGGATGCTCAACCACTCCCTTTTGCTGTGTAATCGCGCGTAGCACGTCTCCGGGACGGGAAATATGCGAGAGGTCGATCTTGGTCTTGATCTCTTCTTCGCCGTGAGCCGCGCGGGAGTGAGTCTTCGCGGAATTCGGCGCAGCTTCGGAACGGCCGCGAAGATGTTTCCGCACCAAGTCCGCTTCGTGATCTTCCAGAGAACTGGAGTGCGTTTTCTTCTCCGTGATGCCCACCGTGGTCAGCGTGTCAAGAATTTCCTTACTCTTGACTTCCAACTCACGGGCCAGATCGTTGATTCGAATCTTACTCATCCGCTCTCGTTTCCTCTTTGTCCCGCTGTTTTCGTGTATCTAGGCTCGCATGTCTAACCTCATCAAATCCTTGCGCTCGCCAGTGGAGAGCTGGTCTTCCCCGGACGGCACCCCGGCCCGAACGCGGCCACACGTGGATCAGCTCTGTTTGTCTTCCGGGGCTTCTTCAGTCGGGGCTTGGTCAGTCGCGGCCTCGGCGACTTCTTTCGCCGCCGACTCGGGGGGCTCCGCTTCCGCCGCCAACTTCGCTGCCTCTAACTCGCCATCTACTGGCGATTCGGCTTCTCCGGCACTGTCCGGTTCGGCGGCTAATGCATCCGCTTCGACCGTACCTTCCGCCAGCGATTCCTCGCTTAAAACCGCTTCGGTGGCGGCTTCTCCGGAGTTTTCCGGTTCGGCGGCGGCTACCGCCTCGCCGCCATCCAGACTGGCAAAGTAATTATTGACCGCAATACTGATTTTTTCCACCGTTTTCGGGCCAATGCCCTCAATCGCTTCCAATTGCTCGGGCGTCATATCGGCCAGCGATTCCACAGTATTCACGCCCGCGGCTTTCAGCTTTTCGACTAATCCCTCGCCTAGCCCCGTGACCAATTCAAGCGGAGTTACGGTTTGGGTGACCAGCGCGGACATCTGCTGTTCCACTTCCTGGCGCTTCTCTTCCTCGCTCTTGATGTCGATCTTCCAGCCGAGCAACTTGGCGGCTAGGCGAACGTTCTGCCCTTTTTTGCCGATCGCCAGCGAGAGCTGGGTGTCGTCGACAACCACTTCGAGGTGCTTGTCCGCCGCGTCCACAATGGTGACGCGGCTCACTTTCGCGGGTTGCAGCGCCTTTTCGGCGAAGGTCACAGGATCTTCGTGATACTCGATGATGTCGATCTTTTCTCCGCGCAACTCGCGGATGATCGACTGCACCCGCATTCCCTTCATGCCGACACAGGCTCCAACCGCGTCCACGTCCTTATCTTTTGACATCACCGCGATCTTGGTGCGCTCGCCGGCTTCGCGCGCGATGGCGCGGATCACCACGGTGCCATCATAAATTTCCGGAACTTCGGTCTGGAACAAGTGCTGGACCAATTCCGGGGCGGAGCGCGATGCGATCACGCCGGGACCCTTCGTCGCCTTTTCCACGCGAACAATCACCACCCGAATGCGCTCGCCCACGGCGAAGGATTCCAGACGTGACTGTTCCTTGCGTCCCATGCGCGCTTCGGCCTTGCCGATATCGAGAATCACATCCGGACCCTCGAGCCGCTTTACCGTGGCATTCACGATCTCGTTGACGTGTCCGATGTATTCGTTGTAAACCGTGTCGCGTTCCGCCTCGCGCACCTTCTGAAAGATGACTTGCTTGGCCAGTTGCGCCGCAATCCGTCCTAGAATTCCTTCCGTCACTTTCGGGATGAGAAGCTCGCCGCCCGCTTCCGCCGCCGGATCCAGTTTTCTCGCCTGCTCGACCGTAACCTGCAGGTTAGGATCTTCAACCTGTTCCGGAGTTTCGACGATCGACTTCACCGCATAGGCATTAATCTTGCCGCTGTCCTTGTCCAGCACCGCGCGCAAGTTTTCCTGCGTCTTGTAGTACTTGCGGGTTGCCACCACGATGGCATCCTCAACCGCGCTGACCACAATCTGCGGGTCAATGCCTTTTTCGCGGCTGACCCCTTCGATGATGTTGTAGAGCTCACTAGCCATAAAAGTCAGTTCTCAGTTCCCGGTTCCCAGTTCTCAGTTCCCAGGGTTCGCTCTTCCTGAGACCGAGAACTGGGAGCCAGGAACTATATTTCCGGCACCAGATTCGCCTTCTCGATGTTCCCTAACTCAATCTCGACTTTAGTTGCCGAGCCTTGTTTGGGACGCACCTTCTTTTTTCGCGCCGCGGTCAAATTCAGCTGCAACTTCCCATTCTCGAAGCTCTCCAGCATTCCTTCAAAATGCCGGTTGTCGTTGACCGGCTCCCGCGTCATCAACTTCACGCGCTGTCCGCGAAAGCGCTCAAAGTCCGCAGCCTTGGTCAGTTTCCGATCCAGTCCCGGAGACGAAACCTCGAGCACATACGAACCGCCGGGCACAGCATCCTCAACGTCGACGATGGTGCCGAACTCGCGGCTGAACTTCGAGCAATCCTCGTGCGTGACGCCATCCGGCCGATGCGCTGCCGGAACGGCTCCCGGGCGGTCGATAAATACTCGCAGCGTACGGTGCTTACCCGCTCCGCACACTTCCACTTCAACCACTTCCAGCCCGCCTGAGGCTGCCACGCGCTCGGCAATCTGCCGGACCCTATCCAGATCAAGAGCCATGTTTTCAGCAATTTGCGCGTGTGTCGTCGCGCCAGTCCCATCCCGAGTATCGGCCCAACTAAAAAGTGGGCTTTCGCCCACTGGTGTGCTTCGACAATCCTGACACTACGACACAACAGTTTTCATCCGTAACTATACGCCGCCAGTATGGAAAATACAAACCACGGGCCGGAGTGGACTGGTGTTCAAAAGCGTTACGGGCAAGAGTACAGGAAGTTTCTGAAGTAACCTTGCTACTGTCGCGCCCGTCCTCCAAACTTCTAGCGAGACACTTAGAAGATACTAATGCAGTTCTCCCGAATTCATCTCGCCATGGCAGTGGGCTCGGCCGGCTTGTTGGTGGCTGTGTTTCTTGGCTACCTTTACTGGATGAGCAACCAGGGGCCGGTGTTGGCGCGCTCGGAGGAACGCGATCCGCTGACGCACCTGCCGGTCAGCATAACCATGAATCCATTTCGCGATCGCACCATCGAGCGCATTGCCAATCAGTTTATCTCGGAGATCCGGGACGGCAACTGCCGGCAGTTGCTGGCGGAATGGGAAAAAGATTATCGCAAGAAGCGCGCCGACTTCGTCTGCGAGTCCGAAGCGCAGCACCCGCTCATTTCCTGGAACCTGGTGGAATGGGAAGACGCGCCTCCGCTGGTGATTCTGCACTACAAAGGGCAGCGCTATACCAGTCCGACGCAGACCGCGACTTACAAAGAGCTATTCTCGGTAACCGAGGAAAAGAAAGACTCAGGCTGGATGGTAACGAAGTACGACTCGTTCTACTAGCGGCAAATTCGCCGACGTCTAGCCGCCAATATGCACCATCGTGCGCGATGCCGGAACGAAACCGGGCTCGCCGATATGGTGCCTCTCTTCTTTCTTCTCCACTATTTTAAGGATGAACTGGGTAAGCTTCTCGTCGTCGGCGCCACGGCGCATCAACTCGTGCAGGTCATGATCCCAGACGGAAAATAAACAGGTGCGCAGCTTGCCGTCGGAGGTGATACGAATCCGGCTGCAATGTCCGCAGAAGGGATGCGACACGGGCGCGATGATTCCAATTTCGCCCACTCCATCGGAGAAACGATAGCGGCGAGCGGTTTCGCTGTGCTCATGCGTAATCTCCTGCAACGGCAGATATTCCGACATGCGGCGGACGATCTCATCCAGGCCAACAACAATTTCAGGGGTCCAGACGCGGTCTTCTTCGAGCGGCATGAATTCAATGAAGCGCACCACCACGCGCTCCTCGCGCGCGAACATGCCAAAAGGAATAATCTGATCTTCATTGAAGCCGCGCNNAGCCGCGCAGCAGCACGCAGTTAATTTTTACCGGATCGAGCCCTGCCTGGCGCGACGCCCGCACTCCGGCCAGCACTTTCTCGTATCCATTCGGAACGCGGGTGATGCGCGCGAATCGCTCCGGATCCACCGCATCCATGCTGACGGTTACGCGGTCAAGACCGGCGTCTTTGAGCGGTTGCGCGATCTCAGCCAGCAGATGCCCGTTGGTGGTCAGCGCGATATCCGGTTTGCCGCCGGCCAGGGTACGCAACTGCGCGAGATCGCGGACGAACTCGACGATGCCGTTGCGCAGCAGTGGTTCGCCACCGGTCAAGCGGATCTTGGTGATTCCGAGCCCGACCAGTATCCGCGCCATCCGCAAGTAATCGGCAAACGGAAGTTCGGCATATGCCGCGCCATTCGTCCCCGTCCGGCAGTAGACACAGCGGTAGTTACAGCGATCTGTGATGGATATCCGCAGATCGTGAATCGAGCGTCCGAATTTGTCAGTCAGCGGCATTTAGCAGTCAGCATTCGCAGAACGCAAGGTGCGGAAACTCGGGCTTCAGTATAGTGGTAATTTCCTGTTAGCTCGTCACTCACGCCGTGTTACCGGGCATCGAGCCAATGAATCATGGCCTCCGGATAGCCCTCTACCATTTGTTCCGGTATCGAAGGGTCGTCTACGTAACCGGTTGTCGACTTTTTCAATGTATGACCCGCGTCCGGAAAAATCGATATGGTCAGGTCCTTCAACCCAGCTTGATCCAATGCCTTGCGAAATCGGGCTGCGCTGTCAGTGGCATCCACGTTTTTGTCGAGGGCCCCGAATAAAGCGAGCGTCGGCGTGTGTACGCGCTGCAGGGTAGCAGTCGGATCGTAGATCAGAGCGGCACGCAAAGCGGACAACATGGGCGGCGGCGGCGGAGTCGTCATTCCGGGCGGAATTCGCATGTAGGGGAACCAGGGCTGGCTCTTGGCCGCATTCAAAGCTTCGCCCGCAGCGCTCCAGTTTGAGTTGGTTTCGAGAGCGCGAAACATCGTCCGTTCGAAGTCCAGCGCCGCGGAGATCTGTTTCGGCGTGAACTGGTCGTGTTGACGCAAGGCTTGTCCAATCTCGTACAGCACATTGTCCACGATCGTTTGGCTGGAAGCGCTCTTCAAAATCATGAAAGCGAGCGGAAATCGCGTTGCAACTATAGGCGCAACCCAACCGCCGTTGCTGAATGCCCAGACTCCGATGCGATTCGCATTCACGGCTGGATCATTTTTTATTTTTTGGAGCACGGCGACGATATCATCGGCTTTGGACTCGGGCCCCGTGAACCGCCAGTCTCCGGTAGACTCGCGGGTTCCGCGCTGATCGTAGGCAACAACATTGAGGCCATGCGAAACAAAGTACGGAATGAGAAATCCCATGTCGCGGGTCTCGTCATCGGCACCGTGAATCAAAATGATGGTTGAATGCTGCCCGACTCCCGGCGCGTACCACAGCGACGCGCCCAGCCGATCAGCACCGTTCTCGATGACGAATGGCTTCTCCACGATTGGGGAAACCGGTGAATCCAACACGAACTTCATGAACGGGGAGTCGCTGGTGCGATATTCCTGCCCGGAGAGGTGTTCGAGAATTCCAGTTCGTCGAGTCGATTCCTCGTAAAACTGTATTGCCGGATGATCCGGCGGCTCGGCTTCGACTCCGACGTAAACGGTTCCTCCTGCCAGTCGATAGGCGCCCGGTCTTGGGGCTGATGGCCTCGACGCCTCGTTCGTTTGTGCAACTGGAACGACCCCGGCATCGGCCAGTGTGGGCGATGCAGCTAGAACGCAAGCGGATTTGGAGGCTCCCTCATTCAGTACCGCGAGGGTGAGAACAAGGATGAGCGAAGCGCTGCAGAAATAGTTCTTCTTCGTTTTCATTATCGAACTCGCGGAGGTTCATTCTAACCCGGACTCAGTGCTATCGAGTACGAATGAATCGAATTTTGAGGAATGTATGCCATTCGATAATTCCGGCCCGGGCGGGGACGCGCGGCGCTCCATTGAAAGCCTGTTAAACTTCTGGCATGAAGGCTCTGGTGATAACACGTTTTGGCGGTCCCGAAGTTCTCGAAGTGCAGCAGGTGCCGGACGCGCATCCCGCGCCGGAGCAGGAGCAGGTGCTGGTAAAAGTGGAAGCGGGCGGCCTGAACTTCGCGGATCTGATGACCACGCATGGCGGATATGCGGGTACTCCCAAGCCGCCGCTGACGGCGGGGCGTGAATTTGCGGGGCGTGAATTTGCCAATGCCAAAGACGCAGCCGGCGGACGGCGCGTCATGGGCTACGCGCAGTGGGGAGCGTTTGCCGAAAACACAGTTGCCTATCGCAATCTGGTCTGGCCCATTCCTGAAAACTGGAGCGCCGAACAGGGCGCCGCTTTCCCGGTAAATTTCTTTACCGCCTACTTCGCTTACTGGAAGGCGGGGTTGCTGGAAAAGCCCGCGGGCACGCGCGTACTGATTCATGCGGTCGCCGGAGGCGTGGGCACGGCGGCGGTGCAGATCGGAAAAATTCTAGGCGTCGAAATGTATGGCACGTCTTCTTCCGAAGAAAAACTCGCGAAGGTGCGCGAACTTGGCCTGCAACACGGCATCAACTACAAGCAACGCGACTATGTGGACGCGATTAAGGATCTCACGGGCGGCGAAGGCGTGGACGCGGTTTTCGAGATGCTGGGAGGCGTGCACGTGGCGAAAAGCGTCAAATGCGTGCGCGACTTTGGACGGGTCATTGTCTACGGCGCCGCCACTGGCGAGACTCCTCAACTCGACACTCGCATCCTGTATGCAAAAGGCGCGAGTGTTCACGGGCTCTGGCTGTCGTATCTCAGCGCGAACCGTCCGCTAATGGAGTCGGCGTGGAAGCAGCTTTCGGAGTGGGTGGCAGCCGGCAAGCTTGCTCCCGTTATCGGGAAAGTCTTCCCGCTGGAGCAGGCGCGGGCGGCATACACCTTTCTGCAGGAAGGCAAGAATTACGGCAAGATCGTGCTGAAGATCAGTTAGCGGAAACTCGAGTCTCCTATCAGGGCATCGCCTTAGCGATGCCTGACTTCTCCGAAACCACACTTCCCTTCAGGGACTGTAAGTCGACTATCCATCTGACTGGACTGCTGACAAAACAGTTACACCTTGTTACTCCGGCGAAGCGCTGATGCGTTGTTGCTGATGCGATGCTAACGAGACCATCTTCCGCGCGTCCAACCAGCATGTGACGGGAAGGCTGGCTTGCTAAGAAAAAAGAAATCGGGAACTTACTCCAAACGGGATTCGTATCCTGAAGCGAACCAAACGTGGGGTGGACGAAAAGTCCATCCACTTCGAAGAGATTGCAGGGTGACGGACTGGCACACTCGTGGTTTGGCGGCCCTGGTGCGCCTAGTCCAAGCAAAAAGTGCGGGTGTGTGGCACCCGTCTTTTTGCGTCACCCTGACAAGCGCATTGTAGGACTTCGCGAGAAAAAGGCAAGCCCTCAGTCGAGCGTCGTCGAACCATCACCAGCCGCCCAAAGTCCCGGCCAGGAGCCGGGCAGAAAGCGACGGATCCCATGAAACTGAACCAGGTGGCAAAGACGGTTGTGCTCGGGCTGGGCGTGCTGCTGGCATCGAGCGCGTTTGCGAGTAACAAAGGTGCGCTGCATGTACGCGAGCCGCTGGAATTCAACGGCCAGCATCTTTCTCCCGGAGAGTACCAGTTGAACTGGGACGGCACCGGCGCAAACGTCGAGGTAAGCTTCATGCAGGGCAAGAGGGAAGTTGCGAAGGCGACGGCGAAAGTGGTTGAACTCGACCGAGCTTCGTCCGACGATTCCGTAATCGTCGATCACACCACCGGCAAGGCTACGATTTCGCAGGTGCGTTTTGGAGGCAAGAAGTATGCGCTGGTAATCGGGCCGACCGAAAAGGCTGAGATGAGCGACGGGACTAACAAGTAAGAGCCATGCAGAGAGCGGGCAAAAAGGGGAGCACTGAGTGCTCCCCTTTTTATTGCTACGGGGTGTCAGCTTTGTCAAGCTCAGCACTTAGGTGCACGCTACTGCCTGCGCTCGATTTCAACTTACGTTGCCAGTCTTTGAATCCAGACTTCTTAACTACAACTGTATGATCGCCCTCGGCCACCTGGATGTCCGAAGGAGTATTGCCGACGAAGCCTCCATCAACTTCGATGTCCGCGCCCGGAGGACTCGATTCGATCTGTAGTTTGGCAGAAGTGGAACTGACGTTCTGATCACGGCTGGCGACAGATGGGCTTGTTGGCGGCCCCGCAGGTTGGAATTTCGCCACGTCGAGTTTCAGGTCTCCATTGACATAGGCGGTGATCTCGGTTCCCTTTGGAATCGAAATGTCTTTCCCGTGCATGAACAAAAAGAATGGCGCGGCTGGAAAGAAGACCAAACTCGTGGCTACGATTCCCGCGGTCATGCCTACGGTATGGCTGCCACCTTGGACTTCCTTTACAGCGCGCAGTGCAGCTTTATCGCCAGTAACCAATTTCACGTAATCAATGTTGATATCGAGTTTCCCGGCGCGCCCCATCCGACGCTTCGATTGAGCCTCAGTAACAGTCGCGTAGGCCAATCCACCTTTTGGGATCACAAGTGTGTTGTTAACGCTGATGTCCTGGAGGACCTCAAAGTCCAATGTATCTCCCACCTTCGCGTCGCCGGACGAAACGGTGCGGTTGAGTCGCAGCTTGACCGGGGTGGCATCCTCCAGCACGAATCCTTTTGCGGAGGTGAAGTTCGAAGTATCCGCAGTTTGCTGCGGTGGCGCAGGGGCGGTTTGCTGGCTATCGGCCGGCGTGCCGGAAGCCTGTGCGTTGCTGGTTTGCGCAAGCGAAATACTCGCGATAAATAATGTCCCGAAACAGAAGCAAAAAAAACCTTTCATTCGGACCTCCGGTCCGTCAATGACAACAGGTGAACCCAACATTAAGGGCCACGTGGTCATTATGACCCTATCGGAGGTCACTTCATAGAGAATTGTGGACGCGTGCAGGCCAAGGTCGGTCGTTGAGACTGCAAGCCGCCTTCAATACTTCGGCATCTTGGTATCAATCCGCTCCGCCCAAGCCGTAATCCCGCCGGTCAGGTTACTAACCTTGGCGAAGCCGGCCTGCTTCAGGAAGGCGACGGCCTTCGCGCTGCGTCCGCCCATCTTGCAATGGGCCACGATCTGGCGGCTGCTGTCGAGTTCGCTTATGCGCTTGGGCAGATCGCCGAGCGGGATGAGATATCCGCCCAGGTTACAGATCTGATATTCGTGCGGCTCGCGCACGTCGAGAACAAAAATGTCGGCCTTGGCATCGAGCTTCTTCTTGAGTTCTTCCACGGAAATCAGGGGCAGGTCGCCGCCGTAGACGGGTGCCTCCTGTCCACGGACACCGCAGAACTCCTCATAGTCAATCAGCTTGGTAATGGTGCGATGGGTGCCGCAGACCGGGCAATCGGGATTCTTGCGCAGCTTCAGTTCGCGGAACTTCATGCCCAGCGCGTCGACCAGAAGCAAGCGTCCGGCCAGCGAATCGCCCTGCCCCAGAATCAGCTTGATAGTTTCGGTGGCCTGGATCACACCGACCAAGCCGGGCAAAATGCCGAGCACTCCGCCTTCGGCGCAGGAGGGCACCAGTCCCGGCGGTGGCGGTTCGGGATAGAGACAGCGATAGCAGGGCCCGTCTTTGGTGGCAAAGACGCTGGCCTGGCCTTCGAAGCGGAAGATCGATCCGTAGACATTGGGCTTGCCGGTAAGCACGCAGGCGTCGTTGACGAGATAGCGGGTGGGAAAATTGTCGGTGCCGTCGGCGACGATGTCGAACTCGCGAAAGAGCTCGAGCGCGTTGGCGCTGGTGAGCTTGGTGTCGAAGGTGCGCAGGTTGAGGAAGGGATTGATGGCTTTGAGCTTGTCGGAGGCGGAATCGAGTTTCTTCCGGCCTACGTCGGCGGTGGTGTGGATGATCTGGCGCTGCAGGTTGGTGTAATCGACGACGTCAAAGTCGACGATGCCGAGGGTGCCGACGCCCGCCGCGGTGAGGTAAAGGGCGAGGGGCGAGCCGAGGCCGCCGGCTCCGATGCAGAGGACTTTCGCGGCTTTCAGCTTCTGCTGCCCTTCCATGCCGACTTCGGGCATGATGAGATGGCGGGAGTAGCGCAGGATCTCGTCGTTGCTCAGAACGGGTGGGGCTTTGACGGAATTGACATCTGGAACGGTGGCCATAGCTTCCTTAGTATTAATTTCAATTGGGTCGGCGGCGAACTAAATTTGCGAAATAAAGACATCGGCAACAATGGCCCACTGGGTGGGACACCTGGCAATGAGCCAGTCCGCAAATCAGAGCCGGCAGATCATAACGCCGCAGCCGCCGGCAATCGACGGCACGATGGAAATGGTATCACCGTCCTTGAGCGCGGTAGCTTCTTTTTGCAGATAGCGCATATCCTCGTCGTTGACGTAAACGTTCACGAACGCGCGCAGCTTGCCGTCGTCGGTGTAAAGATGCCGCTTCAATTCGGGATGCAGGGAGACCAGGCCAGCAAGGGCCTCGCCCACGGTTTTTCCAGGGACATCGACCGCAGCCTGCTTCCCCGAGTATTGGCGCAGTGGGGACGGAATCTGGATCTGGGTCATGCAGATAAAGATGCTATGGTACTGGTGAAAGATGCAAGTGTGAAATGGGATGAACATGGGATAAAGAGGAGCGGCGGGCGCCGCCGGCGGTCCTCCAGAGAACAGAGACGGGATAAATGAAATGGGCACCAACCAAAGTCAACGTCTCCGAGGCTTTGTCCCAATTGGAATATTTTTCCTGTTCGGCGCAGTCATGGCCGCCTACGCCGCGGTCACGTTGCTCAGACCTGGGACTATGCTCGATGCACTGTGGGTGTTGAACAAAGCGGGCCATGCTCAGCTCGCGTCGTTAGGCAAGGGGGTTGGGCTTGGCTTCGCGGCGCTCTCGGCGTCGTTGTGTGCCGCGGCTGTCGGCTGGTTCCGGCGCCGCTACTGGGGATGGGTTCTGGGAACGACGATCATCGCGATCAACGCGACGGGCGATTTTATCAACGGCGTGAAGGGCGAGTGGCTGAAAGGTGCCATCGGAGTAGCCATCGCGGGCCTGCTACTGTTCTACATGACGAGGAGCGGGGTGCGGAACTTCTTCCGGCACGGTTAGTCGTCGTCTGCAAAATAGATGTCGACATCGCGGGCACGCGCGCGAATCTCGTGCTTGAGACGCGCCCGGCCTACCAGAAAGGCCGAAAAGCCCCCGCATCACCTGCTCCAACCTTCGCGGGCGAGGCGCCCGCGCCACAATTGTCAGGCCATTTCGATCTTTTCGTCCACGAATTTCCTGTCGCTCTCGTCCGTCCCCGCGAGTTCAAACGAATTCGTGATCGTCGCCACGCCCTTCTCCACGCTCGTAATCACGTAAGAACAGCCGAACCAATGGGCTTCCGCGAGGTCAGTGGGCGACCATTGCGCGGGATGGTCGGGATGCGAATGATAGAAGCCAACGATGTCCTCACCGCGCTCGCGGCCTTCCCGCTGAATCCGGATCAACTCCCGGGGATCGATGTGGTAGCGGTTGTGGGGCGAGTCCGCGCGCGTGTTCCCACAGCGAGCAATGCGCGAGACGGTCTTCTCAACGGAATCGGCGCTGGTGTCATCGAAGCGCCCGAGCAGCACGCCGCAACACTCGTGGGGATACGTTTCTTCTCCGTGTTGACGAAGCGAGACGTAGGCGGATTGGGGAATCTTCAGCATCGCAAGGTCAGAGGTTCGAGGGCAGATTGAGGAGGTGAACTCCTTCACGCGCTGCAACATCACAGCCTGACAGACCTCGGCAACTTGACCTCATACCTCTGCAATTATTCTTCACGCCAGAATCTCTCGGTCAAATATTTTTCGCCAGAGTCGCAAAGGATGGTGACGACGGTAGCGGGTTGATCTTTCTTTACTTGTCCGGCGATGAGCAGGCTGCCCACAATGGCGGCGGCAGCGGAAACTCCGAGCAGGAGCCCGTGTCCGCGAGCGAGACGGCGAGCCATGGCGTGGGCGGCTTCGGTCGTGATCTCCAGATTTTCGTCGGCCAGAGAGGCATCGTAAATCCCGGGCACAATCGCGGCCGGCAGGTATTTCGCGCCTTCGATGCCATGGAAGGCGGAGTCCGGTTGCAGCGAGATGCAGCGGATTCGGGGATTCAATTCTTTCAGACGGCGGGTGGTGCCGACGAAGGTTCCGGTGGTGCCGAGCATGGCGACGAAGTGGGTGATGCGTCCCTCGGTTTGCTGCCAGATTTCATTGGCGGTGGTTTCGTAATGAGCGCGCCAGTTGGCGCTGTTTCCATACTGGTCGGCGTAAAAATAGAGATCGGGATGGCGCTCGGCATACTGGCGGGCGATCTTCAGGGCGCCATCCGAACCTTCGCCGGGGTCGGTGTAGATGATATTTGCGCCGTATGCCTGTAGAATGCGCTTTCGCTCGGGGGAAACATTCTCGGGGACGCAGAGGGTGACGGGAAATCCAAGAGCGGCGCCGAGCATGGCATAGGCGATGCCGGTGTTGCCGCTGGTGGAATCGAGGAGGATTTTTCCGGGAGCGAGCTTGCCCGCTCGGCGAGCTTCGGTCACAATGCGGGCGGCAGCGCGGTCTTTCACCGATCCGCCCGGGTTATACCATTCGGCCTTGCCCCATAGTGCGACGTGAGGCAGTTGGACCGTGAGCGCGTCCAGCGGCAATAACGGAGTATTGCCGATGCGGGCCAGCAGAGCCTCTCCCAGAGCGGGCGGCGCTACGCCGGACGTCGCGGCAGAGTGCGAGGCCGAAGCTGGCGCGGAGTCGGAAGTTGCTGGCGTCATCGCGTGGTTTGCCCCAGTGACTACAGTAATGTGCCCGCAATCTTAAAAAGGTATATCTATACTAGCGTTACTGGATTCTCAGGTCATTAGATTCATGGTGCACTTTCTTGGTTCCATCGAAATGGCGGACGGCGCATCTAAGCTGACGTAACCGTAACAAGAATTGAGTTCATAAAATGACAGCAAAAATCGAACAACGAACTTACGAAGATGCAGTGGCCTGGCTGAAAGAGCATGGCTTTGACCTGATTGAGGCTCCGGGCGCGCAAACCCGAGTGTTCCTGAAGAAGTACAACTGCTCGGCGGCCATTCAAAAGACGGACGACGGGGGCGCGAAGATTTTCGCGTATCCCGGGTACATGATCGGCAGCGAGATTTCGAAGCTGATTAACCGCGGCTACCAGCAGTTTATGAAGACGACGAAAACGGAAGTGCCGGCTACTGCGGATCACCTGAAAGCGCTGCAGCAGTTCTCGGAAGAGATGAAAGAAGCGCTCGCCCTGCCCAGCCTCTACAACGAATCGCTCGGTACGACCAGCGAGTCCTACCATTACGATCGCATCAAAGACCGCGACCAGCCGGAAGTTGAGCGTCCCAAGCGCCCCTGGGAAACCGTGAAGGTGAAGGCAGTTACGGTGAAAAAGAGCCGAGCCTAGCGCGCGAGCGGCTCTCGCTATGAGCCACCAGCTACGAGTTGTCATCGCTCCGGGCGCACTTCCACGCGCTCGATTTTCAGTAACTAATGCCTCTGAATAAAAACTATCATCCCACTGCTAGCGCCCGCGATCCATGGCATCGTTCGCCAGCCGGTCGGCAATCCGGTTGTGTTCGCGCAGTGCGTGCCTGATTTCGAAGTACTCCAACCGCCGCACCAACTGCTGCGCCTCGTCGTATAGTTTGCGAAGTTCGGGATGCCGAACCTTGTAGATGCCTTTCATCTGCCGCACCATGAGTTCCGAATCGCTGACGACTTTAAGTGCCTTTAGCTGGTTTTCGGCGGCATAGCGGAGGGCGGCGATTAATCCCTGATATTCCGCGTAGTTGTTGGTGCGGTGGCCCAGGTATTGGCTGAGTTCGGCAACGGGCTTGCCGGAGGCGTCGCTAATGGCAACGCCATAGCCGGCGGGGCCGGGATTGCCGCGGGCTCCGCCATCAACGTGAGCGGTGTGAGCGGCAACGGGCGCGGTTTTTGGGGCGGAAAAGAGATTGCTGGATGCGGAAGAGCGCGAAGGCATAGTAGTGAGTTTACAACGAGGATGAATTCGGAGTTTTTCGGAGCGGTACCCCCATCCTTGCGTTCCAATGCGCAAGGGCGGGAAAGGGAAATCTATCGTCCTGTCGCGAGTCGCGTCGCGAGTCGTTGGGGCAGGTTTGCGGCTAGGATTTTTTCCTGGGCGACACGCAGGTTGTAAGGCACGCGATAGAACGTGACAATCCACGCATCCGAGTCGAAGACGGCGAATGCGGCCCGCCAGTCGCCATCGCGGGGCTGGCCCACGGAGCCGGGGTTGATCAGGTAGCGGCAATCCTTACGCAGCGGCCAATCGGAGGACTCGGGCTGGCCCACGGTGCGATATCCGGGCCGATAAGCTTCGCTGATCTCGCCAGTCAGTACGAATCCACCCTGCAGGTGGGTGTGTCCAAAAAAAGTGAGCGGCACGGGATTGGTGATGAGCGGTTCGATAGCATCGCGCGCGCTCACCATGTATTCATCTTCGTCGAGCGCGGAGCCGTGGACGAACTGGATGCCGGGGAGTTCGTCGATTTGGACGGGGCCGTGGGGAAGCGAGCGCAACCAGTCGAGGTTTTCGGGCGTGAGCTGGTCGCGGGTCCAGAGTGTGGCGAGTCCGGCAACCGGGTTGAAATCGTCTAGGCTCATCAGTCCGCTGACCGCTTTATCGTGATTGCCCCGGACGAAGACACTTCCGAGAGCCTGGGCACGGGCAATGACCTCATTGGGGTTGCCGCCGTAACCGACGGTATCGCCGAGATTGACGACGAGGTCGTAGGCGGGAGCGGCCGCCAGACAGGAGTCGAGCGCTTCGAGGTTGCTGTGAATGTCGCTGAGAAGAAGAATGCGCACAAAGGGAGGATTATAGCCGTTTCTGGGAAGGAAGGACGAGGCGTCGTGGCTAGGATGGGTGGCAGGATGCGTGTCTATGATTCGTGGGGAGATGCGGGCGTGGACTCCGCCAACTTGCGTTCGGGAATGAAATAGGAGAGCGCAACGAAGACAAAGATGAAAAACGAAATGCGTACATCAACGAACGCGAGCGGCACCGAGGCGATGTAAAGCAACATGGAAAAGAGGTTCTTGGACTGCACGCCGCGATGGTAGCGGACCAGATCCCCGTCGTCGGGATGATGCCGAATGATGGCGGACCGCAGCAGCGCAAACGATAAGGAGCACAGCGCCAGCACGACCCCGTAGAGAGCTACGGCGCGCGCATCCCAACAGTTGTTACCCATAAAAGCGGTGACGAAAGGGACGAGCGACATCCAGAACAGAAGAGTATTGTTGGACCAGAGCAGGCGCGGATCGGCGCGGCGAGCCGAGTGCAGCAGGTGATGATGATTGACCCACATGATGGCCACGACCAGGAAGCTGAGCAGATAGCTTAGAAACTGCGGGGCAAGAGCGCGCAGCGAAGCGAGCGTAGTGTCGCGGGGAACCTTCAGCTCCAGCACCATGATGGTGATGATGACGGCGATCACACCGTCACTGAAGGCTTCGAGGCGGTTGGTTCCCATGCCGTTCATTTTTAGCAGACTCGTCCGAATAATTGTGCGAAATCAAAGGCGCGGGTGGTTCACCACGGGGCACCGCGCCCAGTGCATTTCAGTGACCTCGATCAGCGGAGGCAAGCCGACGGCGCAGGCAGCTATGCGTTGTGAGCAGCGCGGTTCGAACGGGCACCCGGCGGGAAGTTGAGCGAGGGGCGGGACGGTGCCTTCGATGGTGGAGAGTGGAATGGAGCGGTCGGTGACGAGGGTGGGAATGGCGCGGAGCAGTCCCTGGGTGTAAGGATGAGCGGGAGCGTAAAAAATGTCCTTCTTCGCGCCCAGTTCAACCAGGTTCCCGGCATACAAGACGGCGACGCGATCGGCGACCTGGGAGACGACGGCGAGATCGTGGGAGATGAAGAGCATCGCCAATCCAAACTTGTGGCGAAGGTCGTTGAGCAGGTCCAGGATTTGCTGCTGGATGGTGACATCGAGCGCGGTAGTGGGTTCGTCGGCAATCAGTAGTTGGGGATGGTTGACGATGGCCATCGCGATCATGACGCGCTGCCGCATGCCTCCCGAAAGCTGGTGGGGATAACTGCGTGCGCGCTGCTCGGGGTCGGTAATGGCTACGTCGCGCAAACCTTCGACGGCGCGGCTCCAGGCTTCCGATTTTGAGACGCGATGGTGAGCGCGGACCGCCTCCGCGATCTGGTCGCCGACGCGCATGACCGGGTTGAGCGCGGTCATGGGTTCCTGGAAAATCATCGCTATTCGCGACCCGCGAATCTGGAGAAGTTGATCGGGCCGGAGTGTTGTGAGTTGCGTGGGCCGGTTGCCGTCCGCGGAGCCATTTTGAAAAGTGATTTCGCCGGAGACGATGGCTGCGGGGGGAAGCAGTCCCAAAATTGCGAGCGAGGTAACGGATTTTCCCGAGCCCGATTCCCCAACCAGCCCCAGCACCTCACCGGCGGCGATGGAAAATGAAAGCTGGCGCACGGCGACCAGCGGCACTGGCGCCGCCGCCGCCGACCTCTGCTGCCCGGTGCCACGCGATTGCGGGAACTGGATGGTCAATTCGCGGACTTCAAGCAGCGGAGGCACGAGGGCTATGGTATCAGCGCGGGCCGCTACTTCCTGGGACGCGATTCGGGCGGCACCAACCCGGCAACGCGGTAATAGACCACCAGTTGTCCGTAATGTTCGCCGGAATGCTCGATAAGGCCCCACGCCATATCGGAGACGCGTGCCTGCTGATTCGCGAAGGGATCGACGATCAGATCGTTCAGTCCGTTGTCCCCTTTCTGCTGGATCGCCGCTGCCCCGTCGGCAAATGCCTTTTTCACAAAGGCAACCACTGCGGCCTTGGTTTTGTACTGTTCGCGCTTGGGATCTTCCGCGGCCGGAGGTTTCAATCCCATGACCGGATTGGAAAAATAGTAGTTGGCGTTCGCCGCGTGCAATAATTGCTCGGCAAAACTGCGCTGGGCCGGCACCGGTTTGAAATCGTACTTATCCTCGGGAAAATCTTCGGCCATCGCAATCAGCTTGCGCGCGATCTCGTTCCAGTTTTCCAGCAAGACCTTAGAAGGTCCCTCCGCCGGCTTGGGCGGCGCGTCTTTCTTCATGGCGTCCTGCGCGAAGGCGAGGGACCCGAGGATTCCAACTGCCGCAACTACGCTGACGATGCGCTTCTTCATTTTGACTCCCCTCATTTTGCATTCCTCCTAGAATTGATCTCTCGAATCGCGGGTCTCTAGTCCAGTCCAGCCTTAGCCAACATTCCCAGAAACTGCTTCTGCGTCCGCATATCGATTGACTGGGCTACCAGCTTGCCTTCGCGATCATAGACAAAACTCTTTGGAATCCCCTCCACCACAAACATCTCGTTTACTTTGCGCCCGGGATCGAGCAACACGGGAAACGAAACCTTGCGCTCCCGGATAAAGGGCTCGACGGTCGCCGCCTCTTCATCAGAAATACCAAGGACCACGAAGCCCTTCGATGCGAAGCGCGCATAGAGCGCATCCAGGTCCGGCATCTCTTTACGGCAGGGCGGACACCACGTTGCCCAGAAGTTTACCAGCACGACCTTGCCCCGTAGTTCCGAAAAGGTCCAGGTTTTGCCGGAAAGATCGGTCAACGCAAAGTCCAGATGCTCGCGTTTGTGGTCGTCCGCTTCCAAGCGCTCCAGCGCCGCCCGAAACTGCTCATCGTCGTGGTTGCGCGGCGCATCCACATGCTCATAGCGAACCAGCGTGGCCAATTCCATATAGGGATAGGCGGGCGTCCGGGTATTGGGAGCGGCGGAGTTCGCGTCGGAGTCTTTCGGCTCAACCCAAGGCACCGGACGTTCGCGCAGAGCTTCGTCCAGCGTATTCGCCACTTCCTGCAGAGTGTCATGGCCGAAATCGCCTTCGGTGGAGAGTCCGGCGAGATTGAGGGCCAGCCGCAGCTTATTGTCGGCCGGCGGCAGCTTGAAAATCTTGAGCGCGAGTTCCCTGGTCGTCTGCGCCCGAACGTCGTCCGCCAGCGAACGCAGTCCATGAATCTGATCGGCCAGCGGCTTCTCGTTGGCGCTATAGATAATCTCTTTCTTCTGCGCCGAAGCAAGCGGCGGGGCGAAGGTGAGGACGGCAAGCGACAACACGATCACCGGCAGGAATGATTTTGCGGAACGATGCCAGCTCTTCGATTTCATAGCGTGAATTCTAGCTGGCGATGTCATGGGTTGCCTAGCGACTGCAGTAAGTTGCCGAGCTTGGCTCGGCTTGAACGGACGAGGGGGGCTGTGTCCTACACGATCAGAATCAAAAGCTAGCGGCGGACAGGAGTGTCCGCCCCACACACTCTAGATATCGAGGTTCTTCACATCGAGAGCGTTGTCTTCGATGAACTTTCTGCGGGCTTCCACGTCTTCGCCCATCAGCGTAGTGAAGATGGTTTCGCATTCGGCGATGTCTTCGAGACGGACCTGCAAAAGCGTGCGGCGTTCGGGATCCATGGTGGTTTCCCAGAGTTGCTCGGCGGTCATTTCTCCTAGGCCTTTGTAGCGCTGGACGATGTACTCCTTGCGGCCTTCGTTGAGGACGTAGTCGAAGAGTTCGCGAGCGGTATTCTTCTCGACGATCTCGGGTTCTTTGGCGCGGCGTACAGGAGGCTTGCCGGTTTTCTTCTGCGCTTTGTCGGCTTCTTCTTTCTCGGCCGCGCTCAGAGTTTCATGGTTGTCGTTCTCGCCAGCTTCGTCATTACTTTCCGCTTCGTCTTTGGCATCTTCGCCGGCGACCTTTGCCTTCGATACTTTCGGCAAGCTCTCGACTACAAACGGCGGCTCCAGATACTGTTCGATCTGCTTGAACTTGGCGATAAGCTGGCGGCATTCGGGACTGGACGCCAGTTCCCAGTTGATAAGGTGCTCGGCGCCCTGCGAGTTGACGAAGTGCAGTTCCCAGAGATTATGTTCTTCGTCGAAGTGCGTCTCCACGCTCTTCAGTTTTAGATCCTTCTGCAGGCGCTTGAGATCTTTTTCAAGCTTCTCGATTTTCCGGGGTGGCGTTTTTTTGTCGCCTTCAAAATCGGCGCGCTTGGCCAGGTCAAGCTTGGGCAACAGGCTGGTGATTTCCTCGGCGCGAAGGCGCTTGTTCAGCTTGTCGAGAAATCCCAGATACTCGTTGAGGACGGTGATGAACTTGGTCAGGGCCGCGCCTTCGAGTTTGGCCGCGCCTTCTCCGTAGCGGATGATGAGGCCTTCGGACGCGCGCTTCACCATGACCTTCACGAACTCGTGTTCGTTCTTGATGTACTGGTGCGTTTTGCCCTTCTTGATGCCGAAGAGCGGGGGCTGCGCGATGTAGATGTTGCTGCGCTTGATCAGTTCCTGCATGTGGCGGAAGAAGAA